>NZ_JCAXEG010000015.1:0-183734 GCF_059758875.1 Streptomyces sp. GQ60 | reverse complement strand
GGGGGGCCGGGCTGTCCCTGCGGGGGCGGGGAGGGCGCAGGGCACGGCTGTGCGGACGCGGGCGAGGAGCACGATCCCTGGGCGTGCGTCTGCGCGACACTCCCCGCCATCCCGGTGTCCGCCGCACTGCTCGTTCCCGTGCGGGACGAGGCCGGCCGGACCCTCGACTTCACCGTACGGGCGGGCAATCACGTCCGCGCCGCGGAATGGCTCGAAGCCCCCGACCACACCGTCGGCCGAAGACTCCTCGAAGTCCAGCCCGGCGCCGCGGCCGGCGGACTCCTGAACGCCCTGTCCGAGGTTCTGGACACCGGGCACGCACTGAGGTCGTACGCCGTGGACTACACCGAGCAGCGCGGAGACGGGCTCCACCGCACGGCGCTGCTCTACGACGCCGCGTCGTGCGGGGACAACGTGCTGGCCACATGGCGGCCGGCCCGCAACCGCAACGAGCTGCTCTCGCTCGACGCCCAGTACATCGCTTCGATGGGATGGGGCACCTGGGACCTGTTGTCCGGCCAGGCGACGTGGTCCGAGGGTCTCGCCACGATCTTCCGCTCGGAAGGCGGGCGCGCCCTCTCCATGGCCGAACTCTGCGACGCGGTCCTCCTCGAGGACGTGTGGCGCTTCGGGAAGCTGCTGACACGGCTGCTCGACGGGGAGGAACCCCCCGGAGCGGAGATCCGCTTCAGCGTCGCCGGGGAGGTCCGCACCCTGCACCTCGTCGGGCACCCCGTCATCGCCAGGGACGGGCTCCCCTGGGCCGTGCACCTCATCGCCCGCGATCTGACCGCGCAGGTGCGCAGCCGCCAGCGGTTGGCCGCCACCCGGCGGGATACGGAACGGCTCGCGGAGGAGGCGGCTGCCGAGCGCCGGGTCGCGGCCGTGCTCAGGGAAGCCCTCCTGCCCGCGCACTCCGCGGAACTCGCCGAGATCGGACTGTCCGTCGCGGCCGCGTACCTTCCCGCCGAGTCCGAAGTCGTCGGCGGAGACTGGTACAAGTGCCGGGCACTGCCCGACGGGCGCATCCTGCTGGCGATCGGTGACGCCTGCGGCCACGGACTGGGAGCCGTGGCCCGGATGGCACAGCAGCGGCACGCCCTCGCGGGCCTCGCGCACGCCCCGGACACGGACGCGGGCCGGCTGACCACCTGGCTCAACGAGCTGTTGTGCGCCGACCCGGCCGCCCAGACCGCGACGGGGATCATCGGACACATCGACACCGGGCGCGCACTGCGCTGGGCTTGCGCCGGCCATCCGGCGCCGCTCCTGCTTCGTGACGGCGAGGCCTCGGAGCTCGACACGACGCACCGGGGGCCGCTCTTCGGGCTGATGCCGGGGTACACGTACGCGACGGCCACCGTTGCTCTGCGTGCGGGTGACGTCCTGCTCCTTTACACCGACGGCATGGTCGAGCGGCGGGGAGAGGACATCTCCGAGGGCATTGGCGCACTGCTGGACACGCTGCGGTCCTGCGCCGGACTGAACGCCCAGGAGGCCCTCACCCGGATCATGGCCAGCTACGCGATCGAGAACCACGAGGACGACACCTGCCTGCTGGTCATCAGGATCGACTGACGCTTCCGCACGCATGGAACCGCCTGCCGGGGCAAGGCGTACCGGGGACCCGTACAGCTGGGAAGGGACGGACACCATGGCACGACCGAGGATCGTGGTCGTCGGCGCGGGCTTCGCCGGCGTCGCCTGCGTACGCCGCCTGGAGCGGACGCTGTCACCCGGGGAGGCGGAGATCCTGCTGGTCACTCCGTTCTCCTACCAGCTCTACCTCCCCCTGCTGCCCCAGGTGGCCTCCGGGGTGCTCACGCCCCAGTCCGTGGCGGTCTCCCTGCGCCGCAGCCGCCGCCACCGGACCCGGATCGTGCCCGGCGGGGCCGTGGGCGTCGACACCCGGGCCAAGGTCTGCGTCATCCGGAAGATCACCGGGGAGCTGGTGGACCAGCCGTACGACCACCTGGTGCTCGCCCCGGGAAGCGTGACCCGCACCTTCGACATCCCGGGCCTGGCGGAGCACGGCCGCGGCATGAAGACGCTGGCCGAGGCGGCCCACCTGCGCGACCACGTCATCGCCCAGCTCGACCTGGCCGACGCCGCCGCACCGGGCTCGGCGGAACGAGCCTCGCGCCTCGGCTTCGTCGTGGTGGGAGGCGGCTACGCGGGGACCGAGACCGCCGCCGCCCTGGAGCGCCTCACCGCGAACGCCGTCGGCCGCTACCCCCGGCTGGACCGGCGCGAGATCAGCTGGCACCTCGTCGACGTGGCCCCGAAACTGATGCCCGAGCTCGGCGACCGGCTGGGCCGGGCCGCCCTCGACGTACTGCGCCGCCGCGGCATCGACGTCTCGCTCGGCGCCTCCGTCGCCAAGGCGGGCCCCGAGGAGGTCACCCTCACGGACGGGCGCTCGCTGCCCTGCCGCACCCTCATCTGGACGGCCGGCGTCGCCGCGAGCCCGCTCATCGCCACGCTGGGCGCCGAGACGGCGAAGAGCGGCCGGCTCGTCGTCACTGCCGACCTGAGGGTGCCGGGCGCCGACGGCGCGTTCGCGCTCGGTGACGCCGCCGCCGTGCCCGACCTGGCCGACGGCCGGGACGGTGCGGTCTGCCCACCCACCGCACAGCACGCGGAGCGCCAGGGCAAGGTCGCCGCCGACAACGTCGTCGCCACGCTGCGGGGCACGCCGCCGCGTACCTATGCCCACAGGGACCTCGGGCTGGTCGTCGACCTCGGCGGCCGCGACGGCGTCTCCCGGCCGCTCGGCATCGGCCTGCGCGGGATGCCCGCCCAGGCCGTGGCCCGCGGCTACCACTGGGCGGCGCTGCGCACCGGCGCCGCGAAGACCCGGGTGATGACGAACTGGCTCCTCAACGCCGTGGCCGGCGACGACTTCGTCCGGACCGGCTTCCAGACGTACAAGCCGGGAACGCTGCGCGACTTCGAGTACACCGACCAGTACCTCACCCCGGAGCAGGTACGGGCCCGCACGGCGGCCGGCGGAGCCTGACGGTTGCGGTCGGCAGCCGGTATGGGCGTACCCAGGATGCCGTGGTGGACCACGGACGGAAGGGTGGCACCCGGGGCTATCCGGGGGCCGCCCCGGGTTCAGCAGCAGGAGATCGCGCACGGCACGAAGTCTGGTCAAGAGGAGACATCAGAGATGGTTCAGAAGAAGGCGACCAAGGCGGCGACCAAGGCGGCCGAGAAGGCCGCTCCGAAGGAGCGGGCCGGTGGGGCTGCCGAGCCGGCCGCACCCCGCGAACCCCTTCCCGCGAAGGCGGACCAGCAGGGCCCGGAAACCCTCACCCCGACGGGCCGCCCCACCGGCGCGCCCCAGGCCGCCGTGGCACAGTCCGGCGCCTACCTGACGACCGCGCAGGGCGCCCGGCTGTACGAGAGCGATCATTCGCTGAAGGCCGGTGCGCGGGGGCCGGTGCTGCTGCAGGACCACCACCTGCGGGAGAAGATCACCCACTTCGACCACGAGCGCATTCCGGAACGGGTCGTCCACGCGCGCGGGGCCGCCGCCCACGGGGTCTTCCAGGGGTACGGCACGGCGGCAAAGGTCACCAAAGCCGCGTTCCTGGCCAAGGGTGTGGAGACGCCGGTCTTCGTCCGCTTCTCCACCGTCCTCGGCTCGCGGGGATCGGCGGACACGGTGCGGGACACGCGCGGGTTCGCCACGAAGTTCTACACCGGGGAGGGCACTTTCGATCTGGTCGGCAACAACATCCCGGTCTTCTTCATCCAGGACGCCGTCAAGTTCCCCGACGTCATCCACGCCGGGAAGCCGCACCCCGACCGGGAGATCCCGCAGGCCCAGAGCGCGCACGACACGTTCTGGGACTTCGTGTCCCTGCACACCGAAGCGACCCACCACACCCTGTGGAACATGTCCGACCGGGCGATCCCGCGTTCCTTCCGGATGATGGAGGGCTTCGGCGTCCACACGTTCCGCCTCGTCAACGCCAAGGGCGCCACGACGCTGGTGAAGTTCCACTGGAAGCCGAAGCTCGGCGTCCACTCCCTGGTGTGGGAGGAGGCCCAGCTCACGGGCGGAATGGACCCCGACTTCCACCGCCGCGACCTGGCCGATGCGATCGAGGCGGGCGCGTTCCCCCAGTGGGAACTCGGCATCCAGACGTTCCCCGACACGCCGGAGCAGACCTTCGAGGGGATCGACCTCCTCGACCCGACCAAGATCGTTCCGGAGGAACTCGCCCCCGTACGGCCCATCGGACTGATGACGCTCAACGCCAACCCGACGAACTACTTCGCCGAAACCGAACAGGTCGCCTTCCACCCCGGCCACCTCGTCCCCGGAATCGACGTCACCGACGACCCCCTGCTGGCAGGACGGCTCTTCTCCTACCTCGACACGCAGATCAGCCGGCTCGGCGGCCCGAACTTCGCCCAGATCCCCGTCAACCGGCCGCACGCCCCCGTCAACGACATGCTCCGCGACGGCATGCACCAGAGCGCCGTCCACACCGGGACCGCCCCGTACCGCCCCAACAGCCTCGACGGCGGCTGCCCCTTCCTCGCGGGAGCCGACACCGGGGCCTTCATCGAGGCGCCCGTCGAACTGCCGGCGGCCTCGAAGGTCCGTGCCGCTTCGGCGTCCTTCGACGACCACTTCAGCCAGCCCCGCCTGTTCTGGCTCAGCATGACGGCGGTCGAACGCGAACACATCATCGCCGCCTACACCTTCGAACTCAGCAAGTGCGAAGGGCAGGCCGTCAGGCAGCGGGTCCTCGCGGTCCTCGCCAACATCGACCCGCACCTGTGCGCAGAAGTCGCGGCCGGACTCGGGCTGCCCGCCCCGGCCGCCACGCGACCGCTCGCGGAACCGGACCCGAGCCCCGCCCTCTCCCAGATCCGCGGCACCTGGCCGCTCGACGGACGGGTCATCGGCATCGTCGCCGGCCCCGACGCCGACCTGAGGGGAGTGAAAACCGTACGGGCGGCCATCGCGAAGGCCGGCATGGTCCCCTTGGTGATCGCTCCCACCGGAGGATCCCTCGGGGCCGGAAAGAATCCGGTCGCCGTGCAGCGGACGTTCGCGGCCGCGCGTTCCATCGAGTTCGACGCCCTTCTGCTCGCCGGTACGCCCGCGGCCGCGGCCGATGCCCGCGGCGCCCGGGACGCGAAGGCCGGCGCAAAGGCCGGCACACCCCGGCCGGGCGACTGCGACCCGCGGGTGCTGCTCCTTCTCGCCGAGGCCTACCGCCACGGCAAAGCAATCGCCGGATGGAACGACTCCTCCCCGGCCCTCGCGGCCGCCGGCATCGGGGAGGACGATCCGGGCGTAGCGCTGGCCGGCACCCCGGCCGCCGCCCTCAAGCACCTCACCGCCGCCCTCGCGGAACACCGCGCGTGGGACAGGTTCCCCACCGCGATCTGAACGTGGCCCCGATGTCCCGGCGGGTATCAGCCGCCGGGACATTTCTTCATGACGGTGTCCTTCCTCTTGCACCGTCGCGGCGGCCGGTTGGCCCGTCGCGGCGGCCTGCCGGAGCCGAGGCAGTGGTGGTGGGAGCCGGGGCCGGTCCGGCGAGACGGGCGGCCGGGGTGAGGCGGGCGGCGCCGGTCTTGAACAGGGGCTGTTGGGAGGCCGGGTCCCAGGTGGTGGAGGTGAGTTCGTTGGCGGCCCGGTGGTGGCCGTCGGAGTCCCCGATGCCCGCGGCCGCGGCGCCCGCGGCGGAGACCTCTAGGGAAGGCGACCTCGCTCAGGTGACCACCCGGCGCGGCACGGTCCGGCGCAGGGCCCGCATCACCGGCATCCGCGAGGGCGTGGTCTTCCTGCCCTTCCACTACGGCTACCGCGGGTGCGGGCCGTGATGCGGCCCATCGCGGTGTCCCAGTCGGTCTCCCGCAGGACGCCGCCTTCCCTCACCAGGGGCCGGGTCAGGCGGTCCGGGGAGGCGAGGGCCTGCCACCCGTAGAGGTCCTCGGGATCGAGGCGCCCGCGGTTGGCCCGGTCGCCGGCCACGCCCCGCACGCCCACCGCCGTTGCGGACCGCCAGCTCCATCGCGTCCCCGTTGGACTGGAGGTTGGAGGCGGTCGGGTACCACGCGTCGACCGGACCGGCGCCTTCGACGCTGCCGGGGTCCGGCCGGACGTACGAGTCGACGCGTACGGGCCCGGGCGCCTGCCCCCGCCTCGTCCGGCCATGCCCGTACCGCGTCGGCCGCCCTGGCCGCAGGATCCCGGTGCGGCGATCCGGCGGCCGTCAGGGGAGGCCGAGCCCGATGGTGGGGGCGCCCGGTACGGCGCTGTCCACGTCCGCCGACGCGAAGACGTGCACCGTGACCGTCGGTCCGGCGTCACTGACCGCGTACATCCGGTGGTAAAAGGTCTCGTCGAAGCAGAATCCGTTTCCCGCGCCCACTTCTTCGGCGTTCGGCGCGGATCCAAGTCGCGCCCGTTCGTGCTTGAGTGCGCCCCGAGCCACGAACACGGCCCCGCGAACCCCTTCGTGATCGAGGTATCCGGTGCCCGGAGGCATGCTGTCCCAGCTGATGGCCCATACGCCGAAGTCCCGGCACCGGAAGAGCTGGATCCAGATCCCCTCGCCGTCCGACTTCGTCAGGCGCGCCCGCCAGCCGGGGCAGTTCCGTCCGGCGTCGTAGGCGACATCCATCCGCTCCTCCGGCCGCACGGGTTTTCCGGCCAAGGCAAGCCCTCGTCCGTCCATCGGTACCCACCGCCTTAACCCTGGTGGCAGCCTGTGACGGTGCGCGCCTGGATTCGGCAGGCACCTGCCCGCGCCGCGCCCTTCCATGCCGCGCCCGCGGTGCGAGGGGCCGCGCCCCTCGACCGCGCGGGGACGAGGTATGGAGGGCGGGTACCTGGGCAGGGGTGAGGTAGAAACCAGCCTGGTCCGGTTCGAGCCCCGCACGCCAGGTGCCACCCGATGGCTCGTGGGGGATGCGCGGGTTCCGCCGCCCGGCCATGCACGACACGTGTCGTGCGCTTGACGGTCTTCTCCCGAGGAGACGACCGTGATGGGCTCCGATTCGGCGGAGACGACCATGAGCCTCCACGGCTTCGCCATCGATGTCACCGAGCACCTCGACCGAACCACCGTTTCGGTGACCGGTGACCTCGACTTCGACACGTGTCACACCCTGGGCGCCGCGACCGGCGCCCTCGCCTTGACCGACCGGATCCTCGTTCTGGACCTGACGGCGGTCACCTTCATGGGTACCAGTGCTCTCCACCTCCTGCTCGCCCTGCGCCACCGCTCCATCGCCGAGGGCTGGACGCTTGAACTCGGTGGCGTCCCCGAACAGGGACTGCGCGTCCTGGAACTCACCCGGACCCGTCACCTCTTCACGCTCCGTCCCGGCCTCACGTCCAGCCGACGCTGAGAGTGTTCTCGGTGATGTCCATGACGTCCGCCTCCCCCGGACCGGGCACGCATCCGCCCTCCACCCATGGGTAGGCGCTGGATAGCCCCGACTCGTCACCGGCACCTCGCACCGCCGTCGGTAGGCCACCGGGCCGGGGTCGGCACAGAATCGAGGTGGCGAGCGATGACCGAATTCCCACAGCCGAATCCCGCACGCGACGGACCGGAGCAGAGGTCGGCGGGCGGCGTACGACCCGAGGAGACACCGCCCGGTGAGTCGAGCACCGGATCCGGAGCAGGTCCGTACCGGCCCCTCACCCGCGGCTGGGCAAAGGGGCCGCTCGTGCTGATCTGCCTGCTGGCCGTCGTGGTGGCCCTGTTCTTCCTCGCCTACGCCATCACGCTGGACCTCTAAGGGCCGGTTGAGTCGTGTGAGGTCAGGCAGCCACAGAGAACGGGCCCCCGATCGGGGGCCCGTTCCGCGCGCCTTCCGGCCGGAGGGCGTCGTCTACGAGAAGGCATCGGCCGCGGCCACGACACGGGCGGACATGTTGATCTCCATCATGCGCAGGGCGGCATCGGCCAGGTCCTGGTGGATGTGTGCGACGGCGTCCCGGGCGACCGTCACCGAGAGGTGGCGGATGTGTGCGTCAAGGGCGGAGTAGAGCACGCACTGCTCCGTGACCTGCCCGCACAGGACGAGGTGGTCCACATCCAGTGAACCCAGCAGGTAGGCGAGCGGCGTCTCGTAGAAGACGGAGTGGCGGGCCTTCACGACGAAGTAGGCGGATTCGTCGGGGCGCACGGGCTCGACGAGGTCGGCGTGCCGGCCGGTCAGGGCCGCCTCCAGGATCTCGCCGTGGTGCGAGCGCCACTTTCCGAAGTTGTCGTTGGCGTAGATCACCGGGAGGTGGCGCCTACGGGCCTCGCCGAGCAGGCACAGCATCGCGGGCAGGGCACGCTCCACGCTGGGCACGAGGGCATCGGCGTCCTCGTGGTCGTACGTGTTCAGCATGTCGATGACGACGAGAGCGCTCCTCGCCATGATGACCACCTCGCTGAGCGGCGACCGGGTGGATCGCCCACGCCGTCGTCCGGAACGGGGCGTCGTCAGCACGTCGCGCTGCCGTGACAGCGCGCCGGCCGCCCCCGCCGGCGCCGCGCCGTCGTCCTCGCGGCGAGACCCTTCAGGCCGAACCGCCGCCGTCTGTCCCGCTCCCTTTCTGCGCCTTCGCGTCGGCACGGCGCTGTGCTTCGGTGTTCGGCGTCAGCGCGTCGCCGGCCTCGCCGCCCCGCGTGCGGGGAAGCACTGCCTCTTCGGCTTCTCTCCGGGCTTCCGGATCGCCGCTCTCCCCGGGCGCCTGTGACGGAGGGGTCGGCTTACGGCCTTGGTCCTTCGCGCTCATGGTGCTCTCCGGTCCTCGTCTTCAGTGGCCGAGGGCCCGCTTGAGCTCGGCCTTGTCCATCTTGGAGCGGCCCTCGATGTTGCGCTGTTTCGCCTCGTTGTACAGCTGCTCCTTCGTGGGGCCCTGCGAGCCGCTGTGCGAGCGCTGGCCGCCCCGCTTCGAGGAAGACGTGTCGTGCGTCGAGGACCGGCTCGCGGTCTTCGACTCACCGGAACGCGCCCGTTCCTTGTTGACCGTGCGGCCCGCGATCTCCTTCGCCCGCTTCGTGCTCTCACCGCGCTGCTCGGCGCTCTCCTTGATGTGCTCGTACTGTCGTTCACGCTTGGAACTGGAACCACGAGGCATGGCCACTCCTCGACTCGTCACGTGCCGGCCCGGTGGCGGATCCACCGGACCCGCAGGGCGCCTGCCCACACCAGCGCGACTCACACCCGTACCGGTGCTCCGCCGTTCCTCCGCGGGAACATCTCGACGTACCCGTCGGCCCGCCCCCACCCCCGGCACCGGCGCCGGTGGCAACGAGGCCACGGGCCGACGAAGCCGTCAGCCGTGGCGGCGTGGCACTCCTCCGCCTCACCGCGGCCGGTGCGCACGGAGATCGCGACGCTGTCGTCTAGGTGATCTCCAAGCAGAGCCTTAACATGGGCCGTTCACGTAGTCCGGCTCCGCAGCCCGAGCACGGCTCGGCCGGCAGGGGCCGATAGAGGGGGAGTTCGTGGAGATCGGTCTGGCGGAGACCATCAAGGCACTGCGCGGGGAACTGTCCAGGGCCATGGCAGACGGTGCGGGCCAACCCGTCCGGCTTCGGGTGCAGTCCGTGAAGCTGGACGTACAGGTCGCCGTGACGGCGTCGGCGGAGGCGCACGGCGGGGTGAAGTTCTGGGTTCTCAGTGCTGACGGGAAGGCGACCAAGGGCACGTCCGCCACGCACACCGTCTCCTTGGAACTGACGGCGGAGACGGCGGACGGCGGCTCCGTCCTCACCGATTCGGCGCGCGGGGCGCGACTGGAGGACTGACGCCGTGAGTGAGTCGGCGGGCCACCGGCAGCCCTGGGCGTGCCGGCGGTGATCGACGCGCAGGTTCTGGGGCGGGTCGCCATGGTGGTCCGCCGGGACTCCGACGGCACCCCCCGCTTCGCGGCTACGGGCTTTCTGCTGACGTCTCGGCTGGCGATATGTGCCGGGCACGGCTTCACCGGGGACCAGGCCGCCCACGAGGTGCGGTTGCCCGGGCAGTCCGCGCGGCGGGTGGGAGTGGAGGAGGTGTTCCGCCACCGGGACCAAGGCGTCGATCTCGCACTGCTGGTCCTGGGTGACGGAGCCGGTGCGATCCCTCCGGCTCGGTGGGGCGTCGTACCCCAGGCCGTGGGATCGATCCCGTTCGTCGCGGTGGGGTTCCCCGACTTCGCCTCCCGCGAGGACGTTCCGGCGACCCGGCAGATGACCGGCTCGATCCTCCTGGGTTCCTTCCTCGGAAGCCACGAGATGGAACTCTCCCTCGCCAGCCCCGCGCCTCGCCAGCGGGTCCCCCTGGCAGGGCGTGTCGGGGGCGGGTGTGCTCACCCGGGACAATGTGCTGGTGGGCGTGTGCACGAGCCACCACGTTCCGGCTGGTGCGGCGAGCCTCACGGCGACCGGGTTTTCCCGGCTGACCGAAGATCCGCAGTTCGAGAGGCTGTTGGTCGAGCACGGAGTGCAACAGGTGCCGCTGGGCTCGTCTGTCGCGCTGGTCGGCGGCAAGGACGTGCGCCGTCGCATCCGTACGCACGCCGACGTGGTACGAGGTCTGCGCGGACGACGCAGTTACCTGGACCAAGAACACCTCCCCTTCGTCCATCCGGGGCTGGACCACGACACCCACCCGGACAAGCTCTTCGGCCGGCTCACAGCCCAACACGCGCGCGGAGTCCTCCTGATCGGACCGGCCGGGTCGGGCAAGACGAGAACGTGTTTCGAGGTGGCGCAGCGGGCCGACCGTGCCGGCTGGGAAGTCCTGCACGTCCAGGCCGACAGCGCCGTGAACCTCGACGATGTGGCGGAGTCCGTCCTGACCTGCGGTAGCCGACGGGTACTGCTGGTCCTGGACTACCTGGACGCGTGTCCCCAGCTGGATCTGCGCGCCCTCGAGGAAGTACTGCTTCCGGAAGCACGCCGGCAGGGCGTGACCGTGGCGTGCTTGGCGTCGGTCCGGCCGGGCTCGCGGCATACGGTCCATTTGCGCGGCAGCACCCGCGTACTGGACGACGTCTTCGTACGGGACGACTGGCCTTTCCAGTCCGCGGTCATCACGCAGGTGCTGAAGCACGCTGCCCCCCACACCGCCCGGCAGTGGGGGTTGGAGGAGCTGTCCCGGCTGTGCGGACGCCGTCCGGTCACGGCCCTGCTGATCGCGCGGGCGATCGAGGGGCAGGGCCTGGGACGGCTCCCGCTCCAGGTGACGGCCTCGGTCCGACCCGGCGAGCTGCTGGCTTGGCTGCGTGAAGGGATGCGGCGGGACGCGCTGGCGACGAGTCCCCCCGCCACCGCTTCACCCTTGGACGTCGCCACTCCCGACGTCGGGCAGCTCGCGTTCGCCGTGTCGGTGGCGGCCAGTCCGCAACCCCGGCGGACCGTCGAACAGACCGTCGACTCCTACCTGTCCACGGCCGGGGACCAGGGCAGGCGCTACAGCGGGCGCCAGGTCGTCGATACCCTCATCTCTCTGGGGTGGCTCGACGAAGCCGACGGACGGCTGGTGGTGGTCCACGACATCGTCACCGACGAGTTGCTGCTGCAGTCGCTGATGCCCGCTCCGGGCTGGAGCGTCCATCAAGCCTCGGCCGAGGCCCTGTTCGCCGCGGTCATGCGTCATCCCGGCACCTTCGCGGTGTTCACGAGCCATCTCCGGCGGCTGGCCGCCGACTTGGCCGCGCACGGCCCCGTCCACCACACGACGGCCCTGGAGCGATTCTGCGGTGAATGGCTCGCGGCCAACGCGGGCTCGCTGGGGAGACTCCTGGAACACGCCGGCCGCGACGGTGAACAAGCCCTGCTGACCCTGGTCACGAGCGGGCCGTGGTCCGGCTCCATGCCCAGCGTGTGGACCGCTCTCGTGGCACCGTGGCTCGCCCGGGCCGAGGCTGGATTCACGGCGAGGCCCTTCCTGACCGCCGCCCTCCACAGTTCCGACGAGCCCTCCGACGCTCTGGTCGAAGCCTCCGTCGGCTGGCTCGCGCGCCGCGGCGACCAGACCGATGCCGAGCATCTCCTCGACGCCCTGCTGGACCGCCCGGGGCTCTCGCAGGAGGCCGAGGACCTCGTGGTCGACCGCACCCTGCACTGGCTGCCGTCCCGGCCCGACTGGCGCCGTACGCCGTCGCTCTTGAAGCGCCTCTTGGCCATGGACCATCCGCCCGCTCGGCTACAAGAGGTGACGGGCGTAGTACTGGCCTGGTTGACGCATTTCCGAACCGGCGGGATCGGTGCGGTGCTGCGCGCCCTCCTTCAGCGCGAGGATGTCCACGACACGGCCCGCGGGGAAGCGGTCCGAAGAGGTTTCACCTGGCTGCGCTCGGGCATTCGGGCCGACGCGGACGTCGGCTCTTCACTGTGTGCCCTCCTGGAGTGCGACCGCTTCCCGGAAGAATCCCGTGCCGAACTGTTCGGCCACGCTCTGGAGTGGCTGGGCAGGCCCCGGAAGCACCCGAGCACGGGACGCGTCCTGCGCAGCGTCCTGGCCGCCGAACACTGTCCGGCAGAGCTGAACCGCCAGGCGGCCGCCCTGGCCCAGTCGTGGGTGGCCCAGGGCTTCGCGGACGCGGACGCCTCGAACCCCTCCCAAGTCGTGCAGGCCCTGCTCGCCCACGACGGCGCGCCCGACGCGGCTCTCCCCCTGCTGCGCCAACTGGCCTCACAGCCCGATGCCCCGTCCGCCCCGGCGGTGCTCCAGCGCCTCCTCCTGCACCACGAACAGATCAGCCCGGACCAGACCCGCGCGACGGTTGACCACGCCTTCCGGTGGCTCGAGACCCATCAGGACCACGAAAGCTTCGGCACCGTCCTCGGCGCCCTTCTGCGGGTGCCCGAACTGGCTCCCGACCAGTTCCAGTCCGCGATCGACCAAGGGTTCACCCAACTGCTGGCGCGCCCCGACGACCACGAGTTGATGGCCGTGATGCTCAGTCAGCGCCGTGGCCTGACGACCGGCCGGGCCCGGGCCGTCGCGGACGTCAGCCTTCGATGGATGGTGGCCTCCCACGGCGTCAAGGCGCAGCGGCCCGTCCTGGCTTCGCTCCTCACCCGCCCGGACCTGACCGCGGAACAGGCACGCGCCGCCATCGACATCGCCCTGGACCGCTTGACCACCGACACGTCGGGCAAAGACCGCTCCACGCTCTCGGGCGTCCTGCGACATCCCGCCCTCGACGCGGACCAACGGTCCCGCGCCGTCGACTGCGCGCTGCGATGGCTCGATCGGCACGGCACGATCCCCAAAGCAGGCCTGATCCTCACAGAACTGCTGACTCTCCCGTCGTTCCCGCCGAGCGAGAAGGCCCTCCCCCTTCGCCTGAGCGAGGACTGGCTGACCCGGCATCGGGACCATTCGTTGGCCCGGAGGCTTCGTGTCGCCATGGAGGCGGTCACCGACGCCCGGCTTCGCGACGAGTGAAACGGGCCGCAGCCGAAGGACCCGGTCACGTGCGTCGGGGGCCCCGGCCGGCCGTAGAACCCTAGAAACGATCAGGGGCCGTATCGGATTTCTCCGATACGGCCCCTGATCTGCGACTTCGAAAAGTCGGGACGACAGGATTTGAACCTGCGACCCCTTGACCCCCAGTCAAGTGCGCTACCAAGCTGCGCCACGTCCCGATGTGCTTCTGATCTGGGGTTTCCCCCGTCTCGGCGGCACATGCAGAACATTACCCCACACCGGGGGGTGCGCATGCACCGGTTATCGGCGAGAAGGGGTGGAGGGGAGGATGGACGGGTGAACGCACGGGATCGGGACGGTGAGGGTCGGGCGCGGAACGCTCGGCCCAGGGACGGGCTGGGGCGGCCGCTGCCCTACGGGGCCCAAGGGGTGGAGCGGCAGCCCGAGGGAGTGGTGCGCTCGCCCGGCGAGACGGTGGCGCAGGCGCAGCGGCTGCTGGACGCCGGGATGCCGTTCCACGCGCACGAGGTGTTCGAGGACGCCTGGAAATCCGGACCCGCGGCCGAGGCACCGCTGTGGCGGGCGCTGGCGCAGCTGGCGGTCGGCCTGACGCACTCCGCGCGCGGGAACGCCGTCGGCGGGGCCCGGCTGCTGCGCCGCGGAGCCTCCGCCCTGGCCGGGCTGTACGCGGCCGGGGACGCGGCCGCCCCCGGGGCCGGGTCCCCGTACGGGATGGACATCGCCGGGCTGGTCCGGTGGGCCCGGGAGCTGGCGGCACGGGTGGAAGCCGGAGCTGCCGTCGAAGCGGCGGCCGAGGCCCCGCACCTCACGGGTGGACCCGGCTCGGCCTGAGCCCGGAGCGGCGGCGGACGGTCCGGCCCGGTCGCCCTCCGGGGCCGGAACACCGGCGTCTTCGGGTGGTCCCCGTCCCGCGCCCGGCCGGGGCTACGCCGGCTGGAGGAGGTCCCAGCGGTTTCCGTAGAGGTCCTGGAACACGGCGACCGAGCCGTACGCCTCGTGGCGCGGCTCCTCCAGGAAGCGGACGCCCTCGGCGGTCATCCGGGCGTGGTCGGCGGCGAAGTCGTCGGTGTAGAGGAAGAAGCCGACCCGGCCGCCCGTCTGGTCGCCCACGCGCGAGCGCTGGGCTTCGTCCTTGGCGCGGGCCAGGAGCAGGGCGGACTCCTTGGCGCCCGGCGGGCGGACCACGACCCAGCGGGAGCCGTCCGGGCGCGGGGTGTCCTCGGCGAGGTCGAAGCCGAGCGCGCGGGTGTAGAAGTCGATGGCCTCGTCGTAGTCGTGGACCACGAGGGCGGTGAGGGCGAGGTGGGAGGGCATGCCCTCATTGTGCGCCGAGGAGGACCACTTCCAGGGTGCGGGGGCCGTGCACGCCCTCCACCCGGTCGAGTTCGATGTCGCTGGTGGCGGAGGGGCCCGAGATCCAGGTCAGGGGGCGGGTGGGGTCCAGCAGCGGCAGCGCGCGGGGGACGGAGTCCACCACCTGGCCGGGGACGCGGACCACGCAGACGTGGTGGTCCGGGATCAGGGTGATCCGGCGCCGTCCCTGTCCCGGGCCGCCGTCGAGGACGATCGTGCCGGTCTCGGCGATGGCCAGGGCGCAGCCCGTCACCACGCTGTCCACCGCGTTCAGTTCGTGCGGCGTGGAGGCCGCGAGGTCGTGCATCCGGGTCGCGTCGACGGCCGCCATCCAGTACGGCGGCAGGCCGGGCGGTACGAGCACCGAGGAAGCGCCCCGCTCTGCGAGGAGGCGGGCCAGTAGCGCGGCGATGCCGTCCTCGTCGACCCGGTGGACCTTCGCGCGGTACTCCGTGAGGTTGGCGGCGAGCAGGTCCACGGTCTCGGCCGGGGTGCGGGCGCCGTGTACCGCGAGGTAGTCCCGGGGGATCTCGGTGTCCGGGCGCGGCTCGGGCAGGGCCCGGCGGATGCGGGCCAGGATCTGTTCCTTGGCGCTCACGGGCGCGCCTCCTTCTCGCGCGCCGCCCACCAGTCGCGGAACGAGCGCTCCGGGATCTCCGGCAGCTCCCGGCTGTCGGTCCAGGCCCGCCCGGGTCCCGGCAGCCGGCGCGGTCGCAGCCGGCGGGCGCGGGCGAGCAGCCGCTCCCCCGCACGCAGTGCGCCCGGGCGGTCGAGGAGGATCCGGGCGGCCCGCATGGCGGCCCGTTCCGCGGTGTGGCCGTCGGCGGGGCGGATCCGGACCCGGATGCCCTCGCGGGTCACCGGGCCGCCCTGGACCACGCGTTCGCGGAGGTGGACCAGTACCTCGGGGATGTCGATGGCGACCGGGCAGACCTCGTAGCAGGCCCCGCAGAGGGTGGAGGCGTAGGGCAGGGTGGCGTCGATCTCGCTCCCGGTGCCCCGGAGCTGGGGGCTGAGGATGGCGCCGATCGGGCCGGGGTAGACGGAGCCGTAGGCGTGGCCGCCGGCGCGCTCGTACACCGGGCAGACGTTGAGGCAGGCGGAGCAGCGGATGCACCGCAGGGCCTGGCGGCCCACCTCGTCGGCGAGGGTGTCGGTGCGGCCGTTGTCGAGGAGGACGAGGTGGAAGACGGAGGGGCCGTCGCCGTCGGCCCCTTTCGACGGCCCCAGGCCGGTCCACATGGTCGTGTACGGGTTCATCCGCTCGGCCGTCGAGGAACGCGGCAGCGTCTGGAGGAAGATCTCCAGGTCCCGGAAGGTCGGGACCACCTTCTCGATGCCGACGACGGAGATCAGGGTCTCGGGCAGTGTCAGGCACATCCGGCCGTTGCCCTCGGACTCGAAGACGACCAGGGTGCCGGTCTCGGCGACCATGAAGTTGGCGCCGGACACGGCGACTTTGGCGCGCAGGAACTTCTCGCGCAGGTGCAGCCGGGCCGCTTCGGCGAGCTCGCGCGGGTCGTCGCCCAGTCCCTCGGGGGCCGGACGGCCCCAGGCGCCCATCTCCGCGGCGAAGATGTCGCGGATCTCGCCGCGGTTGCGGTGGATGGCCGGGACCAGGATGTGGGAGGGCCGGTCGTGGCCGAGCTGGACGATGAGTTCGGCGAGGTCGGTCTCGTACGCGGCGATCCCGGCCGCCTCCAGGGCCTCGTTGAGGCCGATCTCCTGGGTGGCCATGGACTTGACCTTGACGACTTCCCGTTCCCCGGTGGCCCTGACCAGGTCCGTCACGATGCGGTTGGCCTCGTCGGCGTCGGCCGCCCAGTGGACGGTGCCGCCGGCGGCGGTGACGGAGGCCTCGAGTTGGAGCAGGTAGCGGTCGAGGTGCGCCAGCGTGTGGTCCTTGACCGCTTTGCCGGCCGCGCGCAGCCGGTCCCAGTCCTCCAGTTCGGCGACGGCCCGCGCCCGCTTGTCGCGGATGGTGTGCGTGGCGTGGCGGAGGTTGGCGCGCAGCACCTCGTCCCCCACGGCCTCGCGGGCCGCGTCGGGAAAGGGCGGCATGCCCAGGTACGTGCCCGTCATGTGAGGGGGTCCTCTTCCGTCGAGGCCAGGATCTCGGCGAGGTGCAGGGCCCGCAGCGGGGCGCCCTGGCGGCGCAGGATGCCGTCCAGGTGGGCGAGGCAGGAGTTGTCGGCCCCGCACAGCACCTCGGCGCCCGTGGACAGCGCGTGGGCGGTCTTGTCGGTGCCCATCGCGGCGGATACGTCGGGGTTCTTGACGGCGAAGGTCCCGCCGAAGCCGCAGCACTCCTCGGCGCCGGACAGTTCGCGCAGTTCCAGGCCGCGTACGGCGGCCAGCAGCCGCCGGGGCCGGTCTCCGAGTCCGAGGCCCCGCAGGCCGTGGCAGGAGGGGTGGTAGGTGACGGTGTGCGGGAAGTACGCGCCCACGTCCGTCACGCCGAGGACGTCGACGAGGAACTCGGTGAGCTCGTACACGCGCGGTACGAGGTCTTCGGCCAGCGCGGCCAGGGCCGGGCCCCGCCCCTCGGCCTCGGCGGCGCGCCCGATGCGCGGGTAGTGGGCGCGGACCATGGCGGCGCAGGAGCCCGAGGGGGTGACCACGTACGCGTGGCCGGCGAAGGCCTCGGCGGTGCGCCGGACCAGTGGTTCGGCCTCGCGCCGGTAGCCGGTGTTGTACTGCGGCTGCCCGCAGCAGCTCTGCGCCGCGGGGAAGTCCACGGTGACCCCGAGCCGCTCCAGGAGGCGGACGACGGCGATGCCCGTGCGCGGGTAGAGCGCGTCGTTGACGCAGGTGACGAACAGGGCGGCGCGCATGACGGGCAGAATAGCCCGGTGAAGAAGTTCTCAGTGATCGGCATAGGCGCGGGCGACCCGGACCACCTGACCCTCCAGGCGGTCAAGGCGATCGGCGCGGCGGACGCATTCCTCATCCTGGAGAAGGGCGAGGAGAAGGCGGATCTGACCGGGCTGCGGCGCGCGATGCTCGACGCGCACGCCCGCCCCGGACACCGGCTGGTGGAGGGCCGCGATCCCGACCGCGACCGGACGCCCTCCGACTACACCCCCACGGTGGACGGCTGGCGCAGCGCGCGGGCCGAGCTCTTCGAGCGGTTCATCGCCGAGGACCTGGCAGAGGGGGAGACCGGCGCGTTCCTCGTGTGGGGCGACCCCTCGCTCTACGACTCCACCCTCGCGATCCTCGACGAGGTGCTGGAGAAGGGCCGGGTCGCCTTCGAGCACGAGGTGGTGCCCGGCATCAGCAGCATCTCCTCGCTGCTGGCCCGCCACCGCACCAACCTCAACCGGGTGGGCCGTCCGGTCCAGATCACCACCGGGCGCCGGCTCGCGGAGGGCTGGCCGGCCGATGTGGACGACGTGGTGGTGATGCTGGACGCCCGGCACGCCTTCACGGCCCACCTCGACCAGGACCTGTACATCTACTGGGGTGCGTACGTGGGCACCCCCGACGAGATCCTGGTCTCGGGAAAGCTGGCGGAGGTCGCCGGCCGGATCGAGGAGCTGCGCACCGAGGCCCGTGCCCGCAAGGGCTGGATCATGGACACGTACCTGCTCCGGCGCGGCTAGGCCGCTGTGCCCGCCTGCCTTCGCTAGCGGAGGTAGGCGGGCAGTACCTCGGCGAGCCGTTCGTACTCCTCGGCCCGGTTGTAGATCTGCCCGCTCACCCGGATCCCGCCGCCGCCCGGCCAGGGCCAGATCAGGACCCGGATCCGCTGCTCGGCCGCGATCCGCTCGCGCAGTGCCTGGGCGGCGTCCGGGGTCTCGGCCATCCCGGGCGGCAGCCGCAGCGTTCGCAGGGCGAGGCCCTCGGTGTGCGGGAGCGCGGCGATCCCGGGGATCTCGCCGAGCAGGGTCGCGCCGTAGGCGGCCAGGGCGCTGTTGTGGGCCCGCACCTTGGCGGCGTCGAGCTCTTCCAGCAGGTCGAGCCCGTACGGGGCGGCGAGCCAGCCGGTGTAGTCGAAGGTGGCGCGGTTCTCCACGGAGCGCGGGAAGCCGTAGTGCGCCTCCCAGGAGGGCACCGGCGGCCGGACCCGGTCGCGGTGGTGCGCGGCGACGGACAGCAGCGCGGTTCCGGACGGGGCGTAGGCCCATTTGTGGAGGTTGCCGAACCAGAAGTCGGCGCCTCCGCCCAGCGGGTCGGGGATCATGCCGGGGGCGTGGGCGCCGTCCACGATGGTGGTGATGCCCCGCTCGGCGAGTTCGGCGAGCAGCCGGGGCGAGGCGATGAGCCGCGCGGTGGGCGAGCTGATGTGGTCGAGTACGGCGACCCGGGTCCGCGGGGTGACCCCGGCCAGCACGGTCTCCCGTACGGCGTCCTCGTCGGGGAGGTCGGTGCCCAGCGCCACGGTGGTGAGCGGGGCGCGCCGGGCGGCGGCCGCGACGACCGTGCCGTAGCCGTGGTCGGTGACCAGGATCTCGTCGCCGGCGGCGAACTCCACGGCGTCGAGGGCCACGTTGGCGGCCTCGGTGGCGTTCGACACGAAGGCGAGCCCGTCCGGGTCCGCGCCGAGCCGGGCGGCGATCCGGGTCCGGGCCTCGACGAGCCGGTCGGCGGCGCCGAGGAAGAAGGCGTCGGGGTCGGCGTGCGCCTGGACCCGGAGGGCGGCCTGCGCCTCTTGCACGGGCAGGGGCACCGCGCCGAAGGACCCGTGGTTCAGGTGGCTGACCTCGGGCGTGAGCCGGAACAGCTCCCGCCCGCCCGGGAATTCGGCGGGGCGGCGTACGGACCCGCCGCGTGAGGCGGCCGCGGCCTGCCCGGCGGCGTCTGCGGGGTCGACGCGGTCGGTGCGGTCGGTCGGCTCGGCGGGGTGCGTCACGTAGGGCCTCCGTGGGGTGCGGCTCGGCTGTCGGCCCGATCATGCCCCGCCGCCGACCGGAGCGACAGCCCCTCCTTCGGCCATCGACGCGCCCAGGTCCGCGAGCCAGGCCGTCCAGGTCGGCCATGACGGGCGGGTCCAGGAGGGCCGGGTCCACGTGGTGCGGAGCTGGTGGGGCACCCCCGAGGGGAGCAGGAGGCGCAGGAGGCCCTCGTGGTTCACGTGACCGCTCAAGCCGCCCCTACCACCAGCCCTTCAGGACGACGGCCGCGGTCGAGGAACATGTCCTGCGGCTGCGGCGGGAGCACGAATCGGACCGCTGCGGCTGGCCGCCCGCACCGGCATCGCGCCCTCGACCGCCCACCGGATCCTGATCCGGCACGGCCTGCCGCCACTCGCGGCCCAGGCCCCTGCGGACTCAGTTCCGGCCGCTGGTGGCCGCGTAGTACTGGAGGTCCTGGACCGCCACCGCGCGGTCCACCCGGTAGCGCAGCTCCACCCGGGCCCCGGCCCCGCCGTCGCGCACCACGGTCGCGGACCCGGCGCCCGGGCTCAGGGGCAGCAGCTCGGAGTGGATCCCGGCCGGGGCCGCGTGCGTGCCCCGCGCCGCCCCCACGGCCGTACGGATGCTCGCGGGCTCGGTCAGGAAGCTCAGCACCTCCACCGTGTCCCGGGCCGCGGCGCTGCCGCCCCGCAGCGACATCACGAGGGACTGCCCGCCGCTCGGGGCGGCGGCGGCGAACTGGGTGCGCGAGCTCAGGTACAGCGTGTCCCGGACGATCTTCGGCCAGCCGCCCGTCTTGAACCGGGTGAGGTAGTACGAGGAAAGGTCCAGGTAGGCGTGGCCGTTGTGCAGGGAGGGCGCGAACTGGCTGCCCTCGCTGTAGTCGTTCCAGGTGGTGAGCTGGACCCAGTCGGCCCCGTCCTCGATGGCACGGTTCCACGTGGCGCGCAGGGTCGCGGTGTTGCCCGCCTCGTCGTAGATGCCCTGGTTGGGCCGGGCGTCCTGGACCGATACGGGCTGCATCCAGATCTTGCCGGCGGCGTGGGCGCGCCGAACGTCGCGCGTGGAGCTCTCCTGGCCGACGTAGCTGCGGCTGCCCCACTCGGAGAATCCGTGGCTGATGGGCTCGAACTCGGCGCTGTGCGCGCCGAAGTCGAGGAAGAGCGGGACGAAGGCGGTGCGGATGCCGTGCCGGGACCTCAGGTCGTCGATGACCCGGGTCCACCAGGCGACGCTCTTCTCCTCCGCCTTGAACGGCGAGACGACCAGCCGCCCGTCGGGGAGCCGGTGGGCGGACGGGGCCCTGCCGAGGTCCGCGAGGAGGTCGGCGAGCACGCGCGGGTCGTCGGTGCCGAGGGAGGTCATGTCCGGCATCAGCATGACCTTGAAGGCCGGGTCCACCGAACGGGCGGCGTCCATCAGGAGCTTGCAGCGTTCGAGGTTCTTCCCGGAGAGGGAGAGCAGGTCGAGGGTGAATCCGTCGATGCCGGCGGCGCGGGCGGTGCGGACCTCCTGCTGGAGGTTGGCGAGTTCCCAGTCCCCGGCCTTGGGCGCGACGGGCGGCGGCCGGTCGCGCAGCAGGCCGCCGTAGCGCCGGTGCTTGCCGTTCTCGCCGTCGGGCTTCAGGTAGTTGCGGGTGTAGTAGTCGGCGTCGGCGCTCGCGTTGTCGAGGGAGAGCGGGTACGGGGTGAAGTAGTGGGCGAAGACCAGCTTCTTGCCGGCGGCTCCGGAGCGCAGGGCGGCCGGCTGGGGCAGGTCGAACGGCAGGGCTCCGGTGGGGCGGGCCGCTCCGTCCGTACCGGACCCCTGGGTCTTCGGGTCGGAGGCCTTCCCGTCCGGGCTCTGCGGGGCGGTGGTGGCCGGGCCGGTGGCGGCGGGGCCGGCGGCGACGGGCGCGGGGCTGTCGCCCGGGCTGCCGGGCGGGAGGCCGACCGGGCCCGGTGCCGAGGGGGCCCGCGCGCCGGCGACGGTGCGGGGTTCCCAGGCGATCCCCGTCGCGGCGCAGACGCCCACCAGGAGGAAGGCGGCCAGGAGGAGGCTCAGTAGGGGTCTTCGACGCCGGAAGCCCGCACGGTGCCGGTGCGACGCGGGTCTCGCGCCCCGCCCTGCCCGACGCCGGTCCGCACTCATCCTGGCCCCTCCCCCGCATATGCCCGCGCCATGCCCGCAGCTCGGGCCGCACAGCAGCAGTACAGCGGATTCCGGGCCCCCGGACAACCGTTCCCCGGGGGGCGGGACGGGGGCGGCGGGGCTACCGGAGCCCCGCCCGCGACGGGCGCTCGGCCGACGGACTCCGTGGCCTGCGCCTCCCCCTGAGCCCCATCGGGATACGGGCTGCGCCCGCACCTGCTTCCAGAGGCGATACCGATTGGACAAAGGCATGTGACCTGTACAACTGCTGCGATCACCGGGCGCCCCGGGCATTTCACCGGAATGGGGAATTCCCCTGGCCTTCCGACGAAAGTGGCGCATAATCATCTTCATGCGGCTTGAAACAACCCTCTTGCCGCGGATGGTCACGCATGTTGGGGGGCATCGTGCCGATGAGGGATTCCAGAGGCGCCGGTACGTTCCCGGCGACCTCCGCAGAGCTGTCCCGTCTCTTCACCGCCGTGCGGCGGGGCAAGGTGCTGACCGTCACCGGACGGTTCCGCGAGCCCCGGAGCCTGTTGGTGCGGGAGATCGGGCAACGGCTCGCGTCCAATTTCTACGACGGCGTGGCCGTGGTGTCCATGGACCAGCGGTTCGGGGTGCACGACCTGACCGCCGCGCTGGGCTGCGTACCGGGCATGCCCTTCCTGCCGTGCGGGACGTCGAACGCGGCGTCGTGGCTGGCCGAGCGCGACATGCTGCTCGTCCTCGACGGCTGCGAGCATCTCGCGTCCGAAGCCCTGGACTGGCTGCGCGAGCTGCTCGCCGTGGCCCCCGGGCTGCGGATCCTGGCCGCCGGGCGCGACCCGCTGGCCTTCGCACCGGAACACGTGCACCCGCTCTGACCGGGCGCGGAAACGGGTCCGCCCCGGTCGGCGACTGCCGACCGGGGCGACCCGTGCAAGCGGTGGGCCTCAGCCCTGCGGGACATCAGCCCCGGCGGACCTCAGCCCCGGCGACTTCAGCCGAGGATCGCGAGCGCCGCGTTCAGCGTCGCGGACGGCCGCATGATGGCCGAGGCCTTGGCGGCGTCGGGCCGGTAGTAGCCGCCGATCTCCGCCGGGGCGCCCTGGACGGCGATGAGCTCGCCGACGATCTTCTCCTCGGACTCGGCCAGCGTCTTGGCGAGCGGGTCGAACGCCGCGGCCAGCTTCGGGTCCTCGGTCTGGCGCGACAGCTCCTGCGCCCAGTACAGCGCGAGGTAGAAGTGGCTGCCGCGGTTGTCGATGCCACCGAGCTTGCGGCTCGGCGACTTGTCCTCGTTGAGGAAGGTGCCCGTCGCCCGGTCCAGGGTGTCGGCCAGCACCTGGGCGCGGGCGTTGCCGGTGGTGGTGGCGAGGTGCTCGAAGGAGACGGCCAGCGCGAGGAACTCACCGAGGGAGTCCCAGCGCAGGTAGTTCTCCTTGACGAGCTGCTGGACGTGCTTCGGGGCGGAGCCGCCGGCGCCGGTCTCGAAGAGGCCGCCGCCGTTCATCAGCGGGACGACCGAGAGCATCTTGGCGCTGGTGCCCAGCTCCAGGATCGGGAACAGGTCGGTCAGGTAGTCGCGCAGCACGTTGCCGGTCACCGAGATGGTGTCCTCGCCGCGGCGGATGCGCTCCAAGGAGTACGCGGTGGCCTCGACCGGCGACAGGATCTTGATGGTCAGACCGTCGGTGTCGTGGTCACCCAGGTACGTCTTGACCTTGGCGATCAGCTGCGCGTCGTGCGCACGGCCCTCGTCGAGCCAGAAGACGGCCGGGACGCCGGTGGCGCGGGCGCGGGTGACGGCGAGCTTGACCCAGTCCTGGATCGGCGCGTCCTTGGTCTGGCAGGCGCGGAAGATGTCGCCGGCGGCGACCTCCTGCTCCAGGACCGTGGCACCCGAGGCGTCGACGACGCGGACGGTGCCGGCGGCGGCCAGCTCGAAGGTCTTGTCGTGGCTGCCGTACTCCTCGGCCTTCTGGGCCATGAGGCCGACGTTCGGCACCGAGCCCATCGTGGACGGGTTGTACGCGCCGTGCGCGCGGCAGTCGTCGATGACGACCTGGTAGACACCGGCGTAGCTGCTGTCCGGGAGGACCGCGAGGGTGTCGGCCTCGGCGCCGTCCGGGCCCCACATGTGGCCGGAGGTGCGGATCATGGCCGGCATCGAGGCGTCGACGATGACGTCGGACGGAACGTGCAGGTTGGTGATGCCCTTGTCGGAGTCGACCATCGCGAGGGCCGGGCCCTCGGCGATCTCGGCGTCGAAGGAGGCCTTGATCGCGTCGGCCTCGGGCAGGGCGCCCAGGCCGTTCAGGATGGTGCCGAGGCCGTCGTTCGGGGACAGGCCGGCGGCCGCCAGGGTCTCGCCGTAGCGGGCGAAGGTCTTCGGGAAGAAGGCGCGGACCACGTGGCCGAAGATGATCGGGTCGGAGACCTTCATCATCGTGGCCTTGAGGTGCACGGAGAACAGGACGTCCTCGGCCTTGGCGCGCTCGATCTGGTCGTTCAGGAAGGTGCGCAGCGCGTCGACGTGCAGGACGGACGCGTCCACGACCTCGCCCGCGAGGACCGGTACGGAGTCGCGCAACACCGTGACGGCGCCGTCGGCGTCGACGTGCTCGATGCGCAGCGTGCCGGCCTCGGCGATCACGGCGGACTTCTCGGTGGAGCGGAAGTCGTTCTCGCCCATGGTGGCGACGTTCGTCTTCGACTCGGCGGTCCAGGCGCCCATGCGGTGCGGGTGCGCCTTGGCGTAGTTCTTGACCGAGGCGGGGGCGCGGCGGTCGGAGTTGCCCTCGCGCAGGACCGGGTTGACGGCGCTGCCCTTGATCTTGTCGTAACGGGCGCGGTTCTCGCGCTCCTCGTCGCTCTTCGGGTCGTCCGGGTAGTCCGGAAGCGCGTAGCCCTGGCCCTGGAGCTCGGCGACCGCGGCCTTGAGCTGCGGGATCGACGCCGAGACGTTGGGCAGCTTGATGATGTTCGCGCCCGGGGTCTTCGCCAGTTCACCGAGCTCGGCGAGGGCGTCCGCGATCCGCTGGCCCTCTTCCAGGTACTCGGGGAAGCTGGCGATGATGCGACCTGCCAGGGAGATGTCACGGGTCTCGACATTCACACCGGCCGTCGACGCGTACGCCTGGATGACAGGCAGGAACGAATACGTCGCGAGGGCCGGGGCCTCGTCAGTGTGCGTGTAGATGATGGTCGAGTCAGTCACCGGATGCTCCGCTCCACAGTCTGCGTCTCTCGTCTGCAACATTGCTCGACATCAAGATATCTCGTGATCGGGCTGGTCTGGACAGCCCCCGGGGGCAACCCCGTGCGAGACGCGCGTCACGCTCGCCGGCCCGGGCCGCCCGTGCCGCCCGGAAACGGCGAAAGCGCCGCCACCGGCTGCTTTCAGCCAGGGCGACGCTCAGGCGCTACCGGTTACGGACCCGCTCAGGCGTGGACGGCCTTCGGGCTCGGGCCGTACTGGTTCGGGTTCGGCTGACCCTCGGAGGCCCAGAAGACGATCAGCACGATCCAGCCGAGGATCGGGATGAGGTAGAGCAGCAGCCACCAGCCGGACTTGTCGGTGTCGTGCAGCCGGCGGGCGGCGACACCCAGCATCGGCAGGAGGACCGCGAGGGAGTACAGGCCGGAGACGATGCCGCCCGCACCCAGCACGCTGTCGAGGATCCCGACGACGATCGAGACCGCGAAGTTGATCAGCACGAACATCCAGAACTCCTGGCGGCGCGCGCGGCCGGAGAACACGACGTACTTCTTCAGAACGTCAAGGTAATAGTTCATGGGTCCCCCCAGAGGACGGTCCGTCGGCCCGTCCTGATGGAGCAAGCCGGGGCAGAACTTATGCCCCGCTTACGTCGCGGTCAAGCCACTTCACTGGGCAGCAAAATGGTTACTTTTCAGCACTCGGCGGCCTAAACACATGGGTACCGACGACAACTTGAGCCCCATCGATGCCAAATATTCACCGAACGTGACGAAATGAACTGACGGAAGTCTTACGGCAGGCGTGGGAGACCCCGCCCGCCGCCCGGATTCCGTAGCGTCCCGGCCATGCGCGTACTCGTCACCGGCGGATCCGGGTTCATCGGCTCCCACATCGTTACCACTCTGCGCCTTCGCGGCCACGACCCCCTCGTCCTGGACCTCGTCCCCCCGCCGGACGGCGGCGAGTTCGTACGGGCCGACGTCCGCGACCCCGAAGCCGTGCGCACCGCCCTGCGCGGGGTGGACTCCGTCTGCCACCAGGCCGCGATGGTCGGCCTCGGCAAGGACTTCGCGGACGCCCCCGCGTACGTCTCCCACAACGACCTCGGCACGGCGGTGCTGCTGGCCGCGATGGCCGACGGCGGGGTCCGGGACCTGGTCCTCGCCGGCTCGATGGTGGTCTACGGGGAGGGCCGGTACGAGTGCCCGCGCCACGGCGTGGTCCGCCCGGGTCCGCGGCGCGCCGCGGACCTGGCCGCCGGCCGCTTCGAACCGCGCTGCCCCGACTGCGACTCGGAGCTGGCGCCGGGGCTGGTCGCGGAGGACGCGCCGACGGATCCGCGCAACGTGTACGCGACCACGAAGCTGGCCCAGGAGCACCTGGCGGCCTCCTGGGCACGGTGCGCGGACGGGCGGGCGGTGTCGTTGCGCTACCACAACGTGTACGGCCCGGGGATGCCGCGCGACACCCCGTACGCGGGGGTGGCTTCCTTCTTCCGCTCCTCGCTGGCGCGCGGCGAGGCCCCGCAGGTGTACGAGGACGGCGGCCAGCGGCGGGACTTCGTCCACGTGACGGACGTCGCGGAGGCCAACGCCCTGGCCCTGGAGGCCTCGACGCCGCTCGGCGCGTGCACCGCGTACAACACCGGCAGCGGAACCCCGCACACCGTGGGCGAGATGGCCACCGCCCTGGCCACGGCCCACGGCGGCCCCGCCCCCGTCGTCACCGGCGAGTTCCGCCTGGGCGACGTCCGCCACATCACGGCCGACTCCCACCGCCTCCGCACGGACCTGGGCTGGCACCCCGACGTCGACTTCGCGAAGGGCATGACGGACTTCGCGCACGCCTGAAGCAGCCCCGGCGGCGTCGTGAGGCACGGGGGTCCGGGGCAGCGCCCCGGGCCCCTGGCCGGCCCGGCCTCAGGCCGACAGCGGCAGGGTCACCTCGAAGCGGCACCCGCCGGGAACGTTCCGCACCGCCGCCCGCCCCGCGTGCGCCTCCACGATGCCCCGTACGATCGCCAGCCCCAGCCCCGCCCCGGCCGGAGGCGCCGGCACCGACGCCGCCCCCGCCGGAGGCGTCCGCGCCGGGGTGCCCCGCCACCCCGTGTCGAAGACCCGCGGCAGGTCCTCGGCCGGGATCCCGCCGCAGCCGTCCGTCACGGAGACCACCACCGCGCCCCCGCCCGCCCGGACGGAGGCCGCGATCGCCACCGTGCCGTCCGCCGGCGTGTGCCGGATCGCGTTGATCAGCAGGTTGGCCAGGACCCGCGTCATCTCCTTGCCGTCCACCTCCACCGGCACCCGGTCCACCGCTCCGCCGTCGAGCCGCACCCCGCGCTCCCGCGCCAGCGGGTGCACCCCGGACAGCGCGTCGCCGACCAGGTCGTACACGGACATCCGGCTCGGGCTCAGCGCCAGCGCCCCCGCATGGATGCGGGACAGTTCGAAGAGGTCCCCGACCATGGAGTTCAGCCGGTCCACCTCGGTGCGGATCTGCCGGTGGTACCGCGCCGGATCCTCCGCCATGCCGTCCTCCAGCGCTTCGGACATCGCCCGTAGCCCCGCCAGCGGCGTCCGCAGATCGTGTGAGATCCAGGCCACCAGCTCGCGCCGCGAGGTCTCCAACGCCCGCTCCCGCTCCCGGGATACCGCCAGCTTCTCGCTCGTCGCCGCCAACTCCCTCGACAGGGAGGCCAGTTCGGCGGTCGCCAGTCCGGGTGGCGCCGCGAAGCTGCCGCCGTCGCCGAACTCCCGCGCGGCACGAGACAGTTCCCGGCTCCTGGCCACCACCCACCGGCCCAGCAGCAGCGCCACGGCCAGTGAGACCACCGCCGCCATCGCCACGACCAGGGTGACCACCCCGAGGTCGTGCCGGGAGAGGAACATCGCCTGGGCCACGGCGAGCGTTCCGGCCAGCATGGCGGTGACCGTCACGGCGGCGATCACCGCCAGGGACACCGCCACCGACCGGTGCCGCACCAGCCTCAGCACGACCGCGCCGAGCGCCCCCGCGCACACCGCCCCGCCGAACGCGAACAGCGCGATGAGCAGTATGTCCTTCATGCCGCCGCCACCTCGCCCGCTTCGAAGCGGTAGCCGACGCCCCACACCGTCTGGATCAGCTTCGGGCGCCCCGGGTCCTCCTCGACCTTCGCGCGCAGGCGGCGTACGTGCACCGTCACCGTCGACAGGTCCCCGAAGTCCCAGCCCCACACCTCGCGCATCAGCTCCTCCCGCCCGTGTGCCTGCCCGGGATGCCGGAGGAAGTGGGCGAGCAGGTCGAACTCACGGACCGTGAGCGCCAGTTCGCGCCCGTCCTTGGCGGCCCGGTGGGTGGCCGGATCGAGCGTGATCCCGGCCCCCGTGAGCCGGGGCTCCGCCGCGCCCGCCCCCGTGGCGGCCGCGGCCCCGGCAGCGGCCGCGCGCCGCAGCACGGAGGTGACCCGCAGGACCAGCTCGCGCGGGCTGAACGGTTTCGTGACGTAGTCGTCGGCGCCCAGCTCCAGCCCCGCGATCCGGTCGTCCTCGTCGCCCCGCGCGGTCAGCATGATCACGGGCACCGGGCTCGTCGCACGGAGCCTGCGGCACACCTCCAGCCCGTCCAGACCCGGCAGCATGAGGTCCAGTACGACCAGGTCCGGCCGGATCAGCCCGGCGCGGGTGAGGGCCGCCGGGCCGTCGGCGACGCTCTCCACCGTGTAGCCGGCCCGCCTCAGGTAGCCGGTGACGACCTCCGACACCGTCGGGTCGTCGTCGACGACCAGGATCCGCGCGGGCGCCGGTTCCGCACCGCCGCCCGCGCCCGGGCCCGCGCCACCGCTGCTGCTCACGCCGTCACCGCTCATACCGGCCAGCTTCCCACCCACGGGCGCCCGCCCCGGCCCCGGACCGCGTCCGTGGGGGCGACGTCCGCGTTTCGTAAGAAGTCCACGGCCCTTTTGCGAGGCCCCGGTTCCTACGGTGAAACCGTGAGCGAAACCGTGACGGTAGACGTCGTACTCCCCTGTCTGAACGAAGCCGAGGCCCTGCCCTGGGTCCTCGCGCGCATCCCGGCCGGCTGGCGGGCCCTGGTCGTGGACAACGGTTCCACCGACGGCTCCGCCGAGCTCGCGCGGACGCTTGGCGCGACCGTGGTCACCGAGTCCCGGCGCGGCTTCGGCGCCGCCTGCCATGCCGGGCTGCTCGCCGCGGAGGCGGAGGTCGTCTGCTTCTGCGACTGCGACGCCTCGATGGACCCCGGGCTGCTGTCCGGCTTGGTGGCGTCCGTCGCCGCGGGCGAGGCCGATATGGTGCTCGGCCGACGCCGTCCGCAGGGCCGCGGCGCCTGGCCCGCGCACGCCCGGGCCGGGAACCTGGCGCTGGCCCGGCTGCTGCGCCGGCGGACCGGGCTGCGGCTGCGCGATCTGGGACCGATGCGGGCCGCGCGGCGGGAGGCCCTGCTCGCGCTGGGCCTGTCGGACCGGCGCTCCGGCTACCCGCTGCAGATGGTGGTCCGGGCCGCGGACGCGGGCTGGCGGATCCGGGAGGTGGACGTGCCCTACCTGCCGCGCTCGGGGAAGTCGAAGGTGACGGGCACCTGGCGGGGCACCTGGCAGGCGGTGCGCGACATGAGCCGGGTGCTGGCCCAGCCGCCCGGCGATCAGCCGCCCGGCGATCAGCCGCCCGGCGATCAGGCGGCCGGCCGGGCCGGTGCGGACGCACCCTCCGGCGGTGCGCGATGAGCCCGACCACGCTGCTGGTGATCGCGAAGGAGCCGGTCCCGGGGCGGGTCAAGACCCGGCTCACCCCGCCCTTCACCCCGGCCGAGGCCGCCGCACTGGCCGAGGCCGCGCTCGCCGACACCCTCGCCGCCGTGGCCGCGGCACCCGCCCGGCGCCGGGTCCTGGTCCTGGAGGGCCGGCCCGGCCCGTGGCTGCCGCCCGGCTTCGAAGTGGTCCCGCAGTGCGCCGGGAGCCTGGACCTGCGGCTCGCCGCCGCGTTCGCGGCCTGCACCGGGCCGGCGCTGCTGATCGGCATGGACACCCCGCAGGTCACGCCGGAGCTGCTGGACGTCGACTGGTCGGCGTACGGGGCCTGGTTCGGGCCCGCCGTCGACGGCGGGTTCTGGGCGCTCGGACTGGCCGTTCCGGACCCGGCGCTGCTGCGCGGCGTACCGATGTCCGTCCCCGAGACGGGTGCGGTCCAGTACGAACGGCTGCGCGCGGCCGGGCTGCGCACCGGCCGGCTCCCCCTCCTGCGTGACGTCGACACCGCCGAGGACGCCCGCCTGGTCGCCGCCGGCGCCCCGGCGGGCGCCTTCGCCGCGCGCCTGGCGGGCATCAGCCGGCCGGTCCTGCGATGACCACGCTCACCTCGGGCGGGGCCCGGGCCGCCGGCCCGGTCACCGCCTGGTCGGCCGATCCGTACACGGTGGCCCTGCGCCGCGGCCGGGGGCCGCTCTACCTGCGGCGGGGCGACGGATGGCTGCTCCCCCTGGACGTGGAGCGCTGGTGCGAGGCTCCGGACGGCGCCGACCGGACGGTGCTGGGCCGCTGCCGGGGCGCCGTCCTCGACATCGGCTGCGGCCCCGGCCGGCTGGTGGCCGCGCTCGCTGCCCGGGGGCACCGGGCCCTGGGCATCGACGTCAGCCCGGAGGCCGTGGCCCGGACCGCCCGCGCGGGCGGCACGGCCCTGCACCGGTCGGTCTTCGACTCCCTTCCGGCGGAAGGCCGTTGGGACACGGCGCTGCTCATCGACGGGAACATCGGCATCGGCGGGGACCCCGCCGCGCTCCTGCGCCGGACGGCCGAGGTGCTCGCGGTGACCGGCTCGCTGATCGTGGAGTGCGCGCAGGCGGAGGCCGGGGCCGACGTGGACGAGCGCTGCGAGGTCCGGGTCGCCGACGGCAGCGGCGGCCTCGGGTCGCCGTTCCCCTGGGCCCGCGTCGGCCCGGCTGCCCTGGCCCGGCACGCGGCGGCCGCGGACTGGGCCCCGGCCGGCCACTGGACCGCGGCGGGCCGGTCCTTCACGGTACTGACGCGCGGGGCCGCGGCCCCGTAGCCGGGGGCGGCGGCCGCGCCCCCGGCTACGGGACGCCGTCAGTGCAGGCCGCCGTACGCGGCCATGACGATCTCCGTGCCGCGGTTGTCCTCCTGCCGGTCCCGGTCGGCCATCTGGTTCATGACGTAGGCCACCGTCATCCGCGCGTCGGGATCGCTCACGACGAGCGAGCCGCCCCAGCCGCCCCAGCCGAAGGTGTTGCCGAACTTCCCGAAGCCCGCCGTCCAGGACATCGGCGTCCCCAGAACGCGGTCCTCACCGCCGAACACCTCCTGCCACGCGGGCTCGCACCCGCGGGGGGACAGCAGGCGGACACCACCGGAGGCTCCCCGGTTCGCCAGTACCGACTGGACCAGGGCGACGGAGCGGGCGTTGCCGAAGCCGTTCACCGCGGGGATCTGCGCACGGCGCCAGGCCGGGGAGTTGACGTCCCTGACCCGGACGGCGACGCCCCCGCTCTCCCGGCGCGCGCCGTCCGGTCCGGACGGCGCGCGGGCGGCGTACGCGTCGGTCGATGGCGGCGGCGCGATGAGCGGTGCGACGCGGTGATCGTGCTCCGCGGAGAGCCCGATGTGGAAGTCCGCGCCCAGCGGCCCGGCCACCTCCTCCGCGAAGAACTCGCCGAGAGTGCGGCCGGTGACGCGGTGGACGATCTCCCCGACGAGGAACCCGAAGGTGAGCGCGTGATAGCCGGCGGCCGTTCCCGGTTCCCACGCGGGCGCCTGCGCGGCCAGCCCCGCCGTCACGCCCTCCCAGTCGTAGAGCTCCTCGACCGCCTTCAGCCCGGCCGGATCCGGCAGCCCGGCGGTGTGCGCCAGCACGTGCCGTACCAGCACGCCCTCCTTGCCCGCCGCGGCGAACTCGGGCCAGTAGGCGGCGACCGGCGCGGACAGGTCGAGCCGGCCCCGGTCGGCCAGGATCAGCGCGCACAGGGCCGTCATGTTCTTGGTCGTCGAGTTCACGCCGGTGAGGGTGTCGCGCTCCCACCGCACGGAACGGCCCGCGTCGGCGTACCCGCCCCAGAGGTCGACCACCGGCTCGCCGTCGACGTAGACGGCCGCCGAGGCACCCACGTCCCCGTTGGCCAGCAACCCGGCGAGTGCCTCGTGGACCGCGCCGAACCGCGGCTCGCAATATCCCTTAATGTCGTTCATGGACGTAAGCCTCGGGCAACGCCACGGCTTGCCGCCCGACAGTTCCCGCACGGGATGTGTCGGGTGGGCACGGAAGGACGGACAGCGTGCTGGAGCGGCTGAACCAGGCGTTGGAGCAGCTGGAGTCCCGCCTCGACCAGGACATCGACATGGCCGAGGTGGCCAGGACCGCCGCGGTGTCGGAGTACCACTTCCGGCGGCTGTTCTCCGCGCTCGCCGGGATGCCGCTCCCGGTCTACGTACGGCGCCGGCGGATGACGCTCGCCGGTGCGGAGGTGCTGGCCGGCGAGCTGACGCTGCTCGATGTCGCGGTGCGGTACGGGTACGGCTCCGGCGAGGCGTTCGCCAGGGCGTTCCGGTCGGTGCACGGCATCGGGCCGGGCGAGGCGCGGCGCACGGGCGCGGTGCTCACGGCGCAGCCCCGCATGTCCTTCCGTGTCGTCGTCGAGGGAAGTACGTCCATGCGGTACCGGATCGTGGAGAAGGAATCCTTCCGCGTCGTCGGCAGGACGGCCCGGGTCCCGCTCGTGCACGAGGGGCTCAACGCGGCTGCCACCGCCCACGTGGCGAGCCTGGACGAACAGGCGGTCGTACGGATGAAGGAGCTGGCCGGGCGGGAGCCGGAGGGCGTCTTCTCGGCGGTGGTGCACCTGACCGACAGCCGGGAGGAGGGCGCCGAGGTGGACTACTGGGTCGGCGTGGCGGCCGGCCCCGAGACGGCCGTCGAGGAACTCGACGCCCTCGACGTGCCGGCCGGGACCTGGGCGGTCTTCGACAACCACGGGCCCTATCCGGGCTCCCTCCAGGAGCTGTGGCGAGACGTGTTCACCCAGTGGTTCCCCTCGAACCCGTACGTGAGCCGGCCGGGTCCGGAGCTCCTGTTGACGCGGCCGGTGGAGATCGGCGCGGAGACCGGCTCCCAGCTGTGGGTCCCGGTCGAGCGGGGCGGCGGGAGCGCCGGCTGAGTCACTCGTCGCCGCGCGTCACGGTGCCTTCCGAAGAAGGGTGCCGTGAGCGCCGCCACCGCTCCACGACCGCCGCCGTCCCGGCGGCCACCGCCACCGCGGCGAGCACCAGGGCCAGGTTCCGCGCGTACGGCAGCGGCAGGGCCGACGGGTTCGGCGGCGTCCCCGGTCGCAGCAGCAGGGGCAGGGTGACCAGTACGAGCGCGCCCGCCGTCAGCAGGGCTCCCCGTACGAGGCCCCGCGCGGGCACGGCGGCGACCGCGAGGCCGGCCGCCAGGACGAGGGGCGCGATGATCCCGTCGTGCAGGACGACGGCCCCGCCCATCCACACCAGTACGTCGAGGGGGTCGGGCAGGTCCGCCAGCAGCCGGCCGCCGATGGCGATCAGCAGCAGCCCGGCGCCGCCGAGGAGCAGGCGCACGCTCTTCACAGCACCTCCAGCAGGGTGACCCATTTGGTCTGCAGGACTCCGGGCCGGTTCGGCGCGATGACGCGCGCCGGGTAGCCGTGGTCGGCGGTGAGGACCTGGCCGTTCAGTTCCAGCGCGAGCAGGGTCAGCGGGTCCCCGGCGTAGTCCCGGCCCATCTCCATCACCCGGTAGGCGCCGCCCGTTTCCAGCGAGGTGACCCTCAGGCCGGCCCCGGCCGGGGCGCCGGCCCGCGCCATCAGGTCGCGGATCCGGACGCCGCTCCAGCGCGCTTCCACGCTCCAGCCCTCCACGCACGCGATCGGCAGCCTCGCCCGCGCCCGCGGCATAGCCCGGAGTTGATCGAGCGTCAGGGTGTAGGGGACGGGGCCCCGCACCTCCAGCCGCCATTCCCGTACCGCCCGCTCGGTGACCCCGGCGGCCGCGGCCGTGCGGTTGACCGGGAGCCCCTGCGGTCCGTGGTCGGGGTGCCGGGGCGCGAGCAGGTCGAGCCGCTTCAGCGGGGTGAAGGACTGTCCGACGGTGGTGAGGGTGACGGCTCCGACGGCCGCGCCGACACCGAGCATCAGGGAGCGCCGGTCCGGGCCGTCCTGGACGGGCAGTTGCAGCGTTCCGGGTGACCGACGGCTCCAATGGGCTTGGATTTCCGGTGCCTTGACGGCGAGGTGCAGGAGCAGCGAACCGGTCACCACCCAGGCGAGCGCGAAGTGCGTCTGGATGAAGCCGAACGGCCACGGATACCACTCGGCGATGTTGAGGAGCCCGGTGAAGACCTGGAGGACGGCCGAGGCCACGAGCACCGCCACCGACAGCCGTTCCAGGCCGTGCCGGACACCGCGCACCGGGGGCCGGACGAACAGTCTCGGGTAGACCGTCCACAGTTTCGCCAGCAGCAGCACGATCGCCGCGAGGCCGGTGGCGATGTGCAGGCCCTGGCTGAGCCGGTAGCCCCAGACCGGGCGGCCGGGTAGCGAATCCGCGGCCCAGCCGGGCGGGTGCTGGAGGTAGTGGCTGATCAGGCCGGTCAGGAAGCAGACCGCGAAGGCCGCGCCGAGCCAGCGGCCGATGGCGGTGGCGGTGCGGGCGTCGTGCAGCCGGCCGCTGAAGGAGGGCGGCCGGAACGGGAAGCGGCGGGCGGGCTCCGGCGAACCGGGAGGCGGGGGCGGGGGTGGGGGCGGAGGCAGGGACGGGGGCGGAGGTGGAGGTGGAGGCGGCGCGGACGGCGGTGCGGGCGGGGGCGCGGGCGGAGTCATGCCCTCCATGAGAGCGCCCCCGGGCCCCGCACGGGCGGCCCGACACCTTACGAATCGCGGACGCCGGGCCGGGTCGCCCGCCCGGCGACGCCCCGCGCTGCCAGGCTGGCCCGTATGGACCACCCCCGCGCCCGGACCCTCCTCACCGTGCTGCTGCTCGCCGCGCTGACCGCCGTTCTCGTGCCCGCCGTCCGCGAGGAGGGCTACTTCGCCGACCCCGCGCGGCTCACCTGGTGGTACGCGGCCGCCTGGGCACTGTTCGGCGCGGCCGCCTGGTCGCTGCGGCGGGTGCCGGAGCGGTACGTGGTCCCGCTCGTGCTGGCGGGTGCGCTGGCCGTCTGCACTGCGGGACTCTCCGGGCCACCGCTGACCAGCACCGATTCCTTCCGCTACGCCTGGGACGGGCGGGTGCAGGCCGCCGGGATCTCCCCGTACGACCACGCCCCGGCCGATCCTGCGCTGCGCGCCCTGCGCGACGACTGGCTGTTCCCCCGCGGCGGGGCCGCCTGCGCCGGGCCCGACCGGGTGGCCATCGAGCCGGGGGTGTGCACCCGCATCAACCGGCCCACCGTGCACACCGTCTACCCGCCCGTCGCGGAGGGCTGGTTCGGGCTGGTCCACGCCCTGTCCCCGCCGGACGTGCGGCACAAGGCCCTGCAGACCGCGGGGGCCCTGTCGGCGCTCGCCGTCACCGGGGCGCTGCTGCTGATCCAGCGCCGGCGGGGCGCGCGCCTGCGTACCGCCGTGTACTGGGCCTGGTGTCCGGCGGTGGCGGTGGAGGCGGTGAACAACGCGCACGTCGACGTGCTCGCCGTGCTCCTGTCGGTGGCGGCGCTGGGGGTGGTGGTGCGCCGACGCCCGCTCGGCGGCGCCCTGTTCGGGCTGGCGATCGCCGCGAAGCTGCTGCCCGCCGTGCTGCTGCCGGGCGCGCTGGCCGGCGTACGGCGGTGGCGGGACGCGGCGGCGGTGCTGCTGCCCGCGGCCGCGGTCGTGGGCCTGGCGTACCTGCCGTACGTGCTGGTCTCGCGCGCCTCGGTCTTCGGCTACCTGGGCGGCTACGCCGAGGAGGAGGGGTACGAGGACCCGGGCGCGGGTAACCGCTACGCGCTGCTGCGCCTGGTGCTTCCGGACTCCTGGTCGGTGCCCGCGGTCGCGGTCGGGATGCTGGCGGTGACGGCGTACGTCTGGCGGCGCGGCGATCCGCAACAGCCGTGGAGTGCCGGACTGTTGGTGACGGGAACGGCGTTCCTGCTGATGACCCCGGGGTACTCCTGGTACGCGCTGCTGCTGATCGCGCTGGTGGCGCTGGACGGCCGCGCCGAGTGGCTGGGGGTGGCGCTCGCGGGGGCGGCGGCGTACGTCTCGGTGCGCGCGCTGGGCGGGGCGACGATCCCGGTGGCGTACGGGCTGGCGGGGGCGGCCGTGCTCGTGGGGTGGGTGCTGCGGCGGCGGGCGGCGGCCCGGGAAGGGAGGGGAGTTCGCCCCGGACCGCCGCCTCGCGCTCCTCGGAGCGGTCAGCCGATGTGGAAGGGGTCCCCGTAGACCTTCCAGCTCAGGGGGGTGTTGAGGTTGAGGTTGCCCTTCTTGAGCCACACCCGCTGGGCCGTGTCGACGCGGCTGGTGTCGCTGTGCGCCTCCTCCTGCTTCATCGCCCAGACCCGGGCGTCGAGGAAGGCGTGCAGCCAGGCGGTCTCGTTGCCGCCCTGGGCCGGGGGCTTGGCCTTGGCGAGGGCGCGCTTGCGGATGTTGCGGAAGCTGGTGGAGTCGGTGCCGTCGCCGTGCATGACGATGGCGTCGTAGTAGATGAACTGGCCGAGGACGCCGACTCCGTCGGACTTGCCCCGGCTCACGGACGGGTTGAAGTAGACGCGGTCGCGCTCGCGGTTCTGGGCCTTCTTGAAGTCGGAGTCGGCGGCCGCCTTCACCCAGTCCCTGGTGAAGTGGGGGTCGAGGCCGGCGTGTGAATCGCTGCCGTCGACCTTCCGCAGGGCGGGGAGGTACTTGGCGAGCACGTTGCCCGGCTTGATCTGCGTGTAGTACTCGACCAGTTCGAGCATGTCGTGGGTGCCGGAACAGAAGCCGATGATGCCGGCCGTGTAGCCGCGGCCGTCGCCTATGTCCTCGATGTACTTGTACTGGGCCTTCCAGTCCAGCGAGGAGTTCTCCGCACTGGAGACGATCTGCATGGCGATGTCCTTCTTCGCCGGGTCGTCGAGGCCGACGGCGGCGGCCGACGGCCGCGCGGAGGCCGGTGTCGCGGTGGGGGCGGCCACGGTCGCGTGGGCGGTGACGGGCGCGGCGAGAAGGGCGGCGCCGAGCAGGGTACTTACGGCCAGTCGCTTGCGGTGGGGGGTGAACACGTTGCCTCCATGAGGGAGTTGATGCTCGGGCGACTTCGTTAGGAAACTTTACTACCAGAAGTCCCGCCACCTCAAGGCCCCGTCGAGACGGCCGGGCTGCGGATCCACCCGCGCCGGTCCGACGCCGCCGACGCCCTGCCGGCCGCCCCCGCCCGGGATCGACGCGGCGGTCCTCTCCCCCGGGCACCACCCCGGCGTCGCCATCCCCGCCACCCCCGCCGCCCTCAGGCTCGTCGGGCCGGCACACCGGCCGCCGAAGTGCCCGCCCTCGCCCTGGAAGAGGGAGCCCGGCTGCTCACGGAGGCGGCAGGAACGACGGGCGGCGCCGGAGCCGGCCGTACCGACCCCGTGCTCGGCGGCGGCTCCGCGCCGCACGGGTTCCGCGTGGGCGCCGGTGGCCGGGGACTTCCGGTACCCGGCGAGGCCGACGGCGAACTGTTGCGCTGCTTCAGCGAGTTGATGGACGCGCGGGCCGAAATCACCGCCAGCCGGGCCTTCTTCCGGCCCCGGGCCGCCGCCTGGGAGGAGCGGTTCGCCTATCAGACCCGGCCTGCGAGGCCGCCGTCGCCCGGATGCGGCTGCGCCCCGGGCAGTGTGCGCCGGCCCTGGTCGGAGCCGGCGGCACGGTGATTCGCGTCGACCTCACGCACGCCAGGCTCGCGGCCGCCGCCCGCGCGGGCCACGGCGGCCCGGCGCGACTGCTGCCCACCGACTCGGGCGGCTCCCGCTGCCGGGCCGGCGCCGTCCGCGGCATCTTCGCCGCCGGGCTGCCGGACCACTTGCCGCGTCCCGTAGCGGCCCTGCGGGAGGGGGCCCGTGTCACCGCCCCCGGCGGTGAACTGCTGCTCTTCCACCCCTCCGGCCGTGCGGAGCGCGCGGCCCGCCACGGTCGCACCGTCGGCCCTGGCGACCCCGGCGCCCCGGCGCCCCGGCGCCCCGCCGGCCGAACCGAACCTCCGCCCGGCCCTCGAAGCGGCGGGCCGTCACGTGGCCCCGTACGAGGACGTCCCCGCCCACTTCCTGACCCGCGCCACCCGCCGACTCCGCCCGGGCGGGGCTCCGCTCAGCCCTCGGCGCGGCCGGCGGTGCGAGCCGCCAGGCGGTCCCGCAGGCCCCGCTTCACGTCCGGCCACTCCGGGCGCGTGATGCTGTACACCGCCGTATCGCGGATCCAGCCGTCGCGCATGACCATGTGGTGCCGCAGGACGCCCTCGTGCTGCGCGCCGATCCGGGTGATGGCCGCCCGCGACTTCGCGTTCCGCACGTCGGTGAGCAGCTCGACGCGGTTCATCCCCAGCGCCTCGAAGGCGTGCGTCAGCATCAGCAGCTTCGCCTCCGCGTTCGCACCGTTCCCCTGCCAGGACGCGGCGAGGAAGGTCCAGCCGATCTCCAGCCGCCGGTTCGCGGTGTTGATCACCATCAGCCGGGTGGACCCGATGACCCGCCCCGTCGCCGCGTCCACCGTCGCGTACGGGATCTGCGTGCCCGCCGTCCGCGCCGCGACCGCGTCCTCGATGAAGCCCCGGACATCGTCCGGGTGCGGGACGGCCGTCACCGCGAGCTCCCAGAGACTGCCGTCGCGGACGGCCGCGCACAGGCCGTCGTGGTGGCGGATCTCCAGCGGCTCCAGCCGCACCCGCTCCCCGGCCAGCTCCGCCGTCGCCGCCGCGTCCGCGTCCGCCTCTTGCATGTCCGACCCGCCCGTTCCTCGTGGTTGCGCGCCAACACGCGGACCCTATCGGCGTGGCCCGGCACCCTCATCCGGTTTTCCGCCGCCCGGGCAGGACGCCGTCAGAGCCAGCCGTTGCGCCGGAAGCCCCGGTGGATGACGAAGCACGCGACGGCCATCACGCCGAGCACGAAGGGATACCCGTAGGTCCACTTCAGTTCGGGCATGTGCTCGAAGTTCATGCCGTAGACCCCGCAGACCATCGTCGGGACGGCGATGATGGCCGCCCACGCCGTGATCTTGCGCATGTCCTCGTTCTGGGCGACGGTCACCTGCGCGAGATGGGCTTGCAGTATCGAGTCGAGGAGGGCGTCGTACGCCCCGATCTGGTCGGTGGCGCGGGTCAGATGGTCGGCGACGTCCCGGAAGTACGTGCGCATGTCCGCCGGGATGACCGGAATCGGCTGCGTGCTCAGCTGCTGGAGCGGGCGGCCCAGCGGTGCCACCGCCCGGCGCATTTCCAGCAGTTCGCGCTTGAGCTGGTAGATCCGGCCGGCGTCCCCGCGGCCGCCGTGCTCGCTGAACACCATGGTCTCGACGGCGTCTATGTCGTTCTGCACCGCGTCCGTGACCGCCACGTACTCGTCGACGACGTGGTCGGCCAGGGCGTGCAGGACGGCGACCGGTCCCTTGGCCAGGTGCTCGGGGAACGCCTCCAGCTCCTCGCGGACCGCCCCGAGGGTGCCCCGGCCGCCGTGCCGGATGGTGATGACGAAGTCGTTGCCGGCGAAGGCCATGAGTTCGCCGGTCTCCACCACCTCGCTGGTCGCGGTCAGTTCCTCGTGCTCCACGTACCGCACGGTCTTGAACACGGCGAAGAGGGTCTCGTCGTAGCGCTCGATCTTGGGCCGATGGTGGGACTGGACCACGTCCCCGACGGCGAGCGGGTGCAGGCCCAGCAGCTCGGCGAGTCCGGCGAACTCCTCCTGCGAGGGCTCGTGCAGGCCGACCCAGACGAAGCCCTCGCCGGTCTTGCGGACCCGGCGCAGCGCCTCGCCGACATCGGCGTGGCCGTGGCCGTCCTGGCGCACGCCGTCCCGGTAGACGATGCAGTTGACGACGGCGCTGCCGAGCGGGGAGCGGACCGGGTGACTGAGGTCGACCGCCCGCCGGTAACTGCGGCGCACGGCCCGGCGCAGGTTGCTGAACATGGACAACGGACGTACTCCCCTTCGGCGGATCAGCGGCCAGTGTGCCACCGCCGCGCGACTGCGGAACCCCTCACCCCGGGGCAGACCGGGGCGACGGCGCCCCGTAGGCCCTTTGGGACCGCGGGACCCGCTAGGCCCGCTAGGTCCTGGCCCCTGGGCCCGCTAGGCCCGGTCGATGAAGACGCTCGTGGACTTGACCCGCGCCGTCGCCCGCGCCCCCACCTCCAGGCCGAGTTCCTCCACCGCCTCCCGCGTCAGCAGCGACACGACGCGGTGCGGTCCGGCCTGGATCTCCACCTGCGCGTCGACCGTGCCCAGCTTCACACCGGTCACGATGCCGGGGAAGGCGTTGCGCGCCGAGGTGGACGGGGCCCCCTCGCCGTCGCCGCCCTCCTGCGCGACCTCCACGCAGAACGCGGCCAGGTCCGGCCCGTCGACCATCCGCCGGGTACCGTCCCGACGCGTCGGGAACCTCTCCGCGTCGGCCCACCGCCGGGCCGTGTCTACGCTGACGCCGAGCAGCCGGGCCGCCTGGCCGATCGTGTAGGACTCCATGCCCGCAGCCTAAGCCCTCCCCCGACCGGTCCTCGCAGGCCAAGGGCCCCGTCGCGGCTCCCGGCACGTTCCCGGCAAGGCCCCGGCCCCCGGCCCGGCCGGCCGCCGCCCGGCTCCGATCGGGGCAAGACCCCGCAGGGCTCCGGCCGTCAGTCGAGCGCCCCCGCGGCCGCCCGCGCGACCGCCTCCGCCACCATCGACAGCGCGGGCGAGTCGAGCTTCCACTGCTGCCAGTACAGCGGTATGTCCAGGGTCCGCCCGGGCGCGATCACCACCAGTTCCCCCGCCTCCAGCAACGGGTCGGCGTGCACCATCGGCAGCATCGCCCAGCCCAGCCCGGCGACCGCCGCGTCGCAGAACCCCTCCGACGTCGGCAGGTGGTGGCGGACCTCCGACGCCTTGGCGGCCGCGTCACCCGTCAGCAGCCGCACGAACTCGTCCTGGAGCAGGTCCAGCCGGTCGAACACGACCACCGGCGCCACCCTCAGGTCCCGCTCCACCTCACCCCGCAGGTGCCGCGCCGCGAACCCCGGGCTCGCCACCGGCAGGTACCGCACGAGACCCAGCCTGCGCACCGTGCACCCCGCCACGGGCACCGGCTGCGAGGTGACCGCCGCCATCACGCGCCCGTCCCGCAGCAGTTCGGTCGCGTGCGCCTCGTCCTCCCGGTGCAGCTCGAAGCAGACCGGCGGGTCCTGCGGCACCCCGGTCAACGCCGGCAGGAACCACGTGGCCAGCGAGTCCGCGTTGACCGCGATCGGCAGCCGTACCGGGCCCAGCCCCTCGGCCATGCCCAGCTCGGCCCGCGCGTCGCGCTCCAGCCGGACGAGCTGCCGCGCGAACCGCACGACGACCTCACCGGACTCGGTCGCCCGCACCGGCTTGGTCCGCATCAGCAGCACCCGACCGGTGCGCTGTTCCAGGGCCTTGACGCGCTGGCTGACAGCGGACGGGGTCACGTGCAAGGCGGCGGCCGCCGCGTCGAAGGTGCCCTCGTCGATCACCGCGAGCAGCGTCCGTACCTGGTCGGCAGGCAGCTCATCCATCACAGTGGCTAATGCTACGTAAGAATCTTTAGCTGTACTCCTCGACCCGCCGCTGCCTACGGTCGATGACATGACACACGGCATCATCCCGGCGGCCCTCGCGGGCTTCGGAACCGGGCTTTCCCTCATCGTGGCCATCGGCGCCCAGAACGCCTTCGTCCTGCGCCAGGGCGTACGCCGCCACTCGGTCTTCGCCGTGGTCGCCATCTGCGCCCTCTCGGACGCGGCCCTCATCGCCCTGGGCGTGGCCGGAGTCGGCGCGTTCGTCACCGCCTGGCCGCCGGCCCTCACCCTCGTCGGCCTCGTCGGCGGGGCCTTCCTGATCGGCTACGGAGTCCTCGCCGCCCGCCGGGTGCTGCGCCCCGATCCGGGCGCCGTCCTCGCCGCGCACGGCGGCGGCAAGGGCGCCGGCTCCGCCCGGCGTGCCGTGCTGACCTGCCTGGCCATGACCTGGCTCAACCCCCACGTGTACCTCGACACCGTGCTGCTGCTCGGGTCCATCGCCGCCGGCCGCGGCGACCTCCGCTGGGCCTTCGGCGCCGGGGCGATCCTGGCGAGCCTCACCTGGTTCGGCGCGCTCGGCTACGGCGCCCGGCTGCTCAGCGGCCCGCTCGGCCGACCCTCGGCCTGGCGGGCACTGGACGCACTCGTCGCGGCGACCATGGTCACGATGGGCGGCCTTCTCCTCGCCCGCGCCTGACCCCGGACGCCCCCGGCGCGTCGAGCGTCGCGGGCACCCCGGGCACTCCGGGCACCCCGGGCACCCCGGGCACCCCGGGCACCCCGGGCATCCCTGGCGTCCCTGGACCGCGCAGGACCGGAAGGGCCGGCAGCCCGGTGCCGGACCGCCGCTCGTGGCGCTGCTGGATGGCCCGCTCGGCGCGGTCGCTGCGGACGGTGAACTCGCTGGACATGAGGGTCTCCTTCCATCGGACACCAGACCCACTCCGCGCATCTGGTCTGCCACCGTCCACCGAGGTCCACCCCATGGACGCTCCCCGAGTGGGTACGGATCACCGTGCCCCGCCACCTCGCCGCCCTTCCCGGAGCCCGCCCCCGCCCCGTACGCCATCTCCCCGTACCACCAGGAGCCCCCGTGCCGGATCAGTCCCCGCCCCCGCCGCCGCGACCCGCGGCCCCGTACACCGACTCGGTCCGCGCCTACTACGCCGCCCAGCCGTCCCCCCTCGTGGCCGCCACCGGGATCGTGCTGGACCCGCGCGGGCGGGTGCTGGTCCTCACCACCTCGTACAAGGCGGAGCTGGAGCTCCCGGGCGGGGGCGTGGAGGACACCGAGACCCCGGAGGAGGGGCTGGCGCTCGAGCTGAAGGAGGAGCTGGACCTGAGCGTGCCGGTCGGGCGGCTGCTCGCCGTGGACTCCCGACCGCCGGGGCCCCTCGGCCGCTCCCTCGTCGTCCACGTGCACCTCGTCGGCCCGCTCACGCCCGAGGAGACCTCCGCGATCTCCTTCCCGGACGGGGAGGTCACCGAGGCGCAGTGGCTCACGCCGGAGGAGGCCTACGCGGCCCTGGACACCCGGGAGACGTCCCGCCTGCGCGCCGCCCTGGCCGCCCTGCACTCCGGGTCCCTCGCCCACCTGATCGAAGGGGTCCCGCAGCCCGGCTCCCCGGCCGGCTTCGACCCGGCGCGCCGGGCGGAGCTGGAACACGCGGGCGCCTACGACACCGCCGGCCACCGCGCCGCCCGCCCCAAGGCCCTCACGGCGGCGAGCGTGCTGTTCACCGACTCCGCGGGCGGGGTCCTGCTGGTGCGGCCCGCGTACGGCGATCCCGACCACTGGAACCTGCCCGGCGGCGGCATCGACAGCGACCTCGGCGAGATCCCGCGCGCCGCCGCCCGCCGGGAGGTCCTCGAGGAGCTCGGCCTCGACCTCGCCCCGGGCAGGCTGCTCGCCGTCAACTGGTCCCACCGGTCCGGCTATCCGGCCCGGGTCCGCTTCCTCTACGACGGCGGCACCCTCGACGCCGCGGCCCTGGCCCGGATCCGCCTGCCCGAGACGGAGCTCCTCGAATGGCGTGCGGTCACCCCGGCCGAACTGCGCCGGTTCGCCAAGCCGGCGCTCCGCCGCCAGATCGAGGCCTGCCTCACGGCCCGCACCACACCGGCCGGCCCCCTCGAACTGCATGCCGGCCGACCGGTGGCGCAGGGCTAGCCCGTCTCCATCGGGTCAGGACCCGGCGGCGGCCGGGAACTTCGATTCGAAGTCGAGTCGAGGTGATGGACGTTCCACGCCGGCGAACCGCTCCACCACACTTCCGTCCGCGCGCCGGATCGAGCCCCGTGGCCTCCAAGTCGACGACCACGTACTCGACACCGCGCGGATCCACGCCCCTCCGGGAGGATCGCGGGCCACAGCACTCCGGCGTTTCGGCCATCGCTTCCGGCCGCAAGACCCGTAGCCCCCAAGGGTGGGTGCGCCGTACACGAGGTGTCTTCCGAGCTCATGTACGGAATCCATCTCGGCTCAAATACGTGTGTTCGACGGTGCGACCGCAGTCGTTGACCGGGGTGAACCGGCTCCGGGGATCGGGGACATGACCATGGGGGACACGACCGGCAGCGAGGACCTGACACACGAGGACGTCCCGCCCGACGTCCCACGGGACGTCTCGGACGGCCAGGTCGCCGAGTCGGGCACCTTCACGGAACTCATGGACGTGGGCGCGTGCGTGGGCAGTGTCACGCCCGGCACCACGACCGAAGCGAAGACCGGAGATCTCTCATGAGCCGCCCCGCCGACCAGCAGACCGAGCAGACCGGGCCCGCGAACGCCTCGGCCCTGATCCACGACGGTCACGGCCGCTACCTGCTGCACCTGCGCGACGATCTGCCCGGAATCTGGGAGCCGGGGGCATGGTCCCTGCTGGGCGGCGGACGCGAGCCGGGGGACGTCTCGCTCGAGGGGACGGTCCGCCGCGAACTGCGGGAGGAGGCAGGCCTGGAGCTGCCCGTCCTCCGGCCCTTCGCCGTGGAGGCGGCCACGGGCACCGACGGCACGGCCGTACCGATCCACGTCTTCGAAGGCGAGTGGAGCGGCGACCCGGCCGAGCTCCACCTCACCGAGGGCGTCATGCTCGCCTGGTTCCACCCGTCCACGATGCCCCGCCTGCGGCTCAGCCCCTCCACGCTGGCCCTCGTACGCCGCCATGCGGCGGTACGGACACCCCCGCCGGCCCCGCCCGCCCCGCCGGAGGGGCGCCCCGAACCCGGCGCGGGCAGCGGCAGCGTCCTGAACATCGTCGGCGTCCACCTCTACCTGGAGCGCGACGGCCGGGTGCTGCTGGGCCTGCGCCACCCCGACTCCCCGTACGCGGGATCCACCCACCACTTCCTCGCCGGGCACTGCGAACAGGAGTCGGCCGTGACCTGCGTGATCCGCGAGGCGCGTGAGGAAGCCGGGCTGGTCATCGACCCGCGGGACGTGGAGCTGGTCCACCTCGTGCACCTCGTGGACGAGGCAGGCGGACAGCCCCGGATCCAGTTGTTCTTCCGGGCCCGGCGGTGGCGGGGCGCACCCGAGGTGCGCGAGCCCGACCGGTGTCTCTCCTGGGGCTGGTGGCCCGCCGACGACCTCCCCGGCCCGCTGGTCCCCTACGCCCGGGCCGCCGTCGAAGGCATCCTGGCCGGCCGGCCCTACACGGAACTCGGCTGGACCTGATCCGCACACCCCGCGCCCGGCCCCCTTCGCCCCCACCACCCTCCCGAGGAGCCCGCATGGCCGATCCCCACCCGGTCCCCGCCGCGACCGGGCCCGAGCGCTACAGACTCCCGGTCGACGTACACCTCCTCCTGGTGCGGGGCGGACCGAACGGACGGGAGGAGGTGCTGCTGTCCCGGCGCGCGGGCACCGTGTATGCCACGGGGTTGTGGCACGCGCCGTCCGGCCATCTCGACGGACCGCACGAGGACGTCGTCACCGCGGTGATCCGCGAGGCGGCCGAGGAGACCGGCGTACGGATCGAGCCGGCCGCGGTGCGGCTGGCCGTGACCGTCCACCACCGAGGCCCCCGGGGCAAGGCCCGCATCGGCCTGTTCTTCGAGGCCCTCACCTGGCAGGGCATCCCGGAAGTGCGGGAGCCGGACGTCTGCGACGCCATGGGCTGGTACCCCCTCGACGCGCTGCCGGAGCCGATGGTCGCCTACTGCCACGCCGCCCTCGACGCCTACCGGGCGGGCCTGCCGGGTGCCGTGCACTTCCAGGAGCCCGGCGACCCGGTCCGGCACAGCGCGGACGTTCCCGACCGGATCCGCCGGCTGCCCGGTCCCGCCCGGACCGCTGGGACACCGACCCGAAGGGAAGTCCCACACCCGTGAAGCCCATGAAGCCGACGCCGAGCGCCCAGGCCTGGCACGACCACTACGCCGCCGGTCGGGACTTCCGGCCCCTGTCCGACACCGAGGAGGCGGTCCTCCGCGAGCACCTGTCCCGGCCGGACGGCGCCGGGGAGGGCCGGGCTCTGGAGGTGGCCTGCGGAACCGGACAGGTCGCCCGCCTCCTCGCCGGTCTCGGGTACCGGGTCGACGCGGTCGACTTCGCCGAGGCCGCCCTCGAACGCGCCGCCGCCGCCTCGACGGCCGGGATCGCCTACCACTGCCTCGACGTCACCGCCGGGCAGCTCACCACGCTCGCGACCCGCGCCGGCGGACCGTACGACCTGATCACCGTCCGCCGGGCCCTGGCCCACCTCCCCGACCGCACCCGCATCGTCGCCGAGCTCGCCGCCCTGCTCTCCCCCGCCGGGACCCTGTGCGTGATCACCCCCCACGCCTCCCGACAGCCGGCCACCCTGCGCGACATCAGCCTGGACGACGCGGAGATCTCCCGGCTCGCCCACGGCTGGGAGCACACGACCCGCAGGGAGGCCGGCGGCTCCACCGTCCTCCTGCTCCGAGGCCCCGAGCCCACCGGGCCAACCGGGCCGACCGGGCAGGCGCGGCACCCCGTCTGACGGGAGGAGCTCTCCGCGCCCTGACCGCCGTGGGGCGCACCCTCGCCTTCTGGTCGGCCGGCCGGCTACTTCGGCTCGGTCGCGAGCTGGATCAGGTTGCCGCAGGTGTCGTCGAAAACGGCGGTCATGACGGGGCCCATCTCCAGAGGCTCCTGGGTGAAGCGGACGCCGAGGCCGCGCAGGCGCTCGTACTCCGCCCTCACGTCGTCGACGGCGAACTGGGCGAGCGGGATGCCGTCCTCGACGAGCGCGTCGCGGTAGGTCTTGGCGGCCGGGTGGCCCGCGGGCTCCAGGAGGAGTTCGGTGCCGCCGGGCTCCTCGGGCGAGACCACGGTCAGCCACCGGTCCGGCCCGCCCAGCGGGACGTCGTGCTTCTTCACGAACCCGAGGATCTCCGTGTAGAAGTGCAGGGCCTTGGTTTGGTCGTCTACGAAGATGCTGGTCAGGTGGATCTTCATGGGGTGCTCTCTTCCGGTCCGGACGGGTCGGGCGTGCGCCATCGCTCGGCGATCTGCCGCAGCGGGGCCGTGTTCAGGTCGTGGAACTTGTACCGGCCCTCCCGCCTGGTCTCTACGAGTCCGGCGGCTTCCAGCACGGCGAGGTGCTGGGAGACGCCCTGGCGCGAGATGCCGAGCTGGTGCTTCATCGTCAGCCGCGAGCAGATCTCGAACAGCGTCTGCCCGGACTGCTCGGCGAGCTCGTCGAGGATCGTGCGGCGGGTCGGGTCGGCCAAAGCTCTGAAGAGTTCGTCGGCCACCACCACAGGATAGGCAAGCAAACACTTGCCTATCAACCCGAGACACCGAACCCGCGCTCGGCCGGCCCGGCCCACTGGACGCCGATGGCGGCCAGATGGGGGACCTGCGACGGGTCCAGGTCGTCGCGGTAGGCGAAGGGCTCGCCCTCGGCCGGCCGGCGGGCCGAGCGGGCGCGGACCGTCGCCCACGGCCAGGCCGCGAGGGCGTCGTGCAGCGCGGTGGCGGCCGCTACGCCGGCCTTTGGAGCATCTCCCTGCCACCGGCGGCGGCATCCCGCTGATCCGTCCGCGGCGACCGTGTCGGGTGGCGGGGGTGCGCGTGAGGTCGGGTGAATCCTTTTCGGGGCTCCCCTCCTCTTGTCCCCGTACCGGCCGAACGGGCCGGAGGAACACAGGAGGAGACACCCATGATGGTCACCAGCGTCGTAGTGATCGGAGCCCTGCTGATGGGCGCCTGCACCTGGCACCTGATCCGGCGCTACAAGAGCCGAATCTGACCAGGGCCTGGCGCGGAACGCCTTCCGGGAGTGAGTAACCCATGAACCAACGCTTCACCTGGCCGGACGAGCGGCTGATCAAGGCCGCTCAGAACGGCGACGTCCCGTCGCTCACCACCGTCGTGATGGAATCGCAGCCCCACGTGCGCAAGTTCGCGCTGTCGCTGTGCGCCTCACCGCAGGACGCGGAGGACGCGGCGCAGGAGGCGCTGATCATCCTCTACCGGAAGATCGGCACCCTGCGGGCCACCGGCGCCCTCGCCTCGTGGATGTTCCGGATCGTGCGCAACGAATGCCTCCGGCAGTTGCGGACGCTCGGCTCGCGGAGCGACGGGGCGCCGGCCCGCCCGGCGTCCGCGGAACCGTCCGCCGAGGACGCCGTGCTGCACAGGCTGGAGGCGGAGCGGATCGCGGCCGCGGTCAGCGCCCTCCCCCGCGACCAGCGGCAGGTCCTGATCCTCCGGGACGTCCAGGGCCTGCCCGGCAAGGCCGTTGCCGATTCGCTCGGCCTGAGCACCGCCGCGATGAAATCGCGGCTGCACCGGGCGCGCGCGGCACTGCGTGACGCACTCGCCGCGATGGACCGACCAGTCGAAGGAGACCCACGAGCGTGAACACCACGAAGAACTTCGCCAGTACCTCCGTCCCGCGCCACCTGGCGCGCGGTGCCATCGGCTTCGGACTGATCATCGGCGCGATCGCCCTGGTGCCCGCCGTGGGCCCGGTCAGCCTGCTGGCGGCCCCGTTGGCCCTCGTCGCCTTCCGCGGCTGCCCCACGTGCTGGATGGTCGGCCTGGCGCAGACCATCTCCCGCGGCCGCCTGGAACGCCGGTGCGTGGACGGCGTCTGCACCCTCACCACGGCACACCCGGCGAAGAACTCGCATGCACCCGTACCGGGTTGAATCAGGATTCTCGCCCTACCGCCGACGCGTCGCGTGCAAGGATGTCGGCCGTGACCAGATCGTCCTCCTCGCCCGTGGCCGAGGGCACGCCCCACCCCTCCGGCATGGGCGCCCGTGCGGCCGCCGTGCTCGTGTTCGGATCGTCGGCCGCCGTCCTGGTGGTGGAGATCGTCGCCCTGCGGCTACTGGCTCCCTACCTCGGCCTCACCCTCGAAACCAGCACCCTGGTGATCGGCATCGCCCTCACCGCGATCGCCGTCGGCTCCTGGCTGGGCGGGCGCCTCGCCGACCAGGTCAATCCACGCCGGCTCATCGGCCCCTCGCTCGGGGTGTCGGGAGCCGTCGTGGCGCTCACCCCGGCCGTGCTGCGCACCACGGCCGAGTGGGCACCGGAGATGCTCTTCCTGATCGCGTCGCTGACCATCCTCGTGCCGGGCGCGCTGCTCTCGGCGGTGACGCCGATCGTGACCAAGCTGCGTCTCACCAGCCTCGCCGAGACCGGAACGGTCGTCGGCCGACTGTCCGGCGTCGGCACCGTCGGCGCCATCGTCGGCACCGTCCTCACCGGCTTCGTCCTCATCGCGCGCTTGCCGGTCAGCGGCATTCTGATCGGCCTGGGAACACTGCTGGTGGTCGGCTCGGCGCTGGTCGAGTGGCGGACGCGCGGCTGGAGCAGCGCCCCCGTCCTCGCACTCGTGGTCGTTGCCGGCGGCCTCGCCACGACGGTGGCGCCCGGCGCCTGCGACACGGAGACCAGGTACCACTGCGCCCGGGTGGTCGCGGACCCCGACCGGGGCAGCGGCCGCACGCTCGTTCTGGACGGCCTGCGTCACTCCTACGTCGACGTCGACGACCCGAGCTTCCTCAAGTTCGCGTACGTGCGCGCCATCGCGTCCGTAGTCGATTCCTCCTTTCCCAAAGGTGAGGCGCTCGCCGCCCACCACGTGGGCGGCGGTGGCCTCACCTTTCCCCGCTACCTCGCGGCCACGCGACCCGGGACGCGCAGCCTCGTGTCCGAGATCGACGGCGGGGTCGTGCGCATCGACCGCGACCAACTGGGCCTGAGGCCGGAAGGCGGTATCGACGTACGCGTCGAGGACGGCAGGATCGGCCTGCGGCGACTGGCGGACGGCAGTCGTGACCTCGTCGTCGGCGACGCCTTCGGGGGCGTCAGCGTGCCGTGGCACCTCACGACGGTGGAAGCGATGAAGGACGTACGGCGGGTGCTCAACGAAAACGGCCTGTACGTGGCCAACCTGATCGACCACGGCGGTCTGGCCTTCGCCCGTGCCGAGGTGGCCACCCTCAGCGAAAGCTTCGAACACGTGGCCCTCGTCGGCGAGCCCGCCGACATCGGGCTCGACCCGAAGGTCGCCCCCAAGGGCGGCAATCTGGTGGTACTCGCCTCCAACCGGCCGGTCGACGCCGTGGCGACCCAGGAAGCGCTGGACGCCCGGCAACCCGGCTGGAAGATCACCACCGGGGAGGGCCTCACCTCCTGGATCGGCGGTGCTCGACCGCTCACGGACGACCACGCACCCGTCGACCAGCTCCTCGAGGCCTACGGACCCCAGAGCGGCCGGTAACCCCAGACGCACGAAAGGCCGTTCCCTCATTCCATGAGAGAACGGCCTCCGACCTGCGTTTCCGCACAGTCGGGACGACAGGATTTGAACCTGCGACCCCTTGACCCCCAGTCAAGTGCGCTACCAAGCTGCGCCACGTCCCGATGCCCGTTGACCTGGGGTTTCCCCTGGTTGAACGCGCAGGAGAACGATACCGCACTTCCGGTGGTGGTCGCGCGCACCTTGCCCGTCCGCGGCGGGGTGCGAGGTGGCGGTTGACCTCAACCGCGCTTGAGGTTGCACGATCGGCTCATGACACGGACAGCAGCCGCGGACACCCGGTTCCGCTACGAAGACCTGCGGGCGCTCATGGCCCTCATGACCGGTGCCGAGAAGCACGGTCCCGCCGCCACCTCCACGCTCGACGCCCTGTGGGTGCTCTACGACCGGGTCCTGCGGGTCGAGCCCGCCGGCGCCGGGGATCCGGGGCGGGACAGGTTCCTGCTCTCGAAGGGGCACGGGCCGATGGCCTACTACGCCGTCCTCGCCGCCAAGGGGTTCTTCCCCGTCGGCTGGCTCAGCGGGTTCGGCGCGTACGACTCGCCCCTCGGGCACCACCCGGACCGCACCTTGATCCCCGGCGTGGAGATCGGCAGCGGCTCCCTCGGGCACGGGCTGCCGCTCGCCGTCGGGAGCACTCTCGGACTGCGGGCCCAGGGGCTCGCCGACCCTGCCGTGTGGGTGCTCATCGGGGACGCCGAACTGGACGAGGGAAGCAACCACGAGGCGATCGCGTACGCCGGCTCGGCCGGTCTGGAGCGGTTGCACACGATCGTGATCGACAACGACTCCGCGACCCACGGCTGGCAGGGCGGTATCGCCTCCCGCTTCGAAGCGGCCGGCTGGTCGGCGGTCACCGTGGACGGCCGCGACCACGCGGCGCTGCACGCGGCGTACACCGCACCTCATCCGGGCCGGCCGCACGCCGTGGTCGCCCGGGTCGAGAAGAAGCACTGAAAAAGCTCTGAAAAGCAGTTCAGAAAAGGCAGTTCTGCAAAGGCAGTAGCGACCTCCGAGGGGGAGACATGGACACCATGCGCGAACGGTTCGTTTCGGTCACATCGCGGGCACTCGACGAGGACCCCCGGCTGGCCCTCGTGCTGGCCGAGATCACCATGGACGGCTTCCGGCCCGCCCGGGACCGCCATCCGGACCGGGTGATCAACGTCGGCATCCGGGAGCAGCTGCTGGTCGGCGTCGGCGGCGGCCTGGCCCTCACGGGGCTGCGGCCCGTGGTGCACACCTTCGCCAGCTTCCTCGTGGAGCGGCCCTTCGAGCAGGTCAAGCTCGACTTCGGGCACCAGGGCACGGGCGGGGTGCTCGTCAGCGCGAGCGCGAGCTACGACTGGCCGGCCGGCGGGTTCACCCACATGGCGCCGGGTGACGTGGCCCTGCTGGACACCCTGGACGGCTGGACCGTGCACGTCCCGGGCCACCCGGACGAGGCCGAGGCACTGCTCCGCCACGCGTTCGCCGCCGAGGACGACAAGGTCTACGTACGGCTCTCCGAGCAGTCGAACACGGCGGCCCGCCCCGTCACCGGCTTGGGCTTCCAGACCGTACGGGAGGGACGTGCGGGCGTCGTCGTGGCCGTCGGGCCGCTGCTCGACAACGTCCTCGCCGCGACCGAGGGCATGGACGTGGGCGTGCTGTACGCGCCGACCGTACGGCCCTTCGACGACGCTGCGCTGCGCGCCGCCGTCGGGCACGGCCCGGCCGACGTGGTGCTGGTCGAGCCGTATCTCGCCGGGACCTCCACGGCTGCCGCGAGCCAGGCACTCGAAGCGGTCCCGCACCGGGTGCTCGGCCTCGGTGTCGGCCGCGCCGAGCTGCGCCGCTACGGCACGGCCGACGAGCACACGGCGGCCCACGGACTCGACCCCGCCGCGCTGCGCGCACGGATCGCCGCCTTCAGTCCGCGGTGACCGGCCCCTTCGGCCCGGGGCGGCCCAGTTCCGGATGGGCCTCCGCCAGGCGCTTGGGGGCCGCCTGGCGCCAGGAGTCGGTCAGGATCGAGCGCAGCTCCGCCGCGTCCTCCAGCGCCGCCAGCCGGACGCGGAGCCACGCGTAGTTGTCGTCGTGGCCGGGCCGTATGAAGAACTTCTCCGGCTCCGCCGCGATCAGCTCCTCGCGGTCCTCCTGGGGACACTTCACCCCGATCGAGGTGTCGTCGTCGGCGAGCGCCGCGAAGATCCTGCCGCTCTTGCCGCTCTTCCCGTTCGTTCCGTTCGTTCCGTTCGTACCGCCCACCCTGAAGGTGGGCATGCCCCAGGCCAGTTTCTCGCTGCTGTCCGGGAGCGACAGCGCGATCCTCCGGACGTCGTCCGCCGTCATGGCCATCCCCCGGCTCCTCTCCGGTCCACTCCAGTCCGCTCCGATCCGACCGTAGCCCCGGGCACTGACAATCACCCGCGGGCCGCGAGGTCCTCCCGTTCGTGCACCAGCTCCACCAGCTCCGCCGCCAGCGCCTTCACGGCCGCGAGCCCCGCCAGCCCCCACCGCCTCGGCACCACGTCCACCGCGCACACCGTCCCCAGCACGATCCCGCGCCGGTCGGTCAGCGGCGCGCCCGCGTAGGAGCGCACCCCGCTCTCGTCCACGACGGCGTTGCCCGCGAAGCGCGCGAAGTCCCGTACGTCCTCCAGCACCAGCGCGCGCCGCCGTACCACCACGTGCGGGCAGTACCCGTGGTCGCGGGGGAGCGCCCGCGCCGGGTAGCCGCTCGCCGGGGCGTCGGCGGCGTGGTGCAGGCCGGCGAAGAACTGCCGCTCCTCGCTGATGAAGTTGATGCCGGCGTACGGCGCCGCGAGTTCGTCCGCGACCCGCCGGGCGAACGCGTCCAGCTCACTGTCCACCCGCTCCCCCAGGCCCAGTTCACGCAGTCTCAGCACGCGCGCGGGCGCCTCCCTGTCCACCGGGGTGAGCAGCAGGTGTCCGGTCGATTCGTAGTAGGTCATGGTGTCTCCCCCACATCACGTCACTCCGCGCGCTGCGCGGACCTCATAGACATCACGTACGTCGGATACGTCGGGTACGTCGCGCGGGCCGCCCGCTTCGGGTGCCGCGCGTCGAGCAAGTGGTGGACCAGGGCGGCCAGCACCCCCGTCGCGGAACTCCGCAGGCGTGCGTCGCAGCGCACGACGGGCACGTCCGGGCCGAGCCCCACCGCTTCCCGCACCTCGTCGGCGGTGTAGCGGTGCCCGCCCTCGAATTCGTTGACGGCGACGATGAAGCCGATCCCCCGCCGCTCGAAGAAGTCCACGGCGGGGAAGCAGTCGGCGAGGCGGCGCGTGTCGGCGAGCACCACCGCCCCCAGCGCGCCCGCGCACAACTCCTCCCAGAGGAACCAGAAGCGCTGCTGGCCGGGGGTGCCGAAGAGGTAGAGCACGTGCCGCTCGTCCAGGGTGATCCGGCCGAAGTCCAGCGCCACGGTGGTGGTCGTCTTCGCCTCGACCCCGTCCAGCGGGTCGGCGGTCTCGCTCAGCCCGCTCAGCAGTTCCTCCGTGCTCAGCGGCTCGATCTCGCTCACCGCGCCCACGAAGGTGGTCTTGCCCGCCCCGAAACCGCCCGCGACCAGGATCTTCAAGGTCGCGGAGGGTCCGCGGGCGGCTGGTTCAGAGCCGTTTGCGCAGGCCATCGAGCACCGCCCTGAGCAGGGACTGGTCGTCGTCGGCGAAGGAGCCGCCGGTGGGGAAGCAGGGCGCCCGCACGGTCACGGCGCCGTGTTCCATCAGATCGCCGAGGACGACCTTGACCACCACCGCCGGCAGCCTCAGGTGCCCCGCCACTTCGGCGACGGTGACCGCTGCCGAGCCGGCGCACAGCCGGAGCGCGAGGGCGTGCTCGGCGCCGAGCGGCGCACGCGGGCGCACGCCGGTCGCCGTCACCAGCGACAGCAGGTCGAGGGCGACGGACGGCCGTGTCCGCCCGCCGCTCGCGGTGTACGGGCGGATCACCCGGCCCGCCGAATCGTCCAGCCACGGCGTGTCACGCGGTCCCCCCGGTGCCGTTGCCCCCCTCGCGCGGGCCCTCATCGCTCCGCGTCGGCGGCGGGGTGCCTCGGCGGGGCCGCCAGGTACGGGCGCACGCTCTTGACCAGCATGGCCATCTCGTAGCCGAGCACGCCCGCGTCGGCCTCGCGGTCGGCCAGTACGGCCAGGCAGGTGCCCGATCCGGCCGCCGAGACGAAGACGAGGGCGGTGTCGAGCTCGACCACGACCTGCCGTACTTCGGCACCCTCCGCGAACCGGGAACCGGCGCTGCGGCCCAGCGAATACAGCCCGGAGGCGAGGGCCGCCAGGTGGTCGGCGGCGTCGGCGTCGAGTCCGTGTACGCAGGTGACGAGCCCGTCCGCGGTCAGCAGGACCGCGCTGCGCGTGTACGGCACCCGCTGGACCAGGCCGCTGAGCAGCCAGTCGAGGTCCGAGAGCCGACTGGTCGTGGTCGCCACTTCGCCGCCCATGGGGGTGCGCTCCTTAGCTGTCGGGTGAGAGGCCGGGGTCACGTCTGGTGCTCCGACTGGGCGAGGCCGAAGCCCCGTTGGAAGGCGGCCATCAGGCCGGGGTCGTGCACGGGCCGCTCCGCGCCCTCGGCGCCGCCGGGCCGGGGTGCGGGGGCCTCGCGCAGCTGCGGCGCGAGGTGTTCCTGGGCCCGCCGGCGGGGCAGTGGCGGCCGTTCTCCGCCGTCCCGGGCGGCCGGCACGGGCAGCGGCGACACGACGGGTGCCACCACGGTCTCCGCCGGTGCGGCGAACGCGGGTGTGGCGAACGCCGGTGCCGCGAACGCCGGTGCCGCGACCGCAGGTGCCACGACCGCAGGCCCCGTACGAGGCACCGTGCCCGGTGCGCCGGCGTCCCGGCCCGGCAACCCCGGCGGGGCGCCGGAGGGCTCCGGCCCGGGCAGGGGCACCCGCACCGGCTCCAGCCGTGGCGCGCCCGCCCCGTCGCCGGTGCCCCAGGAGGTGGCCCGGGAGCCGCCCAGGGCGTCGGCGGCGCCCGGGGCTTCGGCCCCCAGCAGCTCCTGGGGCAGGACCAGTACGGCGAGCACGCCGCCGTAGATGTTCGACTTGAGTTCGACGGCGATCCCGTGCCGGCGGGCCAGCGCCGAGACGACGAACAGGCCGATCCGCCCGTCGGCCAGCAGTTGCCGGACGCTGATCTGGTCGGGGTCGCCGAGCAGGGCGTTCATCCGGTGCGCTTCCTCGGGCGGCATGCCCAGGCCCCGGTCCTCCACCTCGACCGCGATCCCGGCGGTGACCCGTTCCGCGCGCACCACGACATCGGTGTCGGGGGCGGAGAACACGGTGGCGTTCTCGACGAGTTCGGCCAGCAGGTGCACGACGTCGGCCACGGCGTGGCCGCGTACGGAGCCGCCCGCGGGGGGCACCACCTTGACCCGGGTGTACTGCTCGACCTCCGCGACCGAGGAGCGCAATACCTCGCTCAGGTCGACGGGCCGCGTCCACTGGCGGCGCGAAGCGGCTCCGCCGAGCACCGCGAGGTTCTCCGCGTGGCGCCGGATCCGGGTGGCGAGGTGGTCGACGTGGAAGAGCTCCTTGAGCAGGTCCGGGTCCTCGACCGTGTCCTCCAGGTCGTCCAGCAGCGAGATCTCGCGGTGTACGAGGGACTGGAGGCGGCGCGCGAGGTTGACGAAGACCTCGACCTTGCGGTCGCTGTCGGAGGGTGGGACGGGGCCGCCGAGGCGGACCAGGGTCGCGTGGGCCTGTTCGCGGGCGCCGCGCAGTTCCTGGGAGAGCAGCCAGAACTCGTCGACTCCCGCCGTCTCGGAGCCGAAGGACGGCGCGGCCGGTCCGCCGCGGACCGGGCGGGCGGGCAGTTCGCCGCGCTCCAGCCGGTCGGCGGTGGTGTGCAGTTCCTGGCGGCCCCGGAGGCTGGACCGGCGCAGCGCCTCACACCGGTCGCGCACGGTCTTGGCCGCGCGCTGGGCCCCGAGCAGGGCGGCCGCGAGGGCGCCCGCGAAGAGCAGGGCGCAGCCGCTGAGCACCGGCCACAGCCGGGGGTCGCGGGCGCCCGCACCGCCGCCGAGCTGGAGCGCGAAGATCACCGCGGCGGCGCCGCTGAGCCCGGCGGCGAGCGTGGGCAGCAGGGCGGCGCGGATCAACTGGGGCCGTATCTGCCGGCCGGGACCGGTGACGGCATGTCTCGACGGGGAGTGGCGGGCGGCGCGGAGTCCGGACATCGGCGTCCTCGGTATGTGGGGCCCGGCCCCCGGACTTCCCGGGATCCGGTGTTGATCACCGGTTACCCACGCTAGACCGCATGCTCGGCCCCAGGACGGCCAGTTGGGGAACTTCGCCCGGGTGCTTCCCGCTCCCGATGGAGCGCTCGCACGACAGCCCGAATGCGCCGGGAGCGCACACGCCCCGGCGCGCCACGGGCACGCGCCACCTCGCGGAGCCCCCGCCCCCCACCTCGCCCCTCTCCTGCCCCACCGACGGCGTCCCGCCCCGCGACCCCTGCACCGGGGCCTCCTCGCACGCGGACTGCCCCGGCGGCCTGGTCTCCGGTGGTGGGGCGCTGTGCCTGGACGTGCGGCGCGGACACGAGCGGCAGCTTCCGAGACATCCGCGGCACAGCGGAGCGGGCCCTCCCGCATCAGGAGGGCCCGCTCCGCCACGGTTCCGGCCGGGGAGCCTTAGGAGCCCACCGCCTCCGGCTCCTCACGGGTCGCGGCTGCCGGCCGCACGGCCGCGGCGGGGCGCACTGCCGTGAGCGGCGGGGGCGAACCGGCGGCCACGAAGGGGCGCCACCACGGTGCGCTCGGCGCGTCGGCCGCGCCCGGCTCGAACGGCTGCCCCGGCACCGGCAGGGCGATCGCCGCCCCGGCCACGTCCGCGGCGGTCACCGTGCCCTCGCCCGGCTCGTCCCACGGGTGCGGGGCCAGGTTGAAGGTGCCCCAGTGGATCGGCAGCATCGTGCCGCGCGCGGCGCCGCCCTGGAGGTCGAGGTGGGCGCGCACGCCCTCCTCGGGCGTCATGTGGATGTCGGTCCAGAACTCCGAGTACGCCCCGATCTGGATCATCGTGGCGTCGAAGGGGCCGTGTGCCGCACCGATCTCCTTGAAGCCGGGGAAGTAGCCGGTGTCCCCGCTGTGGTAGATCCGGTGCGCGTCGCCCGCGACGACCCAGGACGCCCACAGGGTGAACTGCTGGTTGCGCAGGCCGCGCCCGCAGAAGTGCTGGGCCGGGGTGGCGGTGAGCGAGAGCCCGGCGACCTTGGTGGTCTCGTTCCAGTCGAGCTCGCGCAGCCGGTCGGCCGGGACGCCCCAGCGCTCCAGGTGCGCGCCGACGCCCAGCGGGACGGCGAAGACCGTGTCCGTGCCGGCCAGGGCCTTGATCGTCGGCAGGTCGAGGTGGTCGTAGTGGTCGTGCGAGATCACCACCACGTCCACCTCGCCCAGCGAGGCCAGCGGTACGGGCACCGGGTGCAGGCGCTTGGGCCCGGCGAAGGGGAAGGGGGAGCAGCGGTCGCCCCAGACCGGGTCGAACAGCACCCGGCGCCCGTCGATCTCGGCGAGCACGCTGGAGTGGCCCATCCAGGTCAGCCGCAGGCCGCTGACCGGGGGCTTCGACAGCTCCGCGAGGGTCGTCGGGTAGACCGGGATGGGGGCGCCCGGGCTGCGCCGGAGCCGCTGCTCCTTGTGGAAGTAGATCTTGGCGAACTCCGCCATGGACCCGGAGGGCCTGGTCCGGGTCCCGGCCGGGTTCTGGAAGACCCCGTCGGCGAAGTTCGGCGAACGCCGGATCCGGTCCAGCCGGGCGCCGGAGGGGTCCGCGCCGAAGGCTTCGGGCCGCAGTGCGCGCAGCCGTGGACGCAAGGGACGGGAGCCGGTCAAGGCGCCTCCAGTGTGGGGGTTCGGGCGGGGCGTTCTCATGGATACCACCATCCCAACGCGCGATACTCCCCGAGGATTCCGTTACGCGCCTCCGAACGCGCCCCGGCCCCCTCCCCGCCCGCCCCGACCGGCCCCTACAGCGGCAGCAGGTCCGGCCGCTTCGCCTCCACGTGGTCCCCGGAGGACTCCCCGCGCAGCCGTCGGCCGATCCACGGCACCAGGTGCTCGCGCGCCCAGTGGATGTTGTCGCGGGTGGTGTCCACCGACCCGCGCGGGCGCATCGGGGGCCAGGGCTGGTCCGGATCGGCGGGCGTGTCGAGGCCGAGCACCTGTGCGGCGCGCAGGGCGACCCGGGTGTGTCCCTCGGGCGAGAGGTGCAGCCGGTCGTCGTCCCAGGCCCGCCGGTCCTGTATGGATTTCAGCGACCAGAGGTCGAGCACGGGGCATTCGTACCGGTCGGCGATCGACCGCACGTGCGCGCTGAACGTCGCGATCTTGCCCCGCATGTGCTTGAGGACCGGCACGTCTCGCGTGTCGAAGCCGGTGGTGATCACGACCAGGCCGACGGATCCGGTGAGGTCGCGCACGGCCGCCTCGTACCGTTCGGCCACGTCGTCCGGATCGCTGCCGGGCCGGATGATGTCGTTGCCGCCGGCGCAGAAGGTGACCAGGTCCGGCGCGAGCTCCTTCGCCCTGGGGACCTGCTCGGTCACGATCTGGTCCAGCAGCCGGCCCCGTACGGCCAGGTTCGCGTAGCGGAACCCGCCGGAATCGGCGTACGCGCCGGAGCCGCCCGGCTCGCCGGAGCCGCCGGATTCCTCGTGCCGCTCTTCGCGCCGATCGGCCAGGAGGACGGCCAGCCGGTCCGCCCAGCCGAGGAAACCGTCTCCCGGTCCCGGGTCCCCCACGCCCTCGGTGAAGCTGTCTCCGAGCGCCGCGTACGAGCCGATGGTCTTCGTCTTGGATGTCGTCGTCGCTGCCACGGGACCCCATACTTCACCGCGGATCATGACCTACGCGACCGTAGCCAGCACCTTACGGACCGTGATCTTCGCCACCCGCCGTGCGAGGAATAACGCGGGGCCCTCCTCGGTGCGCCGATGGTCTCGGGTTTCCGGGAGGCCGTAACAGCATGCGCCAGGCAGGCTGGTCCCATGGGGTCACACCCTCGCCCGCCCGTTCGACCAGGACCGTTCCCGCGAACGGGAGTGGCCGGTCACGGCGCGCTCCTGTTCGCACTGGCCAAGTGCGCGCCCTTCGCGATCGCGCTGGGCGTGCTGGCCATCGAGCTCTCGCCCGCACACGATCTGGTCACCGGCCCGGTCCTCACCACGACGCCGGCGCTGGCCGCGCTGACGATGGGCCCGGGGGGCACGCTGTCCGCGGCAGCCCTCGCCGCGGGGGTGAACGCGACCTCCGCGACGTACAACCAGTCGTGGGGAACCCAGACCCAGCTGATCATCGGCAACTTCCTGGGGATCATCGTGGTCTCCGTGGCCGGCGTCATCCTGAGCAAGGCGGTGCGCGCGCGCAGGCAAAACGAACTCGACCAGGTCCGCCGGATCGCGGTCGCGGCTCAGGAGGTCGTCCTGCGGCCCGTCCCCGAGCTCCTGGGCCCGGTACGGGCGGCCAGCATGTGCCTCGCGGCCGGGACGGGAGCGCAGGTGGGCGGAGATCTGTACGAGGCCGTGCAGACGCGCTACGGCGTCCGCCTGATCGTGGGGGACGTGCGGGGGAAGGGGCTGTCGGCCATACGCGCGGTCGCGGTCGCGCTGGGCGCGTTCCGGGAGGCCGTCCACTACGAGGTCGAACTGCAGGAGGTCATGAACCATTGCGCGGCCGCGCTGCGGCGAGAAGCCGCCGTGCCGGGTACCTACTCTCAGGCGGAACTTCCCGAAGTCCTCCTGGAGGGATTCACCACCGCGCTCATCGCCCAGGTGCCGGACGAGCACGTGGTGCACCTGGTCAGCCGCGGCCATCCCCCTCCGTTGGCGCTGCGCCAGGGCACGGTCCAGGCCCTGATGCCCGCCTCGCCCATGCCGCCGCTCGGTCTCGAAGACCTCGTCGACGGCCCTCCCGCCGGACCTGAGAGCTACCCGTTCCTGCCCGGCGACCGGCTGCTGCTCTACACCGACGGCGTGATCGAAGCCCGCAACCGTGCCAACGACTTCTTCCCTCTGCCGGAGGCCATGGGGCGGATACCCGTGGACACCTCCCCGCAGGAGTTCCTGGACGAACTGCACCGGGCCTTGATCCGCCACACCGAGGGCCTCTTGACGGACGACGTGGCGATGATCCTCATAGACCGGCGCGCATGACGCGGCAAGAGGCACGGGCGGCACGGGCACCCCTTGAACTCCCGATTGCGGAAACGTAACGTAACTTACCGACCACTCGCTAGGTTTTCGTGGCGGCGACCGCGCTGGTGCGGGAGGGCGGCGAACCCACGGAGCGGGACGGAAGAGGTGTGATGGCTCCGTTCGAGCTGCCTTTCGAGTGGGCCGACGAGGAGGAGCATCTGGTCGGCCACCTCTCGAACCTCGTACGCGTGGACACGTCCAACCCTCCCGGGAACGAGATCGCGGTCGCCCGGTACCTCTCCCGGGAACTGCACCTCAGCGGGATCGGGCACACCGTGCTGGAGTCCGCGCCCGGGCGGGCCAATCTGGTCGCCCGGCTGCCGGGCTCGGGCGACGAGCCGCCGCTCATGCTGCTCGGACACGCGGATGTGGTGGGTGCCCAGGCCGAGAACTGGAGCCGGCCTCCCTTCTCGGGTGAGGTGACGGACGGCCGCGTCTGGGGCCGGGGCTCGCTGGACATGAAGGGGCAGATCGCAGCGAGCCTGCTCATCATGCAGCTGCTGGCAGCGCACCGAGTGCCGCTGCGCCGTGACGTACTGATGGTCGTCACGGCCGACGAGGAAGCGGGGAGCGGACTGGGGGCCTACTGGCTGTGGGAGCACCACCGTTCGCTCGTGGAGGCGGACGTGGCGTTCAACGAGGGCGGCGGACAGCGCTTCCTCACGCCCGGCGGTCCCGTCTACACGGTGCAGGTCGCGGAGAAGGGCAGCGCCAGGATGCGGATCACCGCGACCGGCGAGGGCGGCCACGCTTCCCTCCCCCGCCCCGACGCGGCGGTCTTCCGTCTGGCTGAAGCCCTGGTGCGGCTCCGTGACTTCGCGGCCCCGTCGATCCTGCAGCCCACCTCACGCCGGATGCTCCACACACTGGCGGAACTCCACCCGGGCGACGTTGGAGAGGAAATCCGGCGCCTGGTGCAGGAAAAGACCTGGGAAGGAGCCCGCAGTCTGCCCATCGACCCCCTGCTGCGCGAGTTCGTCGTCGCCGGGCTGCACAACACGGCGACCCCGACCCTGCTGTCCGGCGGGCGGCGCCTGAACGTCGTGCCGACCGAGGCGTCCGTCGTGCTCGATGGGCGCCTGCTGCCCGGCGAACGCCCCGAGGAATGGGCGGCCCAGGTGCAGGCGGCGGTAGGCGGCGGAGTCGAAGTCAGCCTGCTGCAGGGGCGCGTGAGTGCCGGAGTGCATGACGATCCAGAACTCCTGAGAGTGCTGGACCTCGTGGTAGGCGGGCCAGGAGGCCGGTGCGCGGGTCCTTCCGTACATCAACTCCGCTTCCACGGACGCCCGCGCGTTTCCCGAAACGAAGGTCATCGGATTCTTCCCGTCGGCGAGCGACGCCGACATCATGCGGTTGATCCATGGAGTCGACGAGCACGCCCGGGTGAGCGACGTGATGTTCGGCGGGCGGTGCCTGCTCGAAGCTGTCGTCAGACTCGCCACCTGAGCCTTCGCCGACGGCCGGTAGTTACGGGCGAACACCGCCCCGGTCCTCGCCGTCACCGGCGCGGGACCGCCGCCGATAGGCCCCGGGCGGGGCGCCGAAGTGCCGCTTGAAGGCCTTCGCGAACGCGAATTCCGAGGTGTAGCCGGCCTGCCCGGCCACGGCGCTCAGCGAGTCGGCCGTCTCGCGCAGCATCCGCGCCGCGATGGCCATCCGCCACGTCGTCAGGTAGCCGAGCGGCGGCTCGCCGACCACCGCGGCGAACCGCCGGGCGAACGCGGCGCGCGACAGCCCGGCCCGGCTCCCCAGGGATTCGACGGTCCACGGATGCGCCGGGTCGTCGTGGATCGCCTTCAGCGCCGGGGCGATCAACGGGTCGCTCAGTGCCGAGGCCCAGCCGTGCGTCTGCTCCCCGGGCAACTCGGCGTACCAGGACCGCAGGATGTACAGAAGCAGCAGATCGACGAGGGCCGTGACCACTGAGTCCGAACCCGGCTGAGGCCGGTGGATCTCGGCGCAGAGCTGGTCGACCGCCGAGCGCAGCGCCGGATGGCGACCGGGGCCGGCCGGGAGGTGGATGACCTCCGGGAGTTCGCCGAGCAGCGGATGCGGCCGGTCGACGTCGAGGTGGTAGGCCCCGCACACCAGCACGCTGCGCGCGCCGCCGCCCTCGACGGTGAAACACCCGATCGGTGAGGAGGTGTCGACGCGGTCGGGTTCGAAGGCGACCGGCTCGCTGGTGACCGCGTCACAGAGGGCGTGATCGGTGCCGCGCCGCAGGAACACGACGTCGCCGGGGCCCAGGGCTATCGGATCGCCGCCGACCGGCAGGAGAAGACAGCGCCCTTCGACGACGACGTGAAATCCGGCTCCGGCGATGGGCTGGAAGCGCACGCCCCACGGCGCCCGCGCGTCGGTGCGGACGACAGAGGGACGCCCGGTGCGCAGGGCCGCGAGCGTGTCGCTGAGTATGTCCATGCACGCACCCTAACGCGCCCCCGCCAAGACGATCAGACATGGAATCGAGACTTCGGGCCATTCGCCGTCTCGCCGGCGACACGTAGCGTCCTCGCCATGAACAACACAGCAGACACCCGGAGTGTCGTCGTCATAGGTGGTACCTCCGGCATCGGATTCGCCGTTGCGCAGGCCGCAGCGGCTCTGGGCTCGAACGTGGTCGTCGCCTCCAGCAGCCGGGCCCGGGTCGACCTGGCGGTGAAGAAGCTCGGCGGCCCGGCCGAAGGCGTCTTGCTGGACGTCGCCGACGAGGCCGCGCTCGCCGCCTTCTTCGACCGGATCGGCGCGTTCGACCACCTCGTCTACACGGCCGGCGAGTCCCTGCTGCTGAAGCCGCTCGCCGACCTCACCGCCGAGGAGTCCCGAGCGTTCTTCGAGCGCCGCTTCTGGGGTGCCCTGCTCGCCGCGAAGTACGCGACGCCGAAGCTCCGTCCCGGCGGCTCGATCACCTTCACCTCCGGCGCCTTCGCCACCCGGCCCGTCCCCGGAGCCGCGCTCGGCGCGAGCATCACGGCAGCCGTCGAGGGCCTGACGCGAGCCCTGGCCCTGGAACTCGCCCCATTGCGGGTCAACGCGGTCCGCCTCGGTGCGATCCGCACCGAGCTCTGGGACAGCACCGTGCCCGAGCCGGAGGCCTTCCTCCAAGCGCACGGCAGCGGTCTTCCCGTGCAGCGCGTCGGCAGCCCCGAGGAGGCCGCGGCGGCCTACCTCTACCTCCTGAGCAACGGCTTCGCGACCGGTACGGTGCTCACCCTCGACGGCGGAGCCGCACTGGCCTGACACCGATTGCCGCCGGACCGGCCGTTCCGGTCCGACAGCCTCGGGCTGTCGCGGGGTTCCGTCGGCGGCATCCGCTCGTTCTTCGATGACGCCGGCGTACTGCCCTGGTGAGGCCGGGACCCCCCTCCGGTCCCGACCCCACGGCTCAGACGAGCAACCGGGTCTCGGCGCTCGGCAGTTTGCTCCACCAGTGGCCGTAGCGCCGGTAGACCTCCGGTTCGCGGTCGGCCAGGAAGGCCGTCAGCGCCCGGGCCTCGCCGGCGAGCCCCTCCCAGACCTCGTCCGGCAGGGGGTGGAAGGCTGTCGCCTCGATCCCGCCGTCGGCCCCGGCCGGGCGCCACACCCCGGCGACGCGGCCGTCGACCAGCAGGGTCGCCAAGGTGTCGCCGTTCATGCGCGCGACGAGCTTGCGGTACTGCGGCGGCACGATGCGGCTCCGGTCGGCGTAGGCCAGCAGCACGCTGTCCCACATGGCCATCAGCCGGGGCGGGGCCGGCGCGTCCGCCTGCGGACGCGGCGCGCCCTGGACGTCGAACAGTTCCTCGCCGTCCGGCCCGGTCAGCCGCTCGAGCCGTCCGGAGTGCTCCAGCGCGCGCAGGGCCTGGCGGACCCTGCCCCGCTGGACCAGGGAGAACTGCGCCACGTCCGCCGCCGACGCCGGCCCGAATCCCTCCAGGTAGCGCAGTACGAGCGTCCGCAGGGACTCCTCCGCCGCCTCCGGGTCCGCCGGTACGGTGCGCGGCCGGCTCGGGGGCGCGACGTAGGAGGGGCGCTCCCCGAACGACCAGGGCGCGGCGGTGGGCGCGTGCTGCAGGGGTGCGTACTGCCGCAGCCCCCACCACGCTCCGGGCCTCGGCGGCGCTCCCAGCCGGTGTCCGAGCCAGGCCTCGCACTCCGCCGTCGTACGGGGCCGGTCGGCGAAGTCCAGCAGCTCCGGCACCAGGACGTCGGCGTCCTCGGCCGTCAGCCCCGAGTCCGTGAAACGGGTCCCGAGCCTGGCGGCCCGTACGGAGGGCTGCACCGCCTCCCGGAAGGGCCGGTAGTCCTCCGCGTGCACGGCGTGCAGGGTCAGCCGCATCAACGTCGACTTGACGACCTCGCGCCCCGCGAAGGCGGCGTCGAGGTCTGCCGGGTCGAAGCCGGCGAGCCGGTTCCACAGCGCGAGATAGGGCGAGGCCGCGTGCTGCGCCTGCAGGGCGACCACCCTGCGGACCGCGTCCCCTACGTCCATCACCTCACGCCGCAGGAGCAACTGCCGTGCGAGCGTGGAGCGGTTGAGCTCCCCTGCGCTGACCTGCATGCCGTGACCGCCCGTCCCCCGTCGAAACGGGCAGCCTAACCGGCACCTCCGACAGTGCCCCGGATTCAGATGGTGACGCCCTTCGACCGGAGGTAGGCCAGCGGGTCGATGTCCGAGCCGTACGAGGGGCCGGTGCGGATCTCGAAGTGCAGGTGCGGGCCGGTCGAGTTGCCCGTGGAGCCGGAGAGGCCGATGGTCTGGCCGCCGGTGACGCTCTGGCCGGACGAGACGGACAGCTGGGAGAGGTGCGCGTACTGGCTGTACTTGCCGTCGGCGTGCCGGATGACGACCTCGTTGCCGTACGAGCCGCTCCACCCGGCGGAGACGACGGTGCCGGCGCCGACCGCCTTGACGGTGGTGCCGGTGCTCGCGGAGAAGTCGACACCGGTGTGGTAGCCGCTGGACCACATGGCGCCGGAGGCCCTGTACGCGGTGGACGGGCCGCCGCCGACCGGGGCGACGAAGCCGGTCGACGTGGAGCCGCCCTGCTGCTTGGCGGGAACCTTGGCGGCGGGCGCCTTGGCGGCGGGCGCGGCGACCTCATCGGAGGAATCCGATGAATCCGACGAATCGCCAGAAGTGGAAGAACCGGAAGAAGCGGACTTCTTCGCCGGCTTCGGCGATGCGGCCGGCGCGGACTCGGCCGCCGCCGCCGGAGCCTTCGCACCGAGGGTGAGCTTCAGGCCCGGGTGGATCAGCGACGGGTCGGTGCCGACGGCCTCGCGGTTGTCCGCGTAGAGCTGCTCCCAGCCACCGGTGAGGTGCTGACGCTCGGCGATCTTGGAGAGGTAGTCGCCCGGCACCACGGTGTAGACGGTGGGGACGCCCTGCGCGGCGGCGGGAGCCGCCTGGAGGGCGGGCGCGGCCTGCGGGGCCTGCACCGGAGCGGCGGCGGTCGCGGCGGCCGGGGCCCCCGCGGCGTGGGCGCCGGTGGCGCCGAGCAGCGGAAGCGCGAGGGCCGCGCCACCGGTGCCCGCGGCGGCGAACCCGCGGGATATCGAGCGGGACTTGGGACGGCGGTGCTTACCCGTTCCGGACATGGCGAATTCCTCTCCGACGCCTGCGAGGTGAGCTGTCGGGTTCGGACTGGAGATGTCCGGCCGTGCACGTGCCGTTGAACGGCACGTGCACGGCTTCACCCCGAGCTGTCCCGTTGTAAAGATCCCGAAGGAACTCCGGAACAGCGGCTTACCTGGTTCCCCCGCTCCTGCCGCGCGCGTGAATAGTCGGGTGCGGTTTCCGGACGGCGGCAGGATTAGGCGGTCCATCCGGATCGATCGCGAAGGTAATCGAGCCTGCCCGCACGGAACAAGTCCCGAATTCCCCAATGGATTCCCGGGGATGATGGACCGACGGAATTCCGGTCACCCTCCGTCCATTCCCCACCCCCAACAGCCGTCCCGACAGGGGAATTCGCCATTCGCGATCAGGCACTCACGGTCACCGTATGATCTGGCTCACGGGGAGGTGTCCGATCTCGCCTCTCGCTATGGCAAGTTGTCAGCAAGTGGCGTAATTCGGACACGCGCGGCGACGACCGCACGGACGATACGGACGACACGGAGGAGCCCCTGTGACCCAGCAGATACCCCAGAGCCCCCACACCGGTCCAATACCGGTGGAACCGGCACTGACCGGCGTGCGCAACTTCCGTGACGTGGGCGGGTTGCCGACCGTGGACGGCCGAAGGGTCAAGTCGGGACGACTGTTCCGAAGCGGACATCTGGCGCATGCCACCGAAAGCGACGCGGAATTCCTCGGATCGCTGGGACTGCACACCGTCTTCGACTTCCGCAACGGCGCCGACCACGCGCTGGAGGGTCCGGACGTGGAGCTGCCCGGTGTGCGCAACGTCGGCATTCCGCTGTCGGATCCGGCCGACGGCGGGGAGTTCTGGAAGATGGTCCGCGAAGGGGACCTGGCGCAGCTCCGCGAGATCCTCGGCGAGGGCAAGGCCGCCGCGCGGATGTCGCGTTCGTACCGGACGATGATCCGGACCCGTACGGCCGAGCACAGCCGGGTCGTGCACGCGCTCGCCGAGGACAGCGTCCCGGCCCTCATGCACTGCGCCGCCGGGAAGGACCGGGCAGGCCTGTCGATCGCCGTCACCCTGCTCGCGCTGGGCGTCGAGCGGGAGGCGATCGTCGCGGACTACCTGGAGTCGAACGCCCCGCACAACCGCTACCGGGTCCGCCGGGGCAGCGACTCGCCCGAGGCCCGCGCCCCCGAGGTGATGGAGCTGCTCGCCCCGCTCTTCGACGCCCGCGCCACATATCTGACCACGGCCTTCGACGCGATCGACGAGGAGTGGGGCGGGGTGGAGCGCTACCTCGCCGACGGCCTCGGACTCACGCCCGAGACCCTCGGCCGGCTCCGCTACCGGCTGCTGGACTGACGCCCCACGAGGCGGGCCGCCGCCCGCTGAACCGACGGGCGGTTCAGCGGTTGGCGACGGCCTGCCTCACCAGTGTCCGGCCGAAGTCCCACATCAGCGCGCCGCCCCCGTGGGCCTCGTCCATGACCGCACGGAAGGCGCCGACGAACCGGTCGACGTCCGCCTCGTCCACGATCAGCGGCGGGATCAGCTTGATCACTTCCAGGTGATCGCCGGAGACCTGCGTGAGGATCCGGTGCTTCTGCAACAGCGGCACCACGACCATCTGCGCGAACAGCCCCTTGCGCGCCGCCTGCAGCATGCTCCAGCGGCTCCGCAGGCCCAGCGAGGACGGCCGGCCGAACTCGATGCCGATCATCAGCCCGCGCCCCCGTACCGCGTGGAGCAGTTCGTACTCGTCCACGAGCGCGGCGAGCCGCCCGCGCAGCAGGTCGCCCATCGAGCGGGCGTTGGCCACCACCCGCTCGTCCTCCATGACGGAGAGGACGGCGAGCCCGGCCGCCATCGCCTGCGCGTTGGAGCCGAAGCTGGCGGAGTGGACGAGCACCCGGTCCATGGAGGAGTAGACCTTCTTGAAGATCCAGTCCTTGCCCAGGGTCGCACCGACGGGCACGTAGCCGCCGGACAGGGCCTTGGCCACGCAGACCAGGTCCGGTTCGACTCCGGCCTCGTGCTGGTAGGCGTAGAAGTCGCCGGTCCGTCCGAGGCCGGTCTGCACCTCGTCCGCGATCAGCAGCGCCCCGTACCGGTGCAGCAGCTCCTGCGCGGCGAGCAGGAACCCGGGCGGGGCGGCGAGCACCCCCTTGCCCTGGATCGGCTCCACGACGAAGGCCGCGACGTCCCCCTTCTTCAGCTCCCGCTCCAGCGCGGCCAGGTCCCCGAGCGCGATCCCGGTGTCCGGCAGCAGCGGCGCGAAGCCGTCGCGGAAGCCGGCCTCGCCGTTGACCGAGAGCGAGCCCGTGGTGAGCCCGTGGAAGGCGTGGTCGCAGTAGAGGACCCTGGGGCGCCCGGTGGCGTACCGGGCGAACTTCAGGGCGGTCTCCACGGCCTCGGTGCCGCTGTTGCCGAAGAAGACCCGGTCCAGGTGCGGACTGTGGGAGAGCAGCTTCTCCGCCAGCAGCCCGGGCAGCGGCTGGCAGTCGAAGCGGGTGAGGTCCGCGAGCTGGGCGTCCAGCACGTCGTGCAGGGCCTGCCTGACCACCGGGTGGTGGCGGCCGAGGCCCATCACCCCGAAGCCGGCCAGCATGTCGAGGTAGTCGTTCCCCTCGGCATCCCAGAAGTGGGCTCCCTCGGCCCGCACGTAGACCTTGTCGAAGCCGATGGTGTGCAGCATCCGGGGCAGCTGGTGGTTGAGGTGGCGGGCGTGCAGTTCGTACCGCTCGCCGCCCCGCTCGGCGAGCAGGGCGGCGAGGTCGAAGCCGGTCATGCCGGCTTGCCCCGGTTCCCGCCCACGGTCTCGCGGGCCGCCCGCAGCGACTCCTTCAACGAGCCCATGGTGGCCAGGACGGCCGTGGGCTCGTAGCCGCAGTGCGCCATGCAGTTCGCGCAGCGCGGGTCCTTGCCGCGGCCGTACTTGCTCCAGTCGGTGTCCTCGATCAGTTCCCGGTACGAGGGCACGTACCCGTCGCTCATCAGATAGCAGGGGCGCTGCCAGCCGAAGAGCGAGTAGTTCGGAATGGCCCAGGCGGTGCAGGGGAAATCGGCTTTGCCTTCCAGGAAGTCCAGGAAGAGCGGGGAGTGGTTGAGCCGCCAGCGCCGCCGGTTGCCGCCCGAGAAAGCCTTCTTGAACAGTTCGCGAGTCTGTTCGACGCCGAGGAAGTGCTCCTGGTCGGGGGCCCTTTCGTAGGCGTAGGCAGGCGAGATCATCATCTCGTCGACCTGGAGATCGTCATTGAGGTAGTTGAGGACCTCGATGATGGTCTGCGGGGTGTCGGTGTTGAAGAAGGTGGAGTTGGTCGTCACCCGGAATCCGCGCCGCTTCGCCTCCTTGATGGCCGCGACCGCCTCGTCGAAGACGCCTTCCTTCGCCACCGACTCGTCGTGGCGCTCGCGCAGTCCGTCGATGTGGACGGCGAAGGCGAAGTACGGGGAGGGCGTGAACTTCTCGATCTTCTTGCGGAGCAGCATCGCGTTGGTGCAGAGGAAGACGTACTTCCGCTTCGCCACCAACTGGCGCACGATCTCGTCGATCTGCGGGTGCATCAAGGGCTCTCCGCCCGCGATGGACACCATCGGCGCGCCCGATTCCATCACGGCGCCCACCGCCTGGGCCACGGGCATGCGCTGCTTGAGCACCCCGGCCGGGTGCTGGATCTTCCCGCACCCCTCGCAGGCCAGGTTGCAGGCGTAGAGCGGTTCCAGCTCGACGATCAGCGGGAACTTCTCACGCTTGCGGAGCTTCTGTTCGAGCAGGTACGTCCCGACCCTGATGGTCTGTCGCAGTGGCATGGCCATCTGGCTCACCTCCTGGGGAGCAGCAAAGAACGGTGCCATTCATAAAACGCGGGCAGTACGGCACGCAGTACGCGAAAGGCCGATATTCCCCCGCGAACGGTGCCGATGCGGACGAGCTCATGCTCCGGAGCGTCCACGATCACCCGGACGGCCGCAACCGGACGGTCCGCGGCCCCCGGGGCGCTCCCGCCGCGGGTCGCCGCCCAGAGGGTGGCGGCTGATTCCATGTCGACTCCGATGGCGCCGCCGGCGCGCAGCCGGGCGCGCTCCTGGCCCCGGACGACGTGGTCGGATCCGGTCAGTGCACCGAGGTGTACGGTCCGGCCGGGTACGGCCCGGGCCAGCGCCTCGGCGAGCAGGGCGGTACCGGCGCAGGCGACCGTGCCGCGCGGGTCCCGGGTCTCCTCGGCGACGATCAGGTCGCCGGGGCTCATGCCGGGCAGCAGCCCGGCGCAGAATCCGGTGGCGAGCACCGCCGCGCCGTGCAGCTGCGGCTCGGCCAGCTTCCGGCCGACGGCGCGCTCGGCCGCGCGCGGGCCCATGCCGGTGCGCAGCACCTCGTACCGCTCGGGCGCGCCCCGCTCTCGGCCGCCGCGGTACGAGGTGCTGCGCAGGGCCGTCCGCTCGATGCGCAGCGCGCAGGCGACGAGCAGCGGCGGCGGGTCCGCGGCCGGGCCGCCGGACATCACGCCTCCCCGGCGGAGGGGGCCGTGTGCCGGCGGGCGGCCGGATCCGCGTACCGCCCGCCCGGGCCGAACGGTTCTCCGTGCAGGTAGCGGCCGAGGGCGGTGAGCGGGAACACCTGGCGGTACAAGTGGTAGTTGATGGAGAAGTCCCAGGGGAATCCGGTGCCGGTGAAGTACGGCTCGTCCCAGGTGCCGTCGGAGTGCTGCGTGGAGACGAGGTAGCCGATGCCCCGCTCCACGGACGGCGCGTCGCGCTCCCCCGCCGACAGCAGGGCCATCAGCGCCCACGCCGTCTGCGAGGCGGTGGAGGCGCCCTTCCCCGCCCAGGACGGGTCCTGGTAGGAGCGCTGGTCCTCGCCCCATCCCCCGTCCTCGTTCTGTACGGATTCCAGCCAGACCACGGCCCGCCGGATCGCGGGGTGCGAGGGGGCGAAGCCGGCGGCGGTCAGGGCCGGGACCACCGAGCCGGTGCCGTAGACGTAGTTGGTGCCCCAGCGGCCGAACCAGCCGCCGTTCGGGTCCTGTTCGGCGAGGAGCCAGTCGATGCCGCGCCGGGTGCGCGCGTCGCCCGCCCGGCCTTCGACGGCGAGCATCTCCACGACGTGGGCGGTGACGTCGGCCGAGGGCGGGTCGATGACCTCGCCGAAGTCGCAGAAGGGCAGCTTGTTGGGGAAGGGGCTGGTGTTGTCGGCGTCGAAGGCGCCCCAGGCCCCGTTCTTCGACTGCATGCCGAGGTTCCAGGACACGCCCCGGGCGATGGCCCCCTCCACCCGTGCCGGGTCGGGATGCTTGACGCGGCGCAGGGCGAGGACGACCTCGGCGGTGTCGTCGATGTCGGGGTAGTTGTCGTTGTGGAACTCGAACGCCCAGCCGCCCGGGGCCAGTCCGGGCCGGCGCACGGCCCAGTCCCCGCTGCGCACGATCTCCTCGCCGAGCATCCAGTCGGCGGCCTTGACCAGGGCGGGGTGGTCGGGGCGCAGTCCCGCGTCGGCCAGCGCGATGGCCGCGAGGCAGGTGTCCCACACCGGGGACTGGCAGGCCTCGATCATGCGGGCGCCGTCCGCGCGCCAGACGGCGAACCGGTCCAGGGACTCCAGTCCGGCGCGCATCACAGGGTGCCGGAGGTCGTAGCCGAGCAGGTGCAGGGCGATGACGGAGTACACGGCGGGCGGCTGGATCCCGCCCCAGCAGCCGTCGTTCTCCTGCCGTTCCACGATCCAGCGGCCGGCGCTCGCCATCGCCGCCGCGCGCAGCCGGCGCGGGGCGAACCGCCGGTAGACGTGCAGGGCCTTGTCCATCCGCTGGAAGGCGCCGTCCCAACTGGCCAGCGGCGCCAGCTTCTTGACGGGGTACGGGGTCCGCGCGTCGGTGTGCAGCTCGTCCAGGGCGAAGGGGGCCGGGCGGACCGGGCGCAGGGCGGAGACCACGGTGAGGGGGACGATCGTCTGGCGGGCCCAGCAGCCGAAGTCGTAGATGTTCAGCGGCACCCAGGGCGGCAGGAACAAGAGTTCGGGCGGGAGTTCGGGCAGGTGGTCCCAGCTCCACCAGCCGAACAGCGCGAGCCAGATGCGGGTGAACACCCGGGCGCCCGCGAGTCCCCCGTGGGCCCGGATCCAGGCCGAGGCGCGGGCCATGTGCGGGGCGTCGGGCGCGTCTCCGGCGAGGCGCAGGGCCACGTAGGCCTCGATGGTGGCGGAGAGGTCGCAGGGGCCGCCGTGGAAGGTGGCCCAGGTGCCGTCGTCCCGCTGCTCTCCGCGGATGAACAGGGCCGCGGCCCGGGTGGTGGGCTCGTCCCGGATCCCGAGGAACTGGCGCAGCAGCAGGTCCTCGGCGTCCATGGTGACGTTGGTCTCCAGGTCGCCCTTCCACCAGCCGGCCTCGTCCTGCCGCTCCAGCAGGTCCCGGACCGCCCGCTCGATGGCCTCGCGGACCCCGCGCAGCCCGGCGGGGCCGGGGTCCGGGCCGGCGCCCGGGACCGGGCCCGGCGGCCCGGCGGTCCCGGTGTCGTTCGGGTCGGCGCCGCAGGCATGGGCGCCGCCGTTGGTCGTCGCAGTCATGGCTTCCCCTTTGCGTGCAGTGTTCTCTGCTGTCCTCCGCTGTACTGGGGGCCGCCGTCGGCCGGTACTACTGGCAAGCAGTACCGGCCGGCGACTCGCGATTCATATGCGCGTACGGGTGGCGATCACCTCTTGCGCACGACGACGAAGTCGGCGAGCGCCACGAGCTGGTCGCGCACGCGCTGGTCCATGTCCACGTCGTCGAGGGCCTTGATGGCGATCTCGTACTGGCGGCGCGCCTCGTCGGCGGTCCACCGGCGGCCGCCGGCCGCCTCGATGAGCGCGGCGCGGGCCGCGAACTCCTCCTCGGAGAAGTTCTCGAAGTCGTTGCTCTTGGCGTCGGCGGCGAGCAGCTCGGCGAGTTCCTCGCAGGCCGGTCCGCCCGCGGCGAGCGCGGCGACGACGGGCAGCGACTTCTTGCGCTGGCGCAGGTCGCTCCACGTCTGCTTGCCGGTGGACTCCGGGTCGCCCCAGATGCCGAGGAGGTCGTCGACGGCCTGGAAGGCGAGGCCGAGGTGGTAGCCGTACTCCTCCAGCTTGTCGGCCGTCCGGTCGTCCGCGCCGCCGAGCACGGCGCCGATGGAGACCGCGCAGGCGAGCAGGGCGCCGGTCTTGTTGCCCTCCATCTCCAGGCACTCTTCGACGGTGACGCTCTCGCGGTGCTCGTAGGAGATGTCCTGGGCCTGGCCGTCGATGAGCTTGCGGCTCGCGGTGGTCAGGCGGCGCGCCGCGCGGCCGGCCTCGACCGTGCCGAGCTCCAGCAGCACCTCGTTGGCCAGGGCGAACAGCGCGTCGCCGACCAGGATGGCGAGGGCGGGTCCGTGGACCTTCCACACGGTGTCGCGGTGGCGGCGCTGCTCGTCGCCGTCCATCAGGTCGTCGTGCAGCAGGGAGAAGTTGTGGACGAGCTCGACCGCGACGGCGCCGGGGATGCCGACCTCGGCGGCGGCGCCGGCGGCCTCCGCCGAGAGCAGGGCGAGGGCGGGGCGGACGGCCTTGCCGCCGTCGCCGTCAGCCGGGTTGCCCTGGGCGTCGATCCAGCCGAAGTGGTAGGCGGCGACGGTGTCCATGGGCGCGGCGAGCCGGTCCACGGCGGCGCGGAGCACGGGCGTCGAGAGCGTACGGCCTCGTTCGAGGAGGGCGCGCGTGTCCGCCTTCTCCCCGCCGGCCGGGCCCGCACTGGCGTCCGTGTTCTCGACGGCCGGATTCCCCGGGTTCACTGGCTCTCCTCTGGTTCCTGTACGTACGGCGGTGCTTGGTGCCGCGGTGCTCTGTGCTGCGGTGCTCTGTGCTGCGGTGCTCTGTGCCGAGTCGCGTGGTGCTGCGGTGCCGGTGATGGTCATACCGCCTCCTGCAAGGGGTGTTCGCGGTGGCGGCCCAGCGGGACGAGCGCGGCACAGGCCGCGCCGAGTCCGCTGCGGACGGCGCTCTCCATGGTCGCGGGCCAACCCGTCGCGGTCCACGCACCGGCGAGGTAGAGCCCCGGCGTGTCGGTCCGGGTGCCGGGCCGCAGCCGTCCGACGCCGGGGGTCGGGGCGAAGGTCGCGGTGCGCTCCCGGGTGACGAAGAAGTCGCGCACCTTGGCTCCGCGCGCGGCGGGCAGCAGCCGTTCCAGCTCGGGCAGGTACTTGGCGCGCAGGACCGAGACGGGTTCGTCGATGTCGTCGTGGGCGACCGACTGGGACAGCGCCAGGTACTGGCCGCCGTCGGGGAGGCCGGAGGAGTCGGTGCGGTCGAAGACCCACTGCACCGGTGATCCCAGGGCGGCGAAGAACGGCTGCTTGAGCACCTTGCGGTCGTAGACGACGTGCACGTTGAGGATCGGCGCGGTGCCGATGTCGAGCAGCTTGTCGGGGTCGGCGAGCGCCCCGGCGGGCAGCAGTCCGTGCGCCTCGCGCTGCGGGACGGCGAGGACGACCGTGCCGGCGTCGAACGAGCCGCCTTCGGTGCTCACCCGCCAATCACCCTCCGGGGTACGGGAGATGTCCGTGACCCGGGTGCGCAGTTCGGTGCGCACCCCGGCGGCGTCCAGCGCCTTGCGGGCGAGGGTGTCGTGCAGGTCGCCGAGCGGTACCCGGGCCCAGCCGATGTCGGCCGCGCCCTTCTCGGAGAGCAGGCCGGTCTTGAAGACCATGGCGGCCAGGCCCAGCGAGGACTGCGCGGCGGTGGCGTTGAGCGTGGCGATGCCGACGAGGTCCCACAGCGCCTCGATGGTGCGCGGGGACTGGCCGTACCGGCCGAGCCAGGTCGCGAAGTCCACGCCGTCGAGCGCCGGGTCGGCGGGGTCGAGGCGGCGCAGCGCGAGGGCGGCGCGCCCGACGGACGCCCGCTCGGCGAGCGAGAGGTGCGGGTAGCGGGCGAGGGAGCCGGCCAGGTGCAGCGGTACGGGCAGGGCGCTGCGCCGCAGCCGGCCGAGCCGGGGGCCGCCGGGGTGGGCGACGTCGAGCACGGGTACGTCGAGCCGGTCCTGCAGGGGCGCCAGGTCCGTGCCGTCGACGCGGTCGAGGAACCACCGGTAGGCGGTGCAGCAGCGCAGGTAGACGTGCTGGCCGTTGTCCACGGTCAGTTCCCCGCGCTTGAAGGAGAACGCCAGGCCGCCGAGGCGGGGCCGGCCCTCCAGCAGGGTCACCCGCAGGCCCGCGTCGGCGAGTTCCAGCGCGGTGGTGACGCCGGCGAGCCCGCCGCCGACGACCACGGCGTGGTGCTCGGTCATGCACCCTCCTCTGTCGCTCCCACAGACGCCGCCCGGCGCCGCGGGGTTGCTCCCGCCGGCCCCGCCGGCACGGCCCGCCGGCCCGCCGTCATCAGAGCCGCCTCCTGGTGCTCTGGCGCGCGATGGTCCGCGCGTCCAGGCCGGAGAGGCCGCGGACGGCCACGTACGCCTTCTCGTGCGGCGGCAGCGAGACCCGGCCGCGGAGCACGGCCTCGGGCTCGCGCTCGATGCGGTCGAGCAGGCGCCGGTAGATGCCGGCCATGGCCGCGACGCAGGCGCCGCTGCGCCGGTCGAGCAGCGGCAGCAGCCGGTAGCCCTCCACGAACAGGGCGCGGGCCCGCCGGACTTCGTGGTGGACGAGCCCGGCGAAGTCCGCGCCGCTGGGCATCCGGTCGCTGTGGAAGCCGTCGGAACAGCCGAACTTGGCGAGGTCCTCGGCGGGCAGGTAGGTGCGCCCGTTGCCCGCGTCCTCGCGAACGTCCCGGAGGATGTTGGTGAGTTGCAGGGCGAGGCCGAGGGTGTCGGCGTACTCGCCGGCCCGTGCGGCGTCGTGCGCGCCGAGCCCGGCGGGTCCGGCGTTCCCGCCGGAGTGCGCGGTTCCGAAGACGCCGAGCGAGAGCCGGCCGATGGCCCCGGCCACGCAGCGGCAGTAGGCCTTGAGGTCGTCCCAGGTCTCGTACGTCTCGCCGCGGACGTCCATGAGGACGCCGTCGATGAGTTCGTCGAGCCCTTCGAGCGGGATCGGGAAGCGGCGCGAGGCGTGTGCGAGGGCGACCGCGACCGGGTCGGTGTCGTCCTCGTCGATCTCCTCGGCACGGATCCGGCCGAGCAGGGTGCGGGTCTCCTCGAGCCGGATCAGTTTGACCTCGTGCGGCAGCGTGCCGTCGCCGATGTCGTCGACCCGCCGGGAGAAGGCGTACAGCGCGGACATCGCCTGCCGCTTGTCCGCGGGCAACAGCCGGATGCCGTACGCGAAGTTGCGCGCCTGCGAGCCGGTCACCGCCTCGCAGTAGCCGTAGGCCGCCGCGATCAGTGAAGACGTCGCGGCCGGTGCGGACATCGCTGTCGGCACGGACGGCGCACCCGGTGCGGAAGCGTGTGTGGGGCCCTCCACGGTCGGGCTCACCCCTTTCTCGGCGCTGAGCGCAGGACGGCGGCCACTTCGCGGAGCAAGCCGCTCTTGGTGGCCTTGGGCGGGCCGGGAAGGACGTCGAAGCCGGCGGCGGTGACGGCTCGCAGGGCGGCGCGTCCGCCTCCCACGAAGCCCGCGAGCAGCAGCCGGAGCCTTCCGTGGACGCTGCCCACGAGGGGCGTGCCTTCGTCGAGGAGCTCCCGGGCCCGTTCGGTCTCGAAGGCGACGAGGGCGCGTACGGACGCGCCCGCGGTCGGGGCCTTCAGGTCGGTCTCCGTGACGTGGAAGCGGCGCATGTCCTCGCCCGGGAGGTAGATCCGGTCCCGGGCGAGGTCCTCGGCGACGTCCTGGAGGTGTTCGGCGATCTGCAGGGCGGTGCAGACGGCGTCGGAGCGGCGGATCCGCTCGGGGGTGCTGGTGCCGGTGAGGTCGAGCACGAGCCGGCCCACCGGGTTGGCGGAGAGCTCGCAGTAGCCGACGAGGTCGCCGTACGTCGCGTAGCGCGCGACCCGCTGGTCCTGGCGGTTGGCTTCGATGAGCCCGAGAAACGATTCGGGGGTGAGCCCGTGGGCGCGTACGACGGGCTGGAGGGCCAGCATCAGGGGATGGCGCGGCGGCCCGTCGGTGCCGCCGAAGACGCGCCGGAGGTCGGCTTCGAGGGCGTCGAGCATGGCGGGCCGGTCGTCGGCGGCGGCGGGGTCGAGTCCGAGCAGCACGGCGTCGTGGCCGCCCGGGGCGAGGTCGCCGTCGCCGATGTCGTCGACCAGGCGGGCGTACCCGTAGACCGCCATCAGGCCGTCGCGCCAGGCGCGGGGCAGGAAGGCGGGGGCGACGGGGAAGTTCTCGGAGCGCGCCTTGCCGAGGGTGGCGGCGCCCGGGTGGGCGGGGAAGGGGCCGGAGGCGTCGGGCAGCGCGTGCGGCCGGGGGCTGGTGCCGTGCCCCGGGGTCACCGCCCGCCGCCCGCGGCGGGGACGGCCGTCGTGCCTGGGGGCCGGAGAATTCCCGTAGCCATTGCCGTCACATCTCCCGTTCTACACTGCCAACCCAATACATCCTATTTCGGACACGCCGCCGCGTTTTCCCCGGGGCGTCCTGGGCTATTCGCCTTTGGGGGAATCGCCCCCTCTTGCCCGCGATTGGGGCCCGGCCCAGCTTACGCTGTACAACGCCGCCGGGGCTCGACGGGTATTCGCTCCACCGCACAATGTCGCCCGCGCGCCACCCCGGCGAAAAGAAGGCCGCGAAGTGCGCCCGGCAGCCGTACGGCATGCGACGGCCCCCGCCGCCGGACGCGGTGGGGGCCGTCGGCGGAAATCCGTCAGCCGGTCGCCTTCTCGTACGCCGCGACGACCTCGTCGGTGGGGCCGTCCATCAGGAGTTCGCCCCGTTCCAGCCACAGCACCCGGTCACAGGTGTCGCGGATGGAGTTGTTGTTGTGGCTCACCAGAAAAACGGTGCCGGCCTTCTTGCGCAGTTCGCGGATGCGCGCCTCGGAACGCACCTGGAACTTCCGGTCACCGGTGGCCAGCGCCTCGTCGATCATCAGGACGTCGTGGTCCTTCGACGCGGCGATGGAGAAACGCAGACGGGCGGCCATGCCCGAGGAGTACGTGCGCATCGGCAGGGAGATGAAATCGCCCTTCTCGTTGATGCCCGAGAAGTCGACGATGTCCTGGTAGCGCTCCCTGATCTGCTCGCGGGTCATACCCATCGCGAGGCCGCCGAGGACCACGTTGCGCTCGCCGGTGAGGTCGTTCATCAGCGCCGCGTTGACACCCAGCAGCGAGGGCTGGCCGTCGGTGTAGACCTTGCCGGACTCGCAGGGCAGCAGGCCCGCGATGGCGCGCAGCAGGGTGGACTTGCCGGAGCCGTTGGAGCCGATGACACCGATGGCCTCGCCCCGGTACGCGGTGAAGGTGACCCCGCGCACGGCGTGGACCCGGCGGACGCCCGGTGCGTCGCCGCCCCGGCGGACTATCTTGCTGAGCGCCGCCGTGGCGCTGCCCTTGCCGGAGCTGCCGGTGTTGACCCGGTAGACGATGTGCACGTCGTCGGCGATGACGGTGGGGACGTGCCCCTGGTTGTTCTCAGCCACGGCCGTAACGCTCCTCAGCCTTCCAGAAGTACACGAATCCGCCGAGTCCGATCAGGACCGCCCACGCGACGGCGAAGGCCCAGACGTGGGGCGGAAGGTTCTCCCGGCCGTACCCGTCGATGAGCGCGAAGCGGATCAGGTCCATGTAGATGGCGGCCGGATTCCACTGCAGCGCGTCCGCGATCCAGGTGGGCTTGCCCTTGAGCATCTCGCTGATCGAGAACATGACGCCCGAGGCGTACATCCACGTACGCGTGACGAACGGCATGAGCTGCGCGAGGTCGGGGGTCTTGGAACCCATCCGGGCGAAGATCAGCGCGAGACCGGTGTTGAAGGCGAACTGGAGGACCAGCGCCGGGAGCACCAGCAGCCAGGAGAGGCTCGGGTAGTTGCCGAAGCCGACCGTGACCACGAACACGACGATCATCGAGAACATCAGCTGCTGGAGCTGCTGCAGCGAGAAGGAGATCGGCAGTGAAGCGCGCGGGAAGTGCAGGGCGCGGACCAGGCCGATGTTGGACGGGATGGCCCTGACACCCGCCATCAGCGAGCTCTGCGTGAAGGTGAAGACGAAGACGCCGATCACCAGGAACGGGATGTAGTCCTTCTCGTCGATGCCTCGGCCTGCGTCGAGGATCAGCCCGAAGATCAGGTAGTAGACCAGCGCGTTCAGCAGCGGGGTCGCCACCTGCCAGATCTGGCCGAGCTTCGCCTGGCTGTACTGGGCCATCAGCTTGGCCCGGGAGAACGCGATGATGAAGTGGCGCCGGTCCCAGAGCTGGCGCACGTACGCGACCAGGCCCGGCCGGGCTCCGCTGACGGACAGGCCGTACTTCCTGGCGAGCTCCGCGGGGCTCAGCCCGGCGTCTTCGGACGGCCGCTTGCTCGTGGCAAGGGCTCCGTCCCGGGTTGTGTCACTCACAAGATGAAACTTTCCGTCTTCATGATGCGGCAGAAGGTGGCATCGGGCCTGAGTCGATCGGTTCGTGATCGCGCCATGGTCTCAGACCCGGACGTGTCAGATGACAGGCGGTCTGCCCAGCCGGGTCAGCCGCCAGACCGTACGCCATCTCATGGGGCGCCGGGGACCGCAGGAGGTGGTCCAGCCCTCCTTGAACCCGCCGAACCAGGCCTTGAGCGCGGGCCCCGAGGGCTTGCGCAGGAGCGTCAGCAGGAGCCAGACGCCCACGTAGACCGGGACCAGCGGGGCGGGCAGGTTGCGGCGGGCGAGCCACACCCGGTTGCGAGCCACCATACGGTGGTAGACCGCGTGCCGGGAGGGGGCCGTGGCGGGGTGCAGGAGCACCATGTCGGCCCGGTAGTCGATCAGCCACCCGGCGTCGAGCGCCCGCCAGGCCAGATCGGTCTCCTCGTGCGCGTAGAAGAACAGCCCCGGCAGGTCTCCGACCTGCTCGAACACCTTCGTGCGGACGGCGTTGGCGCCGCCCAGGAAGGTGGTGACGCGCGAGGAGCGCATCGGGTCGGCGGCCCGCAGCCTGGGGACGTGCCGGCGCTGGGTCTCGCCGGTCTGCGGATCGGCGATCCGGAAGCTGACGATGCCCAGCTCGGGGTCCTCGGAGAAGGCCTGCCGGCACAGCTCGGCGGTGTCGGTGCGCTCCAGGAGTCCGTCGTCGTCCAGGAAGAGCAGGACGTCCACGTCGAACCCGTCCGAGCCCGTGCCGCCCGCGGTGCGGAACGCGTCGATGCCGACGTTGCGGCCGCCCGGGATGCCCAGGTTCTCGGGCAGCTCGACGGTGCGCACGCCCGCCGCCGGGTCCGCCAGGCCGGGGAGCCGTACGCCCTGGCCCACGACGACCACCTCGACCGGGGCCCCGTCCTGGCGGGCCACGGAGTCGAGGAGCGCCTTGAGGTCGTCCGGGCGGTTGCCCATGGTGATGATGACGGCGCCCAGCCGCAGCGGCGCCGTCACTTGAGCCTGCTGGAGGCCAGGACCGACACCAGGTGGAGCACGGTCTGCAGCAGTGCGATGCCGGCGAGCACCGCGACGCCGAGGCGGGAGAAGTAGAGGTCGCCGCGGACCTGGTCCAGGACGGCCAGCACCAGGATGAGCAGCGAGGCCTCGATGCCGAGGACCAGGCGGTGGAACTTGAGCGCGGCGGCGGCCCGGCGGGCGAGCGCCATCCCGGACGAGCGCGGCGTGGCCGCCGCGTCCTGGACCACGGGCTTCCCGGCCTGGTGGCGGGCGACGCCGACCAGGTCGGTCTCGGCCTTGATCAGGATCGCGCCGAGCGCCGCGAGGGTGCCCAGGAAGGCCCACAGCCAGTCGATGCGCCCGGTGCCCCACAGGTCGGAGGCGCGCAGGCCGAAGCCGACGAGCACCGCCGCGTCGCACAGGTAGGCGCCGACCCGGTCCAGGTAGACCCCGGACAGCGAGAACTGCTTCTTCCAGCGGGCGACCTCGCCGTCGACGCAGTCGAGCAGCAGGTACATCTGGACCGCGACCACGCCGAGGACGGCGCCCCATACGCCGGGCACCAGCAGGGCCGGGGCGGCGAGGACGCCCGCGAGGGTCATCACGTAGGTCAGCTGGTTCGGCGTGACCTTGGTGGTGACCAGGAGGCGGGTGATGCGCAGGGAGATCTCGCGCATGTAGAGGCGCCCGCCCCAGTGCTCGCCGCTGACCCGGTCCTTGACGCCCGCCGGGTGAACGACGGGCCGGAGTTCAGCTACGGATGGTCTTGGCATAGTCGGCGTAAGCGTCCCTGATCTCGGCTGCGGACAAGTTGAGGTGTTCCAGGATCGTGAAACGTCCCGGACGGGTCTGGGGGGCGTACTCGACGGCCGCGACGAACTCGTCCACGCTGAACCCGATCTCCTCGGGCAGCACGGGCAGGCCGTGCCTGCGCAGTACCTCGACGAAGAGCCCGGACTTCTCGGCGGCGCCGCGCAGGTGCATGGCGAAGGCCGCGCCGATGCCGACCTGCTCGCCGTGGAGCGCGGAGCGTCCCGGGTGGAGCAGGTCGAAGGCGTGGCTGATCTCGTGGCAGGCGCCGGACGCCGGGCGGGTGTCCCCGCTGATCGACATGGCGATGCCGGTGAGGACCAGCGCTTCGGAGAGCACGGTGAGGAACTCGTCGTCGCCGCAGCCACCGGGGTGGCGCAGCACGGACTCGCCGGCGGTACGGGCCATGGCGGCGGCCAGGCCGTCCACGGGCTCGCCGTTGATCTCGTGCGAAAGCTCCCAGTCGGCGATCGCCGAGATGTTGGAGATCGCGTCGCCGATTCCGGAGCGGACGAACCGCACCGGGGCGTCGCGGATCACGTCGAGGTCGATCACCATGGCGATCGGCGTCGGGACTCCGTAGGATCCCCGGCCGTTGTCGTTGTCCAGCGTGGCGACCGGCGAGCAGATACCGTCGTGCGCCAGGTTGGTGGCGACGGCCACCATGGGCAGTCCGACCCGCGCCGCGGCGTACTTCGCCACGTCGATGATCTTGCCACCGCCCAGGCCCACGACCGCGTCGTAGCGGCGACCCTTTATGTCGTCGGCCAGCTTGACCGCGGAGTCGATGGTGCCGTCGACGACGGGGTACCAGTCGGCGTGCGGCAGCACGGCTTCCAGCTTGGCGCGCAGCACCGCGCCGGAGCCGCCGCTGATGGCGATCGCGAGCTTGCCGGACGCGGAGACGCGCTGGTCGGCCAGGAGGCCGGCCAGGTCGTCCATCGCGCCGCGGCTGATGTCGACGACGAGGGGCGAGGGGATGAGCCTCGTCAGTACTGGCATGCGATCGTCCGGCCCTTGGCGAGGTCGTCGTGGTTGTCGATCTCGACCCACTTGACGTCACCGATGGGGGCCACGTCGATGGTGAAGCCGTCGTTGACGAGCTGCTGGTAGCCGTCCTCGTAGTAGAGGTCGGGGTCGCGCTCGAAGGTGGTCTTCAGGGCCTCGGCCAGCGCCTCGGCGGCCTCCGGCTCGATGAGGGTGACGCCGATGTACTCGCCGGTCGCGGTGGCCGGGTCCATCAGCTTGGTGATCCGCCGGACACCCTTCTCGCCGTCGGTGATGACCTTCATCTCCTCGTCGGCCAGGCTCTTGACCGTGTCGAGGGCGAGGATGATCTTCTGGCCCTTGCCGCGGGCGGCGAGCAGGGTCTTCTCGACGGAGACCGGGTGGACGGTGTCGCCGTTGGCGAGGATCACACCCTGCTTGAGGACGTCACGGGCGCACCACAGGGAGTAGGCGTTGTTCCACTCCTCGGCCTTGTCGTTGTCGATCAGCGTGATCTTGACGCCGTACTTGGCCTCCAGGGCCTCCCGGCGCGCGTACACGGCTTCCTTGCGGTAGCCGACGACGACGGCGACCTCGGTCAGACCGACCTCGGCGAAGTTGCCGAGCGTCAGGTCGAGGACCGTGATGCTCTCCTCGTCGCCTTCGGGTCCGACGGGCACGAGGGCCTTGGGCAGGGTGTCGGTGTAGGGACGCAGCCGGCGTCCGGCTCCGGCAGCGAGGACGAGGCCGATCATGCTGGTTCTCCTTCGTCATGTACGGCGGGTGCCCCGGAGGAAACCCAGAAGCGGATGCTCTCCACGAGCACCACGAGTGCCACGAACACGGCGAGGGCCGTGAGCGCGACGGGGAAGTCCACGGCGCGCGACGCCAGGACGGAGGCCAGGACCGCGATGACCAGGATCCGGCCTTCGTGCCCGCCGATCGTCCGCACCAGCCAGTGCGGGGGCGCGCCGGTGCCACCGCGGATGCGGTAGACCGTGTCGTAGTGATGGTAGGCGACCGCCGCGACCAGTCCGAATGCAGCGGGAAGGGCCCCGGGGACGTCCGCCTTGGCGGCGAGGATCAGGACGGTCGTGTATTCGGCGGCCCGGAAGACGGGCGGCACGAGCCAGTCGAGCGCGCCCTTGAGGGGGCGGGCGACGGCAGCGCCGGCGAGTACGGCGTAGAAGACGGCGGCGACGATCACCTGGCGGGCGCCGAACTCGTACGCCCAGGCCGCCCACAGCAGCGCGGCCGAGCCGATCACGGCGGCGGCGATCCCCGCGCCGGGGGCCATCCGGCCCGCCGCGCGGCCCGTGAGCTCGGCGACCGGACCCGAATCCGCGAGGTCCGCCAGCGCCCGGGCAGCCCGGTCGGTCCGCTTCGCCTTGCGGGTCAGCGAGCGCAGGACCCGGCCGGCGGTGGTGTAGAGGGCGCCGAAGGCGCAGCCGACGAGCAGGGCGTAGAAGACGATCCGCGGGGTGGTGAAGGCGATGAGGACCGCGATCATGGCCCAGCGCTCGCCGATCGGCAGGATGATCATGCGGCGGACCCAGACCGTCCAGCCCCGGCTGTCGAGCTTGTCGGACAGGGCCGCGGTGGGGCTCGTATTCGCGGTGGCGTCGTGGTTGGCCTCGTTGAAGGCGAAGTCCACGACGTGCCGGCAGGTCATCAGGATCATGGCGCCGAGGGCCAGGGCCCAGACGTCATCGCCGTTCCTGGCCGCGCCGAGCGCGAGGCCCGCGTAGAAGGAGTACTCCTTCGCACGGTCGAAGGTGGCGTCGAGCCAGGCGCCCATCGTCGAGTACTGGAGCGAGTAGCGGGCGAGCTGCCCGTCCGCGCAGTCCAGGACGAAGGAGACCAGGAGCAGTACGCCGGACGCCACGTAGCCCCAGCGGTCGCCGGTGGCGGCGCAGCCGGCCGCGATCAGCGCGGTGATCAGCGAGGCGGTGGTGACCTGGTTGGGGGTCAGTCCGCGGCGGGCGCACCAGCGGGCGAGGTAGCGCGAGTACGGGCTGATGAAGAAGGTGGTGAAGAACCCGTCGCGGGACTTCACGGCGGTGCGCAGCCGGACGGCCTCCTCGTCGACCGCCGCGACGGCGGCGGCCGCCGTCGCGCGCTCGGCCGCGGTGGCGGGCACGGCGGCGACGAGGGTGCCCAGCTCGGGGCGGTGCACGGGGGTGCCGGCGGCCTCGACCACGGCGGCGAGCCGGTCGGGGTACGGGCCGTCGCCCACGGGGGCGGACACGTCGAGCGCGGCGGCCCGGTCCAGGGCCGCGCGGGCGCCCGGCTGGACGGCGAAGGCGCCGGTGACGGAGCAGGCGTCGAACCGCGGGTCGGTCAGCGCGAGGCGCAGGGCGTGCAGGTGCCCGACGAACTCCCCGTCCACGACGGCCACGCGCTGGTCGGCGGGTACGAGCGCCAGCGCGGCGGTGGCGTCCGACGGGGTGGCCGCGGGGCGGACGTCGAAGCCGAGGGAGCGCAGCTCGTCGGCCAGCGCTGATCCGGGCACCGGCAGGCCGGTAAGGATGACGGTCGGCAGACGAACTCACTCCTTGCACGCACACGGATAACGAGCGCCGAGTGGACCGGCGGCACGTCGGCAGAGGCTATCGGATGAACGGAAGCGGGGGTTCACCGCCTGTTTACGCTCCGATAGGCCGAAAATCACGGGCCTGTCGACCCTGTGCCGATCATCATCGACGATCAGGAGGAGCGATCACAAACCGCCGGCGGCGCCGCTGCTGTTAAGCTCGCCGCAGACGCGTACGAGTTTCGCAAAAGCGTCCCAATCGCCCGAATGTCACGCGTGATGTGACGAAGGAAAGAAAGAGGTGGGGTTGATGACCGTCGCAGGCGTCGCCGCCCAGCGCAGCGCACTCCGGTTCGTCCCCCTCTCCTTCCGGGCGTCCGGCCGGGTCTGATCACACCGATCGTCCCCGTCGGCCGGAGCCCCCTTTCAAGGGTTCACGTTGACCGACCACACCGGTAACACCAGCAACTCCCACTCCACCGATTTCAGCACCCAGAGCGACCTGTTCTTCGAGGCGTTCTTCGCGCTGCACCGCGGCCTGCCCCGGCAGTCCCCCGGTTCCGAGGCGACCACCCGCCACCTGCTGTCCCTGTGCGGACCGCTGCCCGAGCGGCCGCGCGTCCTGGACCTGGGTTGCGGTCCCGGCCCCAGCGCCCTGCTGCTCGCCGCCGAGGCGGGCGGACACGGGGCCGAGGTCACCGCCGTCGATCTCAACGACGGCTTCCTCGACGAGCTCCGTGCGGCCGCCGCGGCCCGCGGGCTCACCGACCGCGTCCGCGCCGTCAAGGCGGACATCGGCGACCTCGCGTATCCGGGACGGCTCCTTCGACCTCGTCTGGGCCGAGGGGTCGGCCTACAACATCGGCTTCGCCACCGCGCTCGCACGGTGGAAGCGGCTGCTCGCCCCCGGCGGCACCCTCGTGCTCAGCGAGTGCGAGTGGACCGTCGACGAACCCTCCGCCGGGGTCCGCGCCTTCTGGGACCCGCACTACGCGCTGCGCTCCACCGCCGACAACCTGGCCGCCGTCCAGGCCGCCGGCTACCAGGTCCTCGGCGTCCACCGGCAGCCCGACTCCGACTGGGCCGCCTACTACGGTCCGCTCGGCGAGCGGGCGGCCGGGGCGCCGGAGCACGCGGGGCCCGATGCCGCGGCCGCGCTGGGCTTCGTACGCGAGGAGATCGGCGTACGGGAGCGGTACGGGCACGAGTACGGATACACCGCCTACGTCCTGCGGCCGGTGACGGCCGGGGACGGCGGTGCCTGGCCCGTCCGCCCCGAGGCGGCCGGGGACGCGGCCGCCGTGCACGCGCTGAACTCCGCCGCCTTCGAGACCCCGGCCGAGGCCGACCTCGTGGACGCGCTGCGCGCCGACGGTTCCTGGCTGCCCGGCCTCTCCTACGTGGCCGAGGGCCCGGACGGGTCGGTCGCGGCGCACGCCCTGCTGACCCGGTGCGAGGTGGACGGGGTGGCCGCGCTCGCGCTCGCCCCGGTGGCCACCGCCCCCGCGCTCCAGCGCTCGGGCGCCGGCAGCGCGGTCGTACGGGCGCTGCTCGCGGCGGCCGCGGAGCGCGGGGAGAAGCTGGTGCTCGTCCTCGGGCATCCCGAGTACTACCCGCGCTTCGGGTTCGTGCCGGCTTCGCGCTTCGGGATCAAGGCGCCCTTCGAGGTGCCGGACGAGGCCATGATGGCGCTGGTACTCGACGATTCGGTGCCGGTTCCCGCGGGCACGATCACGTACCCGGCCCCGTTCGGGGTATGACGCCGGGACCGGCCCGCGGCCGGATGAATTGACCGATCGGCACGTTCCGCCCCCCGTCGCATATCACGCGGCGGGGGGCGGACATGCGCGGATCACCGAAGTCGGGGCAATCCCCATTTGTACGGCAGACTGAAAGCCGAAGTCCGAAGCGAAGGATGGGTATGCCGACCACACCAGCCACCGCCGCGAACAGTGCGACCACCGGCACCGGCGCTCAAGAACCGATCATGCTCGAACTGGTCGACGAGTCCGGCAACACCATCGGTACGGCGGAAAAGCTCTCCGCCCATCAGGCGCCCGGTCAGTTGCACCGGGCGTTCTCGGTGTTCCTCTTCGACGAGCAGGGCCGGATGCTGCTCCAGCAGCGCGCCCTCGGGAAGTACCACTCCCCCGGTGTCTGGTCGAACACGTGCTGCGGCCACCCCTACCCCGGGGAGTCGCCGTTCGCGGCGGCGGCCCGGCGGACCCACGAGGAGCTGGGCCTCTCGCCCTCGCTGCTCGCGGAGGCGGGGACGGTGCGCTACAACCATCCGGACCCGGCGTCCGGGCTGGTGGAGCAGGAGTACAACCACCTCTTCGTGGGACTCGCGCAGCGGTCGGTGCGGCCGGATCCGGAAGAGATCGCGGACACCGCGTTCGTGACCGCGGAGGAACTCGCGAAGCGGCACGCCGAGGTCCCGTTCTCGGCCTGGTTCATGACCGTGCTGGACGCCGCCCGGCCCGCGATCCGCGAGCTGACGGGCGACGCGGCGGGCTGGTAGCGGCAGGAGGCGGCCGGAGACGGACTGCCCCGAAGGGTCGCGCCCGATCGCGCCCGCGAGCGGGCTCAGACCGCCGAGGTCGGGGTGGCGGCGGGTGACGCGGCGGCCGTGGTGAGCGGCAGGGCCGCCCAGATCACCTTGCCGCCCGTGGAGGTGTGCTCCACGTCGCAGACCCCGCCGGCCTCCAGCGTGATCTCCCGGACGAGGAGCAGGCCGCGGCCCCCGGTCTGGCCGAAATCGGCCTCGAGCGCCTTGGGGCGGTACGGGTGGTTGTCCTCGACGGCCACCCGTACCCACTCCCGGCCGATGGCGACCTCGACCGCGACCTCCGGCGAGAGCAGGGCCGCGTGCCGGACCGAGTTCGTCACCAGTTCGGAGACGATCAGCAGCAGGGAGTAGACCAGGTCCCGGTCGGCCGGCACCTCCTGGCGGCCGAGCAGGTCACGGACCGCACGGCGGGCCTGCGGAACGGATTCTTCTACTGCGGGTGCCGTGAATCGCCACACTCCCTCGTACGCGAGGGGGGCGGCCTCGACCTCCGGCTCCTCCCCCTTGACTGGCGGGACGCTCCCGCTCACATCCATCTCCCGGCCCCCGTCTTCACGCTCGATCGTCTGCACACGTCAAGAGTGGGGACCGGACCGCTCCGGCCCGGACCGCTGACCAGAAGTCAGCATCAATCGGACACTTTCTGACCACTGGCGTATGACAGAGTCAGTTGTTCGACCGTTCCTGATCTTCTGGGGAACCCTTCTCGGCCGCCCCGTACGTCTCGGGCGCCGCGACTCCCGCCCCTCCCGGCGTCACCGGAACCTCGTCGTCCCTGACCAAGCCCAGGATGCGGCGTGCCCCCATGCCCACGGCGATCAGACTCAGGCCGTCGAACAGCAGCGCGAGGGAAAAGAACGCTCCGATCACGTACAGGCTGCTGCCGGGCCAGTTGGCGAGGATCAGGAGGCCCAGCAGGATGCCGAAGGCACCCTGGACGAGGGTCAGCCCGAGGTGCGCGCCCCGCACCACGACGGCGCCGGCCAGCCGGAACACCCCGCCGGTGAGGAACAGCAGCGCGGCGAACATGGTGAGCGCCTCCGCGCTCGCCTCAGGGCGGCGCAGGATCACGAATCCGGCGGCGATGTTGATCGCGGCGACGATCACGGCGAGCCAGAAGTAGTTGCTCTTGCGGGACTGGATCGCCTGGAGCAGGCCCACCACGCCGCCGGCCAGCAGCAGCCAGCCGAAGAGGAACATCGTGGTCAGGGTGGCGACACCGGTGTAGACGAGGCCCACCAGCCCGGCCACCACCAGGAGCACCCCGAGCAGGGCCATCAGCGCGAAACTGCGGCTGACCTTCTTCTTGTCGTCCTTCATGTCCTGCGGACCCGTACGGTCCGCTCGCTCGGCACGGTCTGCGCCCATGGACGCGCCACCTTTCAGCTGCCCCCGACGGACCCCGCGGACCCCCTCGACTGCCTGCCGGTCCACCGAGCTGCCGGGTACCGGTCTCTTGATCATAGGTTTGACCGTCCGGGATAGCATCCGGCGCATGGACGCAGCCCTCCTCTCCTCCGTCGCCGACGGGGTCGCCACCGTGGTGATCTCGCACCCCGCCAAGCGCAACGCCATGACGGCCGCGATGTGGCGCGGGCTGCCGGAGCTGCTGACCGGGCTCGCGGCGGATCCCGCCGTACGGGTGCTGGTCCTGACGGGGGCCGGCGAGACCTTCTGCGCGGGCGCCGACATCTCCTCGCTCACCGGGGACGAGGATCCGCAGGCCCTGGCCGTGGCGGCGGAGGAGGCGCTCGCCGCCTTCCCCAAGCCCACGCTGGCCGCGATCCGCGGGTTCTGCGTGGGCGGGGGCAGTCAGCTCGCCGCCGCCTGCGATCTGCGCTTCGCGGAGGAGGGGGCTTCCTTCGGGGTGACGCCGGCGAAGCTGGGCATCGTGTACGCGGCCTCGTCCACCCGGCGCCTCGCCTCTCTGGTGGGCCCGGCGGCCGCCAAGTACCTGCTCTTCTCCGCCGAGTTGATCGACGCGGAGCGGGCGCTGCGCATCGGACTGCTGGACGAGCTGCTCCCGGCGGGGCAACTGGCCAAGAGGGTGGTGGAGTTCACCCGGATCCTGGCCACGCGTTCCCAGCTCACACAGAGTTCGGCGAAGGAGTTCGCGGACGGCCGCACGGACCGGGACGCGTACTGGGCCGCGCAGTCCGCCGCGAGCGGCGACATCGCGGAGGGGGTCGCCGCCTTCCTGGAACGCCGCGCGCCCGCCTTCACCTGGACTCCGCCGGCGGAGTGAACGCGCGCCGGACCCGACCTGCGCGGAGTCCCCGGGCGGCGACTCCCGCACACGGGCGGGTACGGAGCGTCACTTCTCCCCGTCGGCGCGTGACCCCTCGGGCCTGCCGCCGCTGCACCCCGGGCCCGGGACCCGGACGCGCGGGGCGCGGATAGGATCGGGGCATCATGACTGCAACCCTCGTCGCCAAGAAGCTCACCGCCGCGCACGGTGAGCGCACGCTCTTCGCCGATCTCGACCTCGTCGTCGCGCCCGGCGACGTCATCGGCCTCGTCGGCGTCAACGGCGCCGGGAAGTCCACCCTGCTGCGGATGCTCGCCGGGCTGGACACCCCCGAGACCGGTGAGCTGCGCCTCTCCCCGCCCAGCGCCGCCGTCGGGCACCTCCCGCAGGAGCCCGAGCGGCGCCCCGGCGAGTCCGTCCGCGAGTTCCTGGCGCGGCGCACCGGGGTGGCCACCGCACAGGCGGAGCTGGACGCGGCGACGCAGGGCCTCGTGGACGGAGACCCGGGCGCCGACGACGCGTACGCGGACGCCCTCGACCGGTGGCTGAACCTCGGCGGGGCCGACCTCGACGAGCGGGCCCTGCAGGTCGCCGACGACCTCGGGCTGTCCGTCGGCCTCGACCTGCCGATGACCGCCCTGTCCGGCGGGCAGGCCGCCCGCGCCGGACTGGCCTCGCTGCTGCTGTCCCGCTACGACGTCTTCCTGCTCGACGAGCCCACCAACGACCTCGACCTCGACGGTCTGGAGCGTCTGGAGCAGTTCGTGAAGGGGCTGCGCGCCGGCACGGTCGTGATCAGCCACGACCGCGAGTTCCTCACGCGCACCGTCACCAAGGTCCTCGAACTCGACCTGGCCCAGCAGCAGATCAACCTCTACGGCGGCGGCTACGACGCATACCTGGAGGAGCGCGAGCGGGCCCGCAACCACGCCCGCGAGGAGTACGACGAGTACTCCGACAAGCGCTCCGCCCTGGAGGACCGGGCGACGATGCAGCGCGGCTGGATGGACAAGGGCGTGAAGAACGCGAAGCGCAAGTCCACCGACAACGACAAGTCCGCCAGGAAGTTCAGCGCCGACGCGAGCGAGAAGCAGGCCTCGAAGGCCCGCCAGACGCAGCGCGCGATCGAGCGGCTCGAGGTGGTCGACGAGCCGCGCAAGGAGTGGGAGCTGCGCATGGAGATCGCGGCGGCCCCGCGCTCCGGTTCGGTGGTCGCCACCCTGCGCGAAGCATCCGTCCAGCGCGGGGACTTCGTCTTCGGACCGGCCAGCCTGCAGATCGACTGGGCGGACCGGGTCGCCATCACCGGCGCCAACGGGGCCGGGAAGTCGACCCTGTTGGCCGTTCTCCTGGGCCGCCTCGCCCCGGACTCCGGCTCCGCCACCCTCGGCTCGGGCGTACGGGTCGGCGAAGTCGACCAGGCCCGCGGCCTGTTCCTCGGTAACGAACCCCTCATCGACGCCTTCTGCGCCGCCGTGCCCGACACCGAACCGGCCGAAGTCCGCACCCTGCTCGCCAAGTTCGGCCTGAAGGCGGCGCACGTGACCCGCCCGGCGGCCACCCTCTCCCCCGGCGAGCGCACCCGGGCGGCCCTGGCGCTGCTCCAGGGGCGCGGGGTGAACCTGCTGGTGCTGGACGAGCCGACGAACCACCTCGACCTGCCGGCGATCGAGCAGCTGGAGGCCGCTCTCGAGGCCTACGAGGGCACCCTGCTGCTGGTCACCCACGACCGCCGGATGCTCGACGCGGTCCAGGTGACCCGCCGGCTGCACGTCGCGGACGGCAAGGTCGCCGAGCTCTGAGTGCCCGGCGACCCGCCGGTCCGTGGATCTCCACGGGCCGGCGGGTCGCCGGCGGTTCGGCTACAGCCCCTCGTTCTGGGCGGCCGCCCGCTGGGCCTCGAAGTTCTTCACGTACTCGGAGAAGACCGTCCCGTCCGCGTCGTCCCACTTGAGCAGCGACTCGTCGTTGTACCGGAGCGCCGTCATCGTGTACGTGTGGCTTCCGGTGAAGACGATCTTCTTGTTCTTGGCGCCGCCGTACGCGCCCTCCACCAACAGGTACTTGGTGTGGCTCATCGTGCCGCCGCGCTCTTCGTTGTTCAGCTGGTGCAGGGCGATGCGGCCCTTCGCGGTCGGCCTGGCCAGCCAGTCGGCCACCTGCAGACCCTGCTCCGACTCCAGCGTGTCGACCGCCGGTGCGGGCTTCCAGTTGTCGAGCTTGCCGTAGACGATCTCCACGTAGCAGCCCGCGTTGGCGAGGTTCCAGAGTTCCTTGGCCACCGCGGGGCGGGTGATGTGGCCCTGAGCGATCCGGATCTTCGTCCGGCCGTCGGAGGTGCCGAAGCCCGCACCGTTACCGCCGCAGGAAATCGGGTCCGACTCACCTGTGGCCGGCTTGCCCACGTTCATGAGGATGTTGACGATCACATCGTTCTTGCTGGCACTCGCTTCGACGTACTTCTTCGGAAAGAAGTAGACCTTGGCGTTGCCCGCCTGCGTGTCGATCGGATAGTCGTCGACCTGCAGCGCCGTCCCCCCGGCGGCTGCGGCGGCCTGCTTGGTGAAGTATACCGAGTAGCCGTCGAACAGCTCCTTGTTGCCGGCCACCGTCATCGCGTCGTTCCACCTGGTGTACAGATCCTGCGCGGTGAGGTTTCCGGAGGACTGCACCACCACGTTGTCCACCGGGACGTCGCCGTTGCCCTTGGTGCGGGAGAACAGGAAGAACTTGTCGTGGTTGACGTTGTCGTACGAGCCGTCCGGGTCCGTGGGCGTCGTGTCCGGGTCCTTGGCCAGGCAGGCCTCCCCCACCTGCTTGCATCTCCGCACCCAGGAAGCATCGCCCTCGCTGGCATTCAGCGATTTCTCCAGTTCGGTGGTCGCAGGGCTGGTGCCCCTGGCGTCGAGGACCACCTGAACGGAGACACCCCGGGCGTGGGTGGCAATCAGCTTCTTGGTGAGCCACTCGGACTGGTACAGGAACAGGGATATCCGGATGGACGACTCCGCCTCGGCGCCGTCGACGAGGTTCCCCAGGTGGCCGAGGATCCGGGCCTGCTCGGCCACCTTCGTCGGGTCGTTGAACACGGGGCCGGTCTTCACCGCGAGAACGGGCTCCGCACTCGCGGCCGGGGCGCCCACCAGCATGGACCCCAGCGCGAGCGCGATGACGGCCGTTCTGAACTTGCTCTTGATCGTTGTCACGCGAGCATTGTCAACCAGCGCGACGACCGGCCCGTCAGCGGGTGTTCCCGGCCTGCCCGGAGCCCGCCGGGGGGCGGCGCGTGCGGGCCATCTTCCGGGCCACGAAGGCCCGCGGGAGGTGGCGGGCGGCCAGCGCGTACGCCTGGTAGCGGCGGCCCGTGATGCTCACCGGGCGGCGCCGGGCCAGGTCCTTCAGGGCCTGGGCCACCACGTCGCGCGGCTCCAGCCACACCGCGTCGCGCAGGGCGGTGACGTCCATCCCGGCACGCTCCTGGAACTCGGTGCGGGTGAATCCCGGGACCACCGCCAGCACCCGGACCCCGTACGGCTCCATGTCCACGCGCAGCGACTCGCTGAAGGCCGTGATCCAGGCCTTCGCCGCGCCGTAGGTCCCGGTCGGCAGCAGTCCGGCCACCGAGGAGACGTTGAGCACCGCGCCGCGGCGGCGTTCGCGCAGGCCCGGGAGCGCGGCGTGGGTGAGCCGGAGCGGCACCTTCACCAGCAGGTCGAGCATCCGCTCCTCGTCCTCGACCGGGTTGTACGGGAACGGCGCGGGGAGTCCGAAGCCGGCGTTGTTGACCAGGATGTCGACGGGCCGGGTCCGGTCCGCGAGCCGCTCGGCGACGGCGGCGAGCCCGTCCGCGTCGAGCAGGTCGGCGGGCAGCACCTCGCAGACGGTGCCGAATTCCCGGGCGAGGTCCGCGGCGACGGCTTCGAGGCGGGCTTTGTCGCGGGCGACGAGGACGAGGTCGCAGCCCTTGGCGGCGAAGCCGCGGGCGAAGGCGGCGCCGAGTCCGGCGCTGGCCCCGGTGATCAGTGCGGTGGTGGTCAAGAGACGTTCACTTCCTGGCTGTCGAGCGCGTTCGGGGACTCGCGGATTCGCGGGGTTCACGGGTTCACGGGGTTCACGGGGTTCGCGGGGCGAAGCCGGCCGTGGCCGGTGAGGCGTAGGCCTGGGCCACGTCCACGAGGAAGCGGGTCTCGCCCTCCAGGTCCCCTCCCTCGGCCGAGGTCTGGAGGGCCGCGGGCAGCTCCAAGGGGTCTTCCTCGCACCGCTGCTGCGGGATCCCGGCGAGCTTCGCCTGCCGCGCCTCCTTCAGTACGCAGGCCAGCGCGGCCGCACTGGCCCGCTGTTCGGGTACTCCGCTGCCGGCCACGTGGCTGCGCGCGAGCTCCGGCACGCCCGGGGCCACGTACTCCCCCAGGATCAGGATGGCGTCGCGGGTCTCGATGACCTTGCGGTAGACGAGCAGGTTGCGCGGGACCGGCGGCCACAGCAGTTCCAGCACCCGCCCGGCGCGCGGCTTGTTGAGGGCGACGTGCGGGACGGCGTGCACCAGGTCGCGCCAGAGCGGCCACAGCCGCCAGGCGGTGGCGATGTCGGCGGCCGTGCTGCGGAAGGTGAACAGCGTCGGGACGAGGATCGCGGCGGCGCGGAGCAGTCCGTGCACGTTCATCAGCAGCGGGTTCGCGGGCATCGCCCAGGTGAAGCCGAACAGCGCCTTGAGCAGGTACACGAACCAGAACACCCCGGCGAGCGCGGTGCCGAGGCCGAACAGCAGCAGTCCGGCGGCGAGGCCCCGGCTCTCGGCACGGCGGCTGTAGCGCCAGCAGACGGACACGCAGATGGTGTTGGCGAGCAGGTGGGCGGAGATCAGCACCAGCCAGTACGCGAGGGAGGGCACCGGGTCGCCGGCGGGCGGGATGGTGTGCGTGCCGTGGTCGGGCGCGGCCGTGTCCAGGACGACGAGGACGGTCAGCCAGAGGACCGTGCCCGCGCCGGAGGCGATCTGGAGCCGGCGGCCCCGGGTGGCGGCCGCCACGAAGTAGAGCACGGCGCCGGCCGAGAGGACGCCGATGAGGTTGCGCACCAGCCCGATGGTGTGCGCGTAGCCCGGGTCGCGGCCCATGGCGTAGGCGACGACGTCGGGGAGGTTCAGCGTCATCGCGGCCGCGGCGGTGGCGACGGCGAGCCACAGGCCCCGCTGGTGCGGGGCGCGCAGGGCGCCGGGCGCGCGGAGCAGGACGGCGATCCAGAGGCAGGCGACGCTGGGGACTGCGAGCGCGTCACCGAAGGCGATCAGATCAGAAGCCACGGTGGACGTGCCCCCGTCCACGCCGCTCGTAGCCCATCGCGGACTCCAGCCGGGCGAGCGTGTCCCTGCCTCCGGCGTCGTGGCCGGGGTGCGGGTCGCGGGTGCCCGTGCGCATGCGGATCATGCTGGCGAGCATCTCCGCCTCCCGCTCCTGGCGGGTGGTGTAGTTGGTGCGCCCGAGCACGGTGGGGACGGATCCTTCTCCACCGCCGGCGCCCGGGGAGTCCTCGGCGGGGGCTTCCAGCGAGTGGTGCCCGAAGAGGATGTGGCCGATCTCGTGGAGCACGATGTGCTCCCGGTGCAGCGGGGTGGTCTGGGCCTCGTAGAAGACGAAGTCCACGTCGGCGGTGCCGACCCACAGTCCGCACACTCCGGACTCCGCAGCCTCTCTGGGCAGCGGGTGGAGCCGGATGGGGCGGCCCCGTTGCTCGGCTATCCGCTCGCACAGTCCTTCGAGCGAGAAGGGGTGTGTCAGTTCAATACGGCCGAGAATCGCCTCGCACCGTTTGCGCAGACTGGATTGAGGGTGGCGCATGTGTTCCCTCTTCGGACCCTTTCTCGGGCAACGGCGGTACGCGTGCGTGGGCTGGGGCATGACGTCCTTAGCCTTCAAGGCGACCTCGGGAGGGCGGTCCTGAGGGGAAACACGGAAGCCCGCTCGCCGAAAGACGAACGGGCGTTCCGTCATGCCTACAGATCATCCGGATGAGTTGGCAAGGTTTGTCCCCATGTCGGGTGCCTATTCAGCCAATCCGGCACGCGCTGCCACGAGCGGCTAGCGCTTGCGGCCGCCCCGCTCGTCGGGGCCGCTGAGCCCGGCGCGGCGCAGGGCGTCCGCCATCGCACTGTTGGCGGGGGCCGGAGCACTGCCGCCCTGACCGCCCTGACGCTGGCCGCCGCCGCCCTGGCCGCTCTGACCGCCCTGGCGACGGCCCTTGCCGCCGTCCCGGGAGCCGCCCTGGCCACCCTGGCCGCGCTCGGCGCCGCCCTGACCGCCCTGACCGCCCGCCGCGCCGCGCTGCTGCGGGGGCCGGCCGCCGCCTCGCCGCTCGCCCCCCTCACCCCGCTCGCCCCGCTCCTCGCGCTGCCTCGGCGCACCGCCGCCGGCGCCGCCCGCGCCACCGCGCTCCGCCTCGTCCTCGAGTCGCAGCGTCAGCGAGATCCGCTTGCGCGGGATGTCCACGTCCATGACCTTGACCCGGACGATGTCGCCGGGCTTCACCACGTCCCGCGGGTCCTTGACGAAGTTCTTCGACAGCGCCGAGACGTGCGCCAGCCCGTCCTGGTGGACGCCGATGTCGATGAAGGCGCCGAACGCGGCCACATTGGTGACCACGCCCTCCAGGATCATCCCGGGGGCCAGGTCGCCGATCTTCTCGACGCCCTCCTTGAAGGTCGCCGTCTTGAACGCGGGCCGCGGGTCCCGGCCCGGCTTCTCCAGCTCGCGCAGGATGTCCGTGACCGTCGGCAGACCGAAGGCCTCGGTGACGAACTGCTCCGGCCGCAGCGAGCGCAGCACACCGGTGTTGCCGATCAGGGCCGCCACCTCGCTGCCCGCCGTCTTGCCCATCGTGCGGACCACCGGGTAGGACTCGGGGTGCACGCTGGAGGAGTCCAGCGGGTCGTCCCCGTCCCGGATCCGCAGGAAGCCCGCGCACTGCTCGTACGCCTTCGGGCCGAGCCGGGCCACGTCCTTGAGCCCCTTGCGGTTGCGGAAGGGGCCGTTGGCGTCGCGGTGCGCCACGATGTTCTCGGCGAGTCCGCCGCTGATGCCCGACACGCGCGAAAGCAGCGGCGCGGAGGCGGTGTTGACGTCGACGCCGACACCGTTCACACAGTCCTCGACCACCGCGTCGAGCGATCGCGAGAGCTTCACCTCGGACAGGTCGTGCTGGTACTGGCCGACGCCGATCGACTTCGGGTCGATCTTCACCAGTTCGGCGAGCGGGTCCTGCAGCCGCCGGGCGATGGAGACCGCGCCGCGCAACGACACGTCCATGTCCGGGAGTTCCTGCGAAGCGAAGGCGGACGCCGAGTACACGGAGGCGCCGGCCTCCGAGACCATCACCTTGGTGAGCTTCAGCTCGGGGTGGCGGGCGATGAGGTCCGCGGCGAGCTTGTCGGTCTCCCGGGAGGCGGTGCCGTTGCCGATGGCGACGAGCTCGACCGCGTGCTCCTCGGCGAGGCGGGCCAGCTTGGCCAGCGCGTCGTCCCACTTGTTGGCGGGCACGTGCGGGTAGATCACCTCGGTGGCGACCACCTTGCCGGTGGTGTCCACCACGGCCACCTTCACGCCGGTGCGGAAGCCCGGGTCCAGCCCGAGCGTCGCGCGGGTGCCGGCGGGTGCGGCGAGCAGCAGGTCGCGCAGGTTGGACGCGAAGACCCGTACCGCCTCGTCCTCTGCGGCAGCGCGCAGCCGGGAGCGCAGGTCGATGCCGAGGTGCACCTGGATCTTCGTGCGCCAGGCCCAGCGGACGGTGTCGGCGAGCCACTTGTCGCCGGGGCGGCCGCGGTCGTTGATGCCGAAGCGGCGGGCGACCATGCCCTCGTACGTGGAAGGCCCGGGCGTTTCGCTCGGCTCTTCCGGCTCCAGCGTCAAGTCGAGGACGTCCTCCTTCTCCCCGCGGAGCATGGCGAGCACGCGGTGCGAGGGGAGGGCGGTGAAGGGCTCGGTGAAGTCGAAGTAGTCGGCGAACTTGGCGCCCGCCTCCTCCTTGCCCTCGCGGACCTTCGCGGCGAGCCGGCCGCGGCCCCACATGCGCTCGCGCAGTTCGCCGATGAGGTCGGCGTCCTCGCCGAACTTCTCGGTGAGGATGGAGCGGGCGCCCTCCAGGGCGGCGGCCGCGTCGGCCACGCCCTTGTCGGCGTCGACGAACGCGGCGGCCGCCACGGCCGGTTCCTGCGAGGGATCGGCCAGCAGCCCCTCGGCGAGCGGCGCGAGACCGGCCTCGCGGGCGATCTGCGCCTTGGTGCGGCGCTTTGTCTTGAAGGGGAGGTAGATGTCCTCCAGCCGTGCCTTGGTGTCGGCCGCGTTGATGCGGGCCTCCAGCTCGGCGTCGAGCTTGCCCTGCTCCCGTACGGCGTCGAGGATCGCCGCGCGCCGGTCCTCCAGCTCCCGCAGGTAGCGGAGCCGCTCCTCCAGGGTGCGCAGCTGGGCGTCGTCGAGCATCTCGGTCGCTTCCTTGCGGTAGCGCGCGATGAACGGCACGGTCGAACCGCCGTCGAGCAGCTCGACGGCGGACTTGACCTGCCGTTCCCGTACACCGAGCTCCTCGGCGATCCTGCCTTCGATGGACATCGTCACTGTGCGGTCCCGCCTGCCTTCGTACGTATGCGTGATGCTGGTGCGTGCTGCGTGCTGTGTGCTGCGTCGGAAGGCTGCCAATTGTGGCAGGTGGCGGCCGCGGACGTCGGGAGCCGGGCCCGGTCCGGGTCTCAGGCCTTGCCCATCAGGTCCCCGGGGAAGGCTCCGGCGACGAAGGCCTGCATGGTGAAACCGCCGCCGATCTCCGCGAGCCGGGCGGTTCCGGCCGCGCCGAGGTGCTCGTACGGAGCCTCGTCCAGGCGGTCGGTCTCCGCTTCCAGCTCTTCGCGCAGGGCCGCGCCCTCCGGTGTGAGCTCGCCCGCGGCATCGAGCAGACCCCGCTCGCGGAGGCGGTCCGCGGCCGCGTCGAGGTCGGACTGGTCCCAGCCGCGGATGTACTTGAGGTACTTCGGGGTCATGCCGTGGCCGCTGGCCGTGTGACTGACCAGGGCCTCGACCGGGTCCAGGCCGACGGTGAGCAGGGCGACGAGGTGCCCGTCGCCGCGGTGTTCGCGCAGCAGGGTGGTGGCGTGCCACAGCTTGAGGTGCGGCTCCTCGGGTACGGGGAGGTCCGCGTGGGCCGAGTAGAGCGTACGGGCGTGCCGGGTGCAGGCCTCGGTCGCGCGCATCGCCAGCCCGGCGGCCTCCGCGATCTCGGGGGAGGCGATGGTTTCCCCGCCGAGGAGCCGGCGCAGGGTGGTGTCCACGGCCCGCAGCCGGGCGGCGAGGACCTGCTCCGGGGTGGCGGTCTCCCAGACGGCGGGCAGGTGCCGGGCGATGAGGTCGTGGCGGTAGTTGTAGAAGGTCGCCGTCACCGTGCCCGCGCCGACCGCGCCCATGGCGGCGGAGCGGGAGGCGAGGTTGACGGCGTTGTGGTCGGTGATCCCGAGGGCGGCGAACTCCATGCCGAGGTCGGGCGAGAAGTAGACGGTGGAGTGCAGCGGGTTGATCGCCCCGTGCCAGCAGCTGCGGGCGGCGCGCGCCGGAAGTGTCATGGCGTGCAGGCTAACGACTGCTTGGTATGGAGAGAAGAGCGGGGCGCCGCGCCTCCGGTGAACCGGTGGCGGAGAGGGACCTTCCGCTACATGCCCGGCTCGTAGTAGCCGTCGGGCTCCTGCTGGGGCGTCCACCAGCTCATCAGCCCCCACCCCGCCAGGCCGGTCGCCACCGGTCCTGGTCCTCGTTCTCCACCCCGCCGTTGAGGGAGCAGGCCGCCCTCGATGCCCAGATCACCCCGCCGGTCACCGCGCCGAGACCGGCGAGGACGGCGAGGACGGTCGGTATGGTCTCGACTCTGTTCCGCATGGCGTGGATCCGATCATCGGTGTGCCGGGCCGGCACGCTACCCAGCCGGAGCCGGGGAAGCCCCCTCTCCGGCAAGGCCTGGTCGGAGAGGGGGCGGTCCGGCCCTACTTCAGTTCGGCACCGGTGGCCACGACCACCCCGTAGAGCTCGGTGACCGTGGCGAGGGCCGCCTGGTGGATCTGCCGCGCCGAAAGGGCGCCGGCCGGGCTCTCCAGCGCCCGCGTGGCCGAAGCGTCGGCGACGACGGTCGGGGCGTAGCCGCGCAGGAAGGCGCCCTCGGTGGTGAACAGGGTGCACATGTTGGTCATGAACCCGGCGATGATCAGGTTCTTGCGGCCGGCGGCTTCGACGATCTCGTGGAGATCGGTCCCGTGGAAGCCGTTCGGGACCGATTTGGTGACCACGGCCTCGCCGTCGCGGGGAGCGACGGAGGCGTGGATGGAGCCGGGTTCGGTGTCGACTCCGTAGCCGCCGTCCCGGACGTGGACGACGGGGGTGCCGGCCTCGCGGGCCCGGGCGAGGAGCTGGGCGGCGGAGGCCAGCGCGGGTTCCCAGCCGTCGAGTTCCATGACGCCGCCGGTGTAGGTGTTCTGGTAGTCGACCAGGACCAGGACCGCGTTCTCGAAGGTCGCGGGGGTCTCGTCGAAGCCGTTGAGCTGACGCAGGGTGGTGGTAGCCATGGGGGTGCCGTTCTCACGAGGGTGGGGTGGCGGCCCGACTCGGGGCCACAACGGCAACGCTAGGACGCCGCGAACGCGCGGGCAATGACGGCCGACCCGCAGATACGGACATCGATCCGCGCAGGCCGGAGGCGGTGCGCGGGGTGTCACCGGCGCCCGGATCGGGCGGGTTCCGCACGGGCGCTTTTCAGACGCGTGGCGATCGTGTGACAGGAGGGGCCATGGACATGACGCGGGGTCCCGGGCCTGAATACGGTCGAACGGAAGCCACTCCCCTACCCATTGGAGTTCAAGGTGCACCGCAAAGTCATCGCCCCGAGCGTGCTCGCCGCCTCCCTTCTGCTGGTGATCCCGGCGTCGGCGGCGAGTTCCGTGCCGGGCGCACCGGGTATCGGCGATCCCTACTACCCGGCCAGCGGCAACGGCGGGTACGAGGTCTCCCATTACGACCTGCGCCTCCAGTACCAGCCGAAGACCGACCTGCTGGAGGGCACCGCCACCCTGCTCACCACCGCCAAGCAGGACCTGTCCCGCTTCAACCTCGACTTCGGCCTGGACGTCAGCGAGATCCGGGTCAACGGCGTCAAGGCGAAGTTCGCCAAGTCCGGCGCCTCGGAGCTGGAGGTCACCCCGGCCTCCCCGCTCCAGCGCGGCCGGCAGTCGAGCGTGGTCGTCAAGTACGCGGGCAAGCCTTCGGAGTTCAAGGTCGACGGCTGGTCGGCCTGGCAGCGCACCCCGGACGGCGGCGTGGCCGCGCAGGAGCCCGATTCGGCGGTCTGGTGGTTCCCGAGCAACGACCACCCGCTCGACAAGGCCACCTTCGACGTGTCGGTGAACGTCCCCGACGGCACCCAGGCCATCAGCAACGGCGTGCTGCAGTCGCAGAGTTCGCGCCTGGGCTGGACCCGGTACAACTGGCGCTCGAACAAGCCGCAGGCCACGTACCTGGCCACGCTCGCGATCGGCAAGTTCGACATCACCACCGACAAGACGGCGAGCGGGTTGCCGATCTTGAACGCCTACAGCCGGGACCTCGGCGACAACGCGGGCGCGGCGCGCGCCAGCGTGGAGCGGACCGGCGAGGTCGCGGAGTGGCTGGAGGGGGTCTTCGGGCCGTACCCCTTCAACGCGCTCGGCGGGTACGTGCCGAACGTGCCCAGCGGGTTCGCGCTGGAGACGCAGACCCGGCCGTTCTACAGCCCCCGGCAGTTCGCGAACGGCGCGAACGTCTCCGTGGTCGTGCACGAGCTGGCCCACCAGTGGTACGGGGACAGCGTGTCCGTCGACGGCTGGAAGGACATCTGGGTCAACGAGGGCTTCGCCCGCTACAGCCAGTGGCTGTGGTCGGAGAAGGAGGGCGAGGGCACCGCGCAGGAGCTGGCCGACTGGGCGTACGGGCTGCGGGCCGCCGAGGACCCGTTCTGGCAGGTCAAGCCGGGTGACCCGGGTCCGGAGAACCAGTTCCACGGGGCCGTCTACGACCGTGGCGCGATCGCCCTCCAGGCGCTGCGCAACCAGATCGGCGACGAGAAGTTCTTCCGGATCCTGAAGGGCTGGCCGACCGAGCGGGCCTACGGCAACGCCAAGGTCGGCGACTTCGTCCGCTACGCGGAGAAGGTCTCGAACCAGCCGCTCGCGCAGCTCTTCGAGACCTGGCTGTACACCCCGGGCAAGCCGGACGCCTCGGCCCTGAACCCGGCGGCGGCCACCGCTCCGGGGGCCCGCACCCTCCGCTCCCCGGCCGCGAAGCCCGCGGCCGAGCCGAAGTCCTGGAAGAAGATCGCAGAGACGAACACCGTGCACGACCACTGACCCGCCGCCCTACGGAGCCGCACGCCCAAACCGCGCGCCGTCGCCCCTCAGCGGGCGGCGGCGCGCGCCCGCGCCCGGGCGGCGCGGGCGATCGGGAGGTAGCGCAGGCGCTCCGGCAGGAGCGGTACGAGGAGGCGTACGGCCGTGCTGAAACGGCGCAGCCGGCGTTCTTGGGCCGGGGTCCACTCCAGGCCGATGGCGGCGCGCGCCTCGGGCGGCATGTAGCCGGCGGTGACGAAGGCCCGGAAGTGCAGGAAGGCGGTCCGCAGGACGGGCCAGGTCAGGCGCAGCAGGATCCGGACCGGCAGCGGACCCCCGGCGGGGCGGGGCAACGGCGCGTCGGTGGCGAGGAGTTCGCGGGCGACCTTGGTGGGCTCGATCTCCTCGGCCAGCATCCGGTGGTAGTACGGCCAGTACTCCTCGATGCTCCGCGGCATGTCCCGGTCGCGCAGACCGAGGATGCGGCCGACCTGGAGCCACTCGCGGTAGAGCTGACGCTCCTGGTCCGGGGTGAAGGGGCGCAGCAGGTAGCGCCCGGCGTACAGGTAGACCGGGAAGCCGGTGGCGTGCACCCAGGCGTAGCAGGCCGGGTCGAGGGAGTGGTAGCGGCGCCCCCGGGTGTCGGTGCCCTGGATCTCCTTGTGCAGGCGGCGCACCCGGCGCCCCTCGGCCGCGGCGTCCGCCCCGCCGTACACCCACAGTTGGACGGAGCGCAGGGAGCGCTCGCCGCGGCCCCAGGGGTCGGTGCGGAAGACGGAGTGCTCGTCGACCCCAGCGCCGATGGCGGGGTGGGCGACCTGCAGGGTGAAGGCGGCGGGCAGCATGAGCAGCGCGCGGACGTCTCCGGCGATGGTCCAGAGCACTCCCCCGGGCGGCGGGGGCTCGGGGTCGCTCCGGCCGCCGGACGCGCGGGGCGCCGCCCCGTCCGGTCCGTCCGCCCGGTCCGGCCCGCCCGGTCCCTCGAAGGGCGGCTCCGTCGTGCTCATCAGTGTGCCCCCAAGGTGTCGACCAGCCGTTCTCCCAGTATGCAGGGGTCCCGTGGCTTCCCGCGCACCCTGTGGACGATGCATCCTGCGCCCATGAACCTGTCCCCCTCGGCCTGGCTGCAGGACCTGGCCCCCTGGATGCTGGCCGGCACCGCCGTGACGCTGGCCCTGGTCTTCGCGGTGCTCTTCGCGCTGTCCGCGGCGGCGTACTTCCTCCTGCGGCTCCGGCGGCACCGGGAGAACGCCTCCGGGTCCCGCGAGGCCTCCAGCGCCTCGGAAGCGGACGGTCTCGGCGGCTTCACCTGGACCGCCGCGCAGGACGAGGAGCGGCGGGCCGACTGAGGGACCGGCCCCCAACGCCGAAGATGTACCCCCTGCGTCCAGAAACCCGTGTCACAGGTGTTACCGCGAAGTAACCCTGGCTGCTTGGATGGCGGAGCCGATCTTCCCCCACAGGAACGAGGGAACCTCCATGCCCCAGATCCAGCCCCGCAGGGCCCGCGCCGCCGCCGCGGCCGTCGCCGCGATCGCCGTCGGATCGCTCGTCGCGACCACGGCTCCGGCCGCCACCGCCGCCGAGAGCGCCGCCGCACCGCGGCTCAGCGTGCTGTCGTACAACGCGTTCCTGTTCAGCAAGAGCCTCTACCCGAACTGGGGCCAGGACCACCGGGCGGCCGAGATCCCCAAGGCCTCCTGGTACCAGGGCCACGACGTGGTCGTGCTCCAGGAGGCCTTCGACAACGGCACCTCCGACGCGCTGAAGGCCAACTCGGCCGCGCAGTACCCGTACCAGACCCCCGTCGTGGGCCGCGGCAAGACCGGCTGGGACGCGACGGGCGGCGCCTACTCCTCCACCACGCCGGAGGACGGCGGCGTCGCGATCGTCAGCAAGTGGCCGATCGTGCGCAAGGAGCAGGTGGTCTTCAAGGACGCCTGCGGCGCCGACTGGTGGTCCAACAAGGGCTTCGCCTACGTCGTGCTGAACGTGAACGGCACCAAGGTCCACGTGGTCGGCACCCACGCCCAGTCCACCGACCCCGGCTGCGCCGCCGGCGAGGCCGTGGAGATGCGCGCCCGCCAGTTCCGGAACATCGACGCGTTCCTTGACGGCAAGAACATCCCGGCGAGCGAGCAGGTCATCGTGGCGGGCGACTTGAACGTCGACTCGCACACCCCGGAGCTCGCCACCATGCTGGCCAACGCCGACCTGGCCGGCTCCGACACCCGCACGGGCCACACGTACTCCTTCGACACCGCGATGAACTCGATAGCGAAGTACCGCTACCCGACCGACCCGCGCGAGGACCTGGACTACGTGCTCTACCGCAAGGGCAACGCCCGCCCGGCGAACTGGGAGAACCACGTGGTCCTGGAGCAGTCGGCGCCGTGGACGGTCTCCAGCTGGGGCACCTCCTACACCTACAACAACCTTTCCGACCACTACCCCGTGATCGGCCGCTGATCCGCCGCTGATCCACTCCCGCGAAAGGGGGGTGCCCGCCGCGATCCGGCGGGCACCCCCCTCCCTCGGGCCTCGGGCCTCGGGCCTCGGGTCGTCAGCCGTTCGCCTTCGCCCGCTCCCACTCGCTCGCGTAGTCGTTGAAGATCGCCCGCAGGTGGTGGCCGATCTTCAGATAGTCCAGGTCGTCGAGGTTGGCCAGCGAGACGCGCACCGACCACTGGGGGCCGTCGAAACCGCCGCCGTTGAGGAGGACCACCGAGGTCTGCTCGGCGAGCCGGAAGAGCGGGTCGACCGGCTCGTAGTTCTTCTCGAGGAAGTCCGCGAAGTCCTTGCCGTGGACCCGTTCCGCCTCGGCCAGCAGGTCGAGCTCGATGTAGTACCCGGCCCGCTTGTCGTCCTCGGAGATCTTCATCTGGGCGCCCTCCAGCAGCAGGTCGAGCCTGCGGTGGACGATCTGCCGGATGCGCTCCTTGTACGCCTGGCCCTCGTCGAGCATGTCGAAGAGCGAGAAGAGCACCATCATCGTCTGCTGCGGCAGCGAGAGGCCGGCCGTGTGGTTGAGGGCCACCGACCGGGAGTCCGCGACGAGCCGGTCGACGAAGCGGATCTTCTCCGGCTCCAGGCTGAGGGTGCCGTACCGCTTGGCCAGGCGGTCCTTCTGGTCCTGCGGGAAGCCCGCGACCATCTCGTCGATGACGTTGTCGTCGTGCAGGCCGATGACGCCGAGCCGCCAGCCGGTGCAGCCGTAGTGCTTGGAGTACGAGTACACGAGCAGGGTGTTGCGGGGCAGGTCGGCGGCGATCGAGCGGAAGCCGGGCACGAAGGTGCCGTACACGTCGTCCGTGACGATCAGCAGGTTCGGGTTGGTGGTGGCGACGATGTCCTTGATCTGGTTCGCCACCCGGTCGCTCAGCGCGAGCGAGGGCGGGTTGGACGGGTTGACCAGGCAGACGAGCTTCACCGAGGGGTCGGCCAGCTTGGCGACCTCCTCCTCCGGGTAGCGCCACTGGCGCACCCCGGTCTCGGCGAAGAGGCTCGCGGAGACGTTGACCACCTCGAACTCGAAGGTGTCGAGCTCGGGGATCTCGATGTACGGGGTGAAGACCGGTGTCATCAGGGCGATCTTGTCGCCCTTCTTCAGGATCCCGTTCTTCATCAGCGAGTCGAAGATGTAGCACATGGCGGCGGTGCCGCCCTCGGTCGCGAACAGCGACAGGTTGTTGCCCTCCGGCGGGTTCTTGCCGAACATCTCGTCGGCGACGTAGCCGCGCACGATGTGCTCCGCGTGCGTCAGCATCCGGTCCGGCACCGGGTAGTTGTCGCCGGTGATGGAGTCGGTCAGCTCGTGGACGAAGGCGTCCTTGTCGAACGGCCAGCGCGAGAGGGCGTACTGGACGCAGGCGGAGAGCATCTCCACGCCCGGCAGGTCCGGATGGCGCCGGGTCCAGGACTCGAACCGGTCCCCGATGCCCTTCTTCTCCGGCATCCCGCCGAGGTTGTCGGCGGTCCACACTCGCCGGGACTCCTCCAGAGCGAAGTAGCCCAGCGCGTAGAAGGCCTCGCGCGGCCCGGTGGCGATCCAGTTCGGGTTGCCGCGGCCCGCGTTGAGCATGGCCCGGGCGGTGGTGTCCTTCTGGCCCGGCTTGTCGGCCTGGGCGGCCGTGGCGAGCTGGATGAACTTGTCCTTCAGCTCGAACGGGCTGAGCTGCGCGAAGGACTGGATCTCCTCGCGGCTGAAGGTGGTCTCCGGCACGGTGGCTTCCTTTGGTTAGAGGGGGGCTTTGATGGGAGGGGTCGTTCAGAGCGGTCGTTCAGAGCGGTCGTTCAGAGCGGTCGTTCAGTGGTTGAGGATGACGATGACGGCGCCCCAGATGGTCAGCAGCACGTTGCCGATCGCGTAGGGGATCGTGTAACCGAGCGTCGGTACCTGCGATTTGGACTGTTCGTTGACCGCGCCGATCGCTGCCGTGGTGGTCTGGCCGCCCGCGAGGACGCCCATCAGGATCGGGAAGCGGATCTTCTGGACGTGGTGGCCGACGAGGAAGCCGACCAGGAGCGGGATCAGCGTGGCGACGGCTCCGAAGAGCAGCAGTCCCCAGCCCGCGGTGGCCAGGCCGCTGGTGAAGCTGGGCCCGGCGTTGATGCCGACGACCGCGATGAACAGGCAGAGCCCGAGGGTGTCCATGAACCACTGGGCGCCGGGCGGTACGTTTCCGTAGGTCGGGTACCTGCCGCGGATCCAGCCGAAGAACAGCCCCATGATGAGCGCGCCGCCCGAAGTGGACAGCGAGATCGGGACCCCGCCCGCGGTGAGCGCCGGGATGCCCAGGCAGCCGCCGAGGAAGATGCCCAGGCCCACCCAGATCATGTCGGTGGCGAAGCTGGTGGGCACCGGCTTGCCGATGGCCTTGCCGGCCGGGTCGACCAGCCGCTTCGGGCCGGTCAGGATCAGGGTGTCGCCGCGCTCCAGCCGGGTGGCGAGCCGGTAGGGGAACTCCGTGCCGGAGCGGTAGAGCTTGTCGATGTAGACGCCGACCATGAAGGGCTCGGCGCGCAGCTCGGCGATGGTCTTGCCCAGCTGCGCCTTCTCCGAGGCGACCACGTGCAGCGTCTCGGTCTGGTAGCCGAGGAGTTCGACGTCGTCGGTCTCGGGTCCGATGTGGGTGCGGGCGTCGAAGTCGACCAGGGAGCCGCGCAGGGCGCTGACGGCGACGACGTCGCCTTCGAGGAGCGTGGTCTGCTGGGTGTGGTCGAGGATCTGCCCGTCCCGGCGGACCCGGGTGAGGTAGATGCGGTGGCCCAGGACCTTCTGCTGGTTCTCGAAGTCGTCGATGGTCCGCCCGACGAGATCGGGCCGCTGGATGGTGTAGGCCCGCAGCACGATCTCGTAGTAGCCCTCGTGCAGATCGGGGTTGTCGTCGGGAGCGTCCATCTCCTTGGCGATCTGGGCGCTCTCGGCCGCCAGGTTGCGCCGGTAGAGCCGGGGCAGCACGTTGGCCAGCAGCATCGCGCAGAGGATGGTGCCGAGCGGGTAGGTGACCGCGTAGCCGACGGCGACGAAGTCCTGCTGCTCCTTGATCTGGTCGGCCGAGAGGCCCGGAAGGTTCCCGATGGCGTCCTGGGCCACGCCGATGACGGCGGACTGGGTGAGGGCGCCGCCCAGCAGGCCCCAGCCTGACAGAGCGGCGAAGCCCCAGGAGACCAGCAGACCGGCACCGCAGACGCGGCTGGTGCTGCGACCCTGGGGCAGGCCGTCGTTCTTCGGGTCCCGCAAGAACTGCGAGCCGACCTTGCAGTCGGTGGCGAAGAGGAACATGTTGAATCCTCCCCCTCCTAGTGGAGGGGGATTCCTGGCTCACGCTGCCTGGCGGACCAGCGGTCCGCCAGGACTTCCACGATCAGCGCCAGCCGGGTTGAAACCAGCCCGGGAAACAGCAACGCCAAAGCGGATGTGCGCACTTGGTTCTCGTAACGCACTGCTCGCAGTGCACGATACCCGAAATCGAGGTTCATAAGGGGCCGTCCGTGCCAGAGGGGGTCAAGCGCCGAGGATCCCGACGAGGATCGGTCCGGTGAGTGGGAGCAGGAAGTTCGACAGCGCATAGGTGATCGTGTAGCCGAGCATCGGCACGGAGCTCTGCGCGACCTGCGTGACCGAGGTGATGGCCGGTGTGGAGCACTGCTGTCCGGCGATGGCGCCGATCAGCAACGGCTTCTCGATCTTGAGGAGCTTGCGCCCGACGACCAGCGAGATCGTGGCCGGTACGAGGACCATGGCGATGCCGGCGAACGGCAGCAGGGCCCCGTACTCCTTGAGCAGCGGCCAGGCCTGCGGGCCCGAGGTCAGCCCGGTGCAGGCGATGAAGACCGCGAGCCCCATGTCCTTGATGGTGGTGGCGGCTTGCGGCGGGAAGGCGCCGAAGGTCTGCCGGCGGGAGCGGAACCAGCCGAAGAGCAGACCCGAGATCAGGCAGCCGCCGCCGGTTCCCAGCGAGAGCGGGACCCCTCCGAGGCGGACCACGATCTGGCCGATGAGCGAGCCGACCGCGATGCCGAGACCGAGGTAGATGAAGTCGGTGGCGTCGTTCTTGGCCACCGTGCCGATCTTCGAGACGATCCGGTTCAGGCCGGCGCGGGCGCCCACGAGGGTGACGACGTCGCCGCGCTGGACGACGGTGTCCGGGTTGGCGGGCAGGTGCTGCTCGCCGCGGAGCACGTCGGTCACGTACACGCCGCTGCGCCCGAACTCCGCGTGGGTGGCGCGGAGCTCGTTCAGCGTCTTGCCGGCGACCGACGGATCGGTCATGGCGACCTGCCGGGTGGCCAGCGGGGTGTCCACCCCCGGGATGCCGGGGGTCTCCGGGCCGATGGCCCGGCCCGCCGCGATGGCTGCGGAGCGCCGGCCGACGACGAGGACGAGGTCGGAGAGCACGAGTTCGAGGTCCGGGGCGGGGGTGAGGTCCTTGGAGCCGCGCCGGACGGCCTCCACGGTGACCCCGCCGTCGAAGGCCGCCTCCAGGTTCCCGACGGTGCGGCCGTCGGCGAGGGTGACCAGGTGCGTACGCCCGACCAGGCCTGGCATGGCCTCGCGCTCGTCGCTCTCCAGGCCGCCGCCGGAGCCGCCCCCGCGCATCTTCTCCCACAGGGCGCGCGAGGCGTCCGCCAGGTTGATGCGGAGCAGCATCGGCATGATCTGGCTGGTGTAGATGACGATGGTGACGAGGCCGAAGAGGTAGCAGACCGTGTACGCCGTGGCCACGTGGCCCTGGTACGTGGAGATCTGCTCCGCGGTCAGGTCGGGCAGCTTGCCGATCGCCTCGGTGGCGGTGCCGACCACGGCGGATTCGGTGGCCGCGCCGGCGAGGATGCCGGAGGCGGTGCCCACGTCGAGGTCGAAGGCCTTGGCCAGCAGGTAGGCGAGGCCGAGCACGCTGACGAGCTCGATGATGCAGAGCGCGAAGAAGCGCATGCTCTTGCGGTTGAGGTTGGCGAAGAACTGCGGTCCGGCCATGTAGCCGAGGGCGAAGATGAAGAGCGCGAAGAAGACCGTCTTCACGTCGGCGTCGATCTCGATGTGGGCCCAGGCGCCGAGCAGCAGCGACACGATCAGCGTGCCGCAGATGCCGCCGAGGGTGATCGGGCCGACGCGCACCTTGCCGAGTAGGTAGCCGGCCGCGAGGCAGAGGAACAGGGCGAGTTCGGGGTGGTCTTGCAGCACACCCATGGGCGATCAGCCGCCCTTGCCGGGCGGCATGGCGAATTCAGGGCATATGCACATTCCCCCACCCTTGCCCGGTGAGTGATCGTCCGCTCACCGGGCAGGGCCGTTCGTGTGACGGACCTTCCTACGAAGCTTCGTGCGGCTCCGATCGCGGCCCGGCCTGCGACTCCTCCTGCGGCTCCTCCTGCGGCTCCTCCTGCGGCTCCTCGTGCGGCTGCGCGTACAGCCCCTCGATCAGCTCCGCGTACTTCTCCCGGATCACCCGGCGGCGCAGCTTCAGGGACGGCGTCAGCTCCCCCGACTCCGGACCCCACTCCTCGGTCAGCAGCCGGTAGCGCTTGATCTGCTCGGTGCGGTTGAGCCGGGCGTTGGCCGCTTCGACGGCCCGGGCGATCTCCTCCCGCACCGCCGGGTGCGCGGCGAGCTCCGCGGGGGTGGCGGCCTCGATGCCGTGGGCCTCGGCCCACGCCGGGGCGAGTTCGGGGTCGAGGACGAGGAGGGCGACCAGGTAGGAGTGGCCGTCTCCGTGCACCAGCGCCTGCCCGATCAGCGGGTGTTCCTTGACGGTGTTCTCCACCAGGGCGGGCGAGACGTTCTTCCCGTTCGAGGTGATGATCAGTTCCTTCTTGCGGTCGGTCAGCCAGAGGAAGCCCGCCTCGTCGAGCCGCCCGATGTCCCCCGTCGGGAACCAGCCCGCCTCGTCGGAGGCGCTCTCCACCGAGCCGTCCGGGAGGAGGTACCCGCCGAAGACCGTCTCCCCGCGCGTGAAGATCTCCCCGTCCTCGGCGATCCGCAGCTCCAGCCCCTGGATCGGGCGCCCCACGGAGCCCAGCCGGAAGCCGTCCGGGGTGTTGACCGTGCACACGCCGGAGGTCTCGGTCAGCCCCCACGCGTCCATGATGGTGATCCCCCAGCCGGCCCAGAAGCGCACCACGTCGATCGGCATCGGCGCGGTGGCACTGGCCGTCCAGATCAGGCGGTCCATCCCGGCCAGCGTCAGCAGCGGGTCCAGCACGTGTTCCTTGGCCCCGGCGTACGAGGCTTCGAGCGCGGCCGGGATCTCCTCCCCGCGCTCCCGGTGGCCCGCCCGCTCCCGTGCCAGGTCGTTGGCGGCCGCGATGGCGCGGCGCTGCTCCTCGGGCAGCCGCCCGAGCACCGCCCGTACGGAGGCGGCCAGCTTCTCCCACACCCGGGGCACGCCGAAGAACTGCACGGGGTGCAGCTCCCGCACCGCGACCGCCACGGCCGCCGGATCGGCGCACAGCCGGACGTGGGCGGCCCGCAGGAGGGGGAGGTAGATGCCGAGGATCCGCTCGGCGATGTGCGCGAAGGGCAGGTAGCAGAGGTGCTCGGCGTGCTCGGGCAGCTCGATGTGCCGGTCGAGGCGGACGGACTGGAGCACGATGTTGCGGTGGGACAGCCGCACCCCCTTGGGGTCACCGGTGGTGCCCGAGGTGTAGACGACCGTCAGCGGGTCATCGGAGCGGGACTCCCGCCAGGCCTTCTCGAAGGCCTCGGAGCGGTGCAGCCGGGCGCCGCCGGCGTACACCGACCCGTAGGTCGAGTGCGGGCCCGCCTCGGCGGCCTCGGCCACGACGAGCCGCTCCAGCGGGGTGCCGGGGTCGGCCAGCAGCGGCTCCCACCGGACCAGCTCCCGCGCCCCCTCGACCACGGCGAGCCGGGCCCGGCTGTGGCGGGCTATGTGGGCGATCTGCTCGGGCGCGGAGGTCCCGTACACCGTGACGGGGACGGCGCCGAGGTGGACCAGGGCGAGGTCGCTGAGCCAGTGCTCGGGGCGGTTGCCCATCATGAGCAGGACGTGCTCGCCGCGTTCGACGCCCAGTGCGGCGTAACCGGCGGCGAGGACGGCCACCTTGCGGCGCACGTCCGACCAGCTGAGGGTGGTCCAGCCCTCGCCCTCGCGCCAGGAGAGGGCGGGCAGAGCACCGTGCTCGGCGGCGTTGCGCGCCAGCAGGGCGGGCAGGGTGAGCTCGTCGGGAGGTGCGGGCAGTCGCAGTTTCGTGGGCATGGGCAGCTCCTTGCCGTTTCACATCGTTGGTGCGACAGCAATACTGTTGAACACGAACGGAGTCGACGCGCTGATCAGAGAGCAAGGCGGAGAGCCCATGACCACCCAGGCACCGGAGCCGGCGTCGCTGACCGTCGACGAACTGGCGGCCAGGGCGGGTGTGACCGTCCGCACCGTACGGTTCTACAGCACCCGCGGGCTTTTGCCCCCTCCCGTGATCGGACCCCGTCGGGTCGGCCGCTACGGTCCGGAGCACCTGTCCCGCCTCGCGCTCATCGAGGAGTTGCAGCACCAGGGCATGACCCTCTCCGCCATCGAGCGCTACCTCGACGCCCTGCCCGACGACCTGAGCGCGCACGATCTGGCCATCCACCGCGCGCTGGTGGCGACCTGGGCGCCGGACGCGGCGCTGGACTCCTCGCGCGCGGAGCTGGAGAAGCGGGCCGGGCGGACCCTGACGGAGGGCGACATCCGGCGGCTGGCGGCCATGAACGTGCTGACGCCGACCCCGGAGGGCTTCCGGGTGGACGTGGGGCTGCTGCGGCTCGGGGTCGCGCTGCTCGACGTACCGATCGCCCACGAGACGATCCTGGTCGCGCGCGAGGTGCTGCTCGGGCACGCGCGGACGGCGGCGCACCAGCTGACCGCGCTGTTCCGGGACGAGGTGTGGGGGCCGTTCACGGAGGGCGAGAGCGATCCGGAACGGGTGGAGTCGATGAAGGCGCTGTCCGCGCACATGCAGCCGATGGTGGTACAGGCCCTGGTGACCGCGTTCCAGCGCTCGCTGAAGGAGGAGTTGCGGGCGGCCTTCGTCTCGGAACCGGTAGGTTCGAGCCATGGCGATGATCTACAAGACCACCGTGAAGCCCGGTAAGACGGAGCTTCTGACTGCCTGGCTTCCGACGCGGCCGTGGTACGCGTCCACGGGACACGCCCCCGAACTCGACCGCTCGGGCGGGTTCCGGCTCGACGACCCGGAGGGCGAGGTCGGCATCGAGTTCATGGTGCTCACCGACCGGTCCGGCGGCCGGGAAACCTCCTACCTGGTGCCGCTGACCTACCGCGGCGCCCCGCTCGACGGCGCCGCGGGCGCGCTGGTGGGCACCTCCGAGCACGGCGTGCTCGGCACCCGCTGGATCTACGACGGTGCCCACGACCCGGTGCTCGTAGGCCAGTTGCTCGCACTGGTCCAGGGCCGCGCGGTGGCGCAGGACCAGTGCGACAGCGATGTGGCCGACCCCTCGGTCACCGCCCGGTTCGAGGGCCCCGGCCTCCCGGCGGTCCGCCCGGAGGCGCGGCTGGAAATCACCGACACCGCGCGGGGCACGGACGTGCGCGTGCCCGGCGGCCCGGTGGTCGCTCTGACGCGCGTCCTGCGGCCCGGGGACGCCGGGCCGGCGGACGCCTCGGGGGCCGTGGGCCGGCTCACCGGGGGATGGACCGCTCCGGACGGCGCGTCGTACCGGGGCCTGTTCGCGGAGCTGCGCACCGCCGGACACGCCACCGGGGAGACCACCCGGCAGACCAGCGCCTGATCCGATCCCCTCCCGGAAACGGAACGCGCACGGCGCGGGGAGCGCCTGTTCACGTGCCCCGGGGAACCGCCCGTTCACGTGCGAAGAAACGGCGAGCCTCATGAAGAAATCCCTGGTGGCCGCACTTGCCACTTCCGCGATGGCCGTCCTGCTGGCCGCGCCGGCGACGCCCGCGACCGCTGCTTCACCATGTTGCAACCAGACCACCCCGAACACCTCGATCCTCTTCTACAACAAGGACACCGGTTCGACGGGGACCGCCACTTTGGCGGCGGGGAGGTACCGCTACACGGGGGCACTCGACCTTCCCACCGGTTACACCCACGCAGCAGCGAGCCGCGACTCGCTGTACAACGAGAACACCGGGGAAGGCGAGACCGGCACCTTCACCGGCGGGCGCTACAACCGCGTCGAGAGCTACGACGACTTCTCGACGGACTGGAGCCTCATCGAGGCGTCCGGCGACTCGGTGCTCTTCTACAACGCCGGTTCCGGCTTCGGCATCACCGGCACGCTGAAGAACGGCAAGTACCAGGAGGTCCGCCAGTACGGCGACTTCAGCAAGGGCTGGGCGTTCATGGCCGCCTCCTGCGACACCCTGCTCGCCACGACGGCGAGGAAGGGGTCGACCGAGTTCCCCAAGAGCAACATCGGGTACGGGAGCCTCAAGAGCGGCGTCTACACCAACGTGGGCAACAGGGACGGGGAGGTGTTCCTGGGGTCTCTGGTCGCGACCAAGGACTCGGTGCCGGCCCTCGCGAGGAACGCCTCCGAACTCCAGAACAAGGTGTCCAGGGCGACCGACGGCTCGGTCGGCGGTTTCCGCGACACCGGTACGTCGGGCGTGTGGAACCTCGTGGGCAGGACCGCGGACAGCCTGTTCTTCTACAAGGACGACGGGACGGCCTGGATCTCGAAGCTCAGCGGGGGCAACTACGCCAACGTCGGTCCGCTGAACGAAGTTTCCTCGGGCTGGACGATCATCGAAGGCGGCGTCTGAGCCCGTAGCGCGTGCGGTTCCGGGGGGATGCCCCGGAACCGCACGCGGCCCGTTCGAGCAGAGAGCGGCTCAGTCCGCTACTCAGTCGGCGTACCTCTCTCCCCGCCCGGCCTTCTCCACCAGGGAGGCGGGCGGGGCGAAGCGCTCGCCGTACTTCTCGGCCAGCTCGCGGGCGCGGGCCACGAAGCCCGTAAGACCGCCCTCGTAGCCGTTGATGTACTGGATCACCCCGCCGGTCCAGGCCGGGAAGCCGATGCCCATGATGGAACCGATGTTGGCGTCGGCGTACGAGGTCAGGACCCCCTCGTCGAAGCAGCGGACGGTGTCCAGCGCCTCGGAGAAGAGCATCCGCTCCTTCATGTCTTCGAACGGGACCTCGACGTGTCCGTCCCCGGGGGCCTTGGTGAAGTGCTCGCGCAGCCCCGGCCAGATCCCGGCGCGCTTGCCGCTCTCGTCGTACTCGTAGAACCCGGCGCCGCCGCTGCGCCCGGGGCGCCCGAACTCGTCGACCATCCGGTCGATGACGGTGTCGGCCGGGTGCTCCGGCCAGTCCCGGCCCTCGGCCTCGAAGGCCTTGCGGGTCTCGTTGCGGATCTTGCGGGGCAGCGTGAGGGTCAGCTCGTCCATCAGGGAGAGCACCTTGGCCGGGTACCCGGCCTGGGCCGCGGCCTGCTCGATGGAGGCGGGCTCGATGCCCTCGCCGACCATGGCGACGCCCTCGTTGATGAACTGGCCGATGACCCGCGAGGTGAAGAACCCGCGCGAGTCGTTGACCACGATCGGGGTCTTGTTGATCTGCCGTACGAGGTCGAAGGCGCGGGCGATGGCCTCGTCGCCGGTCCGCTCGCCCTTGATGATCTCCACCAGCGGCATCTTGTCCACGGGCGAGAAGAAGTGCAGTCCGATGAAGTCGACCGGCCGCGAAACCCCTTCCGCGAGGCCTGTGATGGGCAGCGTGGAGGTGTTGGAGCAGAGCAGCGCGTCGGGGGTGAGGTACTCCTGGATCTCCTGGAACACCTTGTGCTTGAGCGCGGTGTCCTCGAAGACGGCCTCGATGACCGCGTCGCAGCCCGCCACGTCGGCGGCCTCGGCGGTCGGGGTGATCCGGGCGAGCAGCTCGGCCCGCTTGGCCTCGGTGGTACGGCCCCGGGACAGGGCCTTGTCGAGCAGCTTCTCGGAGTACGCCTTGCCCTTGGCGGCGGCTTCGGGGGTGACGTCCTTCAGCACCACCTCGATGCCCGCGCGGGCGCAGGAGTAGGCGATGCCGGCGCCCATCATGCCGGCGCCGAGCACGGCCACCTTGGCGACCTTGCGGGGCGCGACGCCCTGCGGGCGGCTGCGGCCTGCGTTGACGGCCTGGAGGTCGAAGAAGAACGCCTGGATCATGTTCTTGGCGGTCTGCCCGGTGACCAGCTCGGTGAAGTAGCGGGCCTCGATGGTCAGCGCGGTCTCGAAGTCCACCTGGGCGCCTTCGACGGCGCAGGCCAGGATGTTGCGCGGGGCCGGGTACGGGGCTCCGTTCAGCTGCTTCTTCAAGTTGGCCGGGAAGGCCGGGAGGTTGGCGGCGAACCGCGGGTTGGACGGCGTACCGCCCGGGATCTTGTAGCCGGGGACGTCCCACGGCTGCTTCGACTCCGGGTTGGCGTCGATGAAGGCGCGCGCCTTGGCGAGCATCTCCTCGGGCGTGGCGGCGAGTTCGTGCACCAGTCCGTTGTCCAGGGCCCGCTGGGGGTTGTACTGGGTCCCCTGCAGCAGCACCTTGAGCAGCGCGTCGGCGATGCCCATCAGGCGGACGGTCCGGGTGACGCCGCCGCCGGCCGGGAGCAGGCCGAGGGTGACCTCGGGCAGGCCGATCTTCGAGCCGGGCGCGTCGAGGGCCACCCGGTGGTGGGAGGCCAGGCAGATCTCGTAACCGCCGCCGAGGGCCGTGCCGTTGACGGCGGCGACGACGGGCTTGCCGAGGGTCTCGATGCGGCGCAGCGAGCGCTTGATCTCGGTGCCGGTGTCGAAGGCCAGCTGCGCGTGCTCGGGGCGCAGCTGGATCATGTCCTTGAGGTCGCCACCCGCGAAGAAGGTCTTCTTGGCGGAGGTGAAGATGATGCCCCGGATGGAGTCCTTCTCGGCCTCCGCGCGATCGGCGATCGCCGCGATCGAGTCCTTGAAGGCCTGGTTCATCGTGTTGGCGGACTGGTTGGGGTCGTCGAGGACCAGGGTGACGACGCCGGTCTCGTCCTGTTCCCAGCGGATCGTGGTGGACTCGCTCATGTTCGCAACTTCCGTGTCAGGGGTGGGATCAGGGATCGGGGATCAGGACGGGATTCAGAGGCGTTCGACGATGGTGGCGACGCCCATGCCGCCGCCGACGCAGAGGGTGACGAGGCCGTAGCGCTTGTCCTGGCGCTCCAGTTCGTCGACGACGGTGCCGAGGATCATCGCGCCGGTGGCGCCAAGGGGGTGGCCGAGCGCGATGGCGCCGCCGTTGACGTTGACCTTGTCCAGGGAGACGCCCATGTCCTTGACGAAGCGCAGCACGACGCCGGCGAAGGCCTCGTTGATCTCGATGAGGTCGATGTCGTCGATGGTCAGGCCGGCCTTGGCGAGGGCCTTGCGGGTGGCCGGTGCCGGGCCGGTGAGCATGATGGTGGGCTCGGAGCCGGAGACGGCGGCCGAGACGATCCGGGCGCGCGGCGTCAGGCCGTTGCGCTCCCCCGCCTCGCGGGAGCCGATGGCGACGAGGGACGCCCCGTCGACGATGCCGGAGGAGTTGCCCGCGTGGTGGACGTGGTCGATCTTCTCGACCCAGTGGTACTTCTGCAGGGCGACGGCGTCGAAGCCGCCGATGTCGCCGATGTCCGCGAAGGAGGGCTTCAGCCGGGCGAGGGTGTCGGCGGTGGTGCCGGGGCGGACGAACTCGTCGTGGTCCAGGACCACCAGGCCGTTGCGGTCGGTGACCGGGACGATCGACTTGGCGAAGCGGCCGTCCTTGATGGCGGCGGCGGCCCGCTCCTGGGACAGGGCCGCGTACTCGTCCACCTCGCGCCGGGAGAAGCCCTCGATCGTGGCGATCAGGTCGGCGCCGATGCCCTGCGGGACGAAGTCGGTGTCCCAGCCGGTCATCGGATCGTTGAACCAGGCTCCGCCGTCCGAGGCCATCGGGACACGGGACATCGACTCCACGCCGCCCGCGAGGACCAGGTCCTCCCAGCCGGAGCGGACCTTCGCGGCGGCCAGGTTGACGGCCTCCAGGCCGGAGGCGCAGAAGCGGTTCTCCTGGAGTCCGGCCACGGTGTCCGGCAGCCCGGCGGCGATCGCCGCGATGCGGGCGATGTCGGAGCCCTGGTCACCGACCGGGCTGACGACGCCGAGCACGATGTCGTCGATGGTGGCGGGGTCCAGGCCGGGGTTGCGCTCGCGCAGCGCGTGGATGAGGCCGACGACCAGGTCGATCGGCTTGGTGCCGTGCAGGGAGCCGTTGGCCTTGCCTCGGCCGCGCGGCGTGCGGATCGCGTCGTATACGTACGCTTCGGTGCTCACTGGTCAAGCCTTTCGGGGGTGCGGAGGCGTGGGGAAGGTCGGGGGAGTTCGGGTCGGCAGGGCCGGGGAGTTCGGGTCGGCGGGGCCGGGGAGGTCAGGCCAGCAGGGAACGGCCGATGATCTCCTTCATGATCTCGGTCGTGCCGCCGTAGATGGTCTGAATGCGGCCGTCTGTGAAGGCCCGCGCGACCCGGTACTCGGTCATGTATCCGTATCCGCCGTGCAGTTGCAGACAGCGGTCGGCGACCCGCTTCTGGAGTTCGGTGGCCCACCACTTCGCCATCGAGGCGTGGACGTGGTCCAGCTCCCCGTTGGAGTGGTCGGTGATGCAGCGGTCGAGGAAGGTACGGGTGACCGCGCACTCGGTGGCCATCTCCGCGATCTCGAAGCGGACGTGCTGGAGCTTGGAGAGCGGCCGCCCGAAGGCCTCGCGCTCCTTCACGTACTGCGTGGTGATCTCCAGCAGGTACTCGGCGGCGGCGATGCCGGCCACGGCGATGCCCATCCGCTCCTGCGCGAGATTGGTCATCAGGTGGACGAAGGCGCCGTTGAGTTCGCCGAGCAGGTTCTCCTTGGGGACGCGCACGTCGTTGAAGAACAGCTCGGCGGTGTCCTGCGCCTTCTGGCCGATCTTGTCGAGGTTGCGGCCGCGCTCGAAGCCCTCGGTGCCGCGCTCCACGACCAGCAGCGACATCCCGTGCGCCCCGCCCTCCGGGGTGGTCTTCGCCACGACGATCACCAGGTCGGCGAGGATGCCGTTGGAGATGAAGGTCTTGGATCCGTTGAGCACCCAGTGGTCGCCCGCGTCCTCGGCGGTGGTCCGGATCCCCTGGAGGTCGGAGCCCGCGCCGGGCTCGGTCATCGCGATGGCGGTGACGATCTCGCCGGAGCAGAAGCCGGGCAGCCAGCGGCGCTTCTGCTCCTCGGTGGCCAGCGAGGTCAGGTACGGCCCGATGATGTCGTTGTGCAGGCCGATCGCGAGCCCGGCGGCGCCCGCCCGGGTGAACTCCTCGGCGATCACCGCCGCGTACCGGAAGTCGGCGTTCCCGCCGCCCCCGTACTCCTCCGGGACGGCCAGGCCCAGCAGACCCTGCCGGCCGGCGGCCCGCCAGGCCTTGCGGCTGACGATCCCGTCCTTCTCCCACTGCTCGTAGTGCGGCAGCACCTCCTTCGCGAGGAAGGTGCGGACGGTCTCGCGGAACGCCTCGTGGTCGGCGTCGAAGATCTGGCGTTTCATCAGACGGCTCCTTAAAGCCAGTTCTTCACGGTTTCGATGAGCCGGGCCGGCTCGGGGCCCACGGGCGTGACGTTGAGCATGGTGACCCCGGCGGCCCGGAAGGCCTCGACGCGCTCCCGCACGTAACCCTCCGGCCCGCACAGCGTGGTGAGCTCGCACAGTTCGTCCGGTACGGCGGCCGCCGCGTCGCGCTTGTGCCCGGCGAGGTAGAGCTCCTGGATCTTCCGGGCCTCCTCCTCGTACCCGTAGGCGACGGCCAGGTCGTTGTAGAAGTTCTTGCCGACCGCGCCCATGCCGCCGACGTACAGGGCGATCTGCGGCCGGGCGAGGTCCCGCAGGGCCGCCGCGTCCTCGCCGATCGCGAGCAGTCCGCCGGCCACCGTGCGCAGCGGGCCCAGTTCCGGCGCCCGCAGGGCCGCGCCCTCGGCGAGCGCGCTCCCCCACACGGCGCCGGCCTTCTCCGGCACGAAGAGGGTGGGCAGCCAGCCGTCGGCGATCTCGGCCGTCATCTTCACGTTGGCGGGCCCCAGCGAGGCCACGTAGACGGGGATGTCCGCGCGGACCGGCCGGGTCAGCATCTTCAGCGGCTTGCCGTGCCGGCCGCCCTTCTCGGGCGGGAGCGGCATGTCGGTGATGCCGTGGTGGTCGATGGTCTCGCGGCGCCAGATGCGGCGGCACAGCTCTACCGTCTCGCGGGTCCGGCCGATCGGCCTGTCGTACGGCTTCCCGTGCCAGCCCTCGACCACCTGCGGGCCCGACGCACCGAGGCCGAGCAGCGCCCGGCCGCCGGACATCGCGTCCAGGCCGGCCGCCGTCTGGGCGATCAGCGCGGGGGTGCGCGAGTAGACGTTGAGGATGGCCGATCCGATCTTCATCCGCTCGGTCCGGGCGGCCAGGTACCCCATGATCGTCGGGGCGTCGAACCCCCAGGCCTCGGCCACCCACACGGCGTCGAGCCCGGCCGCCTCCAGCTCCGCCGCCGCGTCGGCGGCACGGCGCGGGTCCGCGGAGTAGTCGAGCATCATCGAGAGTTCCATCAGGCGCCGGCCTCCTTCCCGAGCAGCCCCGGCACGCCCCAGTCCGCCGCCACGGACTCCGTGTGCGCGCCCGGCATCGCGGGCCCGCCCACGGTGGTGGCCGGGGTCGCGGAGAAGCGGGGCGCGGGGGCGGGCTGGGTGATCCCGGCGGCCTCGACGAAGGTGCCCCGGGCGGCCAGGTGCGGGTGGTGCGGAGCCTCGCGCAGCGAGAGAACGGGTGCCACGCAGGCGTCGGTTCCCGCGAAGACGTCCGTCCACTCCTCGCGGGTACGGGACTTGAAGCGCGCGGCGACGGCCTCGCGGAGCTCGCCCCAGCGGGCCAGGTCCTTGCGGGCGGGGGCCTGGTCCTCGATGCCGAGGAGCTCCACGAAGGTGTCGTAGAACTGCTGCTCCAGTGCGCCGACCGCCATGTAGCCGCCGTCGGAGGTCTCGTAGCTGCCGTAGAAGGGGCAGCCGCCGTCGAGCAGGTTGGCCCCGCGCCGGTCCTGCCAGCCGCCGGCCGCCATCATCCCGTGGATCATGGCGGTGAGGTGGGCGGTCCCGTCGACGATGGCCGCGTCGACGACCTGGCCGGAGCCACCTGGGGTGCGGGCGTGCTGGAGGGCGGCGAGCACGCCGATGACGAGGTAGAGCGAGCCGCCCGCGTAGTCACCGACCAGGTTGGCGGGCACGGCGGGGGGTTCGCCCGGGCTGCCGATCATGCCGAGGGCGCCCGTGACGGCGATGTACGCGATGTCGTGCCCGGCGGTGTGGGCGAGCGGGCCGTCCTGGCCCCAGCCGGTCATCCGGCCGTAGACGAGCCGGGGGTTGCGGGCGTGGCAGTCGGCCGGGCCGACGCCGAGCCGTTCGGCGACCCCGGGGCGGAAGCCCTCGATGAGCACGTCGGCGCGCTCGACCAGGTCCAGCACGCGGGCCGGGCCGTCGGCGGACTTCAGGTCGACGAGGACGGAGCGCTTGTTGCGGTTGGTGATGTCGTAGGCCGGGTTCACGGCCAGGCCGCCGCCGCCCGGGCGGTCCACCCGCACCACGTCGGCCCCGAGGTCGGCGAGGACCATGGCGGCGAACGGGCCCGGCCCGATGCCCGCCAGCTCGACGACGCGCACGCCCGCGAGCGGCCCCCCGCCGCTCCCGGGCATGTTCCCTGTCACTGCCATCGAGCCCCCAGCATCCGGTGGCACCACTGCCGCCACTGTGTGACACAACTGATGTAACACCAGTGATGCTAGGAACCTGTTCCACTCAGCACAAGAGCAAGCGCTTAGCCGGTTGGGGCGTTTCCCCCGTCGGTCATCGCGTCGGGCCGCGCGTCGGTCCTCGCGTCGAGCTCCTTGAGGTCCCGCTTGAGCGCGACGGTCCGGTAGCTCTCCTCCACCCATTCGCACAGCACCTCGGCGGAAGGCGCACCCTTCTCCCCCAGCGGCACGGAGACCCAGCCGGCCTTGCCCAGCCCGTATCCGGTCGGCTCCGCGCCGGGCGCGGTCATGGCGTGACCGTGCAGGGCCTCGTCCTTGAGCTTCACGGAGATTCCGGGCGACGGCCCGCCGGTGTTCCCCAGGAAGACGAAGATCTTCTTGTTGACCTTCACCACACAGTCCTCGGGACCCCACGGGAACTCCTCCCGCGCCTGCGGCAGCCCCAGGGCGAACTCCCGGACCGCCTCCCACGTGCGCACCCCAGCCTTCACGCGAACCTCCAGTCGCCACGGGCGTCGCCCGCTCGCACGGACCCGTCCCTCCTCACGCTAGACCGGCAGGCCGCGACGAGGTCGGAGGAATCGGACCGCGCGGCCCAATCGGTGCAAACGCAAACAGATAAACCCGGGTGATCCACGGCCCGGTGCCTCTGTAGTCTGAGCAGGCTTTCAGCCCTGTTGCAGGGCTCACAGACATTTGGGGGGGCTCGGTGTCTCATCGCCGACTCGTAGCATCCGCGACCATCCTCGCGGCAGGCATTTCTCTCATACCGGGGCTGGCCCAGGCGGCCGACCCCGCGACGGGCAAGGTGCAGGGGGTATCCACGCCCGACCTGGACTCGGCCATCAAGGCCCAGAGCACCACGTTCGACAGCCCGGCCGACCGCTCGGTCAAGGTCCCGGCCGCCGGCAAGGGCAAGGCGGCCGGCACGCTGGCGGCCTCCGAAGGGAACCCGGGCCTCGCGGTGGCCCTGCACGGCACCACGTTCAACGCGCACTCGCTCGAACTGAGCATGGGCGTCACGAGCGCGGACGTCGACGTCGAACTCAGCATCGACTGGGGCGACGGCACGTACGGCACGGCGAGCGCCCACGGCACCGAAGCCGCGCACGTGGAGCACGTGTACCGCGAGGTCGGCACGTACACGGTCAAGGTCAAGGTGACCGACGCCCTCAACGGCGTCTCCGCCGAGAACTCCCTCACCATCACCACCGAGGGCTCGGACTTCACCCCGTACACCCCGACCCGCCTGCTGGACACCCGTAACGCCGCGGACAGGGTCCTCCCGTACAAGTCCACGCGGGTGAAGGTCGGCGGCTTCGGCACCATCCCGGCCGGTGTGACCGCGGTGGCCCTCAACGTCACCGTCACCACCACCTTCAGCGGCGGCCACATCACCGCCTTCGCCTCGGGCACCGAGCGTCCGACCACCTCGAACCTCAACTACGAGCCCGGCCAGACGGTCCCCAACCTGGTCATCGTCCCGGTCGGCGCCGACGGCTACGTCGAGCTCTACAACGGCGGCTGGCTGGGAGTCGACCTGATCGCCGACATCACCGGCTACTTCACCCAGTCCGCCTCCAGCGGCTACACCGCGCTCGCACCGGAGCGCCACGTCGACACCCGGGAGGGTCTCGGCACCCGCAAGGGCCAGGTCCCCGGCTACGGGACCATCACCACCAAGATCGCGGGCAACCGCGGCGTCCCCGCCGGGGCCAAGGCCGTGGCGCTCAACGTGACGGTCACCAACCCGCGGAGCGACGGCCACCTGACCGTCTTCCCCGCCGGGAGGGCCGCGCCGAACGCGTCCAACCTGAACTTCAGCACGGGCCAGACCATCGCCAACTCGGTGATCGTCCCGGTCGGCACAGACGGCCAGATCAGCCTCCGCAACGGCGGCTGGAACCCGGCCGACGTGATCGTCGACGTCGTCGGCTACTACAGCCCCGACAGCGTCAGCGCGTACCTCCCCTTCGCGCCGGAGCGCGTGAAGGACACCCGCGAGACCAAGCCGCTGCCCGGCCGCTACTACAGCGCGCTCGGACTCGGCGACGGCTACCCGAACACCACGGCCTTCGTACTGAACACCACGGTGACCAACACCAAGGGTGCCGGTTTCCTCGCGGTCGCTCCGGACCCGAACACCATCGCGGACTACGAGAACGGGACCGACGTCGAGGTGCCGATCCCGACGTCCTCGAACCTGAACTTCACCGCGAACAAGACCGTCCCGAACCTGGTGCAGGCGGGCCGCGGCAACACCGGTGTCATCGACTTCTTCAACTGGAGCGACGCCAACATCGACCTCGTCGTCGACATCTTCGGCATCTACATGGACAACTGATCCGACTGATCCACCCATAGGCACGGGAGGCGGCCCGACTCGGCCGCACCTCCGTGCAGCACGGTGGATCACGGTGCCCCCGGGGGCGCGGCCGTCCAGGCCGCTCCCCCGGGGCACCACCCGCCGCACGCCGCGCCAGGGAGGGCCCGCGTGCGGCCACCCGCGGGTCAGGGAGGCCGGCGGGTTGTCCGGCCCTGCTCAAGGGCCGGCAGACATACGACATTTGGGGGGCTCGGTGTCTCATCGCCGACTCGTAGCATCCGCGACCATCCTCGCGGCAGGCATGTCGCTCGTACCGGGGCTGGCCCACGCGGCCGATCCCGCGCCGGTCAAGCCTCACGGGCTCGAGCTGCCCGAGCAGGACCTGCGCGAGGCGATGGCCTCCAGGACCTTCACCAGCCCGGCCGAGCGCAGCACCAAATCGGTGGCCCCGGCGGCCGGTACGCCCAAGGCGGCCGGCACCCCGCAGGCGCAGGCCGCGGCCGATCCGACCTACAAGGTCGGGCTGACGGCCGGGAGCACCAGCGCGCACGGGATCGAGCTGGCGGCCAGCCTCACGGCCGAGGCCGACCAGTCCCTCTACGTCACCATCGACTGGGGCGACAACGGGAGCCAGGACGGCTACTTCGCCACTGGTTCCGGGCAGGAGAAGCGACAGCGCGTCTACGCCGAGGTCGGTACGTACCTCGTCACCGTCACCGTCCGGGACGACGTCGCCGGCACCTCGGTCACGAACACGGTCTCGGTCACGACGCTCGGCTCCGAGTTCACCCCGTACGCCCCGACCCGGCTGCTGGACACCCGTGACGGCACGGGCGCGCCGAAGGCGGCCAAGGTCGCCCCGTACACCTCCGCGCGGGTCAAGGTCGGCGGCCACGGCACCATCCCCGCCGGCGTGACCGCGGTGGCCCTCAACGTCACCGTCACCAACACCAAGAGCGGCGGCCACGTCACCGCGTTCGCCGAGGGCACCACCCGCCCGACCACCTCGAACCTCAACTACGAGCCCGGCCAGACGGTCCCCAACCTGGTCATCGTCCCGGTCGGCGCCGACGGCTACGTCGAGCTCTACAACGGCGGCTGGGAGTCGGTCGACTTGATCGCCGACGTCACCGGCTACTTCACCCGGTCCGCCGCCAGCGGCTACACGGCGATCGAACCGGCGCGCCACGTGGACACCCGCACCGGCCTGGGCGCCCGCCAGGGCCAGCTCGCGGGCTACGGGACGCTCAGCACCACGATCTCGGGCGCCGGCTTCATCCCCTCCGGGGCCACCGCGGTCGCGCTCAACGTGACGGTCACCAACCCGAAGGACGCCGGCCACCTCACCGTCCACCCGGCCGGCAAGAAGGCCCCCACCGCTTCCAACCTGAACTTCAGCGGTGGCCAGACCGTCGCCAACGCGGTGATCGTCCCCATCGGCGCCGACGGCAAGATCAGCATCCGCAACGGCAGCTGGAAGGGGACGGACGTCATCGTCGACGTCGTCGGCTACTACAGCCCCACCAGCCAGGCCGCGTACGTGCCGTTCCAGCCCTACCGGCGGATCGACACCCGCGACCCCAAGCTCTGGAAGCACGGTCCGCTGCAGGGCCGTTGGTACATCTACATGAAGCTCAGCACGATGAACCCGGGCGTCAAGGCATTCGTCATGAACACGACGGTGACCAACCCCAAGGACGCCGGCTTCCTCGCGGTCGCTCCGGACCCGAACTCGAAGGAGGCCTATGCCGGGGGCTACGCGTCCGCACCCGGCTCTCCCTCGTCGTCGACCCTGAACTTCACTCCCGGCAAGACCGTCCCGAACCTGGTCCAGGCGAGCACCGGCATGAACGGCATCGTCGACGTCTTCAACCAGAGCGACCGCAACATCGACGTCATCGTCGACGTCTTCGGCCTCTACGACGACTTCTGATCCCCGCCGAGCGATGAACGCGGCCGGCGCCGGCCGTACGACAGCGCCCCGGGAACGGCCGTCCAGGCCGCTTCTGGGGCGCTTCCGGGGCACTGTCCGTCGCCCTCCCGGCGGCGGACGGCAAGGGTGGGCAACAGGACGGCAACGGGACGGCAACGGAAAGACCCCCATGTCAGGCCGGTCGGCGGGCTCTGTAGCCTGAGCGCTCTTTCAGTCCTGATCAGGGGCTCACTGACATTTCGGAGGCTCGGTGTCATACCGCCGACTCGCTGCATCCGCGGCCGTTTTCGCCGCGGGCATTTCCCTCGTACCGGGCATGGCTCAGGCGGCCGGGCCGGCCAACGGCGGCGCCCAGGGCATCAGCACTCCGGACCTGGCCCAGGAGGCCCTGGAGGACGCGCCCAAGTCCACGAGCCCCGCCGGGCAGTCGACCCTGCGGACCGCCCCGGCCACCGAGAGCGCGCCGACGGCCACGACGCTGTCCGCGACCGCCGAGGGCAACCCGGGCCTCAAGGTGGGACTGACCGCGACCCCCCTCAGCGCGCACGCGATCGAGCTCAAGAGCGAGATCACCAGCGCGGCCACGCCGCTCACCGTCGTCATCGACTACGGCGACACGCACTCGACGGTCGTCCAAGCCTCTGGCAGCCAGACCCTGACCGAGCAGCACACCTACACCGAACTCGGCACGTACACGGTCAAGGTGACCGTGACGGACAGCACCAACAACGTGGTGGCCTCCAACCAGCTGTCCGTCACGACCGAGGGCTCGGACTACACCCCGTACGGCCCGACCCGCCTGCTGGACACCCGCAACGGCACCGGCGCGATCGCGGGCAAGGTCGCCCCGTACACCTCCGCGCGGGTGAAGATCGGCGGCAACGGCACCATTCCGGCCGGCGTGACCGCCGTGGTCCTCAACGTCACCGTCACGAACACCACGAGCGGCGGCCACATCACCGCCTTCGCCGGCGGCACCACGCGTCCGACCACGTCGAACGTCAACTTCACACCCGGCCAGAGCGTCCCGAACCTGGTCATCGTGCCCGTCGGCGCCAACGGCTACGTCGACCTCTACAACGGCGGCTGGGCATCGGTCGACCTGATCGCCGACGTCACCGGCTACTTCACCCAGTCCGCCTCCAGCGGCTACACCCCGCTGGCCCCGGCCCGCTTCGTCGACAGCCGCATAGCCCTCGGCGCCCCCAAGGGCCAGGTCCCCGGCTACGCGGTCTTCAGCACCCAGATCACCGGCCTCCGCCAGGTTCCCGCCTCCGGGGTCACCGCCGTGGCCCTCAACGTCACGGTCACCAACCCGAGGAGCGACGGCCACCTGACCGTCTTCCCGAGCGGGCAGCAGGTGCCGACCGCGTCCAACGTGAACTTCACGACGGGCCAGACCATCGCCAACTCGGTGATCGTCCCGGTCGGCCCCGACGGCAAGATCAGCATTCGCAACGGCGGCTGGAACCCGGCCGACGTCATCGTCGACGTCGTCGGCTACTACAGCCCGCAGAGCAAGGGCTCCTACCTGCCCTTCGCAGAGCCGGGGCGTTTCGTCGACACCCGTGACCCCGATGACGTCGTGTACGGCCCCCTGGGCGGCCGCGACTACATCCACGCGCCGCTGTCCGCACCGGGTGACGGCGTCACGGGCTTCGTACTGAACGCCACGGTGACCAACACCAAGGACAGCGGCTTCCTCGCGGTCGGCCCCGAACCGAGCACGGGCGAGCCCGTGGCGCCCGCCTCCTCGACCCTGAACTGGACACCCGGCAAGACCGTCCCGAACCTGGTCCAGGCGAGCACCGGCGAGACCGGCATCGTCAACTTCTGGAACCAGAGCGACGGGGACATCGACCTCATCCTCGACGTCTTCGGCCTGTACCAGGAGGACTGACCCAAGAGGCCGAGCACCCGCCCGGCCGCCCCTACAGCGCCCCGGGAACGGCCCTCGCAGGCCGCACCCGGGGCGCTGTCCGTCGTACGGGGACCACCCGCTAGCCTCAGCCACCACCGACACCGTCTGGGAGGCTTCCGATGAACGCAGCTGTCCGGCACGAACCGCGCACCGCGGAACGGGAGTACGACCTCGTGCTCTTCGGCGCGACCGGGTTCGTGGGGGCGCTCACCGCCGAGTACCTCGCGGTGCACGCCCCCGCGGGCTGCCGCTGGGCCCTCGCCGGGCGCGACCTCGCGAAGCTGGAGCGGCTGCGCGAGCGGCTGACCGCCCTCGATCCGCGCTGCGCGGACCTGCCGCTGCTGCGCGCCGACGCCCAGGACGCCGCCGCGACGCGCGAACTGGCCGCCTCCACCCGGGTGCTGGCCACGACCGTGGGGCCGTACGTCTGGTACGGGGCCGCGCTGGTGGCCGCCTGCGCCGAGGCGGGCACCGACTACCTGGACCTGACCGGCGAGCGGGAGTTCGTGGACCGGATGTACGTCGAGCACGACGCGCGGGCCCGCGAGAGCGGCGCCCGGATCGTGCACGCCTGCGGCTTCGACTCCATTCCGGCCGACCTCGGGGCGTACTTCACGGTCGGACAGCTGCCGGCCGGGGTCCCGCTGACCGTGGACGCGTTCGTGCGCTCCAACGCCCTGTTCTCGGGCGGCACCTTCACCACGGTGCTGACCGCGCTGGGGCGCGGACCGCAGAACCTGGCCGCCGCCCGCGCGCGCCGGATGCACGAGCCCCGGCTGCTGGGCCGGCGGGTACGGGTTCCCGTGGGCGCACCGCGCTTCAGCCGGGAGACCGGGACCTGGGCCCTGCCGATGCCCGTCCTGGACGTCCAGGTCGTGGCCCGTTCGGCGGCGGCGCTGGAGCGGTACGGCCCGGACTTCCGCTACCGGCACTACGCCTCCGTACGGCACCTGCCCGTCGCGGTGGGCGGTACGGCCGCGGTCGGCGGGGTGGCCGCCCTCGCGCAGATCCCGCCGGTGCGCCAGTGGCTCGCGGGCCGCTGGGAGCCGGGCCAGGGCCCGGACGCGGAGCGGCGGGCGCGCAGCTGGTTCAGCGTGCGGTTCGTGGGCGAGGGCGGCGGCCGCCGGGTCTTCACCGAGGTCTCGGGCGGCGACCCGGGGTACGGGGAGACGGCGAAGATGCTGGCGGAGTCCGCGCTCTGCCTCGCCTACGACGCCCTGCCCGAGCTCTCCGGCCAGTTGACCACCGCCGTGGCGATGGGCGACGCCCTGCTGGACCGGCTCCAGAAGGCGGGCATCCGATTCCGGGTGGCGGCCTCCGACTGAGCCCGCGGCCCGGCCGGGCGGCCGGGCGGCCCTATGCGGTGGCTTCGCGCAGGGCCCGCCGGCACAGCGAGTCGGCGTGCCGTGTGGTCTCGGGGATCCGGAAGCGGGGGCTCAGCGCCAGGGCGTGCGCGCAGGCGTTGTCCAGGGACACCCGGTGGCCCACCGACACGTACACGGGCTTGATCCCGTCCTGCGTGCGCAGCGCCCGCCCGACGACCTCGCCGTCGGGTGCGCGGAGCGGGGAGAGGTCTCCGCGCCGGCTGCCGGGTTCCTCGTAGGTGAAGGTGAACGGGTTCTTCGCGACGCCGATGGCCGGCAGCCCGGTGACCACGCCGAGGTGGCACGCGAGCCCGAAGCGGCGCGGGTGGGCCAGTCCGTAGCCGTCGCAGACGACGAGACCGGGCGTGACGGTCAGGGCCTCCAGCGCGGCGAGCACGGTCGGCAGCTCGCGGAAGGCGAGCAGTCCCGGCACGTAGGGGAAGCTGACGCGGCCGACGGAGGTGGCCTCCTCGACGACCCGCAGGGTCGCGGCGTCGAGGACGACGGCCGCGGCGGCCACCAGGTCGCGCTCGTCGTCGTAGGCCACGTCCACCCCCGCGATCAGCCCTTCGCCGGGCGGGGGTCCGGTTTCGGTCAGGACGACCCGACCGCGCAGTTCGTCCTGTATCGCCTTGGCCCCGGCCTCGTCGGCGGGGATCTTCGCACTCGTCATAGTGGTGCGAGAGTAGCCTGGCGATCATGTTCGTCATGGAGCTCACCTACACCGCACCCGTCGAAGCCGTCGAAGAGGAGATGGACGCGCACATCGCCTGGCTGGACGGCTACTACGCCGCCGGCATCTTCCTCGCCTCGGGCCGCAAGGTCCCGCGCGACGGGGGCGTGATCCTGGCCGGCGGGGTCTCCCGTGCGGAGATCGAGAAGATCGCGTCCGAGGACCCCTTCACGACGGCGGGAGTCTGCGCCTACCGCATCACCGAGTTCATCGCGACGAAGACGTCGGCGGACCTGGCGACGGTGCGGGACAACCCGGCCCTGTAGTTCGGGCGCGGATCGGTCCGGAGCTCCGGGTCCGGAGCTCCCTTTGGGCCTGTGGAGTGAGCGGGAACCGGCCGTACTGCGGCCGCTCCAGAGCCCGCGGACAGGCCCGGGACGCCCGCGCCCCCGTCACCCTGTGCGATCACACAGGCGTGTTCAGGCCATCCGGTGACACAGCTCACTCCACGTCGCGTGCACGGATTCGCCGCATCGCGCGTCTATCCCGTTGCCGGGCCCCCACCCCGCGGTCCGGCACGAGATCCGCCGCAAGGGAGCGAGCCTTGATCACTGTCATCGAGCAGGCCGTGCAGGCCCGACTGGTCGCCACCGCGCCGAAGGTCGACACCGTACCCGTCACGCTCTGCTACGACCGGTCGGATCCCTTCGCCGTCCGGATGGCCTTCCCCGCGCCCGCGACCCTGGAGGGCGTCGAGGTCTCGTGGACGTTCTCGCGGGAGCTGCTGGAGTCCGGACTGGACCGCCCGTCCGGCTGTGGAGACGTCCGCGTGCGCCCGTACGACGCCGACCGGACCACCGTGGAGTTCCACGCCCCCGAGGGGGTCGCGATCGTCCTGATGGTGACGGCCGAGCTGCACCGCTTCCTGGAGCGGGCCTCGACGATCGTGCCGCCCGGCCTGGAGCACCTGTACCTCGACATGGACCAGAGCCTCGCCGATCTGATGCGCGGCTCCTGCTGAACCCGGCCCCGCCGGTCGCTCCGCTTCGCTTAATTCGCTTGCCCGCCGCTCCGGCCGCCCCGTAGCTTTGTAGACGCCCCATCGCCGTCGAAACGGAGCAGGACGTTGCTTCTCTGAGGTCCGAGACACCGACCACCGCCCTCACCCGCGGTCCGCTGTCTCCCCGCGTTGCATTCACCACTCACGCAACCTGGAGGCCTCCATGAGTCCTGCTCCCACCTTCGTCACCTGCTCCGACCTGTCCTTCGACTGGCCCGACGGAACACCCGTCTTCGACGGGTTCCACTTGACCGTCGGCCCCGGCCGCACCGGCCTGATCGGGCGCAACGGCTGCGGGAAGTCCACCCTGCTGAAACTCATCGCCGGGGAACTCAGTCCGAGCGAAGGCCAGTTGGCCGTGGCCGGCACCGTCGGCCGGCTTTCGCAGACCGTCACCTTCGACACCTCCCTACGGGTGGACGAGGCGCTCGGAGTCCACACGGCCCGGGCCGCCCTGCACGCCATCGAGGCGGGCGAGGCGACCGGGGCGAATTTCGCGGCGGTCGGCGACGACTGGGACGTGGAGGAGCGGGCCCTGGCCACCCTCGACCACCTCGGGCTCGGCCGGATCGGGCTGGACCGCACCACCGGCGAACTGTCGGGCGGCGAATGCGTGTTGCTCCGGCTGGCCGCCCTGCTGCTGAGCCGCCCGGACGTCCTGCTGCTGGACGAGCCCACCAACAACCTCGACCTGCGGGCCCGGCGCCGGCTGTACGCGGCCGTCGAATCCTGGTCCGGGGTGATGCTCCTGGTCAGCCACGACCGGGAGCTGCTCGACCGGGTCGACCAGATCGCCGACCTGCGCGACGGAGAACTCCGCTGGTACGGCGGAAACTTCACGGACTACGAGGAGATGCTCGCGGCCGAGCAGGAGGCGGCCGAGCGGATGGTCCGGGTCGCGGAGGGCGACGTACAGCGGCAGAAGCGCGAACTGGCGCAGGCGCAGGCCAAACTGGCCCGGCGCAAGCGGTACGGCCAGAAGATGTTCGAGACCAAGCGCGAGCCGAAGATCGTCATGGGTGCCCGCAAACGCGCGGCGCAGGAGTCTGCGGGCAAGCACCGCATCATGCACACCGAGAAGCTGGCGGAGGCCGAGGAACGCCTCGACCAGGCGGCGCTGGCTGTCCGCGACGACGCCGAGATCCGCATCAAACTGCCCGCCACCAAGGTCCCGCCGGGCCGCCGCGTGCTCACCCTGAGCGGGTTGCACCCCGTCCACGGTGCCGCGATCGCGGGCGAGTGGGAGCTGCGCGGTCCGGAGCGGATCGCGCTGGTGGGGGCCAACGGCTCGGGCAAGACCACGCTGCTGCGCACGATCGCCGGGGAACTGGCGCCACGGTCGGGCGAGTCGGTGGCCCACGTCCCGGTCCGGTTCCTGCCGCAGCGGCTCGACGTACTGGACGACGAGCGCTCGGTCGTGGAGAACGTGGCGCGCTTCGCGCCGCACGCGACGAACAACCTGATCCGGGCGCGGCTCGCGCACTTCCTGTTCCGGGGTGCGCGGGCGGACCGGCCGGCCGGCACGCTGTCGGGCGGCGAGCGGTTCCGGGCGACGCTGGCTGCGCTGCTGCTCGCGGAACCCGCCCCGCAGTTGCTCATGCTCGACGAGCCGACGAACAACCTGGACCTGGGGAGCGTACGGCAGTTGACCGATGCCCTGGATTCCTACGAGGGGGCGCTCGTGGTGGCGAGCCATGACGTGCCGTTCCTGGAGTCGATCGGCATCACGCGGTGGCTGCTGCTCGACGACGTGCCGCGGCCGACGACGGCCGAGGAGGTCCGCCGGTCGCTGTGGCACGAATGACCGGGACGGGCGACGAGCACTAAGGCCGCAGGGACAGGGGCAGTAACGCCCAGGACTTGGTGCCGCCCATCGGAGTGAGCACCGGGGTGAGCCCCCAGTCCCCGCCGCAGGCCTCGACCACCGCCGACAGCAGCCACATCCCGCGGCTGCGCCGGATGCGGCACTCCTCGCTCGCCGCGGGCGAGGAGTGCGCCGGGTGCTGGTCGAAGACGACGATCCGCAGCGCGTCGAACTGCCAGCGGACTTTGAGCACCATCTCCTTGTCAGGCGTGAACCGATAGGCACAGGCCACGAGTTCGGAGGCGGCGAGGGCCGCGTTGTCGCACAGGTCGGGCAGTCCGTGCCGGACCAGGAGGGACCGCAGGGCGCCGCGGGCGCTGCCCGCACAGTGGGCGCCGCCCGGCAGGCCTATGGAGTAGCTCAGTTTCTCCGCCCCTGGCGGGGCCTGCCGGAACTCGTGGACCGACCGCAGGCCACGGAGAGTGCCCGTCATCGTGCTGCTCCAAGGTTCTGAGGTACTGAATGCGTGGATGCCGTGTGGTCATACAAGAGTCGAAGGTCGCCCCGTGTGAGACTTGCGCTACCGACCGTAGCGCAACGTGGTGCACAGTGCTACTACTTGTACGACGACTTGCTGTTTTCTCATGGCATTTCCGGACTCGTGCGGGCACTCCCGCACGCCCCGGCCGGAGGAGAGGGGACCCTGTGCCACCCAGGAGTACGCCGACCGCACGCCAGCAGCGCCTGGGCTCCGAGCTGCGCAAACTCCGCGAGCAGTCGGGCATGACGGTGCAGCAGGCCGCGGCGCTCATGGGCGTGGACCGCACCCGGATCCCCAACATCGAATCCGGCCGGATCGCGATCAGCGCCGAGCGTGTCCGCACCCTCGCCTTCAACTACGACTGCCCCGACACGGGGCTGGTCGACCTGCTCGCCTCGATGGCCCAGGAGCGCGACAAGGGGTGGTGGGAGCAGCACCGGGGGATGCTGCCGCCCGGACTCCTGGACATCTGCGAACTGGAGCACCACTCCGTCGAGTTGCACACCGCCGTGACCACGCACATACCCGGGCTGCTGCAGACCGAGGCGCACGCGCGGGCCGTTTTCGACACCGCCGACCCCCCGCTGCCCGAGCCCGACCTCCAGGCCCGGCTCGCCCTGCGGATGCAGCGCCAGCAGGTGTTCGCCCGCGAGACGCCGCCGTTGTACGAGGCGGTCGTGCACGAGGCGGCGCTGCGCATGCAGTTCGGCGGTCCGAAAGTGGCACGGGCGCAGCTCGAACACATACTGGAACAGTCGGAGCGGGCGCGTACGACCGTGCGCGTGATTCCGTTCACCGCCGGCGGGTTCCCCGGCGCCGGCCAGTCCTTCACGTACGCGGCCGCCACGATCAGCGAGCTGGACACCGTGCAGCTGGACAGTTCGCACGGCTCGATGTTGCTCGATTCGCAGATGAAGCTGCTCCGATACCGGGGCCTGCTGGAGCGGCTGCGCTCCCTGGCACTGCCGGCCCGCGACTCCCGCGATTTCATCCGCGCCATCGCACAGACCCTCTGACCGGGCCGACCGGCCGACCGGCTGACTGACCACCTGACCGGATCCGACGAGGAGACGAGAGAACGACATGGGCACGACGACCACGACCGCGACCACCCCATCGACCCCGTCGGCGACCCCGTCGGCGACGGCCGGCATCGCGTGGGACGAGGCATTCTGCAGCGAGGGGGCGAACTGCTTCCGCTTCGGGCGGGACGACGAGGGGAAGGCGTACATCGGAACCACCGACTCGGCCGCCTACGTCACCGACTCCATCGAGGCGCTCCGTGCGCTGATCTCGGCCGTCAAGGCGGGAGCCGCGGACCACCTACTCGCGTGACTTTGGTCCCGCCGGATCACGCCTATGCCCCCTTCAAACTGCGCAGATAACGGGATGCAACCGGACAGAGCGACCTCTGGGGCTTGGCTGGTCTTGATGTCGCGCTTAACCTACGACTCCGTAGGCTACGGAACCGTAGGTAATTCGCTTTGCACTCAGGAGTACCCGTGACGATCACCTCTCCCCACCTCGGCAGCTCGGAGGCGTGGACCGACGCCAAGTTGCTGTTCGCGCTGGAAGAGGTGGTCGAGAAGGAACTCAACCGCCACCTGACGGTCACCAAGGATTGGATGCCCCACGAGTACGTCCCGTGGAGCGACGGCCGGAACTTCCCCGGTTTCTTCGAGGACGGCGAAGCCTGGGACCCGGCGCAGTCCAAGGTCACCGAGATCGGCAAGATCGCGCTCGTCGTGAACCTGCTGACCGAGGACAACCTCCCCAGCTACCACCACGAGATCGCCTCGCTTTTCGGCCGCAACGGCGCCTGGGGCACCTGGGTGCACCGCTGGACCGCCGAGGAGGGCCGCCACGGCATCGTGATGCGCGACTACCTGCTGGCCTCGCGCGCCGTGGACCCGGACAAGCTCGAAGCATTCCGGATGCAGCACATGTCGGAGGGGTTCGAGTCCGACAACCGCCACTCGATGCTCCACTCCGTGGCGTACGTGGCCTTCCAGGAACTCGCGACCCGCATCTCGCACCGCAACACCGGCCACCAGTCCGGTGACCCGGTCTGCGACCGCATGCTGGCCCGCATCGCGCAGGACGAGAACCTGCACATGATCTTCTACCGCAACCTGCTGGGCGCGGCCTTCGAGCTCGCCCCGGACCTGACGATGCAGGCCGTGCGGGACGTCGTGGTCGGCTTCCGGATGCCCGGACACGGCATGCCGGGCTTCGAGCGGATGGCCGCGCAGATGGCGATCGGCGGGGTCTACAACCTGCGGATCCACCACGACGACGTGCTGAGCCCCGTGATCCGCTTCCTGAAGATCATGGACATCGACGGCCTCGGCCCCGACGGGCAGAAGGCCCAGGAGGAGCTCGGCCTCTTCATGGACGGCCTGGACTCCGAGGCCCGCAAGTTCGACGAGCGCCTCGCCGCCCGCGCGGCGCGCATCGCGGCCCGCAAGGCCTGAGTCCGGCCCCGGGTCCGCCGACCTGACCGGTTTCCGCTCGCTCGGGCGGGTGACGACGATTGCCCTGGCAGAGCCCCGCTCTGCCAGGGTTTCGCGTCATGACCGCCATGACGCCGCTCCAGGTCGAGATCGACCAGCTGGCCCGCCTCCACAACGCCCTGGACACCTCGCTGGCCGCGCTGCGCGAGGCCCGGCGGGAGCTGGACCACGTCCGGGCCGACCAGTTGGGCACGGCGGACCTCGACGCGGCGTGCGACGGATTCCAGGAGAGATGGGGCCACGGCACCAAGGAGCTCGCCGGGCGGATCAAGGCCGTACGCGCGGGTGTGCGCCGCAGCGCCGCCGAGTACGCGGAGCTCGACGAGGCCATCCGCGCGGCCTTCCGGCAGGCGGCGCCCGCCCGTGGCTGACTCCCCCGCGACCGGCTCCCCCGCGACCACCTCCCCCGCCCTCGGCTTCGACCCTGCCCCGGGGAACCCGGACGCGGTCCTGGCCCTGGCGAAGAAGCTCCGCTCCTCGGCCGACTGCCTCGCGGAGACCTCCCGCGTCGTCGACGCCCTGGTCTCGCACAGCTCGGCCTGGCAGGGCGAGGCCGCCACCGCCTTCCGCGCCTCCCTGTCGCGGGACCTCCCCCGGCACCTCCACGCGGCCCACACCTCCCTGGCGGAGGCGGCGCGCCGGCTGACCGGCTGGCACGACACCCTGGCCGCCCACCGCACCCTGGCCGCCCGCTACGCGTCCCAGGCCGCCGCGGCCACCACCGACGAGGCCCTCACCGATGCCCGCCGGCTGGCCCGCGAACTGGCCTCGGAGCACTCGGCCGCGGCCCGCCGGGTGGCGGACACGCTGACCGCGACGGCGGAGCGGCTGGCTCCGAAGGAGCCCGGGGTGCTGGAGTCGGTCTGGAACAAGATCGTCAACGATCCCGCGGACGCCCTCTCGAACGCCGCGGCCATTCTGGGAGCGGCCGGCGCGGCCGTCGCCCTCTTCTTCCCGCCGGCCGGGATGGCGGTCATGCTGGTCGCGGGCGGGCTCTCGCTGGCCGCCCTGACCGCGCACCTCGCGGACCCCGGCTTCCGGCGGCCGCTGACCGAGGGTTTCACCCGGGGCAAGTTCGACGCCGCGTTCTGGAAGAACAGCGTGACGCTGCTCGGCGACGGCCTCGGCGCCGTCCCGGGCGTGGCCGCGGTCGCCTCGGGCGCCAGGGCCGGTACGGTCGCCGCCCGCGCGGCCATGGCAGTCCCCGAGGCCGGCGCCCTGGCGGGCGTCTCGCCGGGCGCGGGCGCGTTCGCCCGTACGACGTGGCACACGGCGGACGAGCTGCGGAAGGTGGAGAGCCCGCTCGCCGCGTGGGCCCTTCGGTCGTCGACGCCCGAGGTCAGGGAGCGGGTGGGGGTGGCCGTGGCCGGCACCGGAGCGGCGACGGCGGCCGCCGACTACACCGGCGACGACGAAGCCGTCGACCGCGGTTCCACGGCTGTCGACGGCACCCGCATCGCGGTGGAGGACGGTCCGTCCACGGTCGCGAGGTCGGCGCGCCTCTGGACGCTGGTGCAACCGTGACGCTCCCCTCCGTCCCGCCCGTCTGGTTCCGGCTGCCGCCCGGGTTCCACGACATCGGCCCCGGGGACCGGGGCGACCTGGAGGAGGTCGCCGCAGCCCTGGAGGCGCTGGGCCGCGCCACCGATGCGGATGCCGGTGCGGACGCCGGTGCCGGGGCGGGGTCGCAGCTCGCCCGGCTGATGGACTGCCTCGACGAACTCGCCGGCCAGCCCGGACAGCGCCTGGTCCACTCCGCGGTCGGCCTGCACCCCGAGGGCCCGGAGACGGTCTCCACCTCGCTGTTCTCCCTCGCCGTCCGGCCCGCCGAAGACGCCGGGGCCGGGGCCGGGGCCGGCGCCGCGGCCGGGGTGGCACGGACGGCGCTGGCCCTCGCCCGGTCCGCGCCCGGGAGCGGCTCGGCGCGCCGGTTCCTGGACCTGGCCTCGGGACTCCCGTGCGCCATGGTCTCCGGGGCCTTCCCCGTCCCCGGCCTCGACCGGGGGTTGTTCCAGGCCAGGGCCGTCACGGCGCATCCGGACGGACGCCACCTGCTCCTGCTCGACCTCACCAGCACGGCCACCGAGCACGCCGATGCGTACACGGCCATCCTGGAGGCCGTCGCGCACACGATCGCCTTCGCCGATCCCGGCGCCCGGCCGCCCGCGCCGCCGGGTGGCACCGGAACCTCGCGGATCCTGGAACTGCTGGGATGACGCCGCCACCCGGTCGGGGGCCGCCCCGCACGGTGGCCCCGGCCGGGGCCGTCCGGCACGGTCGCCGGGCGGTCAGGGGCGGCGGGCGGTCACGGGCGGCGGCGCAGGGCCTGGCGCTCGCCTTCGGAGAGGCCGCCCCAGACGCCGAAGCGTTCGTCGTTGGCCAGCGCGTAGTCCAGGCAGGGTTTGCGGCCCTCGCAGGCACCGCACAGCCGCTTCGCGTCGCGCAGTGAGGAGCCGGGCTCCGGGAAGAAGAAGCCCGGGCCCGTCTGCGCGCAGAGGGCGAGTTCGTACCAGGCCGGGGCGGCGGTGGCAGTGGCGGTAGAGGTATCGGTGGTGTTCATCGACATGCCGCAGAGCCTGTCCGCAGGCGATGGACGTCCGATCAACGCCTGATCAACAGCAGAGTGAACGACCGTGCGTGCGGTGAATTGGGTACCATGGCGTCATGGCAGACGGACGTGTGGAACGCGGGAACCAGACGCGGCGGGCCGTCCTGGAACGGACGATGAGCACCGCCTCGGTGGACGGCCTGGAAGGGCTGTCGCTGGGGAAGATCGCCACGGACCTGGGGCTGAGCAAGAGCGGCGTGTTCGCCCTCTTCGGCTCCAAGGAGGAGTTGCAGCTCGCCACCGTGCACGCCGCCCGGACCGTCTTCGTCGAGCAGGTCGTGCGCCCCGTACGGGACGAGCCCGCCGGCCTCGCCAAGGTGTGGCGGCTGTGCGAGAGCTGGCTCGGCTACTCCGGCCGCCGGGTCTTCCCCGGCGGCTGCTTCTTCTACTCCGCCTCCGCCGAGTTCGATTCGCGCCCCGGGCCCGTCCGCGACGAGATCGCGAAGATCCGCGGCGACTGGACGCGGTACATCGAGCGGCTGCTCGACGAGGCCCGACTGGCGGGCGGGTTCGGCGAGTCGGCCGGGTCCGACGTCGAGGACGTGAAGCAGCTCGCCTTCGAGATCATGGCGATGATGGAGCTGGCCAACGCGCACTCCGTGCTGCACGAGGACACCACCGCCTACGACCGGGCCGCGCGGGGCATCCTCGCCCGGCTGCGCGCGGCGACGGCCGCCCCGGAGGAACTCCCGGAGCGGCCGCCCGTACTCGCGTTCCCCGTCGCCGGTTTCTCCGCCGACGACGCTCCGGCCGTCAGCCTCCCGGCCGCGCCGGCTTCGCCGGACCGCTGAGCCGCATCGAGGCCCCGGCGGCCGCCGCGCCCAGCGCGGTGAACGCGATCAGCAGGAAGACCCCGCGCCAGTGGTCCGCCGGGCCGGACCCGGTGAGCAGGGCCGCCGTGCCGGCGACGCCGAGCGCCCCGCCGAGCTGCCGGGCCGTCATCAGCAGGCCGGTACCGGCCGCGAAGCGCTGCGGCGGGAGGCCGGCCGAGGCCGTCGTGGACAGGGCGGTCACCACGACTCCTATGCCGAGCCCGCCGAGGAGTCCGGCGGGCAGGAAGACCTGGGCGTACGAGGTGGATTCCCCGGCCCAGCCCCACAGCAGCAGGGCGTTGGCCGCGAAGAGGAGCGATCCGACGGTGACGGCGGTCCCTTGGAGGCGGGCGGGGACCCGGCGGCCGACGACGAGCGCACCGGCCATGGCGAAGAGGGCGCCCGGTGTGACGCCGAAGCCCGCTTGCAGGACCGAGTAGTTCCAGCGCTCGATGAGGTAGGACGGGCCGGTCAGCAGCCACGCGTACATGGCGGCGCCGAAGAGCAGGGCGCCGATGTTGGCGCGGGCGAACAGCGGGTCGCGCCACAGGTCCCGGTCGACGGCCGGGGCGGGATGGCCGCGCGAGCGGCGCAGCGCGAAGGCGCCCGCCAGGGCTCCGCCGATGACCAGGACGAGCACCTTCGGGTCGGTCCAGCCCCACTCCGCGCCCTGGGAGAGCCCGGCCACGACTCCCCCGATGCCGAGGGCGAGGGCCGTCGTACCGACGGGGTCGGGGAGCCGGCGTCCGGTGCGGGGCTCCCGCGGGATGACCCGGGCGGCTGCCCAGGCGACCGCCAGGCCGGGCGGGACGTTGACGAGGAAGATCGCGCGCCAGTCCCACCACTCGACGAGCAGGCCGCCGACGCTCGGGCCGACGGCGGCGGCCAGTCCGCCCGCCGCCGACCAGGCGCCGAGGGCCGCGGCCCGGCGTGCGGGCGGGGTGTGGGCCAGGACGAGGCCCAGCGCCGCGGGGATCATCCCGGCGGCGGCCGCCCCCTGGAGGGCGCGGGCCAGGATGAGCAGTTCGGCGGTGGGGGCCGCGCTGGCGGCGAGCGAGGTCAGGGTGAAGGCAAGGGTCGAGCCGAGGAAGAGGGCCCTGCGGCCCAGGGTGTCCGCGAGCCGGCCGGCCGCGGCGAGCAGGGCGGCGAACAGTACGGCGTAGGCGCTGACGACCCAGGTCAGTCGGGCCAGCGACACCTCGGGGAAGGCCCGGCGCAGGTCGGGAAAGGCGACGTTGACGACCGTGGCGTCGAGGAAGGCGAGGAAGGTGACGGCACTGGCCAACACGAGCACCCGCCCGGCCCCGGGCCCGGGCCCGGCTCCGGGTCCAGGTCCAGGTCCAGGTCCAGGTCCAGGTCCAGGTCTGGGTCCGGGTCCAGCTCCGGGTCCGGCTCCGCGTCCGACTGCGGCTCCGGCTCCGACTCCGGGTCCGACTCCGGGTCCGACTCTGGGACTGGGCACGGGTCCGGGTCCGGGTCCGGACTCGGGTCCGGCTCCGACTCCGGACCCGGACGCGGAGTCCGGCGCCGACACGAAGGCCGGTTCGGACCCGGACGCCGACTCTGACCCGAAGGCCGACTCCGGCGCGGTGGGTTCGGGGTGGGTGGCGGTCATCGGGTGGCTCCCGCGGCCTCGGCCGGGCCGGCCTCACGGGTCTGTGACGGGGTCGCGCTCAGGAACTCGACGGCGGTCGCGACGACTTGCGGGTCCACGAGGATCCGGCGGTGGCCGAGCCCGCTCGTCTCGATCAGGCGGGCCCGATCCCCGTAGGCCGCCGCGAGGGCGCGGGACTGGCCGGGGGCCGCGGTGTCGTCGTCCGCGTCGTGCACGAGCAGGATCCGCGAGGGGATCTCCTCCGGGTGGCGGCACGCGTCGAAGCGGGGCCAGATGTCGGGCTCGGCCGGGAAGAGCCGCCGCTGGATGTGGCGGCGCATGGCGTCTTCGACGGCCTGGTTCACGCCGAGCATCGCGCGGAACCTCTCCGTGAGGAAGTCGAAGTCGGCGATGGCGCCGATGCCGGCGATCCGGTCGGCCCGGATTCCGTCCCGCAGCGCGAAGAAGGTGGACAGCACCCCGAAGGAGTGGGCCAGGACGCCCGAGAACTCCCCGTACCGCGCGCGCAGTCGGCGGATGATCTCGCGCTGCCGGAGGATGGTGGTGGCCCGGCCGCCGGACTCCCCGTGCCCGGGCGCGTCGAAGGAGACCACGGTCCGGCCCTCGGCCAGCAGCGCTTCGACGAAGCCTGCGAAGCGCGAGGCGCGCGAGGTCCAGCCGTGCACGATGAGAACCGGCCGGTCGCCGTCGCCCCAGCGGTACGTGGTCACGGATATCCCGTCCACGACGAGCCGGCCGGTCACGGCCCGGGCCATGACCTCCGCTTCGCCCGGCTTCACCTTCGGGCGGCCGAGCGGCCGCACGAACAGCGCGAACGCCACCCGCCCGACCGGGCCCGGGGCTACCCGGGCGGTGATGTTGAGGGTCGTGCTCAGGAGTGAAGCCATGGGGTGCATGCCCGGTTCTCCGGATCTCCTCAGAGTGGCCAGACAGAGCTGGCGGGTCAAGATGATGGGGAGATATTAGCACGATCGTTCGTGTTCTTATGAGGACGCGACCCTCTCCCTCGCTCCGCATCAAGGACGCGGCACGGCAGGAGTTCTTCGTACCCCTCGGCGACGGAGAGGGCAGCGCGTCAGTCCTCGGGCTTCGCGCGGCTCGGCTGGACCCGCTTGGGCTCGCCCGGCATCTTCGGGTAGTCCGGGGGGTACGGCATATCGCCGAGCCCGTGGTCGCGTTCGTGGCGGTCGGCCAGTTCCAGCGCGGCGTCCAGGACGAAGGCGTGGTCGTCCATGTCGGCGTGCAGATCGCCCAGTTCCGCGAAGCGGGCCGGCATCGTCACGATGTCGAAGTCGCGCGGCTCCGCCTCGTCCAGCTCGTCCCAGCGCAGCGGTGCGGAGACCGGGGCGTGCGGGCGCGGGCGGATGGAGTAGGCCGAGGCGATGGTGCGGTCGCGCGCCGTCTGGTTGTAGTCGACGAAGATCCGCTCGCCGCGCTCCTCCTTCCACCAGGCGGTGGTGACCTTCCCCGGCATCCGGCGCTCGAGGTCCCGGCCGATCGCGATGGCGCACCTGCGGACCTCCGTGAAGGTCCAGCGCGGCGCGATCGGCACGAAGACGTGCAGGCCGCGGCCGCCCGAGGTCTTGGGCCATCCCCGCAGGCCCAACTCATCCAGGAGAACGCGTAGTTCGTGGGCGACCGCGACCGCGTGGTGGTAGTCGGTGCCCGGCTGCGGGTCCAGGTCGATGCGCAGTTCGTCGGGACGGTCGGTGTCCTCCCGCCGGACCGGCCAGGGATGGAAGGTGAGGCAGCCCAGGTTGGCGGCCCACAGGACGGCGGCCGGCTCGGTCGGGCAGATCTCGTCGGCGGTACGTCCGCTGGGGAAGGCGATGTGGGCGGTCGGGATCCAGTCGGGCAGGTTTTTCGGGGCCCGCTTCTGGAAGAAGGACTCGCCCTCCACTCCGTCCGGGAACCGCTCCAGGGTCGTGGGCCGGTTGCGCAGCGCGCGGGTGATCCCGTCCGCGACCGCGAGGTAGTAGGCGGCCACGTCCCCCTTGGTGAGGCCGCGCTCGGGGAAGTACACCTTGTCCGGGCTGGACAGCCTGACGGTCCGGCCGCCCGCCTCCAGCTCGATCGCTTTGCCCGCTGCACCCATGTGCGCCACGGTAGGCGGACCCGCGCGGACCCGCACACCGAGCGGGCCCGGGCGTACCACCCCAGAATCGGAGACATGGATCTGCCGGTCATGCCACCCGTGAAGCCGATGCTCGCCAAATCCGTGTCCACGATCCCACCGGGCATGCAGTACGAGGCCAAGTGGGACGGCTTCCGCGCGATCGTCCACCGGGACGGGGACGAGATCGAGCTCGGCAGCCGCACCGGCAAGAGCCTGACCAGGTACTTCCCCGAGCTGGTCGCGGCGCTGAAGGCCAATCTGCCGGACCGGTGCGTCGTCGACGGAGAGATCGTCGTCGTCCAGGGCGGGCGGCTCGATTTCGACCGGCTCAGCGAGCGGATCCATCCCGCCGCCTCCCGGGTGAAACTGCTCGCCGAGACGACCCCCGCCTCGTTCGTGGCCTTCGATCTCCTCGCGCTGGGCGACGAGGCCCTCCTCGACACACCGCTCGCCGACCGCCGCACCGCTCTGACCCGCATGCTCTCCACCGCTCGGCCCCCCGTCCACCTCGCGCCCGCGACCACCGACCCCGCGCTCGCGCGGGAGTGGTTCGAACGATTCGAGGGCGCCGGGCTCGACGGGGTCGTCGCCAAACCCCTCGATCTTCCCTACCGGCCCGATGCCCGCCTCATGTTCAAGATCAAGCACGAGCGTACGGCCGACGCCGTCCTCGCGGGTTTCCGTTTCCACAAGAGCGGTCCGATTGTCGGATCGCTGCTCCTGGGGCTGTACGACGCCCACGGCACCCTCCAGCACGTGGGCGTCTGCGCCGCCTTCCCGATGAAGCGCCGAGCCGAGCTGATCGACGAGCTCGAACCGCTCCGGATGCCCGACCCCGGCGGCCACCCGTGGGCCGCCTGGGCCGAGGAGACCGCCCACGAGAGCGCCCGGCTGCCCGGGGCGCAGAGCCGCTGGACCGGGAAGAAGGACCTGTCCTGGGTGCCGCTGCGCCCCGAGCGGGTCTGCGAGGTGGCCTACGACTCCCTCACCAACAGCATCGACGGCGGCGAAGGCGGCAGGTTCCGGCACACGGCCCGGTGGCGCCGCTGGCGGCCCGACCGGGCCCCCGAGAGCTGCACCTACGACCAGCTCGAGGAAGTCGTGGGCTACGACTTGGACGAGGTGTTGGGCGTCAAGGACACCTAGACACGGCCGGTTTCCCGTTCTCAGCCACGCCCGAGGGGCTATGACGCCGAGTCACGAGCTCGACGATGTGCCGGGATCCACCGGCTGATCTCCGGGGTCGGAGGACCAGCCGAGGCCGGTGCGGTGCCGCTCCACGACGCCCGGGCGACAGCCGACCGCCGCCGGCCACCGTTCGGAGCCGCCGCGCCGGCCGCCCGCGTCCACGACGAGGCCCCCTCGTAGGCGCCCGCGGCCGTGGGTCACTCCCGTTACCCGGATCCCGGAAGAAGTCCCGGTCGAGCGTGAAGCCTGCGCGGCCGGGGACGTAAGGTCGCAGCGGGCCGCAGCGCACGCCGCCCCAGCACCCCGATCCACCGAAGGACGCGCATGAGTACAGAACCCGCCGGGCGGCCCGGATCCCACGACACCGGCGCACCGGGCGAGCGCTCCGTCCCCCGCCCGCACGCCGTCGTCGGCGTCGGCGTGGTCGTGGTCGGCACCGACGGCCGGGTGCTGCTCGGCCAGGCGCACGACGGGCGCTGGGAGCTGCCCGGCGGCAAGGTCGACCCCGGCGAGGGCTTCGAACAGGCCGCCGCACGCGAACTGGCCGAGGAAACCGCGCTGCGGGCCGCCCCCGAGGAGATCCGGATCGTGTCGGTGATGCTCGCCGCCCGCTCCGGCGCGACGCAGCTGACGGCCGCGGCCGTCACCTCGGCCGCCGAGGGCACCGCCACGGTCACCGAGCCCCACAAGATCGCCCGCTGGTCCTGGTTCGCCCCGGCCGAGCTCCCCGCGGCCCTCTACGCTCCGTCGGCGGCGGTCCTTCGGGCCTGGCGGCCCGAACTCACCGCGGTCCTTCCTCACGTGCCCTCGTACGACTACCCGACGGCCACGACCCCTTGATCCGAAAGAGACGGCCTCCGCCTAGCCGGCCGCCGCGACCGTCACCACGGTGATCGCGGCCACCGCCATCTGCATGTCGCGGATCGCGGAGCGGACGCTGTCGGACGCCCACTGCCCGTCTGCTATCTCCGCCGTGCGCGCGGAGATCTCCTTGCGCGGGCGGCCCGGGAAGGCCAGCCCGTGCAGTTTGGCCGCGTGGATCAGGGCGACGAGGCTCGCGGTGCGCTCGTCCGGCTCGGCGCCCTTGAGGACGACGGCGGCGAGACGCTCGCGCAGCGCGCGCTCGATCGTGCCGTCGGCCTCGGGATACCGCCGCACCGGGAACACACCGAGCGCCTTCCGCCGCTCCTCCACGACCACGCCGCGCCCGCTCAGCCGCTCCACCGCCGCGGCGATGGCCTTGGCCTGGTCCTTCGTCAGCCAGTCGGTCACCCGTCGCTTGCTCCGGCCGCGCATCCAGGTCTGCATCAACCGGATCCGGCCGTCGAGCAGTTCCTCTCCGGTGGGCGAGGTGTCGACCAGTTCCAGATACTTGCCGGTCACCGCCACCCGCTCCGCGAGCACCAGTTCGAGCAGGATCCCGCCCGCCACGGCCCAGCCCACCGACTGCCGCTGCTTCACCGACCCGGACTCGTCGTCCAGCGACAGCAGCGTGATCTCCTCCGCCAGCGTGATCGTCATGCCCAGCTCCCCCGTAGACCGTCCGCCTTCTCTTGATCAGACGTGCGCGCACGCCCGGAGGTTCCACCGGTTCCCCGCTCGCCCCACAGCCGCGCCGCACGACGCCCGCGCCGCGCCGCCCCCGCGCCCACGACGGCGGCGCCCGGAAGCGGCGCCCTACGGCCGCCCCGCCATCGCGCGCGGGGCGAAGTTCCCGTCGCCCAGGTCCTCCGCCAGCAGGCGCTTCGCGATCGCGTCCGCCGCGGCCCGCAGCTCCGCACTGCGCGGACGGCCCCGGTCCTTCTCCAGCTGGTCGCCCAGCCACTGGGCCCACGCGGCCGAGATGACGCCGGCTTCCCGCTCCCCCGCCGGGGTCTGCGTGTAGAAGCCGTTCTGCCGCGTCATGTAGCCCTCGTCCACCATCCGTTCGAAGACCGGCAGCAGTACCTCCGGGGGCAGGTGGCGGCGCGACGCGATGAGTCCCAGGCTCGCGTAGCCGACCGTGCGGGTCAGCAGGTCCACCTGCATCACCGCCCACGCGCCGGCCATGTCCAGCCGGGTGTCGGAGGAGTTGACGATCCCGCGCGCCGTCTCCGGCCCCATGCTCCGCACCAGCTTGCCGACCGCCAGTTCCAGCAGTTTCGCCGAGTCACCGGAGGCCGTGGCGGGCGAGCCGAAGCCGTCGCCCATGTCCGTGGAACCGGCCCGCGCGCTGTCGCGCAGCTTGACCTGCTTGAGGAACAGCGCCACGACGAATCCGACCACCGCCACCGGCACGGTCCACAGGAACACCGTGTGCAGGGTGTCCGCGTACGCGTCGATGACCGGCCCGGCCGCCGCCGGATCGAGCCCGTGCACGCCCTGTGGGCTCTGCGCCGCCGCGCCCAGCTGCCGCGGGTCCTGGCCGGTGGCGCGCGCCGCCTCCTCCACCCCCTTCGCCAGCGCGGGCGTCAGGGTGTTGGCGTAGATCGTGCCGAAGACGGCGGTCCCGAAGGCGCTGCCGAGGGTGCGGAAGAAGGTGACGCCCGAGGTCGCGGTGCCGAGGTCGGCGTAGTCCACGGTGTTCTGCACGGCGATGGTCAGCACCTGCATGCACAGGCCGATGCCGACACCGAGGACGAACATGTACAGCGATTCCAGCCAGGCGTTGGACTGCGGTCCCATCAGCGACAGCAGGTACAGCCCGAGGCCCATCACGGCGCAGCCGACGATCGGGAAGATCCGGTAGTGCCCGGTCTTGCTCGTGACGTTGCCGCTGAAGACCGACGCGATCAGCAGGCCGATGACCAGCGGCAGCGTCCGTACGCCCGAGACCGTGGCCGAGTCCCCGTCCACGTACTGCAGGTACGTGGGCAGGAAGGTCATCGCGCCGAGCATCGCGAAGCCGACGACGAAGCTGAGGACGGAGCAGACCGAGAAGACGGGGTTGCGGAACAGCCGCATCGGCAGCATCGGCTGCGCGGCGCGCGTCTCCACCAGGCAGAACAGCGCCAGTGCCACGACACCGCCCACGAAGAGCCCGACGATGAGCGGCGAGCTCCAGGCGTACTCGTTCCCGCCCAGGCTCGTGGCCAGGATCAGCGCGCTCGCGCCGGTCGCGACCATCGCGATGCCCAGGTAGTCGATGACCGGCTTGCCGGCGGCGCGCACGGAGGGGATCGTCTTCGCGGCCGCCACGACGACCAGGATCGCGATCGGCACGTTGACGTAGAAGGCCCAGCGCCAGGTCAGGTGGTCGGTGAAGAGTCCGCCGAGCAGCGGCCCGATGACCGTCGCGACGCCGAAGACGGCGCCGATCGCGCCCTGGTACTTCCCCCGTTCGCGCAGCGGGACCACGTCGGCGATGAGGGCCATCGCCGTGACCATCAGCCCGCCGGCCCCGATGCCCTGGAGGCCCCGCCACACGATGAGCAGGGTCATGTTGCTCGCGAGGCCGCACAGGAACGAACCGGTGATGAAGATGATGGCGGAGACCTGGAACACCAGTTTCCGGCCGAAGAGGTCGCCGAACTTGCCGACCAGCACGGTCGCGACCGTCTCCGTGAGCAGGTACGCGGTCACGACCCACGACATGTGGTCCCCGCCGCCGAGGTCCGCCACGATCGTGGGCAGAGCCGTGCCCACGATCGTCTGGTCCAGGGCCGCGAGCAGTACGCCGAGCATGATCGTGCCGAACACGATGTTGCGCGATCGCCGGTCGAGCACGGGCGGTGCCGCGGCGGGTACGGCGGGGGCTGCGCCTTCGGCTGTGGTCACACCTCGCACTCTCACAGCGCCCCCGCCCGCCCGCATGCGGCGTTAGCCCATACGGGCCGGGGCGCGGGGCCGTCGCCGCAGGTGGAGGGGCCGTCGGTACGGTCGGCCCGGCCGCCTCGGCCCGGGCAGCCCCACCAGCGGCACTCAGCGCAGGTAGCCCCGCCGACGGCCCTTGGCGCGCGCAGCCCCCGGCGGCCCTCGGCGCGCGCAGCCCCCCGGCGGGCCCTCAGCGCAGGTAGCCCAGCCCAGGATGCTCCGCCGCGTACCCGGCCACCAGCCGCCGGGCCACCCCGACCGAGTCCACCAGCGGATGCAGCGCGAAGGCCTTGACGGCGTCCGCCCGCGATCCGCTCGCCGCCGCGGCGAGGACCTCCCGCTCGGCGGCCTTGACCGAGGTCACCAGGCCCACCGCGTGCAGCGGCAGCGGGTCGACGGCGACCGGGTGCGCCCCGTTGGCGTCGACCAGGCAGGGCACCTCGATGACGGCCTCGGCGTCGAGCACCGACAGGGTCCCGCGGTTGCGGACGTTCAGGATCAGGGTGGCGCGCTCGTCCCGGGCGATGGCGCGCATCAGGGCGAGGGCCACCTGCTCGTACCCGCCCGACTCCAGGTCGCTCTCCTCGCGCTCGCCGACCCCCGCGACCTCGCGGTTCTCGGCCATGTACGTCGCTTCGCGCTCGGCCCTGGTGCGGTCCCAGGCGGCCAGCGCGGCCCCGGGCGCCTGATCCGGCCGCCCGGCCTCGGCGTAGAAGCCCCGCTGCTGGTCGCGCAGGAAGGCTCCGCGCGTCTGCTTGGCCTCCTGGTAGGCCCGTACCGTGTCGCGGTTGAAGTAGTAGTAGTGCAGGTACTCGTTCGGGATCGCCCCGAGCGAGCGCAGCCATTCGGCCCCGAACAGCCGGCCCTCCTCGAAGGATTCCAGCGCCCGCGCGTCGGCCAGCAGCCTCGGCAGTTCGTCGCGGCCGCCGATCCGCAGCCCGCGCACCCAGCCCAGGTGGTTGAGGCCGACGTAGTCGATCCAGGCGTCCTCGGGCCGTGCGCCGAGCAGCCGGGCGATCCGCCGCCCGAGGCCGACCGGCGAATCGCAGATGCCGATGACCCGGCCGCCGAGCTCCTCGGCCATGGCTTCCGTGACCACCCCGGCCGGGTTGGTGAAGTTGATCACCCATGCCGCGGGGGCCGTACGGGCCACCCTGCGCGCGATCTCGCGGGCCACCGGCACCGTCCGCAGGCCGTACGCGATCCCGCCCGCGCCCACCGTCTCCTGGCCCAGCACTCCCTCGGCCAGGGCGATCCGCTCGTCGGCGGCCCGCCCTTCGAGCCCGCCGACGCGAATGGCCGAAAACACGAAGTCGGCGCCGCGCAGGGCCTCGTCGAGATCGGTGGTGGCCGTGACGGCCGGGGCGTCCGCGATCCCGGCGGCCTGGTCCGCGAGCACCCGGGCCATGGCACCGAGCCGTCCGGGGTCCTCGTCGTACAGGGTCACGTGCGACACCCTGCCCTCGGCGTGATCGCCGAGCAGGGCTCCGTAGACGAGCGGGACCCGGAATCCGCCTCCGCCGAGGATCGTCAGCCGCACGCCCTTACCGCCTTTCGCAGTGCCACGTTTCGTGGCACCAGTCTCCCCCGCCGGATCAGTCCACCGGCGACGGCACGGCCCGCAGCCGCGGCGGCTGGTCCTGCTGCGCTCCCGGACCGCCCTGCAGCGGACCCGTCGGCAGACCCTGCGGCGTCGAGAGGACCAGCGTCATCCGGGTCAGCCCCATGCCGTCGAGCATCGGGCCGGATTCCGCCACCATCCGGCAGCGCACCAGGCCCCAGCCCGGGTCCGGGTGGCGCACGGTGCGCACGGCACCGTCCTGTTCCGCGGCCTCGGCTCCGTGGGTCGTCAGCCAGTGCGGCACTCCGTACCGGTAGGCGGCCTCCATGAAGGGGTCACGGGCCACCTCCTGGCGGATGCTGCGCAGCCCCTCGTCCTCGGGAGCGGCGGCCAGCGCGGTCGCGAACCGGGCCAGCAGCGGTACGCACCAGGCGGGTTCGTGATCCTCCAGCACGGCCGCGGCGTCCGGGTGGAACAGCACGAAGCGCAGGAAGTTGTCGTCCGGCAGGGCCGTCGGATGCGGGCGCACCGACTGGAAGAGCCGGTCGAAGGCCGAGTTGGTCAGGGCCACGTCCCAGCGGTGGTCCACGAGGAAGCTCGGGTAGGGCACGGCCTCCATGAGGGCCGCGTAGTCACACAGGTAGTCGCGTTGGGCCGGATCGTCGGGCAGCCGGTTGTCCTCGGCCGCGCGCCAGGTGGGCGGCGGGTCGCGGTCGACCATGATCCGGAAGAGCCAGAAGCACTGCCGCTCGCTCATTTCCAGGGCCTCGGCCAGGGCCAGCAGCTTGCGGTCCGTCCACTCCTTGACCAGGCCGCGCTCCCAGTTCCCGTACGCGCGCACGCTGATGCGCAAACGTGCCGCCAGGTCCTCCTGGCTCAGCCCGAGTTCCTCCCGGCGCTGGCGCAAAATCTCCTTGCGTCGCTCCGACCGCACGGCGCCGCGTGCGGACTCCTCGCCCGCGAGGCGCTCCCCACCGATGTGGGCGAGCCCTTCGGACGGGCCCACCGCTGCGAGATGTGGCACCGAGGGCTCCCCCCATCTTCATTACGGTCTGGATCTTCATTTCCGTGTGGCGATCCTGCTACCGACTTCATTCGAGTGTCAACTATTGTGGCAATTCCAGCCTCTGGGCAGCTCGATCCCGCCACAGATGTGGCACGTTCTAGCCGTACGGACAGAGACCGGATAGATTCCTGGAGCCGACCACGTGCCCGTACCCCGACCTCGCGCGATCTAGGAGAACCACTGGTGACAGACGGCTTCCCGGCTCCCGTCGCGGTGGCCAACACGCTCCTGGCAGCCACCGTCACGCGGGTCGCAGAACTCGCGGGCAAGCTGGGCCGCGACCTGAACCAGGTCTTCGACCTGCGCCGCCTCTCCGAGGCCTCGGGCGTACCCGCCGACGTGGTGCGGAGCCTGCTGGACGGCCGGCCCGCCGGTGAGCCCGATCTCCAGACCCGGTTCCTCCAGCGCCTCGACCTGCTGCGGCGCACCCGCGTGAAGCCCAACGGCCGCCGCTACACGCAGCAGGAGATCGCCGACGGCGCCGCCATGTCGCGCCAGCAGGCCGGCGCCCTGATCAACGGCGACAGACGGCCGACCATGGAACACTGTGACGCGATCCAGCGCTTCTTCGGGGTACACGCCGGATTCCTCACCGCCCACGACGCGGACGCGCTCACGGACGCCCTCCAGCGCACCGAGCAACAGCTGCTGCAGGACTTCGCGGGCCGCGCACGGGAAACCGCACCCGCCCAGGCCGCTTCGGCGGGCGACCCCCTGGCAAGACTTCTCCAGAACCACGGCGTACGGGGCATCGCCTGGCGCGCCGCCCAACTGCCCAGCGACAAGCACCGGGACAAGGTGACCGAATGGCTGGACATGCTTCTCGAAAGCGTCAAACCGAACGAATCCTGACCCAGTCGAAAGTCTGGGTCTGATCCTTGAGTCCTGATCCGGATCCGCGCCGACGGGGAGAACGGTGAGCATAGGCAGAGAGCAGCGGCGGTTGTGCGGGGAGCTGGTGGCAGGCATCAACCTGACCGCGCCCGTGGAGCCCGTGGACCTCTACGCCGCCCTCTGCGAGGGCATGAGCAAGCACCGCGGCCGCCGGGTGGAGTTCCGGATGGCCTCGTTCCCGCCGGGGACGGCCAGCGGCCTGTGGCTCGACATGGCGGACCGCGATCTGGTGGTCATCGAGGAACGCACCGCACCCGACCACCAACTGGTGATCCTCGGGCACGAGCTGTGGCACATGAAGGCCGGCCACTGCAGCCACCACGTCGACGGCGCCGCCGTCGCCGCGCGGCTGCTGACGGACGAGGCCGACATCGGCGAGACCGTACGCCGGGTCGCCGCGCGCACCCGCGCCGACGTCCAAGAGGAGACCGAAGCGGAGACCTTCGGCTTACTGCTGGGCAGTAGGTGCAGGACCTGGCTCGCCGGATCGGCGAGCCGCCGCGCACCGGCGCAGCGAGACCAACTGGCGGGCCGCATCGAGGCATCGCTCGGATACCGGGGGCACAGGAACGACCGTTGAACGGCGAGGACTACTACATACCGGCCGCGGCCCTGGCGATCGCACTCGCCTTCAAGCTGCCGGCCCTACGGCACAACTGGCGCGACCCGCTGCTGCGATCGGTCTGCGCCCTGCTCACCCTGGCCGGTGCGGTCTTCACCTTCGCGGCCCCGCCCACCATCGTGGCGGTCAACCGCTGGACGGGCATCACCAACTTCTCGGCCCCGCTCGTCTACTGCCTCATGAGTGCCTTCAGCGCTTCCTGCCTGGTCCTGATCGTCAACTGGCGCGGCGGCCCGCCCGAGCAGACCAGACGGGTCTCACGCCGGTGGATCCTGGGCTACGGCACGGTCACCGCGACCCTGATGACGCTCTTCCTCCTCGGTGACGCACCGGTCGAGCGACTGCGCGACTTCGACACGTTCTACGCCAACACCCCGTACATGGGGCAGATGATCGGCCTCTACCTGCTCGCGCACAACGTGGCCGCCTTCGTCATGGTCGCCATGTGCTGGCGCTGGTCCCTCCAGGTGCGCGGCTGGCTCCGGACCGGCCTGATGATCATCGTCGTCGGCTACATCCTGAACCTCAGTTACGACGCCGCCAAGATGAGCGCCGTCATCGGGCGCTGGGTCGGCCTCGGCCCCCGGCTCGACGACCTGAGCACCTACGTCGCCCCGCCGCTCGCCGCCGCCGGCGCCCTCGTCAGCGCGATCGGCTTCGTCCTGCCGCTGCTCTGCCAGCGCCTCTCGGACAGCTGGCAGCACTGGTCCACGTACCGCAGGCTCGGCCCGCTCTGGCACGAGGTCCGGATCTCCGCGCCCCACACCCCGGTCGGTGTCCAGATGTCCTGGTGGTCCGCCGCCGACATCCGGGTGATCCAGCGCGAGTCGGACATCCACGACGGCTTCCTGCACCTCGGCCCGTACTTCGACCGGCGCCACCGGGACGACGCCCTCGCGCGGGCCCTCGGGGCCGGCGCCGACGAGGAGACCGCGCGGGCCGTCGCCGACGCGGCCATGGTCGCGGCCGCCGTGCGCGCCCGGGCGGCCGACCCCGAGGGGCGGATCATCGGGGCCAGCGACGAGGGGGCCCCGCCGCCCGCCGACGGTCCGCGCGACCTCGTGCGCATCTCGCACGCGCTGCGCAACTCCCGGGTGGTGGCCGAATGCCGGCGGCAGTCGTCCCTGTCGGGGAGCTGAGCCCCGGGCGGCGGGGCCGGTGATCAGCGCCCGGCGGCCAGGGGCAGGGACGGGAACAGGTCCTGGAACGGCGCCGCCGAGTCGATCCCGTCCCGCCCGAAGGGCGCGTCGAAGCTCCACACCATGAACAGCAGGAACACGATCAGCGCGCTGAACAGCCCCGCGAGCAGCAGCTCCCGAGCCGAACGCCGGATCTGCAGGGTGAAGATCAGCCCGACGGTGACCAGCCCGCCCGCGACCAGCCCCAGCCAGACCACCCCCGGCAGCGTGGACTCGTCGGTCTGCGTGCGCTCGTGGCGGGCGTCGTCGGCGGCCGCGATGTGGTCCAGCAGCGGCTGGTAGGCCTGCGCCTGCAGCTCGTTGCCCGGGCTCTGGTGGGTGACGCCGCTGCGCAGTTTGCCGAGCAGCTCGCCGCCCTCCGGGGACACCGGCGCCCCGGAGGTCAGCCGCGGCCAGTCCACGCTGACGGTGTGGGACACGTACGCGTTGACCTCGCCCCGGATCCGGTCGCGCACGGCGGCCGGGTAGACGTCGGCCCGCTGGGTGACCTCGTACAGGGACTGGGCCTCGCGGCGCACGCTGTCCTCGGCAGCGCCGCGCGCCTCCCAGACGCCCGCGATGGCCAGGCCTAGCACGATCGCGTAGACCACGCCGACCATCATCACCATGTACTCGAGGACGTCGGGGGTTTCGCTGGTGTCCTCGTCGTCGGCGACCCGGCGGTGCCGGATCGCGGTGAAGGCGAGGACGAGGGCGCAGACGAGCGCCATGGCGATGGCCAGGACCAGCCATTCGGACACGAGGGTTCTCCGTAGGTCGAGATGAGCGGACTGAACGTTAGCCGCGGCTCCTGGAGCGGGGCCGCAGCGCGACGGCCGCGAGCACCGCCGGGGTCGTGACGACGACCATGAGCATCAGGGTGGACATGCCGTCCGGGCCGCGCCGTGCCAGGGCCGCGGAGTGGTACGGGCGCACGTGGAACCGCCCCGCCTCCCCGGCCCCCACCGCACCCCGGTGCGGAGCCACCACTTCGCCCGGAGCCGCCTCCGTGACCCCGGCCGCCTCCGACGCGGCCACCCGCGGCTGCGTCGGCGCGGGCCTTGCCCGCGCCGTCGGCCCCGGGGCGGGCTCCGCCGCCGCGCCGGGCCGCGCGGGGTCGAGCGGCCCGAGCCCCGGATGGCGCACCGTCGGTGCGGCCGGGCCCGGCAGCAGCACCCGGGCGGTCGGCCGTACGGCCGGAGCCGGAGCCGACACCGAGGGTGGCGGCGCGGGCGGCCGCGGCCGCGACCCGGCCGGAACGCACAGGTCGACCCGGGCGCCGCGCCCGTGGCCGTCTCCGGCGACCGCCACGTGGCCGTGCAGCGGGCAGAGCGCCGCCACCAGGCCGGCCCCGGCGAAGTACTGCCAAGCGGTCACCGCGCGTTCTCCCGATTCCGCAGCAGGGATGAGGGCTATGCCTGAAGAAACGATCACGGCGGTGCTTCGATACGCGGCAGACAGGTCGAGATCGGCCCGTGACAGCCGACTTCAAGCCACCCCGGCTCCCCGTCGGGGTGGCCACCGGCCCGGACCCGTACCCACGGGCGCGCCCGCTCGCGCCACCGTTCCGCGCCGCCACGCGCCCCCGTACCGGCGCCCCGCCCCGACAACGCCGCACCACCGCACGCCGCACCACCGCACCACCGCACACCGCGGCCGGCGTTCACCCGCCCGGCCCACTCCGCCACGGCGCGGCCCGCTCCCCCCGCCGATGATCGGAGAACCCGATCCCGCAGCTCAGCGGGGTCGCCCCGGGGAGCACAGGAACGGTGGCAGGTGGACGCGGACGGATCGCAGACCCTCGAAACACAGGTCGACGCCCTGATGGACGGCCTCCGGGCCGATCTGGAACGGCTCGCGTCGATCCCCTCGGTCGCCTTCCCCGGCTACCCCGCAGAGCCGGTCCTGGAGGCGCACGACCTGATCGTCTCGCTGCTGCGCGCGGCGGGCGTCCCCACCATCGAGCGCATCGACCTCCCCGACACCGCCCCGGTCATCTATGGCGAGATCCCGCCCCCGCACCCGGACGCACCGACGGTCCTGCTCTACGCGCACTACGACGTCCAGCCCGCCGGCAACCCGACCCTGTGGCTCTCCCCGCCCTTCGAGCCGACCCCCGTCAGTTCGAAAGGGGGGCGGCCCGAAGCCCTGCGGGCGCGCGGGATCGCCGACGACAAGTCGAACGTGATCGCGCACCTGGGGATGCTCCGGGTCTACGGCGGCCGCCCGCCCGTCGGGATCAAGCTGGTGATCGAGGGGCAGGAGGAGTACGGCAGCCCCTTCGACGACTACCCGCCCACCGATCCGCACCGGTTCGCCTGCGACGCGATGGTCATCGCCGACCTCGGCAACCTGCGGCCCGGGACGCCGACCCTGACCACCGGTCTGCGCGGGGCCTGCGAGGTCGTGGTGGAGGTGCGCACCCTCGCGGAGGCGCGGCACAGCGGGGAGTTCGGCGGAGCCGCCCCGGACGCCCTGCTGGTCCTGCTGCGGGCGCTGGCCGCCCTGCACGACGAGCACGGAGACGTGGCGGTGCCCGGGCTGCGCCGCGATCCCTGGGAGGGAACGACCTACACGGAGGAGGAGTTCCGCGAGCTGGCCTCCGTCCGGGCCGGGCTGCCGCTGATCGGCACCGGCTCGCTCGGCGAGCGGCTGTGGAGCGGTCCCGCCGTCACCGTCATCGGGCTGGACGCCCCGGACGTGGCGGGCGCCGCCTCCGCCGTGGTCCCGTACGCGCGGGCCAAGCTGAACCTGCGCTTCCACCCCCTCCAGGACCCGAAGGAGGCCCGGACGGCGCTCGTGAGGCACCTGCGCGCGCAGCGCCCCTTCGGGATCCCGCTCACCGTCACCCCGGGCGACACCGGCCCCGGCTTCGAGGCGCGGACGGGCGGGCCGGCGTACCGGGCGGCGCTGACCGCGCTCAAGGAGGCCTGGGGCACGCAGGCCTCGTACGTGGCCACGGGCGGCTCCATCCCGCTGGTGAACGGCCTCGCGAGGGCGGCTCCGGACGCGGAGGTGCTGCTGTTCGGCGCTCAGGACGGCATGTGCAACCTGCACGCGCCGAACGAGCGGGTGCTGCTGTCGGAGGTGCGCAACACGGTCGTGGCGATGGCGGCCTTCGTCCGGGAGTACGCGGCGGACTTCTGCGCGGCCCGCTCCGCCGGCGTCGCCCAGGACCCGGCCGGAGGCGCCCGGTGACCACCGCGGCCCCGCCACCGGCGGCCCCGCCACCGCCGGCCGCACCGGCTCCCCCGGAGGGGCCGGCGCCCGCGCGGAAGTTCTCGTTCCCCAGCGCGCTGACCATCCTGGCCGTCGTCACCATCGCGATCTGGCTGCTGGCCTTCCTCGTCCCGGCCGGCGAGTACGACCGCGACGACGGCGGCGCCCCGGTCGCCGGCACCTACCACCAGGTCGAGGGCACCCAGAGCTTCACGGACCGCCTGAACGACCTGTTCCTCTCCCCCGTCAACGGCCTCTACGGCCTCCAGGACCCCAAGACCGGCCAGGTCGGCCCCACCTTCAGCGGTGATCTGTACGGCAGCGCGGGCGTGTTCCTCTTCGTGCTCGCCATCGGCGCGTTCATCACCGTCGTGTTCGCCACGGGGGCCCTCGACCGCGGCATCGCCCGCCTCGCCCACCGGCTGCGCGACCGCGGGGCGCTGCTGATCGCCGCCGTGATGGTGGTCTTCTCGATCCTGGGCACCGTGGAGGGCTTCGCCGAGGAGACCCTCGGGTTCTACGGACTGCTGGTGCCGATGATGCTGGCACTCGGCTACGACAGGCTGGTCGCCGTCGGCGCCGGCATCCTCGGCGCCGGCGTCGGCGTGCTCTGCTCCACGGTGAACCCGTTCGCGACCGGCGTGGCCTCCTCGGCGGCCGACATCTCGCTCGGCGACGGGATCGGGCTGCGGTTCCTCATGTGGATCGTGCTGACCACCGTGACCGTCCTCTACGTGATCCGGTACGCCCGGCGGGTCCAGAAGGACCCCGCCAAGTCGATCTGCGGGTTCCTGCCCGGGGACCGGGAGCAGAAGGCCACCGGCGCCGAGGAGGAGGAACCGGAGCTGACCCGGCTGCACAAGACCGTGCTGGTCCTGCTGGTCCTCGTCTTCGCCTTCATGATCTTCTCGGTGGTGCCCTGGTCGAGCGCGCTCACCGGCAAGGCGGACGCGATCCCGTACGCCTGGGAACTGGACTGGTCCTTCGCGCAGTTGGCGGCGCTGTTCATCTGTGCCGCCGTGCTGATCGGCCTGGTCGCCCGGATGGGGGAGGCCGGGCTCAGCTCCACGATCATCCAGGGCGCCGCCGACTTCATCTCGCCCGCCCTGGTCATCATGCTGGCGCGCGGCGTCACGGTCATCATGAACAACTCGAAGATCACCGACACCGTGCTGCACTCCATCGAGGGCGTGGTGAAGGGGACTTCGTCCGGGATCTTCGCGATCATCGTCTTCCTCGTGAACCTCCCGCTCGCCTTCCTGATCCCCTCCACGTCCGGGCACGCCACCCTCACCATGCCGATCCTGGCCCCGCTCGCCGACTTCGCGGGCGTCTCCCGCGCGCTGATGGTGACGGCATGGCAGTCGGCGAGCGGCTGGATGAACCTCTGGGTCCCCACCACCGCCGTCACCATCGGCGGGGTCGCGCTGGCCAAGGTCGGCTACGACAAGTACCTGCGCTTCGTCTGGCCGTTGCTCGGCATCCTCTTCGTGCTGATCTGCGGGTTCCTGGCCCTGGGCGCCGCGATGTGACGGTGCCCGGCCCACCGCTCCCGGACTGCCGCCCCCGTCCTGCCGCCTCGGTCAGCGCCGCCGGACGACGACGAAGTCGGCCAGGGCGGTGAGCTGTTCGCGGACCTCGTCGGGCAGGTACACCGCGTCGAGCGCGCCGAGGGCCGTGTCGTACTGCCGCCTCGCCTCGGCGGCGGTCCAGGCGCGGCCCCCGGCCTCCTCGATCAAGTCGGCCCGCAGGGCGAACTCCGCTTCGTCGAAGACCGCGTCCGGCGCGGTGCCGGCCGCCCCGGCCCCCGCGTCGGCGGCGAGCAGCGCGGCGAGGCGTTCCGCGGCCGGCCCGCCGGCCTGGAGGGCCGCGCACACCGGCAGCGACTTCTTGCGCTGCTTGAGGTCGCTCCACGCCTGCTTGCCGGTCTGCTCCGGCGTGCCCCAGATGCCGAGCAGGTCGTCGACGGCCTGGAAGGCGAGGCCGAGGTGGTACCCGTAGCGCTCCAGGGCGTCGGCGGTCTCGTCGTCGGCTCCGTTGAGGACGGCGCCTATGGAGGCGGCGCAGGCGAGCAGCGCGCCCGTCTTGTTGCCCTCCATCTCCAGGCATTCGGCGACCGTAGCCCGGTCGCGCTGCTCGAAGGACATGTCCTGGGCCTGGCCGTCGATCAGCCTGCGGGTCGCGGTGTTCAGCCGGCGGGTGGCGCGGCACGCATCGACGGTGCCGAGTTCCAGCAGGACCTCGGCACCGAGCGCCAGCAGCGCGTCGCCGACCAGGATCGCCTGGGCCGGGCCGTGCACCTTCCAGACCGTGTCGCGGTGGCGGCGCTGCTCGTCGCCGTCCATGAAGTCGTCGTGCAGCAGCGAGAAGTTGTGCACGAGCTCGACGGCGACGGCTCCGGCCACTCCCGCCTCGGGCGGGGCGCCCGCGGCTTCGGCGGACATCAGCGCCAGGGCGGACCGCAGGGCCTTGCCGCCGTCGCCGTCCGACGGATTGCCGGCGGCGTCGATCCAGCCGAAGTGGTAGGCGGCGATGGTGTCCATGGGCGCTGCCAGCCGTTCGACGGCCCGGCGCAGCACGGGCGCGGACAGGGTGCGCCCCCGCTCCAGCAGGCCAGGTACGTCGACGGCGCCGGCTCCGCGGCTCCTCGGCTTCACATCCAGGCGGTTCACGCTGTCTCCTCCCATGAGGGCCGGGCGCCGTGCAGCCAGGCCATTCGCTCGTACAGGTCGTCCTCGCCCAGGGACCGCAGCATCGCGTTGCGCGCGCGGGCGGCCTCGTCGGCCGGGTGGTAGAGCCGGTCTCCCATCTCCCTGGCCAGGAGCTGGACGCGTGCGGTGCGCCCGCGCCGTTCGGCGGTGTACTTCTCCAGGCGCGCGGGCACCTCGGCGGCGGTGGCGTCGTCGAGGACCTCCCCCAGCACCACGGCGTCCTCCAGGCTCTGACACGCGCCCTGGGCCGCGTACTGGAGCATCGGGTGGGCCGCGTCGCCCAGCAGGGTCACCCGCCCGTCGGTCCAGACGTCCACGGGATCGCGGTCGCACAGCACCCACTCGCGCCATTCCTCGCCCAGTGCGAGGAGCCGGCGGGCCGGGCCGCGCAGGTCCCGGAAACGGTCCCGTACGAGGTCGCGGTGCGCGGGCCGGCCCGACACGGGCTCGCGGGCGCCGTCGTCCAGGACCGCGGCGAGGTTGAGGTACTCGCCGCCCCCGATGACGTAGTGGACGAAGTGCCACCGGGGGCCGGCCCACAGCGTCACCGCGTTCCACCGCAGCTCCTCGGGAACCTTCCCGATCGGTATCACCGAGCGGTAGATGGTGTGCCCGCAGACCCGGGGTGCACCGTCGCCGACGAGCTGCGCGCGTACGGCCGACCGGATGCCGTCGGCTCCGACGAGGAGGTCGCCGGTGAACGTCCGGCCGTCGGCCGTGGACACGGTGACTCCCGACGGGTGCTGCGCGTACGAGCGCACGGCGGCGCCGGCCACCAGCTCGACGCCGTCGGCCGCGCGGCACGCCGAGAGCAGCGGCTGGTAGAGGTCGACGCGGTGCACCACCGCGTACGGGCCCGCGAACCGGCGGCGGTAGCGGTCGGTGAGGGGCAGGGTGGCGACGGTCTCGCCGGTGACGCCGTCCATGAAGCGCAGCTCGGCGATGAACACCGCCCGCTCGCGCACCCGTCGGCCCACGCCCAGCCGGTCCAGGGCGTGGAAGGCGTTCGGGGCGAGCTGGATGCCCGCGCCGATCTCGGTGAAGGCGTCCGCGCGCTCCAGGACCGTCACCCGGTGTCCCCGCCGTGCGAGGGAGAGGGCGGCGGCGAGACCGCCTATGCCCCCGCCGGCGACGAGTGCGTGCGTCGTGGCCCCGTACGCGTTCACGGCCGTAGCACCCCCGTGAGGAGCGACCCGAGGATCCGCCGGCCTTCCCGCGTCAGGATGGACTCCGCGTGGAACTGCACGGAGGCGAAGCGGCGGCCCTCCAGGGCGTGCACCTCTCCGGTGTCCCGGTCCCGGCTCACCGTCACCCGGCCGTAGTCGGGATGGTCGAGGACGTCGGCCTCGGCGCGGGCGGCGAACGTGTTGTAGAAGCCCACCCGTTCGCGTCCGCCCAGCAGGTCGATCTCGCGCTGCACCCCCTGGTTGGGCGCCTCGCGGCGCACCAGGCCGAGCCCGAGGAACCCGCTCAGCACCTGGTGGCTCAGGCACACCCCCAGGAAGGGGTGCTCCCGCGCGAGGAGCCGGGACACCTCGGCCCTGAGGTGCGCGATCTTCGGATGCGCGAGGTTGCCGGGGTCGCCCGGGCCGGGGCCCAGGACCACCAGGTCGTGCGCTCCGGTGTCGTACGGCTCGTCGAACCGCCGTACCGCGACCTCGGCGCCGAGGGAGCGGATCAGCTGGGCGAGCATCGCCGTGAAGGTGTCCTCGGCGTCGACGACGAGCACCCGGCGCCCCGCCAGTTCGGCGGCGGCCCCGTTCCTGGCGCCCGGGTCGTCCAGCCAGAACCCGGCGACGGTCTCGTTGCGGAGGGCGAGCGCGGCGCGGACCTCGGGATGCGCGGCGAAGCGGCTGGGGGCGGGACCGGCCAGGGCCGCGAGCAGCCCGGCCGCCTTGGCCCGGGTCTCGCGCGCCTCGGCCTCGGGGTCGGAGTGGCGCACCAGCGTGGCCCCGACGCCGATGCGCAGCCGGCCGTCCACGGCGATGTCGGCCGTCCGGATCAGGATGGCGGAGTCGAGGCTCCGCGCGCCCGAGGCGTCCCGTCCGATGAGCGCGGCCACGCCGCTGTAGTAGCCGCGTCCGGTGGTCTCGTGGCGGCTGATCACCCGGGCGGCGCTCTCCAGCGGTGCGCCGGTCACCGTCGGGGCGAACAGGGTCTCCCGGAGGATGTCGCGGACGTCCAGGTCGGTGCTGCCCTCGATGAGGTACTCGGTGTGCGCGAGCCGGGTCATCTCCTTCAGGTAGGGGCCGATGAGCCGCCCGCCGGACCGGCAGAGGCGGGACATCATCTTCAGCTCCTCGTCCACGACCATGTACAGCTCGTCGGCTTCCTTCCGGTCCGTCAGGAAGGACAGGACGCCGTCGAGCGTGGGGCCGCCCGGGGGGTAGCAGTAGGTGCCGCTGATGGGGTTCATCACCGCGGTGCCGCCCCGCACGCTGATGTGGCGTTCGGGGGTGGCGCCGACGAGCATCCGGTCGCCGGTGTGCACGAGGAAGGTCCAGTAGGCCCCCGCCTCCCGTTCGAGGAGGCGGCGGAAGAAGGACAGGGCGCCGGCGACCGAGCAGTCCGGCAGCCAGGCCGTGAAGGTCCGCTTGATCACGAAGTTCGCGCCCTCGCCGGTGCCGATCTCCTCGGCGACCACCCGCCGCACGATGTCCGCGTACGCCTCGTCCGAGAGGTCGAACTCCTCGGATTCGACCTTGACGGGATCGTTGGGCAGCCGCCGCAGGGCCGCGGCGAGCGGGAGGTCCTGCCGGTCCGTGACGGTCAGCGCGAGCAGCGGCTCGCCGTCGTCGAGGGCGGCGAACCCGCGCTCGGTGATCTGCCGGTACGGCACCAGGGCGAGCACCTCGCCCGTGCCGGCCGGGTCCGTGGGGTCGGCGGGGTCCGTGAGCGGGAGGTCGGCCAGTGTGGCGCAGGCGGCCGTATCGGCGAGCAGCACTTCGAGGGTGCCCGGCGCCTTGGTCTCCGGGCGGTACAAGAGGGCGAAGGCCCCCGCGGAGCCGTCCAGGACCCGGGCGAGGAGGTCCGGGGCCGAGGCGGCGCGCGGCCCGGCCGCGGTCCCGCCGGCCGCGGTCCCACCGGTCCCGGTCAACGCCGCCCCCCTGTCGGCAGGGCGGCCAGCGCCTCGTAGACGGAGGCGGTGGTGACGACGGCGGCGCACCGCTCGGCCGCGTACTCCAGGGCCAGCCGGTGGTAGGAGGCGGAGAAGTCCGCGACGGCGTCGCCCACCAGGAACGGCTGGATGTCGTGCGTGAAGGCGTCCACGGCCGTCATCAGGACCCCCACGTGGGCGTAGACCCCGCAGATGACGAGCTGATCGCGGCCTTCGGCCCGCAGCCGTTCCAGCAGGCCCGAGTTGAAGAAGGCGCTGTAGCGCCATTTGGTGAACACCCAGTCTTCCGGGGCCGGTTCGAGTCCCGCGACGACTTGGCGGTGCTCCGGCGAGGTACGCATCCCGGGTCCCCAGAAGTCCGCGAGCAGGCCCCGCTCCGCGGGTGTCATCCCGCCGGGCTGGGCCGTGTAGGCGACGGGGACGCCCAGTTCTGCGCAGCGCCGGCGCAGCAGGGTCGCGTTGCTCACGAGCGGGTCCCCGGGGGAGGTTCCCCGCGCGAACGGCCGGAGGAAGTACTCCTGCATGTCGTGGACGAGCAGCACGGCGCGCCGCGGGTCCACCCGCCAGCCGACCGCCGCGGGAGGAAACTCACCGGGCAGGGGCATCGGGTAGGGATCGATGGAAGGTAGGCCTGCCATGCGGTGGTCGGTCCTTTCGGGATGCGATCGGTGGAAGGAGCGGACCCGCGCGGACCCGCGCGGGCGACGTCGGCACGCGGTGCGGCGGTGCGGCGGTGCGGCGGTGCGGCGGTGCGGCGGTGCGGCAGGGGCTACACCCCGAGGGTCGCCCCGCCGTCGACGGTCAGGCCCTGCAGGGTGATGTGCCCGGCCTCGTCGGACAGCAGGAAGCGGATGGCGTGGGCGACGTCCTCCGGGCTCGCCACCTTTCCCAGCGGTATGCCGGTCCGGTAGGCGTCCGGGTCCCCCGCCACGGAGGCGGCGACCGCGCTCCCGTCGGCGTGCATGCCGTGCAGCATGTGGGTGTCCGTGGAGCCGGGGGTGACCACGTTGCAGCGGACGCCGTACCGGGCGACCTCCAGGCCCATGCACTTGGTGAAGGCGATCGCCGCCGCCTTGGACGCGGCGTAGGCGGCCATGTGCGAGCGGGCGGTGCCCGCGGCGTTCGACGCGACGGTGACGATGGAGCCCCTGCGGCGCGCCACCATGCGTCTGGCCACGGCGCGGGACACGAAGAAGACCCCGTTCGCGTTGACCGCGAAGGTGAAGTACCACTCCTGGTCGCTCAGGTCCGTGACCTCGCCCAGGCGGAGTACGCCGGCGGCGTTCACCAGGTAGTCGATGGGCCCCAGTTGTTCCTCGACCGCCTCCACCACGGCATCGACGTCCGTACTCGACGTCACGTCCGCCGGGTGGCCCCGTACGGGCAGGTCCTCGGCGGTGAGCTTCTCGACCGTTTCCCAGAGCTGCCCGTTGTCCAGGTCCACGGCGGCGACCACCGTGCCCTGTTCGGCGAGCAGGCGGACCACGGCCGAACCGATGCCGCCGGCCGCGCCGGTCACCAGGGCGACCTTGTGGGCCATCCCGTCACTCATCGCGAGACCGGCGTCGGCACGGACCGCGGCGCCGGGGCGGCTGCCGCTTCTTCGGCCCCGGCGGACGGCGACCCGGCTTCGCGCAGGGCCGCGATCTTCAACTGGCGGACGAGCATGAAGAGTCCGTAGGTCACGATCAGGGCGATGGCCGGGGCGCCGACGATGTACGCCCACACGTGCCGGATGCCGTACCGCCGGCCCTCCACGATCATGTACGCGCCGACGGCCGCCCAGACCAGCACCAGGTCCATGTAGACGAACTGGGACGCCAGATTGGTCGTCGCATCACGGAGGAAGTTCTCCACGACCCCGGCCGCACCTGCGTCGGCGTTCTGGACGACGAACGCGACGGCCATCGTCCCCATGACGCCCAAACCGATCAGGGCTGACGCCCCGTACAGGAAGCACAGCGCGCGGTCCCTTCCGCGCACCTCGCTCAAACGCATCACAACTGCCTCCCAGGCATTGGTGTCTCCTGCGGCCGACCGGGCCGCAGGGCTCATCGTTCGTAGCTGTAGTCGTCCAGGTCGAAGTGCCGGGCCCGCCAGGCCGCTTCGTAGGTGGAAGCGGGCCGGACGGCCGGCGCGTCACCGTGCTCGTCGAGGTAGTAGCTGTTCGTGCCCTGGCAACTCGAGTCCAGGAAGACGGTGTTGCGCATGCGGCGCAGGTTCCGCCGGAAGGAGCCGTCGTGCTTCTCCGGGCGGACGACCGCTTCCGTGGCCCGGCGCCGCCGGGCCTCGCCGATCACCCGCAGGGCGTGGGTCACCTGGTAGTCGATCATTCCGAACCAGGACCCGCCGGTGAAGGAATAGGGGCCGACGATGAACCACAGGTTCGGATAGCCCTTGATCGAGGTGCCCTCGTACGTCTGGAAGCGCTCGGTCTTCCAGAACTCCTTGAGGTCCCGGCCCCCTCGGCCGCGCATCGGGAAGGGGGGCAGGTTGTCGAGCACGTGGAATCCGGTGGCGAGGATCAGCACGTCGAGGTCCTGCTCCTCGCCGTCCGTGGTGCGGATGCCGGAGGGGGTGATCTCCTCGATGGGCTCGGTGACGAGCTCGACGTTCTCGCGGGTGAAGGCGCGCCAGTAGCCCTTGCTCAGCGACGGCCGCTTGCAGCCCACCCGGTAGGAGGGCGTCAGCTCGCGCATCAGCGTGCGATCGCCCTTCACCTGGCGCCGCAGGTAGAGCTTGGACGCCGCTTCCCCGGCCTTCGCCAGGAACGGGAAGCGCCGGTAGTGGACCATGGCGATCACGAAGCTGAGCTCGGTCACGACGTCCGTGAGCAGCCGGATCGCCCGCTGTGTCGCGGGAACCTTCCGGAAGAGCCGGCGGACGGACTCGGGCACCGCGACGTCCGGCTTCGGGAGCAGCCAGACGGGGGTCCGCTGGTAGACGTGGAGCCGCTCCGTCCGGTCGGCGATCTCCGGAACGATCTGCACGGCCGAGGCGCCGGTGCCGACGACTCCCACCCGCTTGCCGTCCAGGTCCAGGGACCGGTCCCACCGTGCCGTGTGGACAAGGTCGCCCTTGAACGTGTCGAGGCCGGCGATGGCCGGCGTCTTGGGCTTGGTGAGCCACCCGGTGGCGCAGATGACGAAGCGCGCGGTCAGCGAGGCGCCGTCGGCGAGGACCACCTGCCACATGTGCGTGGACTCGTTGTAATCGGCTTGCTCCACGCGCGAGTTGAACCGCAGGCGGGGGCGCAGGGCGTACGCGTCGATGCAGTGGTCGGCGTACGCCTTCAGCTCCTCTCCCGGGGGGAAGACCCGGGACCAGGACGCGTAGGGTTCGGCGGCGAAGGAGTAGGAGAAGGCGGAGATGTCCACGGCGACGCCGGGGTACGTGTTGGCGTACCAGCTTCCGCCGACGCCGTCCCGCTCCTCCAGGATGACGAAGTCGTCGATGCCCGCGCGGCGCAGGCCGAGCGCTGCTCCGATGCCCGAGAACCCCGCGCCGATGACGAGGACTTCGTGGTCGGGACGCTCCTTCTCCCCCATGGCCGTCACAGGGCCAGCCCGATCGCCTGGAGCGACCCGAACGCGAGCAGCAGGAGACAGGTGTGCTCCAGTGCCGGGATCAGGTCGCGGCCCGCCGCCCCGCTCAGTACTCGGCGCACCGGGAGGACGGCCGCCGGGACCGCGCCGAGGACGAGGAACGCCCCGGGCCGGGCCGAGCCGAGGAGCAGTGTGGACACGAAGGCCGCGGCCACGCAGAGGACGTAGAACCGCCGGGTCGGTCCGGCGCCCAGCCGCACGGCGAGGGTGATCTTCCCCGCGGCCGCGTCGGTCGGGATGTCGCGGAGGTTGTTCGTGGTCAGCAGCGCGCAGGCGAGGAAGCCGAGGGGCACGGACGCGCCGAGGGCGATCAGGGGCACGTGGCCGAGCTGGATGTAGACGGGGGCGCACACGAAGACGACGCCGTGATAGAGGAAGATGCTGATCTCGCCCAGCCCGCGGTAGCCGTAGGGCCGTGAACCGCCGGTGTAGAACCAGCCGCCGAGGGCGAGGGACACGGTCAGCGCGAGCACCCACCACGAGACCAGTACGGCCAGGACCAGCCCGGCCAGGGCCCCGGCCGCGTACAGGACCACTCCGTGCCGGAAGACCTGCCCGGGCGTGGCCTGTCCCGAGCCCACCAGCCGGGCCGGGCCCGCCCGGTGGTCGTCGACGCCCCGGACCCCGTCGCTGTAGTCGTTGAAGAAGTTGGTCCCCAGGACGAAGCCCAGGACGAGCACGGCCGTCAGGGCGGCGTGCCACCAGTCCACGGCCCCGGCCTCGTGGGCGAGTGCCAGGCCCACCGCGAGCGGGGCGAAGGTGACGGGCAGGGTCTTGAGCCGGGCGCCGGCCACCCAGTTCCGCACGGGGTGGCTGCGCACCGCCCGCTGCTGGAGGGTCATCTCTTCGACCCCACGCCCAGATAGAGGACGGACGTGGACTTCGTGCGCACCATGCTCACCTCGTCGAGCCGGCCGGCCGCGAAGCGGGCCATCTCGCGCATCCTCGGGCGCAGGCCGAGCAGTTCGAGCTCGACCCCGTGCTCCCGCGCGGCCCGGGTCAACCGCTCCCGGTTGACGAAGAGCCGGTGGTCGTGGGTGCCGCGGGGCGGCCGGCCGGGGAGCGGGAGGTTCTCGGCGAGGGTGATGGAGACCAGCCTGGCCATCCGCGTATCGGCGATGGTGTCGACGATCAGCGTGCCTCCGGGCCGCAGGACCCGGCACGCCTCCGCCACCACCGCGTACGGGTCGGGTACGTGCTCCAGGCACTGCCCCGCGGTGACGACGTCGAACGACTCGTCATCGAAGGGGAGTCGGGACACATCGGCGCGGACGACCTCGTCGAAGCCGTGCCGCAGCGCCTCGCGGAGCGACATCTCCGACAGGTCGACGCCGACCACGCGGTAGCCCTTGGCCGCCGCGTGCGGGCCGAACAGGCCTCCGCCACAGGCGACGTCGAGCAGAGCGGCCTTCTCGCCGCGGGCGGCGGGAACGAATTCGGCCCGAGCCTTCGCGATCCAGCTCAGTGGCGCCAGCGCCCCCCTCGGATCCCACCACTCATCGGCGAGCCCGTCGTAATCCGAGATGAAGTCCTGCCGGATTTCCGACCTGTCCTTTTCTCCACTGCGTGTAAGCAAAGCAGTTACCTCCGCCCATCAGTCGCACTGCGGTCAACCCTTTCCAGAAGCCTGACAGGGGCCGATAGAGCCCGCATGGAGCATCCCTACAGCCGCCGCACCACGACCGCCCCGCACCCTTCCGGAGCGGGTCAGGTGCCGTGTTAGTCTCCCCTGGCTTCTCCAACTCCAGCAACCTGCCGGTCAATTGTCAGGTTCCCATGCGGCGTAACCCGGAGGGAATTCCGGGAAAGGTGGCGCACGATGAGCACATTCAGCAGCGATTTCGGACGGTCCCTCTCCATCACCCCCGGAAAAGTGGTCCGGGAAGGCGCGGACGGAGGCGTCGGCGACCTCATGGCCGAGGCGGCCGCGTCCGGCAAGGACACGGCGGTACGGGGCGCAGGCCGCTCGTGCAACACCCAGACCCTCGCCTCCGGGACCGTGCTGGACAATTTCCGCGAAGACGCGGAGCCGCGCTTCACCGACGGGGAACACCGCGTGGAAGTTCCGAGCGGAATGACCTGGCACGCGCTGGAGAAATGGCTGAACGGGCACGGCCGCGCCAATCCCGTCCTGCCCAGCTATCTGGATCTCACGGTGGGCGGAACCCTGTCCATAGGAGGTTTCGGCCACGGTTCCCTGCGCTCGGGACTCCAGATCGACCAGGTGGAAGAGATCGAGCTCATCAACGGAACGGGCCGTTCACGGACCTGCTCCCGCCAGGAGAATTCCGAGCTGTTCCGGTTCGCCCTGGGCGGCCTGGGACAGGTCGGGTTCATCAGGACCGCGGTGCTCCGCACCGTGCCGTACCGGGCGGTCACTCCCGTCTCCAGGATTTCGCACACGGGAATGTCCGAGCTGGCGGAATTCATGAAGGACGTCGCAGGCGATCCCGCGGTTTCCGGCTATTTCGGCATGTACGACCGGACCTCCTGGTATTCGCAGATCTCCTTCTCGGCGGAGGCCGCGGAAGCCGTGGCGGCCGGCGAGCCGGGCACCGTGCTGCCCGCACCCGACTATTCCCTGCTGCTGCACCAGGAGGTCGACCAGCACCTCCTGCCCGTCCTTCAGGACGCGTCGCGCGTGAACCTCTGGGCCGACTACGTCTTCGACGAAGCGGGCTTCGAGGGGATCACGAAGACCCTGGAGGAGCTGACCCGCGAGTCCCCGTTCGCGGACAACCTGATCAGCCTGTACTTCCTGGTCATCAAGCGTCCCGAAGCGGCGACGCCGTTCGTCTTCGCACCGTCGCTCGACGCCCCGGTCCAGTACGGCATCGGCGTGTTCACCACCATCGAGAAGTCCGACACCCACGCGGTGGCCGAGACCCGGCGAGTGCTGCGCGAGCTGCTGGCGGCCTGCGCGCAGGCGAAGGGCCGCCCGTACCTGTACGGCTCCCACGAGCTGGACGCGGAGCTGCTGGAGGGCTTCTACGGCGCCGACGCGCTGCGGCGGCTGGAATCCCTGCGCGAGGAGCACGCGCTGACCCGTTTCAACCCGCGGGCGTTCGGCGGCGTACGGCCGTGAGGAACGCGCGCAGGGGCGCGACCCCAACGGGTCGCGCCCCTGCGTAGGTTGATGCCCGGATGCCCTGGCGTCCGAGTGCCCTGGCGCCGTGGCGCCCGCCCTGGAAGCCGGTCCGGCTCAGGCCTCGGGGTTGCCGCCGAAGCGCTCGCGGTACGACTCCAGGTCCTCTTCGGTGACCCTCGGGAAGAGCACCGCCGGAACCGTGAACGGGGCGCCCGCCGGCACCGCGTCGAGGGACGCGGCCTGCTCCGGGGTGACCCAGGTGGCCGTGTCGTCGGCGAGGTCGAACGCGGAGCGCATGGCGCGCGCCGAGGCCGGGATGAACGGCTCGGAGACCACCGAGTAGAGGTGGATGAGGTTCATCGCCGTGCGCAGGGTGAGCGCCGCGCCCTCCAGGTCGGTCTTGACCTCCGTCCAGGGGGCCTTCTCGTCGAGGTAGGCGTTTCCGGCCGACCACAGGGCGCGCAGCGCGGCTGCGGCCTTGCGGTACTGGAGGGCGTCCATGTGGCCCTCGTACTCGGCCAGCAGTTCGGCGATCTGCGCGCCCAGCTTGGCCTCGACCTCGCCCGCGGGGCTGCCCGCGGGGACCTCGTCGCCGAACTTCTTGCGGGAGAAGGTCAGTACGCGGTTGACGAAGTTGCCCAGGGTGCCGCCGAGGTCCTTGTTCACCGTGGCGGCGAAGTGCTCCCACGTGAAGGAGGAGTCGTCGGACTCGGGCGCGTTGGCGATGAGGAAGTAGCGCCAGAAGTCGGCCGGGAGGATCTCCAGCGCCTGGTCGGTGAAGACGCCGCGCTTCTGCGAGGTGGAGAACTTGCCGCCGTAGTAGGTCAGCCAGTTGAAGGCCTTGACGTAGTCGACCATCTTCCACGGCTCGCGGACGCCGAGCTCGGTGGCGGGGAACATCACCGTGTGGAACGGGACGTTGTCCTTGGCCATGAACTGGGTGTAGCGGACGTCCTCGGCCTCGTACCACCAGGACGTGTAGTCGCGGTTCGCCGGGTCGGCGTCCGCCCACTCCTTGGTGGAGGCGATGTACTCGATCGGGGCGTCGAACCAGACGTAGAACACCTTGCCGTCGGCGGCCAGCTCGGGCCACGTGTCGGCCGGGACCGGGACGCCCCAGTCGAGGTCGCGGGTGATGGCGCGGTCGTGCAGGCCCTCGGTCAGCCACTTGCGGGCGATGGAGGACGCGAGCTGCGGCCACTCCTCCTCGTGCTCCGCGACCCAGGCCTCGACCTCGACCTGGAGCTTGGACTGGAGGAGGAAGAGGTGCTTGGTCTCGCGGACCTCCAGCTCGGTGGAGCCGGAGATGGCCGAGCGGGGCTCGATCAGGTCCGTGGGGTCCAGGACGCGGGTGCAGTTCTCGCACTGGTCGCCGCGGGCCTTGTCGTAGCCGCAGTGCGGACAGGTGCCCTCTACGTAGCGGTCCGGCAGGAAGCGGCCGTCGACCGGCGAGTAGACCTGCCGGATCGCGCGCTCCTCGATGAAGCCGTTCTTCTCGAGCTGGCGCGCGAAGTGCTGGGTGATCTCGCGGTTCTGCTCCGAGGAGCTGCGGCCGAAGTAGTCGAAGGACAGCTCGAAGCCGTCGTAGACCGCCTTCTGGGCGTCGTGGGCCTGCGCGCAGAACTCGGCGACCGAGAGGCCGGCCGCCTTCGCGGCGAGCTCGGCGGGGGTGCCGTGCTCGTCGGTGGCGCAGATGTAGAGGACGTCGTGGCCGCGCTGGCGGAGGTACCGGGAGTACACATCCGCCGGAAGCATCGACCCGACCATGTTGCCCAGGTGCTTGATCCCGTTGATGTAGGGAAGCGCGCTGGTGATCAGGTGTCGAGCCATCCTCGGATGCTCCATTTCATATATGCCGGTTACGACGTGACGTGCGGTTCATCGTATCGAACCGCCGAAACGCCACGCGCCGCATTTCTTCGGGGTGGACAACGCAAAAGCGAGGACTGTGACCACTCCGTCACGGCCCTCGCGCTGCGGCCATGGTACAGCGGGCCGGACAGCGCCCGAACCGCCGTCCACGCCCGCGGGACACCGTCCGCGGCGGCCGCGGACGGTGCTCGGGCGAGCGGCGGGCGCGGCGGGAGCGGCGGGCGCCCCCGGCCGCGGGCGGTCAGTCGCGGCCGCCCCGGGCGCCGTCGATCGCGGTGATCCGGACGCCGCCGGCGAGTCTGCCCGTCAGGGTGGCCGAGGGTCCCTGCGGACCGGCGACGGGGACGGTCAGGGTCCGGCCCGCGGCCTCCGCGCGGACGGCGCCGGCCGCCGTGATGCCCGCGACCTCGCGGCTGCCCGCCGCCAGCAGGTACCAGCGGCCGGCCGGAGACCTCCACCGGGTGCCCGCGAGGAGGTGCTGGCCGAACCGTCCGCACGCGGCGGTCCCGCGGGACCGGGCCACGTCCCGGGGCGGTCCGGCGGGCGGGCGCAACTGGACCAGGACGTCGCCCGGACCGGCCCAGCCGGAGGCCCGCGCGCAGGTCCAGACGGCCCGGCCCGCGCCGTCGGGGAGTTCGGATTCGGCGAAGTCCCAGACGTTGACGGCCCGTACCCCGCCGGCCCGGTACTCCCGCAGCCGGCAGGCGGCCGGCGCCCACGCCGCCCGCGCGGCCGGGCCGGTGGCCTCGCGCGGCTGGCGTGCGGCCACCGCCGCCGGACCGTCGGGCAGCGGCGTGTAGGTCAGGTGTACGGGGGTCAGCGCGCCCAGGTCGGCGAGGACGAAGGCGTGCTTCTCCACGATGCGGGCGGAGGAGGTCAGCTCCAGCACGGGCCACGCCGCGCAGGCGCCGCCGGAGCCGTCCGTACGGGGCACCCCGGTCTCCTCGGTGACCCCGTCGGCGGAGACGGCCAGCGGCTTGGCCGCGTCCCCCGTCCGGAGCAGGTCGCGGGTGCCGGCCCGGGCGATCCACGGCGCGAGCAGGTACCTGGCCCGGCCCCCGTCCGTGGTCCCGGTCCCGTTCCCGTTCCCGATCCCGATCCCGGGTGAGCGGCTCAGGGTCAGCGCGGCGGCGGTGGTCACGTTCGCGTCGTCGGTACGGGCGAACGCGAGCTCCCGGCCGCGCGGCCCCCCGCTGCCGTCCGCACCGTTCGCGGGTTCGCCGTATCGAACCACCCGGTCCCCGTCGAGCAGCAGCACGACCGCCCGCCCGGCGACGTCCCCCGCGTACAGGAGCTGCGGCGCGCGCAGCGGCGCATCGGTGGCCGTCCCCGGCGCGGCCGTCACCGCCACCTCCGGGGGCCGGGCGGCCCAGGCCGCCAGGGCGCGGGCGAGCAGGCCGCGGTCGGCGGTGCGGGCGCCGCGGGCGGGCCAGGCGGTGAAGTCGACGCGGGCGGTGTCCGCCCAGGCCTCGGCCGGAACGCGGACCAGCCGGGCCGGGTCCAGTGCCCCGGCGGCGGCCGGTCCGGCGAGCGGCGAGGCCTCGGGGCGGGGCGGCGACCCGTCGGCCGCGAGGACCCCGGCGGCCAGGGCCAGCGCGAGCACGGCGGTCCAGCCGGCCCGGGTCCGGCGGCGCCGGCGCAGCAGGTCGGTGGGGCGGGCACTGACCACGGCGGCATCGAACTCGGCGCCGCCCGGCCCCCGCAGGAGCGTTTCCCCAGCCGCGTGCCCGGCAGGGGCACGCACACTCCCGCCGGCGCCTGTACCGGCGAAGGCACCGGAAGCACCCCGGGCCCCGGCCCCCGGCGGCGCCCCATACCCATACCCAGCCCCGGACCCCGGCTCCTGCCCCAGCCCCAGCCCCTGCCCCGGGGCGAGGGCCGCCCACTCCCGCCAAGCGGCCAGCGCCTCCCGCACGGCGTCCGCCGGGTCCGCCACCCCGGCGGCGCCGAGCAGCCGGGCCACCGCCTCCTCGGGCAGTCCGTCCATGCCGTGCAGGACGAAGGCGGCCCGGACCGGCCCCGGCGCCGCGCCCAGCATCCGGGCGGGCTCGTCGATCCCGCCCGCCGGGGGCCACAGCCGCAGCCCCCAGACGAAGGGCGGCACCGGCGGCCACCCGAGCCCGGCCGCAGCGATGCGGGCCCGGCCGGACGGAGCGAGGCTCGCGCGCAGGACCCGTACGCGCACCTGGGTCAGGGGGCCGCCCGGCCCGTCGGCTCCGGCCGGTCCCCGCGTACTGCCGCGCCCGCCGCGCGGGAGTGCCCGCTGGACCGCCCTGTGCGCGAGGAGTACCCGGCCATGGCGGCCCAGGGTGACCGGGAGCGTCACGTAGGCGAGCCGTACCAGTTGGGGGTAGTGCTCGACGAGGACGGCCTCGGCCTGCTCCACGGCGGTGGAGCCGAATCGCTGTGTTGTGCCCACCCTCCGACAAACGAGTGAATCTTGGGATGGTCACACGCCGTGCCCTCCGGCAGGGCGCGAACCGGACGCACAGGAGAACGGCATATGCGTTTGTGCTGGTTGAGCGGGCGTGTGATCGACATCGATCAGCACGTGATCATCACCGAACGTAATTCTGCCAGCTTTCAACTCTGCGCCCTCCGAGTGCGCCCGCGCTGATTTCCTTGCCCCGCACACGGGATGGGGTGGAGCGGTGAGCGATGGCAGCGGTCCGGAGGAGTCCGGTGGCGGGGCCGTGGGTCTGCCGAGCCGGCGACGGCGACCGGCGCCCATGAGCCAGTGGGATTCGACGGCGCGCGTGTCGTACTGGGCCTTCCACGCCGACCGGCGACCGGCCTACATGCGGTTCGCGTACCTGCAACTGGGCTCGGACGCGGCGGCCGAGGAGGCGGTCGACGCCGCCTTCGACTCGATCATGTGCGAATGGCTGCGGATGCTGCACATGGACCGGCTCGACGCCTACGCGTGGACCGTTCTCAAACAGCGGCTGATCGACCGCCAGTTCCTCCGCAGCCCCTGCCCGGAGCCGATGGACACCAGTGCCTTCGAGGCTGCGCTCAAGGAGGCCCACGCGGAAGCCGACCAGTACGAGGTGCTCACCGACACCATCCGCTTCTACTCCGCCGTCTCCCGGCTCGCCGAACGGCAGCGCGACGCCGTGCTGCTGCGGTACGGACTCCAGTGCACCCCCGGCGAAGCCGCCGCGATCATGGGTGTGGACGAGGCCACGGTCCGCTCGCACCTCGGCCAGGCGCAGCGGCGGCTCGCCCGGCTGCTCGACACGTCCGCCGAGTCATGAACCGCAACACGAGCCGCGGAACCCGTCGCGAGGACGGCGGACTCCCGCGTTCCCTGGAGCAGTTCCTGGCCCGGGCCAGCGTGCGCGACCGCTATCCGCACTACGACGTGGGCGCGGCGGAGGCCCGGCTGCTGCGGAGCGCCGACGCCGTGAATCCGGCGTCGAAGCCGGCCTCCGCACCGGCCTCCAGGCGCGCCGGGGCCCACGCCCGGCGCCGTGCGCCGGGCTGGAGCGACCCCCTGCGCGACCTGCCGCTGGACGCCGAGCGGGCCGGCCGCGACCTCAAGGCCGCCTGTCTGGCCTCCGTTTGCGCCACGGGGGCCCGGGAGCGGCTCGACGCCTTCGAGAGCGGCGGCCACGCCGACCTGCCCGGAGCCGTGGTCTTCGGCTGTCTGCTGCACCTGGCCGGGCTGCGCGAAGGGGCCCGGTTCTGGTGGCAGTTCGCCGCCGGGTCCGGGCGCAGCCGGACCACGCACGCCGCGTACTGCCTCTTCCTGGACCACTCGCGGCGGGGCGAGCACCACGACGCCCGGTTCTGGGCCCGCGAGTTGGGCCGGCGCCGCTTCCGGCCGAGCGGGCGCCGGGAGCTCCGCGAGGTGCGGTTGTGCGCCCAGGCGGCCGTCCTGCGCTACGTCGACCAGCTCGAAGACCCCGACCTGGGCCCGGTGCCGCTCCCCAGGCCGGGGGTGGCCCTGGCGCTGGACGCGTTCCGGCCGCCGGTGCCCGCTCCGCCGCGGCCGCCCCGGCCTCCCCGGCTGGGGGCGGGCCCGCTGCGCCACCCCGCGCTGACGGCGGCGGCCCGCGGGACCGTCGTCCAGCCCGGCGGGGGCGAGGCCCTGGCGGCGGCGCGGCGCGCCCTGGCCGTCGTACGGGTCCTGCAGCGGCGGCCGCTCGGCGTACGGGCCGGGCGGCTCGGGCGGGAGGCCGGCCTGGCCGAGGCGGAGCTCGGGCCGCTGCTGTCGATGCTCTGCGAGGAGGAGTACGCGTACCGGTCCGGCGTCGGGGTCTACGCCCCGGGGCCTGCCCTCGACCGGCTCGCGGCCCCGGGCGGCCGGGGCCTGGCGGGCCAGTTGCAGCGCACGCTGTCCCTGGCGCGGGACAGCGCGGGCGCGGCCGTGTACCTGAGCCGGTACGCGGAGGGGGAGGTCCGGATCACCCAGATGGCGGACGGACCCGGCGCCCCGCCGGTGCGGGAGTGGGTGGACTTCCGCGATGCCGCGCACGCCAGCGCGGTGGGCAAGTGCCTGCTGAGCCAGCTCGACCACGACGGCCGCGCCGACCACGTGGCCCGGCACCGGCCCGCCCGGCTGACCGAGCGGACCATCACCGACAGCCGGGCCCTGTTCAGCGCGCTCGACGCGGTGGCCCCCGGGGCCCCCGTCTTCGACCTGCGCGAGTACGCCCCCGGCGTGGTGTGCGCGGCGGTGCCGCTCGCGCTCGGCGACGCGGCGGGCAGCCTCGCGCTGTCCCTGCCCGGCGGCCACGCGCACCGGCTGGGCCGGGCCACCGAGGCGCTGCGCCTCAAGGCGGTTCCGGTGCTGCTGGCGCTGCTGCTGGCGGGGGCGATCCCGCCGGACGGCACGGGCGGCACGGACGGGTCGGACGGGTCGGGCGGTGCGGACGGTACGAGCGCCCTCGACTCCGTGTTCGCGGCCGACGGTCCGGGCGGGCCGGGCCCGGCCGACGGCGCGGCCGGCCCGGAGTCCGCGTGGAGGCCGGAGGAGCGGCAGCCGATGCCGGTACCGGTCACCGCGGAGACACTGCGCCAGCTGCGCAGCCTCTTCCGGACTCCGCTGACGCGGGCCACGGCCGGGGCGGACGGGCCCCATCTGGTCAGCGACAGCGCCTCGGAGGCGGCGTACCTCTTCGACGCCCGCGAGGGCGACGGGGCGCCGGGCCTGGCGCTGCCGCGCACCTTCGCCCCGCTGGTGCCCGGCAGCCTGCGGACGCCCGGCGGGCTCGACGGGCTCGTGGTGCTGCGGACCTGACCGGAGCCTGTGCGGGGCAGTGGCGTTCAGGGCGCGACGGAGCCGGGGGCGCCGGGGACGAAGGTGGCCACGGCGGTGTCGAAGTGCCGCTTGGCTGCGACCAGTTCACCCGCCGGGGCGGAGACCCAGATGTCGTACATCCGGCCGTTCTGGTCCCAGCAGAGGTCGTAGGTGTGCCGGGCGCCCTCGGCCGGACTGAACCCGTTCCAGGTGAACTCCCAGAGCGCCGCCGGACTTTCGTGATGGGTCGTGGAGACGACCGTGCCGCCGCGATAGCCGGGGTTGGTGTCCGGCCCCTTGGCGTGGGCCTGCCGCATCACGCCGAGCGGGCCGCCGGGCACCGGCATCTTCACCCGGATCCCGATGCGGAAGGCACCGTCCGGGGAGACGTAGAAGACCCGTTGGTCGTCGGTCGCCCGTTGGTACCCCTCGGGCACGGCGATGGCGAAGCCCTGCGGGTCGGCGGCGGTCCGGTACCCGGAGGGCGGTCCGCTCGGGGTCACGCCCACCGGACTCGGAGTGGCGGCGGCCCCGTCCCGGGTCGAGGGCGGGCTCGCGGGTCCGCCGGGCACCGCCGGCGCGCTCCGCGACCCCTGCCCCGGCTCCTCCACCCCGAACAGCGAGCGCAACGGGTCGGCTCCCACCACCGCCGCGGCCGCCGCCAGGACGGTGGCGGCCGCGATCAGGCCGAGCCGCAGGCCCGGCCGGGTGGCGACGCGCTGCCTGGCCGTCGGGCGCGGAGCCACGGCCGGGGCCGTCAGCCCCTCGGACTCCGGGGCCGGCGGAGGCCCGCCGGCGGAGTGGGGGCCGGCCGCCGACCCGGAGGCGGGCATCCCGTCAAGGGGCACGGGCGCACGGTCGGCCGGTACGGAGCCGCCGCCGCGGCCGCCGGCCAGGTACGCCGACAACAGCCGGTCCGCCTCCGCGGCCGTCATCCTGCGCTCCGGGTCGCGTTCCAGCAGGCCCCGGATCACCGGCAGGAGCGGCCCGGCCTGGGCGGGCGGGCGGATCTCCGCGGAGACGACGGCGTGCAGGACGCCGCCCAGCGAATCGCGGTGGAAGGGGGACTCCCCGGTCAGCGCGGTGCACATGAGCGTGCCGAGCGACCACAGATCGGCGGCCGGCCCGGCCTCGGCCCCCTGCATCCGCTCCGGAGCGGTGTACTCGGGCGAGCCGACGAAGGCGCCCGTCTCGCTGATGGTGGTGGCCCCGGAGAACCGGGCGATGCCGAAGTCGGTGAGCACCACCCGGCCGGTTCCCGACTCCACGAGGACGTTGGCCGGTTTGACGTCCCGGTGGAGCACCCCCCGGCCGTGCGCCGCGGTCAGGGCGCCGAGCAGGGCGAGTGCGGTCCTGGCCGTTTCGACCGGGGTGAGGGTCTTCCCGGCGGAGATCAGGTCGGCGAGCGACCCGCCGTCGACCAGTTCCATCACGATGCAAGGGCGGCCGTCGTGCTCGACGACATCGTGGACGACGACGACATGGGGGTGGCGCACGTGGGCCACGGCACGTGCCTCGCGCAGCGCCCCCGCGGCCACACCGTCCCCGTCGCCCTCACCCACGTGCAGTTCCTTGACGGCTACCGGACGGCCGAGGAGTTCGTCGACGGCCCGCCAGACGGTGCCCATCCCGCCCCGGCCCAGCCTGTCTTCCAGGCGGTACCGCCCGGCCACCACGACACTGCCGCGCACCTCGTCCTGTGCCACCGCGATCCCCCTCGCCCGATCTCCGAGCCATGATGCCGTAGCCCGCTCTCCCGGCGGGGTGAGCGGCGCGCGCCCTACAATCGCGTCGGGCGGGCACCAGCACAGCTCTACGGGGGGCACACATGGAACCCACAGCCATCGGGCTCAAGTTGGCGACGGCCGTGATCGGCCCGCTCATCAGGAAGTTCTTCGTCGCCGACGCCCCCGGGGCGGGGCTGGTCGACAAGCCGGTCCGGCTCTCCGGGTACGTCTCGTTCAGGGGCGAGAAGCGCACCCTCACCGAGTCCGACGTACGCGTCCTGGCCGCCGCTCTCGTCCAACAGGCCCTGAGCACGGGCGAACGCCGGATCCCGGCGGACGAACGCGAAGCCGTCACCGACGCCGTCGCCAGCACCCTGCACGCCCTCGGCGACCTCACGATCACGGACGTCGACGCCGTCCGCCTCGGCCCGGACGCCTTCGCCCGCGAACTGCGCCGCGCGGCGGACCGCCCGGAGCGCCACCTCTCCGCCGACGCCACCCACTTCTACGAGGCCCTGCTCGCAGCCGCCTCCCTGCACATCCTGGAGTTCTTCACCCAGCGCAAGACCTTCACGGCGCACGCGCTGGTCAGCCAAACCAGGGCGGTGGACGAACTCACGTCGAAGACGGATGAGTTGATCCGCCGCACTCCGCTCCCCGAAGCGGCGGACGTCGCGTTCGAGACCACCTACCTGCCGTACGTGGCGAAGAAGTACTCCAAGCTCACCATCTACGGCATCGACCTGAGCAATTCACCGACGCGCTGGCCGCTGGACGTGGCGTACCTGAGTCTGGAGGCGGCTCCGCTGGGGCGCTCCGAGATCTCCTGGGACGCCTACGAGACCGCGGACGATTTCCTCGCGGTACAGCGGACCCTGGAGTCCCAGCCCGCCGATCAAGCGCTGGCCCGCACCCCCCGCGTCCTCCTGCGGGGCGAGGCCGGTTCGGGCAAGACCACGCTCGTCCAGTGGCTGGCCGTCACCGCCGCACAGCAGGACCGCCCGGACCGGCCCGCGTACCTCCGCGACCGGATCCCCTTCGTGCTGCCCCTGCGCACCCTCACCCGCCACGGCGAACGCCTCCCCGCCCCAAAGGACTTCCTCGCGGCCATCGGCTGTCCCCTCGCCGGCTCCCAGCCCGCCGGATGGGAACACCGGGTGCTGACCGCCGGGCGGGGACTGGTCCTCGTGGACGGCATCGACGAGGTCCCGGAACCGGAACGGGAGCGGACCCGCCGCTGGCTGCGGGACCTCATCGACACGTACGGCGACAACAACAACCGCTGGCTGGTCACGTCACGCCCGTCGGCCGTGGGCCAGGACTGGCTCACCGAGGAGGGCTTCGGCGAACTGGCGCTGTCCTCCATGAGGCCGGCCGACACCGCCACGTTCATCAAGCGCTGGCACGCGGCCGCCCGCGGCGGCTCCGAGTCCGGCGGCGAACTCGACGCGTACGAGGCTCAGCTCCTCTCCGCCGTCCGCTCGAAGGCAGACCTCGGCAGGCTGGCCACCAATCCCCTGATGTGCGGCCTGATCTGCGCCCTCCACCGGGACCGGCGCGGTTATCTCCCGCACGGCCGGAAGGACTTGTACGAGGCCGCGCTGTCCATGCTGATCAGCCGCCGCGACCGTGAGCGGGACATGGACGTCCCGGACCTCAGGGAAGAGCCGCAGCTCGAGCTCCTCCAGCGGCTCGCGTACTGGCTGATCAAGAACGGCCGTACGGAGATGGACCGCTCCCAGGCCGAGGACATCATCGGACGGGTCCTCCCCGCCGTCCCGGAGGCGGCAGCACTGGGCGCGGCGCCGGCCGTCTTCGACCACTTCCTCCAGCGCAGCGGCCTGCTCCGCGAACCGGCCCCGGGGACGGTGCACTTCGTCCACCGCACCTTCCAGGACTTCCTGGGAGCGCGGGCGGCGGTGGAGGAGGGCGACTTCGGCCTGCTCGCGTCGCACGCCAGCGACGACCAGTGGGAGGACGTCATCCGCATGGCCGTCGCCCTGGCCCGGCCCCGCGAGCGGGTGGCTCTGTTCGAGGACATCCTGCGCCTCGGCGACGGCACCCGGGACCAAAACGTCCGCTTCCGCGTCTACCTCCTCGCCGCCGCCTGCCTGGAGCACGCCACGACGCTGGAGCCGGCGGTCCGCGACAGGGTGGAGGAACGCGCGGCCAGGCTGATCCCGCCGCGCAGCGAGAGCGAGGCCCGCGCCCTGGGGGAGCTCGGTCCGCTGGTCCTGGACCTCCTGTCCGGCCCCGATGGCCAGGATGAGATGGCCGGCTACCACACGGTCGTCGCGGCTTCCTGGGTGCCGTCCGATGCCGCCGTGCCCCTCCTGGGCAGCTACTCACAGCATCCGTCGCTCAAGGTGCGCAGCCAACTCGTCTGGTCCTGGGCCCGCTTCGACGGCGCGCTGTACGCGGAGGAGGTCATCGCGCGTCTGGATCCGGAGGGACTGAACCACACCGTCACCTCCGACGAGCAGTTGCACCATCTGGAGCGGCTGGAAGTGCCTGTCGAATCCCTGGACGTCCGCAGCGCCGTGTCCGTGGAGGCGCTCGCCTCGTACCTCTCCCGGCACACACCGGCCAAGCTCAGGCTCAAGGACCACCCGGTGGGGGATCTGGGATTCCTGACCGGCCAGACGAGGCTCTCGTCGTTCACCGCCTTGGACTGTCCGGCGCTCGTCGACCTGTCCCCGCTCCGCGGGCTGCCCATCCGGACGCTGGAGATCCAGAGCCAGGCAGCCATGAATCTGAGCGCGCTGAAGCACCTGCCGGAACTCGCGACGCTTCAGATCGATGGAGTCGCCGGAGTGCACTGGTCCGTGGAGACCCTGCACCCGAGCGCACCCCTTCAGCACCTGCTCCTGGTGGGGCTCACCTCAGACGGACTCAGGGGCCTCTCCCGCTTTACCGGGCTGATGTCCCTCGACTTCGCGGTCTCCACGGCATCGGCCGAGGACTGGCAGGTGATGGCCGGACTGCCGGCCCTCCACGCGCTCTGCCTGGAGGCGTCCTCCTTCGCGAGCCTCCCGGCCGACGCCGTCCTGGCGCAGGTCACCGATCTCCGCCTCTGGCACAGAGGGGACGTACAGCCGGTGCAGCAGGTGATCGACCGGCTGCCGCACGCCTTCCCCCATCTCCGCTCCCTCGGCCTCGCGGGAGAACTGGCCCTGCGCATCGACACCTCCGCCGTGGAGGAGATGCCGACGTTCGCGCACCTCCGGATCAACAGCCACCGCTACTCCTCTCGCCGGATCACGGCACTCACCACCTCCGCCTACGGCTGACCGGGCCTTCGGCCCATCCCCATCCGCCGCGGCACCCACCCCCTCCGGGTAAGGTGTCGGACCGTGGCTGATCGTCGAACGGCAATCATGGAAGGCGCCGCGCGGGTCATCGCCCGGCGCGGTGTCCGCGGCCTGCGCGTGGAGGAGCTCGCCGCCGAAGCGGGCGTGTCCACGGCCTTGATCTACTACCACTTCAAGGACCGCGCGGGGATCCTCCGCGCCACCCTGGAGTTCATCAACGACCGCGCCGGCCGCTACACCACGGAGCGGGACCCCGCCGATCCGCCCCTCGACGCCCTGGGCGAGCTGGAGCAGACGCTCCTGCTGGAGTTCCAGGACGACCCCGCGGTACGGGAGAACAGCACGGCCTGGGGAGAGCTGCGGGCCAGCGCGGTGTTCGACCCCGACCTGCGGGAAGACCTCGCCGACGCCACCCGTGTATGGATCCAGGAGGTGGGCGAGCTGCTCGGGCAGGTCCGTCCCATGGCCGGAGCCGCCGCCCTCTCCGGTGCCGCCGAGCGGCTGACCGCCCTGGTGGAGGGGCTGAGCTCGCGCTGGCTCAGCGGCAGCCTGCCCCTGGCGCACGCCCGCGAGCTGATGGTGTCGTCCATCGCCGCCGAGCTGGACCGCCTCTCCCGCACCGCCTGAGCCGCAGGCTTCGTACGACCAACCACCCTCCCTCCATAGGGATCACGCACGTTCAGCATCTTGACTGAATTTTCAGTCAGTGACAGGGTCTGGCCATGGCCGCTCTCGGCCCGTACCCACACGTGATCCGGAGGCTCCCCGATGCACGACTCCCCCGACGACAGCCGCTCCCTCCTCGGCCGGTTCTTCGGCTCCACCCCCTCCCGCAGGCGCGTCCTCGGGGCGGCCGGACTCGGAGCGGCGGGGGTCGCGCCCGGGACCGCGGCCGCCGCGGCCCCGGGGGCGCTCCGGTCGCCGAGCGCCGCGGTGCAGCGCTGGCGGGTCGACCTCGACGACGTCCCCCACGCCCGCACCTGGATGTCCTGGCCCTCGCGCTCGTCCATCGGGGGCGGCCGCACCCTGGCCGGGGTTCAGGAGGACATCGCGCTGATCGCGAAGACGATCGCGCGCTACGAGCCCGTCGTCCTGTGCGCGCCGGACTCCTCCACGGCCGCCACCGCCCGCTCCTGGTGCGGTCCGGCCGTGACGGTGACCACCGCCATCGGCACCGACGACCTCTGGATGCGCGACACCGCGCCGGTCTTCCGCCGGGACGGCCGCGGCGGAGTCGACGCGATCGGCCTGAACTTCAACGGCTGGGGCAACAAGCGGACCCACTCCTACGACGCCCACGTCGCGGAGAGCATCGCGTACGAGTCTCATCTCCCCTTCGGCAAGACGGACTTCGTCGGCGAGGGCGGGTCGATCGAGACCGACGGCGACGGGACCGTGATGGCCACGGAGAGCAGCCTCGTCAACAAGAACCGCAACCGCGGCTGGAGCCGGGCCGAGGTCGAGGACGCCGTTCTGCACGCGTACGGGGCCGACAAGATGATCTGGGTGCCCGGCATCAAGGGCAAGGACATCACCGACGACCACATCGACGTGACCTCGCGCTTCATCCGGCCCGGTGTGGTCATGGTCCAGGTGCCGCCCGCGGGCCGCGACGACGTATGGGCGCGCGACGCCCGCGAGCAGTTCTCGATCCTCTCCGCGGCCACCGACGCCCGTGGCCGACGCCTGACCGTCATCAAGGTCGACGGTCCCGACACCACGCGCTCGAAGAACCCCGAGTTCGTCGACTCGTACATGAACTTCCACGTGGTCAACGGGGCCGTCATCACCGCCCAGTTCGAGGACTCCGCGAAGGACGCGGCGGCGAAGCGGGCCCTGGCCGCCGCCTTCCCCGGCCGCACCGTGGTCCAGCTCGACGTCGACCGGCTGATGGCAGGGGGCGGCGGCATCCACTGCTCCACGATGGCCGAACCGCGCCCGTAGCCCAGCACCGGCGGCGCCGGCGGCGGCAGTACACCGGGGGCGGCCGGCCCTCCCCTATACAGATGAGGCCGTATGCGACTGACACCGACCGAGCGGGACCGACTGCTGATCTTCACGGCGGCGGAGCTGGCCCGCGCCCGCCGCGCGCGCGGCGTGAAGCTCAACGTCCCCGAGGCCACCGCCCTGATCACCGACACGGTGTGCGAGGCGGCGCGGGACGGCCGCAGGCTGGCCGAGGCCATCGAGGCGGGCCGCCTCGTGCTCCGCGCCGACGAGGTGCTGCCCGGGGTCCCCGACGTGGTCGCCTCGATCCAGGTCGAGGCCGTCTTCGACGACGGCACGAGGCTCTGCGTCATCGACGACCCCTTCCGGCAGCAGGGTTCGCTCGGGGCCGACGCCCCCGGCGCCGGTCTGCCCGGGGACGGTACGGGCTACGGGCCATCACCCCGACGGTGCGCGTCGCCGTACGGAACACCTCGAGCGTGCCCATCAGCGTCACCTCGCACTTCCACTTCTTCGAGTCGAACCCGCGCCTCGCCTTCGACCGCGCCGCCGCCTACGGCACCCGGCTCGCCGTACCGGCGGGCTCCTCGGTCCGCTTCGACGTCGGAGCGACCGTCGTGGTGGAGCTGCTGCCCATCGGCGGGGCGCGCGTGGCCATCGGCTTCGCCGGTCTCGTCGACGGCCCCCTGGACGCGCCCGGCGCGCGTGAGGCCGCCCTGGGCAAGGCCCGGGCCACCGGGTACCTCACCTCGTACGAGGAACACGCACAAGGACAGGAGCAGGAATGAGCGGCAGCGTCTTCGACTCCGCGGGCTGCCACGGCCGTCCGGGCGCCGCCCCGGCGGACAGCACCGACCCGCACGACTACATGGCCGTCCACGGCCCCCGGGCGGGC
>NZ_JCAXEG010000014.1:0-185481 GCF_059758875.1 Streptomyces sp. GQ60 | reverse complement strand
TCAGGCGCCGATCCGACCCTGGATCGAAGGCCACGGGCACGTGGGACACCGCTTTCCGCGTCCGCTCCGCGACGGGGCATGCCGTGCGTGCGGAAACTGAACAGCGCCGGGCCCTGGCGGGGCACCGACACCACCCCGTGCGCCATGGGGCGGGCCTACGAGCGCCTCGTCCTCGGAACCGCACGCGGCCGGCGGACCGGCGGCGGCTCACCGGCCGGCTGCTGGGCAACGCCACGGGCGGCGACCGGCTGCGGGCCGGTCTGCCGGCGGCCTGGACCGTCGCCGAACAACCCCCTCATCGCCCGGACTGCCGCGCTCCTGGCCACGGCCGCCCTGTGATCGGAACCTGGAGGGTCCACTGGGCGGCGCGTCCGCGTGCTCGGGGTCGGCGGTCCAGCCCGTCGGGGCCGGGAGGCCGCGTACGGCAGTGGGGAACGGGCAGGGCCAAGGGCCCACGTCGGGGGACCAACGGCGGCCGGGAGCCGGGGCGGCCGGTGGCTAGGGTCGTAGCCATGACCACTCCGCGCATCCTCGACCTCGACCGCGACGCCCTCTCCGCCCTGCGCGGCCGGGAGCTGACCCGGGCGGTGGCCGCCGCCGAGGGCCGCACCATGGTGGCCGAGGTCTTCGCCGAGCGCGCCGCGCTCTCCCCGCACCCCGACGGGCGCGGCGTGCACAACGCCGAGCTGGTGGCCGCCTTCGGCGCCGACATCGTCATCCTCAACCTCATCGAGCGGGCCTGGGACGGGGAGCGGCTCGTCATGCCCGGTCTCGGTACCTTCACGTCCTTCACCGATCTCGCCCGCCTGATCGGTCGCCCCGTCGGCGTGAACCTGGAGCCCGGCGACGTCCCGGAGATCCGCCGCGCCACTTCCGGGCATGCCCGGCGCCTCGTCGACATGGGCGCCGCCCTGCTGTGCATCACCGCCAACCCCGGGACGGGCGGCACCTACGACGGCATGGCTCGGGTCACGGAGGAACTGCGCAAGGGGCTCGGCGACGACGCGGCCCTGTGGTCGGGCAAGATGCACCACGCGGGCTGCCCCGAACGCGTCACCCCCGCGCGGCTGACCGCCCTCGTCGACGCCGGCGCTGACGGCGTGGTCGCGCCGCTGCCCGGCACCCTGCCCGGCATGACCCGCGAGCTGGCCGCGACGGCCGTCGCGGCGGTCCAGGACGCGGGTGCGATCGTCATGGGCGCCATCGGCACCAGCCAGGAGGGCTCCCACGCGAACGTCGTGCCGCAACTCGCCCTGAACGCCAAGGAAGCCGGCTTCGACGCCCACCACTTCGGCGACTCCTACCTCCCCGGCATGTGCGACCCCGAGGTCATGTACGCCTACTCGGTGGCCATCCGGGGCCGCCGCCACACCTGGAACCGCATGTCCTTCGCCCCCGGCCGCTCCGCCCACAACCAGGGCGCATCGGGCGGCGCCTGGTAGCCCGGGCGGCGGCTCTCCGGCCGAGCGGGCCCGCGTCCGCGACCCCCGCGCACTTCGCGGAGTGGGAGCGCGCGGGGCGGGGCATCAGCGGGGCATGGACAACTCGGAGCACGACGCGGAGCGTGAACCCGCTCCGCGGAGAGAGCTGCGGCGGGCGCCGTGGTGGGGGCGGGCCTTGGGCGGGCTGGCCGTGCTGGCGGTGGCCCTGGTGCTGGCCGGCCGTTTCAGTCTTCTGCCCTCCTTCGGCGGCCTGTTCGGGGAGGAGACCGTGGACCGCTCGGGGCCGGTCCTGCTCAAATCCATCCAGGACATGAACCGTTACGAGGGCGCCGTCGGCAACTTCCAGGTCGTGGTGGACCTGGAGAAGGACGCGGCCTTCCTGCCGGACTCCGTCCGGGGGACCCGGACCCTCTACGTCGGAGCGGGTTCCGTGAGCGGCTACGTGGATCTGGGCGGGCTCGGCGCGCAGGCCGTCACCGTGAACGAGGAGCGCACCAAGGTCTCGCTCCGTCTGCCCCACGCCGTCCTCGGCACGGCGGCGCTCGATCTGGACCGCTCGTACGCCGTGTCCAAGCAGCGGGGACTGCTGGACCGGCTGGGCGACCTGTTCACCGACAATCCGGCCGGCGAACAGGCCGTACAGCGCCTGGCCGTTCAGCACATCACGGAAGCGGCCCGCGACAGCGGCCTCGTCGAGCGCACGGAGAAGAACACCACGACGATGCTGGAGGGCCTGCTCCGCTCCCTGGGTTTCCAGGAGGTCACGGTCGCCTACGCGTGACGCCGTCGAACCACGTCCTTCAGCTCGGCGTCCGGCACAGGACCAGGGAAACGAAACCCCAGCTGTCCCGGTAGGTGCGGAGCCATTCGGTGCGGCGGGTGGTGGCCGTCGCCAGCACGTGCGCGCTGTCCGGATCGTCGGGGTGGTCCAGGGCCCACGACGCCAGCGACCCCCAGCAGGCCCATTCGTAATCGTCCAGCTCGCGGCGGGTGCTGACGTGCCCGTGTACGGGAGTCCACCCGTCGGCGACGACACGGTCCACGGTGGTCGCCAGGTCGGCCAGGTCGCCGAACATCTCGACGGCCTCCGGGGACGGCGGGCGGTCCCAGAATCCCTCGCCGATCAGGACCCGGCCGCCGGGAGACAGGTGCTTGCGCGCGGCGGCGAGGGTGGGCAGCAGACCACCGAAGGCATGCGTGGCGCCGACGCTGAGCACCAGGTCGAACGGCTGCGGGGAGACGAAGTCCGCGGCCTCCTGCCGGTGCAGGGCCAAGCGCTCCCGGACACCGAGGCGGCCCGCCGCCTGGTCGGCCTGCGCCAGGGCGTCTTCGGAGACGTCGACGCCCTCGGCCCGCAGTGCCAGGCGGCCGGCCAGAGCGCGCAGGAGCCATTCCCCGCTGCCGCAACCGAGATCGAGCACCCGCTCGTCGCCGCGCGGGAGGGCCCGCTCCAGGAGTCTGCGTACCGACTCGTCGTCGAGCGGTGATTTTATCGGGTGGTCGGCATGGGCGATCCTGGAGATCTGTTCACGGTTCACCGGCGCAGCTTGCCAGCCCCCGGAGACCGCGCGCACCTCGATTTCGATCACGGGGCGGACCGCCGGAACGACCACCGGCGCAAGGGGCCCGGCCCCCGCGCACGGCGGCAGGGTCGGGCCGGTCAGCCCCCGCGCACGCCCTCCAGCCGCCCGACCCGCCCCTTCTCTCCCGACGCCCAGCAGCCGGCGTCCGGCGCGCAGGCGACCGTGTCGAACGACCCCGGGTCCAGCGCCCGCCAGGTCCGGCCGCCGTCCCCGGTCACGTCCGTGCCCGTCGGGCCCACCGCAAGGGCCGTACCGGCGCCGTACGGGAACCAGGCCGCGCCCGAACGGTAGGCCGGCGGCGGGGTCGACGCGGGGCGCCAGGTGCGGCCCGCGTCCGAGGACACCGCCGCGGCCTGCGGGGACGCCTGCCCGGTGCGGTAGTCACCGCCGACCGCCAAGCCCCTCGTACGGTCCCGGAAGGCGAGGGCGAAGACCCCGCGCGCCGGGTCGCCCGCCGGGAGCGCGGAGTCGGCGGCCCGCCAGGTCAGGCCGCGGTCCGCGGAGTGCAGCACCCGCGCGACCGGGCCCCCGCCGGTGGCCAGCCAGACGTCGCGCGGCCCCGCGGACACCAGGCACTGGCCGCTTGCCGCGAAGCCCGCCTCCCCCGGCAGCGCATCCGGCATCCCGGTGTTCGGCAGCACCCGCCAGCTCCGACCGCCGTCGTCCGTGGACAGGATGCGGAACTTGCCGTCCACCGGGTCGCTCATCGCGAGCCCGCGCCGGGAGTCGAAGAAGGTCAGGCAGTCGTAGAAGGCCCGCGGGTCGGGGTTTCGGAAGGTCTCCGTCCATGTGGCGCCTCCGTCCTCGGTGCGCAGCACCCTGGAGGCCTCCCCCTCGCCGATGGACAGGGCCACGGCACGCTGCCCGTCGAAGGCCTCGATGTCCCGCAGCTCCAGCCCCTCCGCGACGGCCCCCGGCGGCGAGACGTCGCGCCAGCTGCGCCCGCCGTCCGAGGTCCGCAGCACGGTCCCCTTCGATCCGGCGACCCAGGCCGTGGACCGGCTCACCGCAGCCAGTCCGCGGAAGCGGGCGTCCTTGCCGGTCTCCTTCATCGCCCAGCGCGCACCGCGAAGGTCCCGTGACGCGTCCGCGGCTTGCGCCGGGGCGGCCACCACCCCCGACAACAGAGCCACCGCGCACATGCCAACTCCCAGAAGTCTCATGGCGCCGGAAGCTAACGCACCCCGGATTCGGCGTCCAGGGCGAGTCCCGGCCACCGGCTTCCCCTCGAATCCGGCCGCCGCCGCGTTGTCGCCTCAGAGCAACCCGTGACGCGTCCGGAACACCCGCACCTGCGCAACCTCGTAGGACAGCTCCGTCACGCCGGGCTCCGGCGCCGGGTGGTACCTGCCCGCGCAGACCGAGAGGTTGACGATGAGGTAGGCGGACCAGCCTCGGCCGACTCCCCTGCCGTCGCTGAAGACCCGGTCGCCGTTGACCCACCAGACGACCGAGCCCCTCCCGAACTCGACCTTCAGGTCGATCCACCCTCCGGGCCGGACGGCCGGGTCGCGGTGGTAGCGGTGCGCCTCCCGGACGTGGTTGGAGAGTTCGAGGAGGTCCGGGTTGTCAGGGTGGTACTCGAAGACGTCGATCTCCTGGCCTCCGTCGCGCCAGGTCCAGATGGCGGGCCAGGCCCCGAGTTGCACCGGCAGCTTGACCCGGGCCTCCAGCACGTCACCGGTGCGCACCTGGAAGCCCTCGTCGCTGCCCTCCGTGGTGAGCAGCCCGCTGTCCCAGTTGCCGTCGGGGCGCGGAGTAGCCCGGAAGACCCCGCCGCGGCTGTAGGCGGGGTCGTCGGTGAGGTGGTCCAGCTTGTTGTCGCCCGGGTTGACCGGGCCGCCGTCGGGATATGCCCACGAGCGGCCGGCGATCCATTGGGAGGTCGAGGCGAAGTCGGCAGTGAAGACGGGAGTCCGGCGCGGGCGGGGCAGGTGCCGCAGCCGTTCGATCAGGTGCGTGAGCATGCCGGATATCTGCCCGCCAGGTGTTCCCGTACACCTGGATCATCACTCAGCGCAATGGAGTAGGCACACTGTGTCCCCCTTCGGGTGGCGCCCGTCTTGCCGTGCCCCCGCCCGGGGCCTGCCGGTGCCAGGGCGTGGGCCCGGCCTACGCCGCTTCGATGCCGGGCAGCGTCCGCCGGATGTCAGCTGATGCCCACGGTGTACGCCGCCCGGTAGCCGGCCGTGTCCGGCGCCGGGGTCAGGGTCATCGCGGGGCCCGACTCCCGGTAGCGGCTGTCGCGGGTGTTGGGGTGGGCCGGTGCCGGGCGGCGGGCGTAGGGCTGGAGCGTGTAGACGCGCGCGAGGAGTTCCTCCGGGAAGAAGAACTGCGACGACGTCTCGGTGTGCTGGTCGGGACGCAGCTTGAAGTGGATGTGCGGCGCCAGGCCCCGGTACCAGCCCGGCACGATGGTGCGGAAGGTGCAGCGCCCGGCGGCGTCCGTGAGCTGGGTGCCGCGCAGGTAGGTGTCCTCACCCGTCGAGTACGTACCGGAGGGGTCCGCGTGCCAGACGTCGACCGCGGCGCCGGAGACCGGTCGGCAGCCGGCCGATGCCCGGACCACCGTCAGGTCCAGTCGGAACGGCACGCCGGCCCGGCCCTCCGTGATGTCGGACCGGACCCGGTCCAGGTCGAGGTAGTACGGACCCTCGCCCGACTCCGTGGTCAGCACGCACGCCGGGGCGGACGATGCCGTCGCGGCCGCGGACACGGGGGCCTGGGGCCTGCCTGCCGCGCCCCGGGTGGCGTCCGGACCTGAGCAGGCCGCCGCCAGTGCGGCGGCTCCGGCCGATCCGGCGGCCAGCAGGAGCGTGCGGCGGCTGGTCCGGGCGTTGCCGTGCTCCGTCATGTGCAATCCTTCGCGCGCTTCGGTGGCCGTCATGGCGGACGGCCACCGGCCGCGCCCACCGTGCCGGACGCCAAGCGACCGGACCAGGACCGACACGCACCCGGGCCCGGCGATCCACCGCCCGGCCCGCCCGGTCGGCACGGCCGCCTCCGGTGCCCGTGGGGAGCAGGCCGTCCACGAGGTGCGTCAAGGTCGCCGCCAGCGCGGCGCGGCCGGGCCGCCGGGCTCCGACAGGTACGTGTCGCGGCGGATCTCGACCATCAGCGCGCCGACCCGGTCGTCCTCCCCGTAGTACGTCAACGGCACGTACGTGCCGGCGAAGGGGCTGCCGCGCCCGGTGCCGCCGAAGCGCGCGAACGCCCTCTCGGCGGCGGAGAGGAGGGCGCCAGGGGTGTGGAAGGGGTCCGTGCCCAGGCAGACCGGCGGGCGGCGGCCGTCGCCGTGGAGTTCGTACGGGAGGGCCCCGTCGGGTACGAGTGCACGTCGATGATCACGGCCCGTCCGGCAGCCGCCAGCCGGTCCTCCACCGCCCGCGTCATCGCGCCCGCGTACGGGTGGAAGTAGCGGTCGAGCAGGGGCTGGGCGTGGTCGAGTTCCCGTGCGAGCGCGGCCTCGTCCGGACGCGGCCGCGCTCGACGGCGGGCCCCCGTGCGGGCATGACGGGCCGTATCCTCCCCCGCGGGCGGCGGGCCACGCCCGCTGACGGCTGCCGCCCGGTCCGCTGATCGAAGGACACGCACGGCGTTTCTCCCCGGCGCGGAGCGGGACACCTGTATCAAGATCCGGTCCCTGCTCTTGGATTGGATGTCCCATGCTCTCGAACGTTCTCCGCGTGGCCGCCGGCGCCGCACTCGCCGCCGGGCTGGTCAGCGGGCCCACGGGGTCGGCTTCGGCTGCCGCCTCCGCCTGTGTGTACACGCCGGACGGGAAGGCCGCCAGGAACGTGGGTACTCCGTCCGGGGACGTCAGCCGTCTCCGGCCGTACGCGGCCACGCTCCGCACCAGCCACGGCGTCGTGGTCTTCGAAGCCGATACGGCGAAGGCGCCGTGCACCGCGCACTCCTTCGCCTACCTGGCCGGCCGGGGGTACTTCGACGGGACCACGTGCCACCGGCTCACCACCGCCGGCATCTTCGTCCTGCAATGCGGGGACCCGACCGGCACCGGCTCCGGCGGACCCGGCTACCGGTTCGGGGACGAGAACCTGGCGGGCGCCGTCTACCCGGCCGGTACGGTCGCCATGGCGAACGCGGGGCCGGGAACCAACGGCAGCCAGTTCTTCCTCGTGTACGAGGACACCCGGCTGCCCCCGCACTACACCCCGTTCGGCAAGATCACCCGGAACGCGCACGTGCTGGACGAGATCGCGCGGAAGGGGACCGCGGACGGCGGGGGCGACGGAGCGCCCAAGCAGCAGGTGGTCGTCGACTCCGTTCGGATCGCCGCCCGGTAGCCGGCCGGCCGGGCCGTCAGCCGACCCGGATGCCGATCACGCACGTGTCGTCGTCCGTGTCGGAGCGGCTCTCGGCCAGGATGCGGTCCAGTTGGCCGTCGAGATCCCCGGCCGCGGCGGCCGCCACGTGCACCAGGTGGCCGAGCGACTCCTGCACCGAGGAGTCCCGGCGCTCCACCAGCCCGTCCGTGTACATCAGCAGGGTGTCGTCCGGTTCGAGCCGCACCTCCCGCTCGACGTAGGTGACTTCGGGCAGGGCACCGAGGAGCAGCCCCTCGATGAGCGGGAAGGCCTCCGCCTCCCCGCGCCGGACGAGTACGGGGGGCAGGTGCCCGGCGCGGGCCCAGCGCATCACCCTGGTGCGCGGGTCGAAGAGGCCGCAGACGGCGGTGGCCGTCACGTGCTTGGCCAGGTGGTGGGTGACCGTGTTGAGCCAGGACAGCAGCTGGGCGGGGCCCGCGCCGGTGACGGCGAGGCCGCGCAGGGCGTTGCGCAGGACGACCATGCCGGTGGCCGCCTCGATGCCGTGCCCGGCGACGTCGCCCACCGACAGCATGACCAGCCCGGAGGGCAGCACCACGGTGTCGTACCAGTCTCCGCCGACGAGCGCCTCGATCTCCGCGGGCCGGTAGCGGACGGCGACCCGCAGGCCGGGCGCCTCGATGGCCGGTGGGGTGGGGGGCATGATGGCGTGCTGCAGCTGGAGGGCCAGGCGGCTGCGCTCGGCGGACTCGGCCTCGGTGTGGGCGAGTTGGTCCCGGGTCGCGGCCAGGGCCACCTCGGTCCAGTGCTGGGCGGAGATGTCCTGGTAGGCGCCCCGCACGGCGTGCAGCCGCTGGTCCGCGTCGAGGACGGGCTCGGCGACGACCCGGATGTGGCGGGTGATTCCGTCGGGTCTGCGCAGGCGCAGGTTGACGGAGGCGGGGCGGCGGTGGCGCAGGACGGCGCGCAGGAAGCGCCCGAGGGCCGCGGAGTCGTCGGGGTGCGCGTAGCCGGGGAGTTCGCGCAGCCGGACCGGGGACGCGGTGGGCGGGAGCCCGTGGAGGTCGTAGAGCTGGGCGTTCCAGGTGGTCTCCCCGGTGACGAGGTTCTCCTCGAAGCCTCCGATCCTGCCCAGGCGCTGGGCGTGCTGGAGGAGGTTGGCCAGGCGGGCCGTCTCGTCCTGGATGCGCCAGATCAGCAGGACGGCGGAGCCGTGGCGGCTGACGCTGATGTTCGCCAGCGAGGTGACCGGGATCTGGTCGACGAGCGCGGTCAGGCTCATGCGTTCGGCACGGAAGGGCTCGCCCGTCGCGTGCACGCGCTCGATGATGTCGAAGAGCCCGCTCTCGCCGGCGGCCAGGGGATAGGCCTCCAGCAGCAGCGCGCCGTTGACGTCGCCGCGCGGCCGTCCCACCGGGTCGACGAAGCGGCTGCCGGTGTGCCGGATCCGGAAGTCGGCGAGCCGGCCCTCGGCGTCGAGGACCGGGGTGAGGACCACGGCGGGGTCCTGGAGTCCCTCGGCGAGGTCGATGAGCTCGGCGACGTCGGGGAGGACCGCGTCGGCGGCCGCGGGGTCGCGCGGGGGCGAAGCGTCCATGGTGCGGGCGCACAGTTCGGCGAGGGCCTCGACCTGCCGCTCGATCTGGGGCGACTGCGGCTCCAGGGGCCGCGGCCAGCAGATCTCCAGGACGCCCTGGATCCGTCCGCCGGTCCCCGTGGGCACCGCCATCCGCCCGCCGCCGGGCCATTCGGCGCGGCCGATGGAGGGGAGCCCTTCCCGGTCGAGGTCCGTGAGGGTGACCAGCCGGCGTTCCCCCAGCGCGAGGCGGGCGACGGTGGAGACGCCCGGCGGCACGTGGCGCCAGCGGGCGGCTTCCCTGGGCGGGAAACCGGCGTGGCCCGCGAGGGCCAGCGAACCGTCGGGCACTGCGGACCACACGGCCACGGCCACCGCTCCGAGCGGGCCCAGGGCGTTCGTCAGGAGGGACTCGGCGACCGCCTGGGTGTCGGCGGCGACGGCGAGCACCCCGCTCTCGGCGGTGCGCAGCCGCACCGACACCGCGGACTGCCGCTCGGCCGGGTCGGAGCCCGCCGTCCCCGTACGTTCGACGAAGTCCGCGGCGATCTCGCTGACGTGGTCGCGGGAGGCCTGGTTGACGATGTCGGCGGCGAGTTCGAGGGGGGACATTCCGCTCTCGCGGCTCAGCACGTCGAGCTGGCGGGCCGCCGCGGCCGGCGTGCAGTTCAGCTGCCCGATCAGGATGCCCTTGGCCAGCTCGACCAGGGCCCGCCCGTCGGCGGCCACTTGGGCCTCCAGGACCTCGCGGCGCAGCCGTTCCACGGTGGCGACGAGGCGCCCCAGGGGCGTCGGAGCCTGCTGCGGGACGATGCCGCCCGTAGGCCGGTCGCCGTCGGGTGATCCCGGCCGGCGGGCGTCTTCGTACCGGCGCGTGTACTCGGTCACCGGGTGAGCCAGCGCCGGATGCGGGCGATGAGGTCGTCGGCGTCCACCGGCTTGGTCACGTAGTCGCTGGCGCCCGCGGCGAGGCTCTTCTCCCGGTCCCCGGGCATCGCCTTGGCCGTGACCGCGATGATGGGCAGTTCCACGTACTGCGGCATCCGCCGGATCTCCGCGGTGGCGGCGTAGCCGTCCAGTTCGGGCATCATCACGTCCATCAGGACGATGTCGACGCCGGTGTTGCGGACGAGGGCGTCGATGCCCTTGCGGCCGTCCTCGGCGCGGAGCACCCGCATGCCGTGCAGCTCCAGGACCCCGCTCAGGGCGAAGAGGTTGCGTGCGTCGTCGTCGACGACGAGGACGGTACGTCCGGCCAGGTCGCCTTCGAGCACGTGCTCGGCGTGCCGGCTGGGCGCGTCGCCGTGCACCAGGGGCAGGACGTCCCCGGGCTGTTCGGCGGACAGGTGGAGCGCGATGCGCTCGCGCAGCTCGTCCAGGCTGGAGAGCAGTTCCACCCGGCGTGACGCTGATCGCGTCCGCAGGGCCGCCTCCTGGCCGGTCCGCACGCGGGGGTTGTTGTGGGCGAGGACGGGCAGCGAGGCGAGGGCCGGATCTCCGTCGAGGGCGTCGAGGAAGCGGAGCGCTTCGCCGTCGGGCAGGTCCAGTTCCAGGACGACGCAGTGGAAGGAGTGCGCCGCCAGGGCTGCGGCGGCCTCGCGGGAGCTCGTGGCGTTGACCACGTGGATGCCGCCCCGCTCCCCCGCCGACCGGTGGCCGGGGGCGAAGTCCCGGTCGGCGCTCTCGGCGACGAGGGAGAGCAGGCCGTTGGTCCGCTCCTCGATCACCAGCAGGCGCCGGGGCCCCCGCTGGTCCGGGAGTACGGGCTTGCCGGGACGGCCCTGCCCCACCGATCGGTACGAGGCCCCGGGCGGGAGCGCCAGGGGGGTCTCGGGGTAGGGGGCGTCCTCGTAGTCCGCGCGGCTGACCGGCAGGTAGAGGGTGAAGGTGCTGCCCTGGCCGGGGGTGCTCTCCGCGGTGACGGCCCCGCCGAGGAGCTGGGCGATCTCGCGGCTGATGGAGAGCCCGAGGCCGGTGCCTCCGTACTTGCGGCTCGTGGTGCCGTCGGCCTGCTGGAAGGCGCCGAAGACCGACTCCAGCTGCTGTTCGGGGATGCCGATGCCCGTGTCGCGCACCCGGAAGGCCAGTATCGGGCCGCGCCGGACGAGCCCGGTGGGGATCTCGGGGGCCCCGGCCGGCTCGATGCGGAGTTCGACGCGTCCGCGCTCGGTGAACTTCACGGCGTTCGAGAGGAGGTTGCGCAGGATCTGGCGCAGCCGCGAGTCGTCGGTGAGCAGGTCGTCGGGGGCGTCGGGGGCCGTGGTGACGGTGAAGTCGAGGCTCTTCTGCGTGGTCATCGGCCGGAATGTGGCATCGACGTACTCCAGGAGCTGGGGCAGGTGGACCCGCTCGGGGTTGATGTCCATCTTCCCGGCCTCGACCTTGGACAGGTCGAGGATGTCGTTGATCAGCTGGAGGAGGTCCGAGCCGGCCGAGTGGATGATGCCGGCGTACTCGACCTGCTTGGGGGTGAGGTTGCGGGCGGGGTTCTGGGCGAGCAACTGGGCGAGGATCAGGAGGCTGTTGAGCGGGGTGCGCAGCTCGTGGCTCATGTTGGCCAGGAACTCGGACTTGTAGGTGGAGGCGAGCGACAGCTGTTGCGCGCGGGTCTCCAGCTCCTGCCGGGCCTGCTCGATCTCGAGGTTCTTCGCCTCGATGTCGCTGTTCTGGCTGGCGAGGAGGGCCGCCTTCTCCTCCAGCTCCGCGTTGGAGCGCTGGAGTTCCTCCTGCTGGACCTGGAGTTCCTCCGAGCGGGCCTGGAGCTCGCCGGTCAGCCGCTGGGACTCGCCGAGGAGTTCGTCGGTGCGGGCGTTGGCGACGATCGTGTTGACGTTGGCGCCGATCGCCTCCATCAACTGGGCGAGGAAGTCGCGGTGCACGGGGTTGAAGGCGGTGAAGGAGGCGAGTTCGATGACGCCGAGGATCTGGTCGTCGACCACGATCGGCAGGATGATCAGGCTGCCCGGAGTGGTGTGGCCCAGCCCGGAGGAGATCACGTAGCCGCCGGGGACCTGGTCGGTGGCGATGATCCGGCGGCTGCGGGCCGCCTGTCCGACGAGGGACTCTCCGAGGGCGAAGACGGCGCCCTCGGTCGCGGCGGCGGAACGCCCGTAGGAACCGACGAGGGTGAGCACGGTGCCGCCGGGGCGGTCCTCGGCCAGGTAGAAGGCTCCGTACTGGGCGGCGACGAGCGGCGTCAGTTCGTCCATGACGAGTTCGGCGACGGCGGCGAGGTCCCGGTGGCCCTGCATCAGGCCGGAGATGCGGGCCAGGTTCGATTTCAGCCAGTCCTGCTCCTGGTTGGCCCGGGTGCTCTCGCGGAGCGAGCCGACCATGGAGTTGATGTTGTCCTTGAGTTCGGCCACCTCGCCGGAGGCGTCGACCGTGATCGAGCGGGTCAGGTCGCCCTCGGCGACCGCGCTGGCCACCTCGGCGATGGCCCGGACCTGGCGGGTCAGGTTGCCGGCGAGCTCGTTGACGTTCTCCGTCAGGCGCTTCCAGGTCCCGGAGACGCCCTCGACCTCCGCCTGGCCGCCGAGGCGCCCCTCGCTGCCCACTTCGCGGGCGACCCGGGTCACTTCGGCGGCGAAGGCCGAGAGCTGGTCGACCATCGTGTTGATGGTGGTCTTCAGCTCCAGGATCTCCCCGCGCGCGTCCACGTCGATCTTCTTGGACAGATCGCCGTTGGCGACGGCCGTCGTGACGAGGGCGATGTTGCGGACCTGGCCGGTGAGGTTGTTGGCCATGGAGTTGACGTTGTCGGTGAGGTCCTTCCAGGTTCCCGCCACGTTGGGCACCTGTGCCTGGCCGCCGAGCCGGCCCTCCGTGCCCACCTCGCGGGCCACCCGGGTCACCTCGTCGGCGAACGCGGACAGGGTGTCGACCATCGTGTTGATGACCCCGGCCAGTGCGGCGACCTCGCCCTTCGCCTCCACCATGATCTTCTGCGAGAGGTCGCCGCGGGCGACGGCGGTGGCCACCTGGGTGATGGAGCGCACCTGACCGGTCAGGTTGTAGGCCATGACGTTGACGTTGTCGGTCAGATCCTTCCAGGTGCCGGAGACGCCCCGGACCGTGGCCTGGCCGCCCAGGTTGCCCTCGGTGCCGACCTCGCGGGCCACCCGGGTGACCTCGTCGGCGAACGCGGAGAGCTGGTCGACCATCGTGTTGATGGTCTCCTTGAGCTCCAGGATCTCCCCGCGCGCGTCCACCCGGATCTTCTGGGTCAGGTCGCCCTGGGCCACGGCGGTGGTGACCTCGGCGATGGAGCGCACCTGGGCGGTGAGATTGTCGGCCATGACGTTGACCGATTCCGTCAGGTCCTTCCACGTACCGGATACGCCCTGGACGTCCGCCTGGCCGCCGAGCCGGCCCTCGGTTCCGACCTCGCGGGCCACCCGGGTCACCTCGCCGGCGAATCCGGAGAGCTGGTCGACCATCGTGTTGATGGTCTCCTTCAGCTCCAGGATCTCCCCCCGGGCGGTGACGGTGATCTTCTGCGAGAGGTCGCCCTTGGCCACGGCGGTGGCGACCTGGGCGATGGAGCGCACCTGGGCGGTCAGGTTTCCGGCCATGAAGTTGACCGAATCCGTGAGGTCCAGCCAGGCACCGCCGACGCCGGGTACGTCGGCCTGGCCGCCGAGCGTCCCCTCGGTGCCCACCTCGCGGGCCACCCTCGTCACCTCGGAGGTGAACAGGGACAACTGGTTGACCATCCCGTTGAAGACGGTGGCGATCTCCCCGAGGAGCCCGTCCGCCGCATCGGGCAGCCGGGTACGGAAGTCCCCGTCGCGTACGGCGGTCAGCCCGGCCAGCAGCCTGCGCAGCTCCGCCTCGCCGATCCCGCCCTCGCCCGGGAGCGGGGACACCCCGCCCGCCGAACCCGTGCCCGCCCGCTCGGCCATCCGCCCCAACCTCACACTCGAAACCGACACTCCGACGAACGGGGCAAGAAGGACCCCGGTTTCGGGGCGCACCGATGCGCCCGGCTCCGCGGGGGGTCCGTCTTCGCCGCACCACCGGTCCGGTGCAGGCTAGCGCCGCCGAAGGGACCATAAGGCACGGTTGATCACACCGGGGACAGCGCATCCGCCTGCCGGAAGGAGAGGTCCGCGAGAAGGACCGCCACGCCCGTCCCGAACACACCCCGGCGCACGGCGTTTTGGAAGCCCCGGGACGCCTCCGGGTGCTCCGCCGGGTTCCGGGTAGACGAACCGGTGACACTCGCACACAACGGAGGAAAAGGGGTGAAGGCGTGGCGGTCAAGGCTGTGGGCTGGGCCCGTTCGTTTCCCGTCGCGCAGGGCGTCCGGGCGGCGCGGGAGTGGACGGCGGGCCACCTGGCGTCGCTGGCGTGGAGCGGTTCGGTGGCCGAAACCGGGTACTCCGTGCTGATCTGCGTCTCCGAACTCGTCACCAACGCGCACCTGCACGCGGCCGGCACCGCTCACCTGGTGCTGACCTGGGACGGCTGCTGCCTGCACGTGAGCGTCGCGGACGCCGATCCGCGGCTGCCACGTGGCCGGGATCCCGCTGCCGACGCGGGTGCCACGTCGGGCCGGGGGCTGGGGATCGTCACCGCGCTGGCCGATTCGCTGGACGTCCACGCCTGCCACGGCGGCAAGGCGATCACCGCGTGCTTCCGGCCCGGCGGCGGACCGAACCCGCACGAACGGGAGCCGGATGCGCGGCAGCCGGATGCGCGGGAGTCCTCTGCGCGGCAGCCGCGCACGCAGGAGCCGTCTCCGCACCACCCGCCCGCCGGGGGCCGGGACGCCGGCTGACCGGGCAACGGCCGAAAAGCACGCACTGGTTCACGCCTCGGCGGCGGCTTCGACGCTCGCGTGCAGGGACAGCACCGTATCGGCCCCGGTCACGGCGAAGAGCCGGCGCAACTGCTCGCCGGGAGCGGCGATCCGCAGGGTCGTGAGGCGGTGCAGCCGCAGCAGCAGGTTCAGGAAGGAGGAGTCTCCGAAGGTGATGGAACCGGCGTCCAGAACCACCAGCGGATGCCTGCCGGCAGCTTCCGTGAGGGCCTCCTCCAAAGGAACCAGCGTGTCCTGGTCGAGCTCGCCCCGGGCCACCACCACCCAGCCGGCGCCTGCCGGGTAGCCGTCCCCGACCACGCCCTGCCCGTATCCGTCCCCTGCTCCGGTCATGTCCGCCTCCCCGGATCGTCGGTCGTACGTCCTTCCAAGGGAGTATGCCTGCTCGCCGCTCCGGCGCCCGCGTCGGCTACCCCCCGTTCTCCTGCCCGCCCCTGCCGTGCGCTTCCCGGAACTCCACGCCGTACGCCCGGCCGTCCCGCAGCGGTACCCACACCACGCGGTCGGACCGAGTCCATTGCGCCGTCCGGCAGGTACAACACCCCGAAGACAACGCCCATTTCGCCGTCGACCGCCAGAGCCCACTGCACTGCCGGCACTACCGCAAACGGTCTTCGGCACCGCCGCGCCGCACACCTCGCGGAAGAAACAATGCAATCGATGTGTGTAGACCTCGCCAGGCGGGGCAGAAGCGCCCCCGGCAGCCGTCAGTCGATCGGGAGGGAGCGGCCACCATGCACCGCTCGGCCACCGTTGTAGGCCCCATTCATGCAGCAGACGCTCAAGTACCCTCGTGTGACCGGGAGTCCGGGGGAGCGCCCACGCAGGACACGGACCTGTTCCGGGTGGAAAACGCGCGGGAGATGGCGCCCGGTGACGCCCGGGAGCTCTCGCGCCTCTTCTTCGCGAGGCTGCGCACCCTGGAGGAGGGGACGCGCGAGTACCAGTACACGCGCAACACCCTCATCGAGATGAACCTGTCCCTCGTCCAGTTCGCCGCGCGGCGCTTCCGGGCCCGTGTGCTCGGCGGCGGTCTCGACATGGACGACGTCATCCAGGTGGGAACCATCGGCCTGATCAAGGCCATCGACCGCTACGACACGGAGCGCGAGGTCGAGTTCTCCACCCTCGCCCTCCCGTACATCACCGGTGAGATCAAGCGCTACTTCCGCGACACCACCTGGGCCGTGCACGTACCGCGCCGCCTGCAGGAACTGCGTACGGAACTCGCCAAGGCCCAGGACGCCCTGAGCGACGTCCTGGGCAGGGCGCCGAAGGTCAAGGAGATCGCCCAGCACCTGGAGCTGTCCGAGGACGAGGTCATCGAGGGGCTGGTCGCGGCGAACGGCTACACGAGCAGCTCCCTCGACGCCGCCGCGACAGACGGGGACGCCCCGTCCGCGGCGGGCCGCAGCGCCCGGCCGATGACGGAGCGCCACGGCGCCGTCGATCCCGGCATGGAGCTCTTCGAGGAGTTCCACACCCTCGCACCCCTGCTGGAGCAACTGGACGAACGCGACCGGCTCATCCTGCGGATGCGCTTCGGCGAGGAGAAGACCCAGGCGGAGATCGGGGCCGTGCTCGGCGTCTCCCAGATGCAGGTCTCCCGCATCCTGTCCCGGACCCTGGCACGGCTGCGCACCGGCATGCTCGCGGTGTAAGAAAGGACCATGAACTCCCCATCCGGCGCGGGGGCGGCAGCGGGCGCTTCGGCCCCGCTGACCGTCCGGCCGTGGCAGGACCGTCCGGGCGCGCGCCTGAGCGGTAGCTGCGACCTCGACACCCGGCAGTGCCTGTCCGCCGCGCTCGGCGCCGTGACCGCGATTCCCGGCCCCGTCGTCCACCTCGACCTGTCCGCCGTGGTGTTCGTCGACACGTCCGCGGTCGCCGCCCTCGTACGGGCATCGGCCGCCCTCAGCGGGCAGGGTCGACGCCTGTTGCTCCACGACCCGCCGTATTCGCTCCGCAAGGTCGTGGAGATGTTCCCGGACGAATGCGCCGCGCTGGAGGTCGCAGCATGATCACTGTTCCTGAGCCCGCCGGGCCCGGGGCCTTCGTCCATCCCGCCCTCTTCTACCGGGACCTCGACGCGTACGTGGCCGGCGTGGGCGGGTTCGTGAGCGCCGCCCTGTCGGCCGGTGAACCGGTCCTCGTCGCCGTACCGGGTCCGCGCCTGGACGCCCTGCGCGAGAGCCTCGGCGCAAGCGCCGCGGGCGTCACCTGGACGGACATGACGGAGCTGGGCCGCAACCCCGGCCGCATCCTGGCCGGCTTGCAGGATTTCGCCGACCTGCACGTGAGCCGGGCGGCCCGGATCGTCGGAGAGCCGATCTGGCCCGGCCGCTCCCCCGCCGAGGTCCTGGAGGCCACCCGGCACGAGGCCCTCATCAACACGGCCTTCGCCGGCCGGCCCGCCACCGTGCTGTGCCCGTACGACGTACGGGCACTGGCGCCCGACGTGCTGGCCGACGCCCGGCGCACGCACCCCACGCTGATCGAGGGGGGACGGGAGTCGGCGAGCCCGGCGTACACCGGCGCCGTGAGGGTCTCGGCGGACTGCGACCGGCCGCTGCCCGAACCCGAGGGTGGGGCGCTCCTGTTCGCGTATTCCCACGGAGGGCTGGCCGAGGTGCGCCGGTTCGCCGAGAACTGGGCCCGCGGGACCGGTCTGACCCCGGCGCGGCGCGGGGACCTGGTCCTGGCCGTCAGCGAGGCCGCGGCCAACTCCCTGTCCCACGGAGGCGGGAAGGGCACCCTCCGCTTGTGGGCCACCGTCGGCGCAGGTGCGGGAGTCGTCGCCGAGATCCACGACGCGGGCCGCCTGGCCGACCCCCTCGCGGGGCGCCGTCGTCCCTCCCTGGCCTCGCCCAACGGCGGCCGAGGCCTGTGGATGATCCATCAGCTCTGCGATCTGGTCGAGGTCCGGGCCGTGGACGACGGCTTCACGCTGCGGCTCCACATGACAGCGCCCTGACGCCGGAGGTCACCTACACTCGGGGTCGGGCTCGGGTGTCCTCGGGCCGCTCGGGGGCATACGGACAGTCCGGGACACCGGCCACAACCTGGCCGGGCGGTCCCGGAAGCAGCGAACAGAGCGGTATCGGCACGGGGGTGCGAGAGCACGGTGGAGACCATCGGACCGGAAACGGGAGATCCAGTGAGCGCCGGCCTGCCCGGTGGCGGGCAGCGGCGCCGCCTCGCCCTGACGGGCGTCCGCGGCGCGGTGGCCAAGGGCCGCGACTTCACGCGCCGGGCCCTGCGCGACTGGGGCTGGGACGGAACCGAGACCGCCGAGGACGCCCTGCTCCTCGTGTCCGAGCTGCTGACCAACGCCTCCCTGCACGCGGACGGCTGCCGGGAGCTCGTCCTCACGGCCGGGGAAACGCTGCGCATCGAGGTGTGCGACGGCACGACGGCCCTGCCCCTGCTGCACCCGGCCCCGCGGCGCGGCATGCCGGGCGGCCACGGGCTGCACATCGTGGAGCGGCTGTCCGACCGCTGGGGCGCGCACGTCCACGAACACGGCAAGGCCGTCTGGGCCGAGATCGAGGCCGCCCGTCTGGTGTCCGGCAGGCCCGCGGCCCGCTGACCGGGCCGGGGACCGCCGGGTCCGCCCGGTGGATCCGGCCCATCGGTCCGCGGCTTCGGACCTGCCCGCCGGCCGTCCTCGAGGGAGGGCGTCTTTCCGGCCGCCGGGGGCAGGAGCGTTTCATGACCTCTCATCAGCTCACCTCCCTGGCCCTGGCCCCGGCGATCGGGCCCTCCTGGGTGCACCTGCTCGTCATCGCGTTCGCGCTGATCGTCCTCGTACACACCCTCGCCCGGCACCGGTAGGAACGCGCGCGTCGCCGGGAGCCGCGTACCGTACGGGCCCGGCCCTGCGGGGTATCCCGTCAGCGGCCGGGCCCGTCCAGCGTGTCCTGCGGTCCCGGAGCCCGGTCCAGCAGGACGCGGGGCAGGGCGTCGGGGTGCTTCTCCGCCAGCCAGGCGATCAGCCGCTCGCGTACGGCGCAGCGCAGCGTCCAGAGGTCGTCGGCGTCCTTGGCCGTGACGATGGTCCGCACCACGATGGTGGAGGGCGTCGTCTCCGTGACGGCGAGGTCCCAGCCGCGGCCGTCCCACTCCGGGCGGTCGCGCAGGATCTCGTGGACCTTGTCCCGCAGGAGGTCCACGGGCGCGCTGTGGTCGCAGTGGAGGAAGACCGTGCCGGTCATCTGGACGCCGCCGCGCGACCAGTTCTCGAAGGGCCGGGTCGTGAAGTACGAGACGGGCATGGTGATGCGGCGTTCGTCCCAGGTGCGTACGGCGAGGAAGGTGAGGGTGACGTCCTCGACCACCCCCCACTCGCCGGCGACCACGACCGTGTCTCCGATGCGCACCAGGTCGCCGAAGGCGATCTGGAAGCCCGCGAAGAGGTTTCCCAGGGTGGACTGGGCCGCCACGCCGGCCACGATTCCGATGATCCCGGCAGAGGCGAGCACGGAGGTGCCGAGCGCGCGGAAGCTCGGGAAGGTGAGGAGCATCGCGGCGACCGCCATCGCGGCCACGACGACCGTCACGACCCTCGTGATCAGGGTCACCTGGGTACGGACCCGGCGTACCCGGGCCGGGTCGCGGGCGGCGGTGGCGTAACGGGCGTACCCCGACTCGACGGCGGCGGAGGCCACGACCACGATCAGCCAGGCGCCGGCGCCGATCAACGCGAGGGAGAGGATCCGGCCCGCGGCCGCGGAGTTGTCCCGCAGCGGCGGCCATCCCGTCTGCGGGTAGGCGCCCTTGAACAGCGCGGCGAGCAGGACGATCCGCAGGGCGTGGCGGCAGCGGCGCAGCAGGTTCCACAAGGGTGTTTCGGGGTGGCGCGCGGCGGCGCGGCGGAGCAGTCGGTCGACGGCCCAGCCGGCCGCGGCGGTGAGCAGGGTCGAGCCCCCCAGAACGGTCAGGAGGCGAAGGGCTGTGTTCATGTCTCCCCAGTGGGTGGAAACGGCACGGACTCCCGCGCGGCTTCCCCCACGGCGGGGACCTGACACGGGGAAGCCGCCCTCGCCGGTCCCGGTCGCACGCCAACGGGGCCGCTGCGGACCGCGCATGGGGCTCCGGGCCGCGGGTAGCCGCGCCCCGAGACGTTCTGACGGAAGGCCCGCACACCGGTGCGGGCCGCTGACGACCCGGAAGGGGTGGCGCATGTCGCACGTCGAGGAGCACGTCGAGGTCAACGTCCCGGTACGCACGGCCTACAACCAGTGGACGCAGTTCGAGGACTTCCCCGTCTTCATGGAGGGGGTCGAACGTATCGTCCAGCGCACGGACACGCTCACCCACTGGGTGACGAACGTGAACGGGGTGCAGCGCGAGTTCGACGCGCAGATCACCGAGCAGCTCCCGGACCGGCGCGTCGCGTGGATGACGGTCGGCGGGGAGGCCCGCCAGGCCGGGCTCGTCACCTTCCAGCCGATCGACGCGACCACCACGAAGGTCGTCCTCCACATGAACTGGGCCCCCGACGGCCTGGCCGAGGCGGCGGCCGACAAGCTCGGCTTCGTCAAGCGCCAGGTCGCGGGTGACCTGCTGCGGTTCAAGCTGTTCATCGAGTCGCGCGGGATCGAGACCGGCGCCTGGCGCGGCGAGGTCTGACCGCGCGGGTCACCTGTCGCGGTGGAAGGCCTTCCGCCAACCTGCGCGACTCGGCTCCGAGTTCGGCTTCGGTTTCCCCTTCGGAGCCGGCTTCGGAGCCGTCGTCGGTTCCGGCCTCGGTTCCGGCCTCGGTTCCGGCCTCGGTTCCGGCCTCGGCGAGGGTACGAGTACGTCTCGCCGGGTCCAGCGGTGCCACCAGTGCCTGCGGGCCGGATGCACGGCCCGCCCCAGTCGGCGGCCGATCAACAGGTATCCGAGCAGGGCTCCGGTCGTGTTGAGGATCACGTCGTCGATGTCGAAGACGCGTCCCGTGACGAGGGCGCCCTGGATCAGCTCCACCAGCGTCATCAGACAGACCGTCACCCCGGCGACCCGCAGCAACCCTCGGGCCGCCGGCATGAGGACGGGCAGGAGCACCCCGAACGGCAGGCCCAGCAGCAGGTTTCCGCCCAACTGGCGCACCGCCTCGACGGTCGACGCCCCGTCCAGATAGGCGCTGATCGAATGGCCGGGCCGGACGTTGCTGTGCACCAGGGCCACCGAGGCGGCGGACGGTTCCAGCGTGAGCCGTCCCAGGACCACGCTGAACAGGACGGTCCCGACGAAGGCCGCCCCCATGGCCAGCGCCCGGATGGCCGGGTGCGCCGGTCGGCGTCGTCGCCGGCCGGCCGTCACTGTCCCGCTGTCGGGGCTCTCACCGCGCCGCGGCGCGTGTCTGCATGTCATGGCGGCGCTTCTGCCCTGCGAAGGGTCCGGTACGCCCCCGCGCCCCATCCCCCGACGGCCGGCGGGTGCGGCAGTACCGTCGGCACACGGACGGCGAATGAAGGACCGAAGCCGGGGCAGGCGAGTTCGGGCGGGGCGCGGACAGCGCCGCGTACGACATCGGAAGAGAGGGACGGCGGGCACCGCCTCGCCGCTCCCCTGTCTGGCGAAGGAGTTGTTTTCGCGTGACTGAGCATGTGTGGAGCTACAGGTCGACCGCCGGCCACCTGACCGGTGGCGATCTGGTCGGGTACACGGTCGAGGCAACCGACGGCAGCATCGGCAAGGTCGACAAGCACTCCGACGAGGCCGGTGACGCCTACCTGGTCGTGGACACCGGGATCTGGATCTTCGGCAAGGAGGTCCTGCTGCCTGCGAGCACCGTGATCATCGTCGACGTGAACCAGGAGAAGATCTACGTGGACGGCACCAAGGAGCAGATCAAGAACGCTCCGGAGTTCCACCGCGAGAAGCACCTCGACGACGTCGGCTACCGAGAGGAGCTCGGCGCCTACTACTCCGTCGGCGGCTTCGGCGGCCGCATCATCTGACCGCAGTCATCCGACCGCAGCCGCGACCGGGCCCGGACTCGACGAGTCCGGGCCCGGTCCGTGCTCGCGGTACGCGGCACGGGCACGCGGCACGCACGGCCGGCCGGCCGGGCGGCCCCGGGGCCCCCGTCACCGGCCCGCCGCCGTCACCCTCATCCCCGTACGAGTGCGCGCACGTTCTCGACGCTGCCGCAGTCGGCGGTGAGCTGCCGCTCACGCTCACGCAGGAACGCCGCCCCCAGCTCGGCCCTCCGCTCGCCCGGGACGTTCTCCCGGGCTCCGTTGAGGATGGTGCGCTCCTCCTCGTCGAAGTGGTGGGAGACCGCCTTCACCAGGTCCTCCAAACGCCCGTCCCAGACGCCGGAACCCACCTCGGACACCTCCAGCAGCGCCAAGAGGGCCTCGTTGCCCTCGGCGTGCTCCTCGGTCCCGTGGTCGACCTCCTCGTTGTCGACGTCCTTGAACCGCTTCAGCGCGCCGTACACCTCGGCCTCCTCGGCCTCGCCGTGCGCGACGAGGAGCGCGGACAGCTTCGCGAGCGCGTCCGCCCGGTCGTCCTCCACGCTGCGCATCCGGCGGAAGAGGTCCTCCATCGTGCGGTGGTCCTCGAGGATCAGGGCGACGACGTCCTGGTTCCCGTGTGCGTCCGCGGCCATGCCACGTACCTCCTCTGTTCGCGGGCTCGTTTCGCATGGCCGCCTGCTCGATACCGGTGGGTTCAAACCTCGGCCCCACGGCGGCGCCGGTGCGGTTTGCCCGCCGCCCGACAGGGCAGCCGCGCCGACTGGGACCTACAGCCCCGAACGGAGGCCTGAGATGTCAACCAATCAACTGACGGCCGGCATCGTCGTGACGGCGGTCGTCGTCATCGCGCTCGTCGCACTGCTGTGGGCACTGGCGCGACGACGCCACCTGCGCGAGCGGTTCGGCCCGGAGTACGAGCGCACCGTAGAGGAACGCGGCGACAGGCGGGCCGCCGAGCGGGACCTGCGGACCCGTGCGCAGCGGCACGGCCGGCTCGCGATCAAGGACCTGCCGCCCGAGCGCCGGCAAGAGTACGCGGACGAGTGGACCGGGGTCCAGCAGAGGTTCGTGGACGGGCCCGAACGCTCCGTGGCGGAGGCCGACGAGCTGGTGACCCGGCTGATGGGTGAGCGCGGCTATCCCACCGGGGGGTACCGGGAACGGGTGAGGGACCTCTCCGTGGAGCACGGCCACACGCTGGAGCGGTACCGGGCCGCCCACGCGACCAAGGTGCGCGGCGGTGCGGGCGAGGCGACGACGGAGCAGCTCCGCGGGGCGATGGTGCACTACCGCACCCTCTTCGCGGAGCTGCTCTCCGATCAGAGGAGCCGATGACATGGAGAAGGACCACCAGGACGAGGCTGGACGGGGGGAAGCGTCCGAGTCCGTACTCACGGCGGAGGACCTCGCTCCCACCGACGGCCGGGAACCGTACCGCGGGCCTCGGAACGGAGCGGAACCGCTCATGGGCGCCACCGACGCGGAGCGCTACCGCACCACATGGAGCGAGATCCAAGGCCGGTTCGTGGACGATCCGCGGGAGGCCGTCCGGTCGGCGGACACCTTGGTGTCGGAGGTCATGCTCAAGTTCTCGGACACCCTTTCCGCACACCGGGACGGGCTGGAGGAGCAGTGGCACCGCGGTGAGGAGGCCGCCACCGAGGACCTGCGGCAGGCCCTGCGCGCCTATCGCGCACTGGTCGACCGGCTGCTCGCCGCCTGAGCCCCCGGGCCCGGTGTCGGCGCTCGGGCCCTTCGCCGCGGGTGGCCTGGACGGCGGCCGCGGCGGAGGGCTCTGGGCCATCCGGAGCAACGGAGGGCGTGTTCCCTCCGGGCCGTCGGTCATCCGCCGCCCGGGCGGTGGATAGTCGGTCGGGCGGGCGGCCGCACGGGCTGCCGACCCGCGCCCAGGCGACACAGGGAGAGTGGTTCCGATGGTGAAGAAGGCATTGCTGACGTACGCCTTGGCGGCCGGAGTGCTGTTCGGGCCGCTGAGCACGGCCGGTTGGGCCGCCGCCGGGCAGGCGCAGGTCCCGCCCGGCCCCGTGGGCGTGGTCGAGTCCCGCGCGCCGCTCAACGTCCGCGAGAAGCCGACCGTGTACTCGGACGTGGTGAAGAAGCTGCATCCGCACGCGCGGGTGCGCCTCGTGTGCCAGAAGCGCGGAGGCTGGGTGGACGGCAACCCGGTGTGGTACCGCCTGCACGGCTCGAAGGGCTGGGTCTCGGCCCGCTACGTCCACAATCTCCAGCCGGTCCGCCCCTGCTGACAGCTCGGCACGCGGAACGCGGAAAAAGGGAACGGCCCCCGGTGTTCGGGGGCCGTTCCCTTGAGGGGCGCAGCGGCTCACGCCGTGGAAGACAGCGCGGACCTGTCCCCTCCCGCTATTCGGAGTTGGCGCCTCTCGTGCTCGGTGAGCCCGCCCCAGACGCCGAACGGCTCGCCCACCTCCAGCGCGTGCCGCAGGCATTCGCGCTGCACGGGGCACAGTGCGCACACTTCCTTCGCCGCCGCGTCCCGCGCCTCCCGGTCCGGGCGCTGCTCGCCCGTGGGGTAGAAGAAGAGGCGCGAACCCAGTTCCCGGCAGGCGGCGTCCTCCTGCCACAACCAGTGGTGCTCGGCACGGCCAGGCAGACGCGACACATTTCCCACCTCAGAACCTCCATCGGAGACGGCCCGGATCCGCAACGGATTCCCATCGGATCCGGACCTGATTCGAATGCTCGATCGCTTCTCGTCTGGCCCGGAACGCTCGGTTCAAACAGCCTGTCCGCGTCGTGTCCGGCGGCTCCGCCGGGCGAGCAGAGCCGCGGCCAGTACGGCGACGGCCGTGGCCAACGCGGTCCGGTGGCTCCGCGCCGTGGTCACGGCCCGCACGGCCCTGCCCCGTGCGGAGCCCAGCTTCTCGTCGTCCACGAGACGGCCGACCTGCGATGCGGCCGTCTCCCGCAGCCTGCCGGCGGTCTCGTGGACCCGCGCCGAGGCGCCCGCCCTGGAGACCAGCGCCTCCACAGTCCGGCCGAGTTCCTTCCCGGTCCGGGCGGCCTGTCGGCAGAGCGCCTGTGTGCTGGGGAGGGACTTGTTTCCGTGCAGTCCGGTCGTCGTCATCGGGGTTCCCTTTCCTTCGAGTCCTCCGTCTGCCCGTCTGCCCGTCTGCCTGACGGGCGCGCTGCGCGGATACCCGGCAACTGGCCCATGACACAGCCGAGTTGCCCGGAGAACGGGCGGTGGTCCGCCCCCCTGGGGGGCGGACCACGAGACGACCGCGCTGCGGCGGCGCCGCCACCGGCTACCAGTAATGGCGCCGGCCGCCGACCGCGTGCCCAACGGATCCCATGAGCCACAGCACCGCCCCCACCACGAGCAGGATGACGCCTATGGTCCACAGAACGGAGATTCCGGTCAGGAATCCGATGAGTAGGAGGATGAGTCCGGCGAAAAGCATGATGTCCTCACTCGCGCGTCGGGAAAGCGGCGGAGCGGTCGCTCCGCAGCGGTGCCTCGGCTCGCGCTTACCCTCGGACGCCGTCCTTATCTGTGGAGATCCCCGGCGGGCTGCCCGACGACCTCTGTACGGCGGTCGCCGTCGGCCTCGGGCCCGTAGCGGCGGTAGCGCCCGGGCCGCCCCTGTCGGATCCCGCCGGTCAGGCCGACAGGGTCAGGCCGACAGGTCGAGCTCGTAGACCTGGCCGATCAGATCCGCGCCGAAACTGTGGTGCGGCTCCTCCTCCACGAGCCGGAAGCCGGCGGCCAGGTAGATCCCGCGCGCGGCCGCCAGGGTGTCGTTCGTCCACAGCCGGATCCGCACGTACCCGGCCTCGCGGGCGAAGTCCACGCACCGGGCCACCAGGCGCGAGCCCAGCCGGTGGCCGCGGGCGGCGGGGTCCACGAGGAGGATCCGCAGTTTGGCGGTGCCCTCCTCGCCCTCGCCGTCGGACACGCAGAACACGCTGCCGACCCGGCGGCCGTCCAGCTCGGCGATCCAGGCCGCTTCGCGGGAGGGATCGTGGCCCGCCGCGTAGTCCGCGACGATGCGCGCGACCAGGGCCTCGAAGCTGCCGTCCCAGCCGAATTCCTTCGCGTACTGCTCGCCGTGGGCCATCACCACCCAGCCGAGATCTCCCGGCTCCCCCAGTGGCCGGATCAGCGCGCGAACCTCATTCATGGGGACCTTCTCCCTGAACCACTCGAGCACGGGACTACTGGGCCGCCGTACGGCCGAGTGCACTGAAACGACTGTTTCAGTAAAGCATGATGTCCGGGTGACCCCCTCCGCCCGAAGCGACTCCGCCCGAGACGACGCGGGCCGCGCCGACTCCGCCCGCAAGCAGCAGCTCCTGGAGCTGGCCTACGCCCACGTCCTCGACCACGGGCTGGCGGACATGTCCCTGCGGCCCCTGGCCGAGGCGATCGGCAGCAGCCCGCGCGTCCTCCTCTTCCTGTTCGGCAGCAAGGACGCCCTCGTACAGGCGCTGCTCGCGCGGGCCCGGCAGGACGAGACGGGGATGCTCGAAGCCGTGCACCGGGCCAGACCGGACCACGGGCTCGCCCGCACGGGCGAGTTGGTGTGGAGCTGGCTGGCCGACCCGGGACACCGCAAGGTCCTCACCCTCTGGGTCGAGGGCTACTCGCGCTCGCTGAGCGGCGGTGCGGGACCCTGGGCGGGCTTCGCGGAGCGGACGATCGCCGACTGGCTGGAGGTCTTCGCCGCCGCCCAGCCGCCGGGCCGCCGCGACACGCCCGAGGGGCTCGCCGAGCGCACCCTGCTGCTCGCGGTCCTGCGCGGGGCCCTGCTGGACCTCTTGGCGAGCCACGACGAACAGCGCACCACGGCGGCCGTGACCGCCCACCTCCGCACCGTGGAGGCCCACGCCGAGGATGCGCCGGCGCAGCGGAACGGGTCGGGGAACCCGCCGTCCGCCGGCAGGACCGACCGTGCCGCCCGGATGGTCGCGGCGCCGCCGGCGGCCGTCTACGCCGCCCTCCTCGACCGCGAGTCCCTGGAAGCGTGGCTCCCGCCGGACGGCATGAGCGGGCGGATCGAGCGGTGGGACCCGCGGACCGGCGGCGGCTTCCGCATGGTCCTCACCTACCTCGATCCCGCCGACAGTCCCGGCAAGACCTCGGACGCGACCGACATCGTCGACGTACGGTTCACCGGCCTGCTGCCGCCGGAACGCGTGGTGCAGCAGGCCGTGTTCGAGTCCGACGACCCGTCGTACGCGGGCACCATGACGATGACCTGGCACCTCGCCGCCTGCGGCGAGGGCACGGAGGTGACCGTCACCGCCACGGACGTACCGCCGGGCATCGACCAGGCGGACCACGAGGCGGGCATCGCCTCCTCGCTGGCCCATCTGGCGTCGCACGTCGAAGCGGCCCGCTGACCTGGACGCCCCGAGCGGCGGCGCTACTCGCACACCGAGGCGGGGGTCGTTTGGCCGCACGGCGCGGTCCGCGCGGCCGCGGCCGGCACGGATCAGTTCGTGCGGCGTGCGGCCCAGACGGTGCGCTCGGTCCGCACGGCGAGGTCGTCGCGGCGCAGGATGCTCTGCGGGCCGTCGGTGTCGAGCAGTCGGTCGAGTGCGGCGAGGTCCTCCGGCGTGAGCGTGTCCACGATGCTGCGGCGAAGGCGCCGCAGGCTGCCGAGGGCGTACGCGCCGACCGCCTCGCTGCGCGAGCCCGCGATGTTCACGTCGATCACGCGGTCGCCGTCGAGGGCGAATCCGGCCGCGGTGAGCTTGGGTCCCCAGTCGGCGCCGCGATGGGGCACGTGCTCGGCGTGGTGGCTCTCACTCGCGGTGTGGCAGCGCTCCTCCAGTCCGGGTCGGCCTTCGGGGGCGTCCTCGGGCAGGAAGCGGGGGAAGCCCGCCAGTTCCACGACGGCGAACAGTCCGCCGGGGGCGAGCAGCTCGAGGACCGCGCGCAGGGCCTGGTCCGGGTCGGCCATGTGGTGCATCGAGGCCGAGGCCCACACCAGGTCCGGCGTACCGAGGTCGGGCCACTCGGTTTCGTCGAGGTCGGCCTGCACGGTGCGGACGCGGTCCTCGACGCCCCGGGCGCAGGCCTTCTCCCTCAGTCGCTGGAGGTGCCCCGCCGAGGAGTCGACGGCGGTGACGTGCGCGTCGGGGAAACGGTCGAGCAGGGCGAAGGTGCCGGCTCCCGTGCCGCAGCCCAGGTCCACGATGTGGCGAGGCGGCTCGCGCAGGGGGAGCCACGTGGTGATGTCGGTGATGTGCTCGGCGAGGACTTCCGCGTCGAGGTCGAGGATCTCCGCCTGGTCGTCGGCCTCGTGCTGGGCGTGGCCGTGGTCATGGCCGTGGTGGCCTTGCCCGTCGTGCTGCGCTCGGCCGTGCTGGGGTGCGTGCTGTGCGTGGGTCATGACTCCACGGTAGGGGCTCATGCGCTGGCCGCATCGAGTCTTGCCGGTTAGGCAAGAAGACGGCCGCATGACGCCCAGGACGCGCAAGACGCCCGCGCCGGACCCCTCGTACGGTCAGGTACGCGCCAGGAGGAACCGCCGCCCGCGTCAACGACCCGCCCCCTGAGCAGCGCCTCCGCCCCCGTCTTCGCCCCCTCCGTCGCCGGCCCCGTTGTCCCGCTGGTGGCCGCGACGGGCGTCCCGGTCGAAGATCCCCAGGATCTCGCACGGTCCCCCCTCGGCCCCGATCGCGTGCGGCATCATCGTGGGGAACTCCGCGGACTGGTTGGTCTCGATGCGGAAGCGGCGATGCCCCAGCATGAGGATCGCGGTGCCGGACAGGACCACGAGCCATTCGCGCCCGGGGTGCGCGCGCATGCGGGAGGGGTTGTCCGGCGGCGGCTCCGTCATGCGCTGGCGGATGACCGTCATGCCCGGTTCGGCCTTCATCGGCCAGCGCATCTGCCCGCGAGCGGCGTCGATGACGGGGCTGGTGACGACATCGTCGGTCGCGGTCTCCACGAGCTGGTCCAAGGTGGTGTCCAGCGCGCGGGCGAGCGTGACGAGGCTGTCCAGCGCCAGGCGGCGCTGGCCGTTCTCGATGCGGCTGAGCGTGGACTGGCTGAGCCGGGCCCGCACGGCCAGTTCCTCGAGGGACCAGCCCTGAGCCACCCGCAGCGCGCGGATGCGCTTGCGTACCAGGCCGTCCAGATCGCCGTCTTCTTGCGTCATGAGCAACATAGTATGCCCGTGCTGCAAGTCGCGGTTAGCGTCGTGTGCAAGGGCCCCCGACCACCGGGCCGGTCCGAAGGAACACCACCCACACCACTCAGGAAGGAATCCCACGACATGTCCGCGACGACTACCGCATACGCGACCGACGCACTGCCGGACGGGACCGTCGACGCCGTGGTGATCGGCGGCGGCGCCGCCGGTCTGAACGGCGCGCTGATGCTCGCCCGTTCCCGCCGTTCGGTCGTCGTGATCGACAGCGGCACCCCCCGCAACGCGCCCGCCGACGGCGTGCACGGCCTGCTCGGCCTGGACGGCACCCCGCCGGCGGAACTGTACGGGCGCGGCCGCGAGGAGGTACGCCGCTACGGCGGCCTCATCGTCTCCGGCGAGGTCTCCGCCGCCGAGCCGGCCGGGCCGGCCGCCGACGGCGACCTGCGCTTCACCGTCACCCTGACCGACGGCCGCGTCCTGACGGCGCGCCGCCTGCTGGTGGCCACCGGCCTGCGCGATGTGCTGCCCGAGCTGCCGGGACTGGCGGAGCACTGGGGTCACAGCGTGGTGCACTGCCCGTACTGTCACGGCTGGGAAGTCCGCGACGAGCCGATCGGCATCCTCGCCACCGGACCCGGGTCGATCCACCACGCCCTGCTGTTCCGTCAGCTCACCGACGACCTCGTCTACTTCACGTACGGCACCGAGCTGGACGAAGAGACCCGTACGCGCTTCACCGCACGCGGCATCCGGGTCGTCGACTCCCCGGTCGAAGAGGTCGTGGGGGGCCGCGACGGCGGCATCCGCGGTGTGCGCCTGACCGGCGGCCGGGTCGTCGAGCGCCGCGTCCTCGCGGTGGCGCCCACGCTCGTGGCCCGTACCGAGGGCCTGACCGGCCTGGGCCTGCCGATGGAGGACCTGCCCGGCGGCGGCCGCCGCTTCGCCTCCGGCGCGGCCGGCGCGACCGACGTGCCGGGGGTGTGGGTGGCGGGCAACGTCACCGATCCGAACGCCCAGGTCGGGGCATCCGCCGCGGCCGGAGCGCTGGCGGGCGCCTACATCAACGCCCTCCTCGCCGTCGCCGACACCGACGCGGCCGTGGCGGCGGTGGCGGCCCGTGCCGCGGCGGGGGCCTCCACTGCGAGGTGACGGGGGGACATATCCAGCTATGTCATCATCGATTTCATGAGTGAAGTCGAGACCCTCCCCCTGCGACTGACCCACCTCGATGCCGTTCTCGATCTCGGCTACCGGGCCTTCGACGTGAAGGCGATGCCCTACACCTCCTGGTCGCTGTCGTCCGTGGCAGCGCACTGGGACGCCCAGCCGGACGCCTGCTGGATCGCCCGCGACGAGGAGGGGCTGCTCGGTTTCGTCCTCGGGTCGCTGTCCTACGACGAGCGCGAGGACTGGGGCTACCTGGAGTGGATCGCGCTGGAGGAACGCGCCCGGGGCCGTGGGGTCGCGAGTTCCCTGGTCGAACACTGCTGCGACGCGCTCTTCGCGGCGGGAGCGTCCCGGATCATCACCGACGTGGAGAGCGGCAACGCGGCCTCCGCCGCGATGATGCGGCGCAACGGCTTCGCCGAGAAGGTCACCGTCACCCTCTTCGTCCGCCCGAACCCGCGGGAGCAGACCGGCACGGCGTCGTACTCGCCCCAGGACCCGGCCCGCTCCCGGCTCCGTCGCGCCGCCCGGGCAGGGGGAGGGGCGGCAGCCGGGGGCCCGGTCGCGTAGGCGACCGGGCCGGCGTACCCGCCGGGCAGCGGTCCCCGCCCGGCGCGTGCGCGCGCCGGGACGTGCGCCTGCGCGCCTCCGCGCGCCCCCGCAGCAGGGATGACCCCGGCCCGGAGCCCCCACGAACATGAACTGCCGCCACATCCGGAGCGACTCGGCCATCACGGGGGAACCATGGGACGACGCTGGCTGGTCACGGGATGCTCCTCGGGACTCGGGCTCGCGCTGGCCACCGCGGCGGCCCGGGCCGGGGACGAACTGGCCGTCACCGCCCGCAAGACCGCCGACCTGGAGGATCTGGCCGCCGCCTGGCCCGGCCGCATCGTCCCGATCCCGCTCGAGCTGCGGGACGAGGCTTCCTGCGAGGAGGCCGTCCGCACCGCGGCGGAGCGCCTGGGCGGCATCGACATCCTCGTCAACAACGCCGCCGTCGGACTGTTCGGGGCGGTCGAGGAAGTCTCGGACGCCGAACTCCGCGACCAGCTGGAGACCCTGGTCGTCGGCCCCTGGCGGCTCGCGCGACTCGTCCTGCCGCTGATGCGGGCCCAGGGGCACGGCCACATCCTCAACGTCTCCTCCGTGGTCGGCCGGATGGCCTTCCCCGGTCTGGCGGCGTACACCGCCGGGAAGCACGCACTCGAGGGCATGAGCAGGACCCTCGCCATGGAGGCGGCTCCCCACAACATCCGCGTCACCGTCCTCGAACCGGGCATGTTCGCGACGCGCTACGGCACCTCCATGGCCGAAGCCGCCCATCGGGTCCCTGCCTACGACGCCACCAACCGCGAGATGCTCGAAGGGGCCCGGGGCCTCGCAGACAGCCCCGAGACCGGACGCCCGGAGGACTTCGCCGCGCGCGTCCTGGACATCGTCTCCGCCGCGGGCCCCACCCCCCTGCGGATCCCCGTCGGCGACGACGCCTACGGCTACCTGGACGCGTCGGACGAGGCGGACCGCGCCGACTACGCGGCGGCCCGGCTCCTCGTACAGGGCCCGCCCCAGGTCTGACGGCGGGGCCGCGGGACAGACGGTCTGGACGCATGCTCAACGCCCGCCTCAACACGGTCGGATGTCCGTCAGAAACGGCCGAAACTCGATCATCTCCATGGAAACCGAGGCGAGAGTGGATTCGTTCGAACATGTGCCAGAGCCGTCAAGGAGCCCTGTCCGAGCAGCGATTCGGGGCCCCACCCAAGGAGCATCAGCGTGCGCATCCTCTTCACCGGCCCCGCTTCGGTGGGCCATCTGTTCCCGATGGTGCCGAACGCCCAGGCGCTGCAGGCCGCCGGGCACCAGGTGCTGTTCGCCGTTTCGGCCCCGTACGACCAGCTCCGGCAAGCCGGCCTGCCCACCGTCGAGATCGGCGACGGATCGACGCTGATGGAGGCCTTCCGGCGCGCCTCGGACGGCGCGGACCTGCAGTTCGTCACGGACGGCAACAGCCCGCAGGACACCGAGCGGCTCGCCGCGGCCGGCTTCGCCGAACACGGCCGGGTCACCATCGACGACCTCCTCGCCGTCGCCACCGCCTGGCGGCCGGACCTCATCGTCCACGCCCCCTTCCAGGCCGCCGCTCCCCTGGTCTCCGCGGCCCTCGGCATACCGGCCGTGGTCCACAACTTCGGCGTGATGTCCGGCTTCGGCATGGTCGGGCGGCTCGCCGGGCTGCTGGCGGACGAGTACCGGGCCCGCGGGGTCGAGGGCCCGGCCACCCACACGGTCCTCGACGTCGTACCGCCCTCGCTCGGTGGGGACGGCACCGGCTTGCGCGTCCGTTACGTGCCGCACAACGGTGGCGGCTCGGTTCCGCGCGATCTCGTGGGCCGTGGCTCCCGTCCCCGGATCGCCGTCACCCTCGGGACCGTGGTGACCGCGTTCGCGGGCGTGGACCCCGTCATCCGGGTGATCTCCGAGGCCGCTTCGGTCGACGCCGAGTTCCTGCTCGCGGTCGGCGACACCGATCTGAGCCCGCTCGGCACGCTTCCGGGCAACGTCCGGGTGCTGCCCTGGGTGCCACTGGCCCAGCTCCTGGACACCGCGGACGCGATCGTGCACCACGGCGGCGCCGGCACCATGCTCACCGCCGCCGCCCTGGGCGTCCCTCAGCTGATCCTCCCGCAGGGCGCCGACCACTTCATCAACACCGACGCCGCGACCGCGGTGGGCTTCGCCCTCCGCTCGACCGGTGACGAGGTGGACGCCGATCTGCTCGGCCGCCTGCTCGCCGACGAAGCCCTCCACAAGGGGGCCGCCGCCTTCCGGTCCGAGATCTCCGCGCTCCCCTCCCCCACCGACCTCGTCGCCTCCTTCGAAGCCATCGGACAGCAGGGTAACGCCGCGTAGACGGCCGGCCGGTTCATTCGCCGGTCAGGAGGCGCAGCTTCGGTGTGGCGGCGGCCATCGCCAGCCCGGCCACCAGGGCCAGGCCGCCGAGGGCGAGGTAGAGGGCGGCGCCGGTCAGGTGGGTGGCGACCTGGCTGCCGATGGCGTCGCCCGCCGCGGCGGCCAGGAAGAAGAGGCCCACGAGCTGGGATCCGGTGCCGGCCGGGGCCAGCTTGTGGCTGATGGAGAGTCCGGTGGGGGCGAGGAACAGTTCGCCCATGCTCAGCAGGGCGTAGAGGCCGACCAGCCAGAGCAGCGAGATGTGGGCGCTGCCGGTGGCCCGGCCCGCGGCGAGGGCGAGCAGGAGGAAGGACAGTCCGCCGAGGACGAGTCCCGTGGAGAACTTCGCCGGGGAGGAGATGCGTACTCTGCGCCACACGAACGCGAGGACTCCGGCGAAGGCGATGGTCATGACGGGGTTCAGGGCCGCCTGCCAGGTGACCGGGATGCCCTGCATGTCCACGTGGTCCGCTGCGAACAGCTGCACGTTGGACGCGGCCAGGTCGAAGATGCAGAAGAAGGCGACGGCCGCCGCGAACAGCCGCGCGTAGGCGCGGATGCCCGCCCGTCCCCGCGCGTCGAGGTCGGGGCGGCGCAGCAGGGTGACGAGGTAGCCGACCGGCACGACCACGGCCAGCACCGCGAACGCGGTGAGTGTGTGGGGCAGGGTCAGCGTGCCGGTTGCCCGGGCCGCGGCGCCGGCCGCGAGGACGCCGGCCACGCACCCCAGGGCCCGGACGGCCACCGTGCGGGCCTCGGTGCGGGTGAGCGGGCGGCCGGGTGCGTCGGCGGTCTCGCGGAGGCTGCCCGAGGCCTGGAAGACGCACAGGCTGAGGGCCATGGCCACGGCCGCCGTGCCGAAGGCGACGTTCCAGCCGAAGTGCAGTCCGAGCCAGCCCACCAGGAGGGTCGAGGCCAGGCCTCCGACGTTGACGCTGGCGTAGAACTTGCTGTAGGCCGCGTCCCGTTCCTGGTCGGTGTCCCGCGCGTACAGCTTGCCGACCAGGGCGGTCATGTTGGGCTTCTGCAGGCCGGTGCCGACCGCGATGAGGACGAGGCCGGCGTAGACGCCGGCCGCTCCGGCCTCGAAGGCGAGCGCGAGGTGTCCGGCCAGGATGGCGATGCCGCCGGCCAGGGCGGTCCTACGGGCGCCGAGCAGCCGGTCGGCGATCCAGCCCCCCGGCAGCGCGGTGAAGTAGCAGGCGGACAGGTAGGCGCCGACGAGGGCTACCGCCGTGGTCTTCGACATGCCGAGGCCGTGGGCCGTGTCGATCAGGAAGAGCGCCAGTACCGCGCGCATTCCGTAGAAGGACCGCTAAGGAGAACCGCTCCGCCGCTTCGCTCAGGCACAGCGGCAGCAGACCCTTGCGGGTGCGGTTCTCCGCGATCACCTCCGCCCTGTGCTCCGTGGACGTCGACATGGTGGGGTTCCAGCCTCTCGGGGTGTGTGCTCCGGCTGCTCCGACTCCTACCAGCCAACACCTCGAAGGGCCGCGTGCACACCGGCCGAAAGGACGGAGCGGTACGGGAGGAGAGACACGGGTCCAAAGTCCCGGACCGGCCGCTCCGGGACCTCGGACATGGTTGGCGCCGTGTCCGAGGTCCCGGGCCGGTCCGCGAAGGTCCGGCGTCAGGCGTCAGGGTTTCATCTCGTACGCCCCCGCGAGGCCCTCCACCCGTGCCCACACGCGCGCCGAGCGCTCCGCGTCGACGGCCGGGCGTCGGACCGCTCCCAGCGCCCATGCCTGCTGGTCCGCGGTGGCGGAGTCCTTGCCGTGGAGTTCGACGGCGTGCGCGGAGAAGTCCCGTACGAGGACGCCGAACAGCTCGTCGAGCACGTCCTCGTCCAGGCCGGTCAGGCGGGCCTGCTCCAGGACGAGCTGGCCGTGCACGACCAGGGCGAAGAGCTGGCCGACCGCCAGGAGGAGGTCGAGGTCGCGGCTCTGGCCCTCGTCGGGGGCGGCGGTCTCGACGAACGCGCAGAGGGCGTCGGCCTGTTCGCGGAACCGGCCGACGTTGGGCACGGCCGCGTACGCGTCGTAGGCCGGACGCCAGTCGTGGAACCGTACGGATCCGAGGCCCCGGGCCGGGCCCTGGCGGAAGAGGAAGGCGTCGTCGGCCGCGTCGAGGCGGGTCGGGACGGGGGCGTAGTCCGCCGGCTCCAGCAGGTGGTTGCGCATGAACTTGAGGATGAGCGCCAGGTTGACGTGGACGGTGCCCTCCAGCTTGGGCAGGCCGCGGATCTCGACGGCCGCCTGGGCGAAGTAGGTGTCCTTCTCGAAGCCCTTGGCCGCGATGACGTCCCACATCAGGTCGATGACCTTCTCGCCCTCCGTGGTCACCTTCATCTTGGTCATCGGGTTGAAGAGGAGGTAGCGGCGGTCGTCGGGGCCGGCGGAGCGGAAGTAGTCCACGGCGCGATCGCTGAACAGCTTCATCCCGACGAGGCGGACGTACGCGTCGGCCAGCTCGCGGCGCACGTGCGGGAAGGCGGTGACGGGGCGGCCGTAGAGGATGCGGCCCTGCGCGTGGGTGACGGCCTCGTACATCGCGTGCTCGCAGATGCCGATCGAGGCGGTGCAGAGGTTGAACTTGCCGACGTTGACCGTGTTGAGGGCGGCGTCGAAGGCGGCGCGGCCCGTGTGCAGGACGTCCTCGGGGCCGACCGGGTAGTCCGTGAGGCGGAACTCGCTGACGTACTTGGAGGAGTCGACGACGTTCTTCACCACGTCGTACGCGGGGTGGCGACTGTCGGCCGCGAAGAAGACGTAGCCGTCGGGGCCCTCGATGTCGGTGCGGCGGCCGAAGACGGAGACGAGTCCGGCGGCGTTGCCGTTGCCGATGTAGTACTTCGAGCCGGTGGCCCGGAAGCCGCCGTCGGCGGCGGGCTCCAGCAGCATGTCGGTGTTGTAGATGTCCGCGCCGTGGGTCTTCTCGGAGAGGCCGAACGCGAACACCTCGCCCTCGTCGAGGAGCTGCGCGGCGCGGTCGCGGGCGGCGGCGTTGCCGCTCTGCCAGACGGGCCCGAGACCGAGGATGGTGACCTGCCAGGCGTACCAGTAGTCGAGGCCGTAGAACCCGAGGATCTCGTTGAGGGCGGCGATGCGCGCGGTGTCCCAGCGCTTGTCGGGCCCGTCCTGGCCGGCGGCCGGCTCGGGGGTCAGGAAGGTCGCGAAGAGCCCCTCCTTCGCGGAGAAGGCGAGGAAGTCCCCCAGCCAGGCGCGGGTGCGGTAGTCCTCGATCAGGCGGCGCTTGCCGCGCTCCTCGAACCAGTCGACGGTCGCGCGCAGCAGCCGGCGGGTCTCGGGGTCGAAGTGGGAGGGGTCGTAGGTGCGCGGGTTGAACAGCAACGGGTCGCTCATGGGTGTTCGCCTTCCGGTCGGAGGATTCCGAGGATTCAGGGGATTCCGAGCATTCAGGGATGAGGGGTGACGGCGGAGAAGGTGGGGGTGCGGCGGCGCCGGGTCAGGGGGCCGCAAGGCGGTGGAGCGTGGCCAGTACGTCCTCCAGCCAGGCGAGCTGCATGCGCTCGTAGGCGATGCCGCCGCGGAGCACGACGTGCTGGAGTTCCCGTCCGGCGTCGGAGGGGCCCGGAGCCCGGGGTCCGGCGAAATCGCGGAGCTCGCCCGCCAGGTAGTGGGTGAGCCGGTCGGCGTGCGTCCGGTGGTGGCGCTCGACTTCGCGGATCAGGGCGGCCGGATCGTCGAAGGCCGCACCGCGGATCTTCACGGCGAGCTCGTGGCGGACGGTGTCGGCCTGGATCGGCTCGTGGAGCCAGGCCGAGAGGGCGGCGCGGCCGGCCGCCGTGACGGAGTACTCCTTCTTGTCCGGCCGGGTCCGCTGCGGTACTTCGAGGACGTCGAGCCGGCCGTCGCCCTCCATCGCCTTCAGCACGCGGTAGATCTGCTGGTGGGTCGCGGTCCAGAAGTAGCCGATGGACCGGTCGAACCGGCGCGCCAGCTCATATCCGGATCCCGGCTGCTCCAGCAGGGAGACGAGGATCGCGTGCTCAAGTGCCATGCCCCGATCCTTCTATGCAACTCGTTGCATAGACAAGCGCCGCCACGCGGGTGAGACGCGGCTCACCCGCGCCCTCGGTTAGGGTCGGCGGGACAGCGCATCGTTTCCGAACCGACGAACCATCATGAGGAGCAGCCGTGAGCCAGCCGGCGTCCACCGCCCTGCAGCAGGAGATCGCCCGGGAACTCCTGGTGGCCGAGAGCTTCGACGCCCAGCGGGAGATCGAGCGCCGGGTGGCGTTCCTGGCCGAGCGGCTCACGTCCACCGGCCTGCGCTCGCTGGTGCTCGGGATCAGCGGCGGAGTGGACTCCACGACGGCCGGCCGGCTCTGCCAGCTCGCCGTGGAGCGGGTCCGCGCGGCCGGGCACGAGGCGGCGTTCTACGCGATGCGGCTGCCCTACGGGGTCCAGGCGGACGAGAAGGACGCCCAGCTCGCCCTCGGTTTCATCAACGCCGACCGGGTGCTGACCGTGGACGTGAAGCCCGCGAGCGACGCGGCGCTGGCCGCCTCCCTGGCCGGCGGGACCGTCTTCCGGGACGACCACCACCAGGACTTCGTGCAGGGCAACATCAAGGCCCGCCAGCGCATGATCGCCCAGTACGCGGTGGCCGGCGCGCACGACGGCCTGGTCGTCGGCACCGACCACGCCGCCGAGGCGGTCTCCGGCTTCTTCACGAAGTTCGGCGACGGCGCCGCCGACGTGGTGCCGCTGACGGGACTGACCAAGCGCCGGGTGCGGGCCTGCGCCGACGCTCTGGGAGCACCGGCCGAGCTGGTCTGGAAGACGCCCACGGCGGACCTGGAGACCCTCGACCCGGGCAAGGCCGACGAGGACGCGCTGGGGGTCACGTACGACGAGATCGACGACTTCCTGGAGGGCAAGCCGGTCGGGGAGCGCGCCTTCGACACGATCGTCCGCCGCTACCGCCTGACCGAGCACAAGCGGCAGCTGCCGATCGCGCCGTAGCGGCGCCGGCGCCCGCGCCGGATGCGGCGGGCGTGAAGTCCGCCGCCTCCGGGTACTGGACGGTCACGGTGAGCACCGCCTCGCCCGGCTCGCCGAGGCGGTGCCGTTCACACCCGAGGAGTCCCCGTGGCCGCCCTCAGCACGATCCTCGTGATCCTCGGCGCCTGGTGCGCCGTCAGCGTGGCCACGGCCGCCCTGTACGCGGCCCTGCGCCGCCGCCATGTACACCGGCAGCGGGCGGCGGCAGCCGTGCCGGCCGCAGCGGGTACGGCCCGGGGTTTCGCGCCGGCCGCGCGGACGAGTCGGCCGTGCCGCTCCACCGGGCCCGGCCGGACCGTGCGGCCCGCTCACCCGTCCGGTCGTTCCGGCTGGGGACGCGAGATGCCGCCGCCGGATCTCCAGGCGGGCTGAACGTCACGATCCGTGTTTGGCTGACTCCATGACGTCCGCCAGCGGAACCCCACCCGGCCCGATGTCCGACGCCGCACCCATGCCAGTCGGCGGCGTACCGGCCAACCCCGCCGATCCCCGGCGCTGGTGGGCGCTCGCCGTGATCGGGCTGGCGCAGCTCATGGTCGTCCTCGACGCCACGATCGTGAACATCGCCCTCCCCTCCGCCCAGCGCGATCTGGGGATGTCGGACGGCAACCGGCAGTGGGTGATCACCGCGTACTCGCTGGCGTTCGGCGGGCTGCTCCTGCTGGGCGGGCGCATCGCGGACCTCATCGGCCGCAGGCAGGCGTTCGTCATCGGCCTGGCCGGCTTCGCCCTCGCCTCCGCCCTGGGCGGCGCGGCGGGTGGACCGGGGACGCTCTTCGCGGCCCGGGCGCTGCAGGGCGTCTTCGCGGCGCTCCTCGCGCCGTGTGCCCTGTCGCTGCTGGCCACCACCTTCGACGCCCCCGGGGAACGCGCCAAGGCCTTCGGCGTCTTCGCGGCGATCGCGAGCGGCGGCGGCGCCGTCGGCCTGATCGCCGGAGGCCTGCTCACCGAGTACCTGAACTGGCGCTGGTGCCTGTACGTCAGCGTGGCCATCGCCGCGATCGCGATCATCGGCGCCTTCGCCGTCCTGCCCGACCCGGGACGTACGGGAGCGAAGCTCGACGTCCCGGGAGCGGTGCTCGGGTGCGGCGGACTCGTGGCCGTCGTCTACGGGTTGAGCGAAGCCGAACCGCGCGGCTGGTCCGACGGCCTCGTCATCGGCCTCCTCGTCGGCGGGACCGCCCTGCTGGCCGCCTTCGCCTGGTGGCAGACGCGGGCGAGCGACCCCATGCTCCCGCCGCACGTCATCGGGGACCGGACGCGGGCCGGCTGCCTCGTCACCATGGCGCTGGCCACCATCGGCCTGTTCGCCCTGTTCCTGTTCATGACCTACTACTTCCAGCTCGTCCTCGGCTACTCCCCCGTCCGGACCGGGCTGGCCTTCCTCCCGATGACCCTGGCGATCATCACCGGTGCGACGCAGGTCTCCGCCCGCTTCCTCGACCGGCTCGCTCCCCGCTCCCTGATCGTCCCCGGGCTGCTCCTGGCCACCGTGGCCCTGCTCCTCCTCACGCGGCTGAGGGTCGACTCCTCGTACGCGACCCACGTGCTCCCCGCCATGCTGGTCCTCGGGTTCGGCATGGGCCTGGTCTTCATGCCCGTGATGTCGACGGCCACCCAGGGCGTGGCGCCGAGGGACTCGGGGGTCACCTCGGCCACGGTCAACACGGCCCAGCAGGTGGGCGGGGCGATCGGAACGGCGCTCCTCAACACCATCGCGAGCACGGCCGCGACGGCCTACGTCACCTCGCACCTCGCGGGAGCGGCCGATTCCGCCCGCGGCGTCCCCGCGTCCCCGGCGCGGCGGCTGATCGAGGCCCAGGGCGTGGTGCACGGCTTCGGGGTCGCGCTCTGGTGGGCGGCCGGCATCATGCTCCTGGGCGCCGCCGCGGCCGCGGTCCTGGTCACCGCACCGGCGCCCGCACCCCGTCGCGAGGTGCGGGGCGGGGCGGTCGCGGCCCCGACGCCCTGACGGGGAGGCGGGCCCCCGTCAGCGCAGGGTGGGGATCACGTCGTTCGTCTCGTCGGCTTCCACGGGCCCGGTGGTGCGCCGGCCGAGGGCCTCCGGGGGAGTCTCGTCGGCGCAGACGGTGCCCTGGGCCGGCAGGGCCAGGGTGGCCAGGTAGTCGTTGACGAGCGCGCTGACGCACGCGCTCCGGTTGTAGGCGGTGTGACCCTCGGCGTCGAAGGTCAGCAGCCGGCCGGCGTCCAGCGTCCCGGCCAGGGCGACGGCGTCCCGGTAGGGGGTGTCCGGGTCCCCGGTCGTACCGAGGACCAGGATCGGGGCGGACCCGGCCGCCCGGTAGGAGCCCTCGTAGCGGCTGGGGCGTTCCGCCTGCCACTGCGCGCAGGTCGGCGCGTGGTTGTGGTCGTAGGTGGGCGGTCCCAAGCCGATGGGCGGCCCGAGCAGGGGCGCCGAGGCGGCCTGTGCGCCGACCAGGGCACCCAGGAGGAGCCGGCTGGTGGGGTAGACGCGGTCGGCGCACTCGACGGCCAGGTTGACGTTGAGGAAGTCGAAGGACCCGGGCGAGGGGGGCGACAGCAGGAAGGAGGTCTGGCGCGCCTGGGCCGCGGCCAGGGCCTCTCCCAGGTAGGGCCAGATCTCCTTGCCCGAGTTGATGTTGAACATCAGCCGGTAGGCGAGGGTGTAGCCGGTGGCCGGGCGGCCGCTCGGGGTGACGACCGGGTCGGCGTCGAGGTCCCGCTTGAGCTGTTCGAAGGCCTCCCGGGGCTTGCCCGCGCCGAATCCGCAGGCGGTGGCGTTCCGCGCGCACCAGTCGAGGAACCGGCCGACCGCCGCGTCCAGGGCGGTGAACTGCGCGGCGTCGTAGGCGTACGGCACGTCGGCGTAGCTGCGCGGATCGTAGGCCCCGTCCAGGACCATGGCGCGCACGCGCCGGGGGAACTGGGCGGCGTACACGGTGCCGACGTAGCTGCCGAAAGAGCGGCCGTAGAAGGTGAGCGTCTCTTCGCCGAGGGCCTGGCGCAGCAGGTCGAGGTCCTTGGCGTTCGACCCGGTGCCGATGAACGGTATGAGGCCGCCGGCGCGTTCCCGGCAGGCGGTGGCGAAGTCATGGCCCTGCCGGACGGCGGTCCGCAGGGCTCCCGGTCCGGGTACGCCGCGCGCGGCGTCGACGGCGGCCGAGTACTCGGTGTCGTTCCAGCACTCCACCTGCCCGCTGCGCGCCACGCCCCGCATGTCGTACCCGACGACGTCGAAGCCGTCGCGAAGGGCGGCGGGGAGTGCGGCGTAGCTGTTGCGGGCGAAGTTCACGCCGGAGTTGCCGGGTCCGCCGGGGTGCAGCACCAGGACGCCGGTGCGGCGGGCCGGGTCGGCCGCGGGCTTCCGGGTGACGGCCAGCGGGATCGTGGCCCCGTTGGGCAGGCGGTAGTCCAGCGGCACCTGCGCGGTCGCGCACTCGAAGCCGTCCTGCTGACCGTCGGCGCAGGGGCCCCAGGACAGGACCGGGACGGGCGGGGCGGGCATGGCGGTGGCCTCGGCGGCGCCGGGCCCGGCTCCGAGCAGCGCCGTGACGGCTATCAGGGCGAGGGCCGTCCCCCACACCACTCGCTTGCGCGCATCGTCGGCTGAACGGGTCTGCATGCGGTGAACTCCCTTGATGGCGGGTCGACGGCAGGGGCGCGCACGAGGGCGTCGGGGGAGGGTGTGGGTGCCCGCGCTCGGCTGAGCGGCAGGCTCAGGTTCCCATCCGCGGGGAGGGTCGGGATAGACGGCGGGACGGACGCGATGCGGAACGTACGCCCCCGGCCTGCGGGTTCGGCCCGCGGCCCGGCTGGGCCGACCGGATGACGCGGGCCCGCCCGGTACGCCGGGTGCGTGACGACGCGTCGGCCGGCGGTCGGGCGGGCGCGCAGTCGGCGGCGGGAGGACGGCGGGTCAGACGACGGCGGATCCCGTGTTCCACACGGAGCGGAGCCGTTCGGCGGCGGCGCTCGCCCGGGTGAGGCCCGCCTGGTACGCCGGCCCCCAGTTCGCCAGGTCCTGCAGGTCCGGTCCGAAGGCCCGTACGGCCTCCGCGCCGGGCCCGAGGGTCACGACGGTCCGCGCCCCGACGGTCCGCGCCCCGACGGACGCCAGTTGCCGTTCGAGCGGCTCGCGGGGGAAGAGGTGCGCCAGGGGCTCCACGACGACCAGCGTGCGGGCACCGGCCGCGAGGTCCGCGTTCGCCCCCGCGCGCAGGGCGCCGTCCATGTACCGCCGCCCGTCGATGGCGACCGGCGGCGCCGCTCCGGGGAAGGCGCTGCTCGCGGCCACCGCCCGTACCAGCGGCACACCGCTCGTACGGTCCCACACCACGGGCTCGCCGGTGGCCGCCTCGACCGCGGTGATCAGCAACCGCCGGTCCGGCCAGGCGCCGGCCCCGATCAGCGCGGCCCGCCCCGCGAGCAGTGCCCGCTCGGCGGCGGGACCGGATTCCGAGTCGGCGTGGTCCAGGGCCATCCGGCCCACTCGGCGCCGGGCCTCCCCCGGTTCCAGCCCGGGTTCCCCGAGCACCGCGAACACGGAGCCCAGGCGGGCGGCGGCCGCCTCCGCTCCGGGTGCGGCGGGAGCCGTCCCCGCTCCGAGGGCGGAGAGCCGTTCGGGATTCTGGCCGGTGGCCAGCAGTGCGCCGACGATCGCACCGGCCGACGTGCCGACGATGAGGTCCGCTCCGCCCAGATCGATTCCGGTACGGCGCAGTCCGGCGGCCAGGCCCGCCATCCAGGCCGTGCCGACCGGGCCTCCCGGGCCTCCCGGGCCTCCCGGGCCCAGTACGACTGCCCGATCGGTGGTGGCTCCGATATCAAGGGCTCCGGTATCAAGGTCCACGGGTTCCGCCCCTCGCCTTCTGCCGTCAGGTGGTGATCAACGGAGCCGACGCAAGGACCTCGACCGGGCTTGAGGTCAAGCGGTCCGCCCGGCCCCTTCGAGCAGCAGCCGCGCGGCCACCGTCGTCCCGTCGGTGCGGACCGAGGCGGCCACGGCGGCCGCCCGGGCGCGGGTCTCGGGGGCCAGCGCCGTCCGCAGCGCGGCCGACAGGGACACTGCGGCCGGGGCCTGGTCGTCGTGGGCCGCGCCGATGCCCAGGCCGGTGACCCGGTCCGCCCAGTAGGGCTGGTCCGCCCCCTGGGCGGCCACCACCTGGGGCACGCCGGCCAGGGCGGCGGTCAGCGTGGTGCCCGCGCTGCCGTGGTGCACGACGGCGGCCACCCGGCGGAAGAGCGCCTGATGGTTGACCTCGTCGACGAGGAGGCAGTCGTCCATGCCATCGGCCAGAGCCAGTTGAGCCCAGCCCCGGGAGACGACCACACGGCGGCCGAGTGTCCGGATCGCCGCGACGGCCGCCCGCGCGACCTCTTCGGGGGCTCGTCCGGGCGTGCTGCCGAAGCCCACGTAGACCGGCGGTGCGCCGTCGTCCAGGAACTCCACCAGCTCGGCGGGGAGCGGGCGTTCGTCCGGTGCGCACCACGCTCCGGTCTGCACCACGTCGAGACCGGTCGGCTCCCACGGGGAGAGGAGCGGGTCGGTGGCCAGCCACGGGCTGGTGGTGAAGGCGTAGTCGCGGACGGAGTCCACCGGCGGCAGGCCGGCGGCCGCCCGCAGGGTGTTGAGCGGCTCGCCGAACATGGTGTGCGCGATGCGGGCGTCCAGGTCCCACAGCGCCTGGTTGTCGGTGGCGTCCGGGGGCAGTGGCCGGCCCCGCCGCGCGGGCGGCCGCCGGTGGGGCGACGGCAGGCTGACCGGCTGGTGGCTCGCGTGCACGTAGCGCAGGCCCAGCTTCTCGGCCACCGACCGTGCGCCGGCGGCGACCGGCAGGGGGCCGGTCGCCAGGAGCGCGTCCGCCCCCTCGGCCGCCGCCGCGACGATGTCGAACTGCGCGGCCATCAGATCAGCCGCCCGCTGTGCCAGGCCCTCCGCCGATCCCGGTGTCACCGAGGTCACCAGCGGGCGGACCGGGCTGCCGGCCGGCACCAGCTCCACGCCGAGCCCGGCCAGCCGCTCCGCGAACTCCTCGTCGGGCGGTGCGCACATCCGCACCTCGGAGCCGAGCTCCCGCAACCGCACCGCCAGCCCCGCCATCGGCTCCACGGCCCCGCGCGAGCCGTACGTCGACAACACCACACGCATGCGGCAACTCTCATTCCGGTAGAGGAGGGCCATGGATTCCGGCTTCGGTCGGCGATTCTTCGCCATGCCCCGGGCCTTGCCGCAAGCCCCCCTGCGCGCTACATGTTGATCATGGCGCAGCCCGATCCGCTCGATGGGATCTCGGCGGATGCCGGCGCCGCGGGCGCCTGCCGACGCGCCTCGGGCGTGATGCCCTCCCGTGTGGATCCGCTCACACCGGCGAGACCCCTCGCGCACGGCCACCCGGGTCCGTGCGGCCCGGCCACCGACTCCGCGTCAGATGCGAGAGCCGGGGCTCCCATCCCGCCCACCAGGGCCTGGACTGGGCGAGCGGTCCGATATGTCGGGAGTGCGGCCTCGGCGGGACCGCCCGGACCACCGGGGTGCGTGAGGGGACGCCACCTCTGACCTATCCGGACAAAAGGCCTCTAGTCCGACTATAGAGGCAAGCTCCTTCATATCAGCAGATAGGAGACCTGATGGTGTGTCAGGCGCACGCGCGCGAGGCATAATCGAGCCCGGTCGTCTCCGGAAAGCGGTGGGGCCATCGGGGCACCGACCCGCCCCCGCAGCCCCGTTCCGCACCCGACCGATCCCCGAGGCGTTGCAGATGTCCCTGGCCAGCCGCACCCGCCTCGCGGCCGTGCTCGCCGCGCTCACCGTCGGCGCCGCCGCCGGAGTGACGACCTGGGCCTACGGGGACGGGACCACGCCGGAGTCGGCGGTCCCCGGGACGGCGCTCCGCCCGAGCGTGACCGAGGGCACGGTCCTCCAGGTCGTCGCGCATCCCGACGACGACCTCTTCTTCATGAACCCCGACCTGAGCCGCTCCATATCGACGGGCATCAAGGTCGCCACGGTCTTCCTCACCTCCGGCGAGTCCGACGGCCGCAACGAGGCCCACAGCCCGCACCTGCAGGACCCCGAGGGCCCCGCCGACCACGCCGCCTACGCGGAGGCCCGACAGAACGGCATCCGGGCCGCCTACGCGCAGATGGCCACCGGCGACCGGACCAGCGCCTGGCAGCGCCGCTCCATACCCACCGTGGGCGGCGGCAGCGCCGAAATGGACGTCCTCGTCGCACGGCCCGAGGTCAGCCTGGTGTGGATGCAGCTGCGGGAGGCCCGCAGCATATCCGGGGACAATCCGGACAGCCTGCGCGGACTGTGGGACGGTCGGGTCCCCGCCCTGGGTTCCCAGCTGAGCTCCGGAACGCCGGTCACGCCCGAATTCTCGTACGACAAGGACCAGGTGGTGGAGGCCATAGCAGGGGTCTTCGCCCTGTACCGGCCGACCACGATACGGACGCAGGACCCGACGCCCGGCCGGTCACACGACGGCGGCGCCTTCCTCGACCACCAGGACCACGTGTACGGCGCCCGGTTCGTGCAGGCCGCGACCGAGCGGTACGCGAAGTCCGCGGACCGGCCCCACTTCTCGGTCCAGAACTACGTGAGCTATCCCAACAGCTCCCTGCCCCCGGCGCTCGACCCGCAGACCGCCGAGGAGAAGCTCGGCTACCTCAAGACCTACGCCTGGACCGACCACGAGAACTGGTGCGGCAGCCCCGCCGGCTGCGGCGACCGCAAGACGGCGACCCGTCCCGCCGGCGCCGGGTGGAACCAGACCATCCGCTACGGCCGGGGCGATGTCACGTCCTGGATGACCGAGGGCGCATCCGGCCGGCTGTGGGCCTTCACCGTGCTGGACGGCCGGATGGCCTACTGGTCGCGCAGCGGGCCGAAGGCGCCTTGGCAGGGGCCCCGGTTCCTCGCCGGGACCGGAATGGACACGGGAGCGACGGCGGTCCGGCTCCCCGACGGCAGGGTCGGGGTCTTCGGCACCCGGACCACGCTGGGCGCCACGCCCCAGGAGTACGGACGCGAGCTCGTGTACTCCGTCCAGACCGCGCCCGACGGCGCCTTCGGCCCCTGGCTGTCCCTGGGCACCCCTGACACCCACGACGTGTCCGGCACCTCGGCGATCAGCACACCGGCCGTGGCCCTGGACCGTACCGGCCGGATGACCGTCTACGTACGCGATTCCCGGCGCACCCTGCGCGCCCGTGCGCAGCAGACCCCCGACGGCGCCTTCGGGGCGTGGGAGTCCCTGGGCGGATCCGGCCTGCAGGGCGACCCGGTCACCGCGACGGACGCGGCCGGCCGGCGCCACGTGTACGCGGCCACGGCCCAGAGCGTGCTGGCCTGGATCCAGCGGACCCCGGACGCCCCGTTCGGCGACCCCGTCCCGACCGGGCTGCCGGCGACCACCGGGCCGCTCTCGGCGAGCGCGAAGGGCGACGGCGTCTCCCTGTACTTCCGCCGCCCCGGCACGGGCACCGCCGCCACGAGCCTGGCCACCGCGGGCGGGAGCGTACCGGTGTTCTCCCCGGTCACCGAGGCGGGCGGCGCGGGCGGCTACGGCTCCGTCGGCGTCGCGGGGGGCCTGCTCGCGGGCCGCGCGGGCACGGGCACGGTCGGCGTGGGCATGGGCATAGGCGCCGGCATCCCGGACACGGACGGCGGCACGGACGGCGGCAACGACGGCGGACCGTCCTGGTACGAGTCCCAGATGCACTACACGGGCGCACCGGCGGCCCTGACCGCGCTGGACGGCACGGCCGTCGGCGCCGTGCTCGGCCTGGACGGCGGTCTGCACGTCACGACGGCTCCCCCGGCCGGATCCGGGCCGCTCGGCAGCCGGCCGCCCTCCTCCCCCTGGTACCGGGCGGTCCCGCCGCCGGCGGCCGCACCGGACGGGCGCGCGAGCTCCGGGTGGCAGCGCTGAGCGGTGCGGGCGACGATGGCGGCGGATCGCGCCGGGTTCCGGCCGAGGCCGGGGCCCGACCCCGTCCCCCACTCCAGTCGACCTGCGATCGGGGCTCCATGACCTCGTGCTCCCCCGTGCGGAGGGCTCCCGCTGCCGCTGGTCCCGGCGTGCGCGCGCGCAAGGGGCCGGGCACGGTGCGCGCCCTGACCTCCGTCGCCGTGCTGGTGTTCCTCGCCACGGGATGCAGCAACGACACGGCGCCGGCTTGGGGTTACCCGGATCTCGGGGCGACCCTGGGATCGCTCTCCCGGGCTCTGGACGAAGGGTGTGCCGGGGCGGCCCCCGAGCGCTGCGCCGAGGACCTCGACCGGCTCGAAGCCTTGGCGGACCGGGCCTTCGCCGAGGCCCTCGACCACCGCCTCCTCGACACCGCGTCCGTGCACGCCCGGAACGAGGTGGACCGTACGAGGGAGCTGCGCCGCGCCGCCGCGGTCCGGGCGCGTGCGCTCCGCGATCCGTACCACCTCCCCCTCGGACGGGCGCTGGCGGCCGAACGGCTCGCCCACCGCCGGCTCCTGGCCGCGCTGGAGCGCGTCCGCGCCGTACCGCCGCCGGGTGAGGGAACGCGGCCCGTGTGAACCCCCGCGGGGTGTACGGACGCCGGCCCGCTACGGGCGCAGGGGCGGGGTCGGGAGCGCCGTGCCGTCGAGTGCCACGAGGGCCAGGACGGTGAGGGAGCCCGTCCACGCGAGGGGGGCGACCGAGCAGGGCCGGCCCGCCCCGTCCACCTTCTCCGGCAGTTCGCCGAGCGCGTTCCGCTTCGAGAGGACCCAGTCCAGGACCCGTCCGGCCTTCTCGGGCTGACCCGTGCCGGCCCATGCGAGCGCGAAGAAGGCCGTACTGGGCGTCCAGGCGTACGCGCCCCACCGCGCCCCGGGATCGTTCCCGGGGGTCAGCCCGCCGTTGGGCAGGAGCAGTTCCCGGTACGTGGTGTCCAGCGCCCGGGCCAGACCGGCGGGGGCCGCGTTGAAGGGGGGCGCCATGAAGGCCACCGCGCTGTCGTGCCCGTGGCGTCCGTCCACGGTGCGCTGGTACCCCAGGGGGAGGAAGCGCGCGGAGATCCCGGCGGACAGCCTCCCCGCGGCGCGGGCCCAGCGGGCCGCGTCCTGCGGCCGGTTCGCCTCCCGGGCCAGGTCCGCGGAGGCGTTGAGCCCGGCGAGCAGCGGTGCGGCGGTGCCGATGTTCGCGGTGGCCGTCGCCAGCTCCCAGTAGTCGGGGGACGCCGGGGGCAGCCCGTCCGCCCGCAGGGACCGCGCCGCGTGGTCGGCCGCCTTGCGGATCATCGGGTAGAGGGTGGCCAGCCGGGCCCGGCGGGTGGCACGGGGGGCCGTCTGGTACCACTGCCAGGTGGCCCAGGGGACCCAGCCGTTGGCGTCGAGCTGCGGGCTCCTGCCGTCGGGCGGCCCGGAGCCGTCGAGCTTCGTACGCGCCTCCCACGTGCCGTCCGCGCGCTGCGTCGCGGCGCTGTAGCGCAGGATCCGGTGGGCCTCGGCGTCGTGGCCCGTGTGTGCGAAGGCCGCGGAGGCGAAGCTGGAGTCGCGCGGCCAGGAGTACTTCCAGCCGTGGCTCCAGCCCGCCGCCACGGCGCCGTTGGGCAGGAGCAGGGCGCGCATGGCCAGCAGGGCCCGCTCGGCCGCCGCGCGCTGCTCGGCCGAGGTGCCGGGGACCCGGCCGGAGGCCAGCCAGGCGCGGCTGCGTTCGATCTGCCGCCGGGCGGGCGGATGGCCGGGGGCGACCACGGCCGAGGCCGTCATGGCGTCGGGAAGGTACATCCACCGGCCGGAGGCCAGCCGCAGGACGTGGCTCCCGCGGACGTAGCGCGCGTCCGCGGCGAGGGACGGCGGAACGCCTTCGGCGGCGGTCGTGTTGGACAGGAGGCCGGCAGTGGGGGCCGCGAGCGCCGCCAGGCGTGCGTGTCCGGGCACGGCGTCGCCCCGTCCCCGGTCGCTCGCGGGCAGGGCGAACGGCGCCGGTCCGCGTTCCTGCGGCTCGGCTTCCCGGTCCCGGGAGCGCCCGGCGTCGTGCGGGGTCCGGTGCGCGGCGTCGTCCGGGGTCAGGTGCCCGGAAGCGTCCCGGGTGGGGTGCCCCGCGTGGTGCCCCGGGTGCCGGGCGGTGGGATGGCCGCCCGACGTGCCCACGGGTACGGCGACGCTCGCCAAGGCCGCCGTGACGACTGCCCAACGGCCGGGCCGGACACCGCGCATCGCCGCTCCCTCCGCGGGCCCGCGTGCGCGCGGACCCTGCTTCCCCATCCTGGGAGAGCCCCGCGTAGGCTGCCACGGAAGGCCCGCCGCGCGGGTGACCCGGGAGTGCGGAGGGGCCTCGTGGCTCCGTACCCGACCTGGCGCACCCAGGATGCCGGGGGCCGCGGGCCGTGCACATCATGGATTTCCGCGGGCCCCACCGTCACCGCGGGCGGCGGGTACGTCGGCCGCCTCTCCCGGCCGGATTCCGCTGCGAAGGACAGGTACATGAGCACAGTTGAGGGCCAGGGCGAGAGCGAGAAGGAGAGGGACACCGGCGGCCGGCGCCGTCCCCTCCTGCGCGGAGTCCTCCCGGCGACCGCGGCGGTGCTCGTCGCGGCGGCCGGGGCGCTGGTCGCCGTCGGATGCTTCCTCGGCCTCTACGTGCGCCCCACGTCCGACGACTGGTGTGCCGCGTGGAAGTCCCGCGACATGGGAGTCTTCGGCATCACCTCCGACTTCTACATGACGCAGAACGGCAGGATCACCAACGCCTTCCTGAGCGGGATCGTCTACGGCGACGGACTGACCGGGACCAAGATCCTGCCCGCGGTCATAGCCGTCGCTTTCACCGTGGGACTGGTGCTGCTGGGCCGCGAGTTCGTCCGGTTCCTCGGCGGCACGCCCCGGGTGCTGGTCCTGACCGCGTGCGCCCTGGTGATCCAGGCACTGGTCTACTTCGCGGGCCCCCGCAGCTACCAGGCCCTGCTGTGGGCCCCCGCCACGATCTCGCACACCGTGCCGAGCGTCATCGGGGTGTGGGCGCTCCTGCTGGCCCTGAAGACCGCCTCCCACCCCCGTACCGCCGTCCGGGTCGCGAGCCTGGTCGGCGCGTTCCTCATCGCCTTCGCCATCGGCACCCTGAGCGAGCCGTTCGCGCTCGTCAGCGGTCTCCTCGCGGCGCTGGTCGGACTCCTCTGCGTGCCCCGGCTCGGAGTGGCGCCCAACTGGCGTCCGTTCACCTGGTGCCTCGTCTGGTGCTCGGGCCTGCTCTCCGGCCTGATCGTGCTCTACACCTCCCCCGGCGCCCGGTGGCGCCGGGCGCAGCAGCCGGCCAAGGACTCCCTGCTGTCCGCGGGCGAGCTCCGCGCCACCGCCGGGGACTGGCTGCGCATGTGGGACTCCGTGACCGGCCGTCCGGCCTACCTCGGAGCCGCGGCCGTCGGCGTGCTGCTGGGGCTGGCGCTGGTCCTGGGCAGGAGCCGCCGGTGCGGGCCCGTAAGCGGCGAGGAGCCGCGGCGGACGGTACCGCGCGGAACGCTGATCGCCCTCCTGCTGCTCCCGGTTCCCGTGGTCGTCCTGGGCTCGTTCGCGGTGGTGGTGGGCCTGCGCAGCGGCTACGGCCCGACCGGGTGGACGTACGCCCGCACGTGGACGAGCTACCTGGTGCCGATGGTGCTGGGGCTCTGCGGCTACGGCGCCCTGCTGGGCGCGTGGGGCGGGCGCCGGCTCCGGGAGCACCGGAATGCCGGCCCGGCGCTCCTGGCCGGCGCCGTGGCGGCGGGCTGCCTGACACTGGCCTCCTTGGCCGTACTCGTCCCGGAGCTCCAGCGGCTCACGACCGCCACGGTCACCCGCTCGGTGGCCTGGGACGCGCAGGACGCGCGCATCCGGGCCGAGGCCGAGCGGGGCGCCACGGACGTGGGCTACCAGCCCCTGTGGATCGGCAATCTCGCCGAGCCCTTCTTCACCCGGACCTACGAGCGCGACTGGGTCTCCACCTGCGTGTCGAACTGGTACGGCATCGACCGGATCCACCGCGGCTGAGCCGTGCCGGGGGGCCCGCCGAAGGGAACGGATGACCGATCTCGCCGGCTCCCCGGCACGACCAGCCGGGCGGGCCCGGGAACTCCTGCGCACCGAAGGCCCGGCCGCCGCCCGCATCGTGGTCACGGTGGCCGTGGCCTGGCAGGCCGCGCTGTGGCTGGGCGCCGACCAGCCGCCGGTGTTCGCCGCCATCGTCCCCCTGGTGGCCTTGCGCGGTGATCCGATGACGGCCCTGGGCACCTCGCTGCAACGGACCCTGGGGGTCGTGGCGGGCGTGCTGATCGGGATCGCCGTCCTGAACGCGTGGCGGCCCTCCGCCCTCGCCCTGGCCCTGGTGGTGGCCCTGGGTCTGGGCGTCGGCATGGTCCTGCGGGCCGGGGGCGGGCTGAACATCCAGGTCGCGGCCTCCTCGCTGCTGGTCTTCGCCAACGCCTCCCCCGATTCCTACGCACTGGACCGGGTGTGGGAGACCGCGGCCGGCGCGGCGGTCACCATCCTCCTGGCTCCGCTGCTGTGGCCGCCAGACCCCCAGCGTGTCCTGGCGGTCGTCTCCGACGACTGCGGGGCGCGCCTGAGCCGTTCCCTCACCGGCACCGCGTCGGTGCTGGGCGGCGGCCCGGCCGCCGCCCGCGACAACCTCACCCGGGTGCGGGCGGACGTCGAAGCGGTGCACGCGGGCGCGGCACGCGCCCGGGAAGCGGAACGGGCCCTGCGGTTCAACCCCTTGCGCCGCCGTCAGCGCGGCACCGTACGGCTCCGGGCGGAGCGCGTCGCCACCGCCGACGGGCTCGCCGTCCACGTGGCGACCCTTGCCGGGGAGGTGGCCGCGTTCACCGGCCGGGCGGACCTCGCTCCCGACCTCGCCCGGGCTCGGCTCCGGGTCCCGGAACTGGCCTCGCTCACCGCGCGGGCCGTCGAGCGGGCCTTGTCGGGAGACGATCCCCGGGGCGCCGTGACCGCGGCCCGCGACGGGCTGGCCGCCTACGCCCGCGCGGACTCCCGGCCCGTCGCCGTGGCTCTGCGCCGGCCCTTGCACCGGGTCCTCGACGCGCTGGAGGTCCCGCCCACAGGGGAGCAAAGGACAACTTATGGATGAGTTGGCATTCCAGCGTTTGCCTTATGGTGGGGCCATGAAAACGATCGGGCTGATCGGCGGCATGAGCTGGGAGTCGACGGCGGAGTACTACCGGATCCTCAACGAGCGGACCCGCGAGCGCCTCGGCGGGCTCCACTCCGCCCGCTGCGTGCTCTACTCCGTGGACTTCGCGGAGATCGAGCGGTTGCAGGTCCGGGGCCGCTGGGAGGAGGCCGGCGACGTACTGGCCGATGCCGCCCGGGCGCTGGAAGCGGCGGGCGCGGAGCTCCTGCTGCTCTGTACCAACACCATGCACAAGGTGGCCGGGCCGGTCGAGGCGGCCGTCTCCGTCCCGCTGCTGCACCTCGCGGACACCACGGCGGCCGCCGTCCGCGGCGCCGGACTGCGCCGGGTGGGCCTGCTGGGCACCGCCTTCACGATGGAACAGGACTTCTACCGGGGCCGGCTGGCCGCCGGCGGGATCGGCGTCCTCGTCCCGGATCCCGAGGGCCGGGCGCTCGTACACCGGGTGATCTACGAGGAGCTCTGCCTCGGCGTCGTCCGCGAGCAGTCGCGTGCGGCGTACCGCCGGGTCATCGGGGACCTCGTCGCACAGGGCGCCGAGGGGGTCGTCCTGGGGTGCACGGAGATCGAGCTCCTCATCGGCCCCGAGGACAGTCCCGTACCGCTCTTCCCCACCGCCCGCCTGCACGCCGAGGCGGCGGTGGACGCGGCCCTGGCCCCTTAGGGCCTGTCGTCAGGCGGGGCCGAAGATGTCTTCGCGCGCGTCGTCGAGGATGAACCCGTTGTCGAAGCGCACCCGGACGGTCACCCGGAGCGGCTCCGCCCGGTAGGCGGTCCAGGCGGGCTCCAGGCCGGTGACCTTCTCTTCCAGCTGCTTCTTGCTCTCCGCCGGCATGTCCGCGCCGAAGGCGTCGAGGAGCGACTTGAGCCTCTCGTACTCGCGGGACTCCGGGGTCTGCAGGTCGTGCTCGACCACCCGCACCACGGTGCCCTCGGTACCCGCCGCCAGGGACAGCGAACCGGCTACGGACCCCGACGGGTCCGACGGGTCCTCCGTCATCGCGACCCAGTCGGTCAGCCGGGTGTCCGCCGCCAGCCTCACCCGCCGGCCTTCGTTCAGCGCCATCGCTTCGTCAACTCTCCGCTCGGTACGTGCCGCCCATTATCCGTCCCGGTCCGCTCGCCCCCGTCGGCGGCCTCCGCCTCGGCCGGCCCGGACTCCCCCGGAGCGGCCGGGCATGGTGCGGATGATCTTGGGCGGGCAGTATGGCCCGCACACGGGACACCGCGCCCGTCAGAGGCGCGCGGTGACCGGACGGGGAAGGGACACACCGATGATCCGGCTGGCGGAGAGCCCCATGACCTGGGTGGCGACCGGGGACAGCATCACCCAGGCCGTGCTGCACACGCACGGGGCCCGGGGGTGGGTCGAGCACGTGCACGAGCGGATCCGGTGGCAGCTGGGCCGGCCCACCGACGTCGTGGTCAACACCGGAGTCTCCGGATGGGGCGCGGCCGACGTCCTCGCGGTCCACGACCACCTCATCGGCCGGTTCGATCCCGATGTGCTGTCCGTGTCCCTCGGCACCAACGACTGCCTCGCCGGCGAGGAGGGGCTGCCCCGGTTCCACGAGGCGATGCGCCGGATCATCGCCGGAGTGGACCCGCGGACGCAGGTGGTCCTGCACACGCCGGCGCTGGTCGGCCTCGCGGGCCGGGAGCGGCGCGCGGCGCTCCCCGCGTACTGCCGGGCCGTACGGGAGATCGCCGAGGACACCGGCGCGCTGCTCGTCGACCACGAGGCCCACTGGCTGGAGCACCACGGAACGCTGGACCCGATCTCCTGGCTCGACGACGCCGCCCACCCCAACGCGGTCGGCCACCTGCGGATGGCCAACCACACCCTGCGCACCCTGGGGCTCGGAGAGCTGAGCCCTCTCTAGGGCCCGGGCGCGGGCGCGGGCGCGGCGATGCGGTAGCCCACGCCGGGGGTCGTAGTGATGACCTGCGGGGCGCCCAGTTTGCGGCGCAGGCGGCCCACGGTGACCGCGACCGTGTTGGTGAACGGATCGGCGTTCTCGTCCCACACCTGTTCGAGCAGGTTCTCGGCGCTCAGGAAGCCCGGGCTGCCCCGCAGCAACGCTTCCAGGACGGCGAACTCCTTGACGGAGAGCTCCAGTCGGGCGCCGTCCCGCAGCGCGGTGCGGTGGACCGGGTCGAGTTCGATTCCGGCGGCGCGCAGCGTGCGGGGCCGGGCCGCGGGCCTGCGGCGGGCCAGGGAGCGGATGCGCAGGATCAGTTCCGGGAAGTGGAAGGGTTTGGCGAGGTAGTCGTCGGCGCCCAGGGTGAGGCCGCTGACCCGGTCGCCGGGCGATCCGGCCGCTGTCAGCATCAGCACCATCGCGCGGTCGTCCCGCTCCGTGATCATCCGGCAGAGCGTGTCGCCGTGGATGCCGGGCAGGTCGCGGTCGAGGACCACCACGTCGTACGCGTTGACGTCGAGCTTGGCGGCGGCGGCCAGCCCGTCGTACGCGAGGTCGACGGCCATCCCCTGGTCGCGCAGCCCTTCGGCGACGACCTCCGCGAGCGAGCGCGCGTCCTCGACGACCAGGATCCTCACGGCGTCCCCCCGTGCGGACCGTCCGAGGCGTCCGAGGCGTCTGCCGCCGGCATCGCGGCCGTCACCTTCAGTCCGCCCTCCGGCCGGACGCGGAGGTCGAGGTTGCCGCCGTGGGCCGAGACGATCGCGGCGACGATCGACAGCCCCAGTCCGGAGCTCTCCTGCGACCCGGTCCGGTCGGCGCCGAGCCGCTCGAACGGCTGGGTCAGCCGGTCCACTTGGTCCTGGCCGAGGACGCTTCCGCCGGTCTCGACGACGAGGCGGACCCAGGACTCGTCGTTCACCGCGAAGGCGCCGTCCACCGTGGAGGCGTCCCCCGTACCGCCGCCCCCGGTCGCGATCCGGATCCAGCCGCCCTCCTGGTTGTGCACGATCGCGTTGTCGATGACGTTCTGCACCAGCCGGGACAGCAGCGCCGGGCTGCCCCGCGTCCACGCCTTCGGCATCTGCCCGTTCTCGACGGTCAGGTCCTTCTCGCGGGCCTCGGCGGCGCCACGCAACAGGTGCGCTTCACCCAGGCCGCCGGTTCCTTCGACCACATCGGCCTCGAGGGGGCCGCCGCGGGCGGGAGCTGGCGTGCCGAGACGATCGGCGAGATGAACAGCACCGACTGGGAGAAGCACCACAAGGCGTCCGGCGCGGTGGAGGGAGGAGGCACGATCACCGTCACCGGCGTCGGTGACATCGGGCCCATGGCCACTACGGGCGGCCGCCCCGTCGAGGGGATGCTGACCGGTCTGAGCCTCGCCCTGCTCATCGTGCTGGTGGTGGCCGTACGGTTCGCGGGTGGCGGGTCCGGCCGCCGCCGGCCGGGGGACGGCGCTCCGCTCACCCGTGCGGTGTTCGGGGCGAGGGCCGTCGTCGTGGCGGCGGTGACGTTCGTGACGGGGCTGCTCGCCGTGGGCATCGTGGTGCCGGTCGGCGCGGCGGTCCTGGAGTCGAACGGGGTTCCCGTCGTAGGGCTGTCCGTGCTCACCGGAGCCCGCGTGGTCATCGGCGTCTCCGCGGCGCTCGCCCTCACCGCCGTGCTCGCCCTCGCCCTGGGCTCGGTGCTGCCGCGCCGCCGGCTCGCGGGCCTGGCCGCCGTCTTCGCCGTCGTGGTCCCGTACGCCGTGGCCACCGTCCCGCTGCTGAGCGACGGGCTCGCGCAGTGGCTGCTCCGGGTGACTCCGGCCGCCGGTTTCGCCGTGCAGCAGACCCTGGTGGAGTATCCGCAGGTCACCGCCCACTACGCGCCCTCCGCCGGATACTTCCCGATGCCGTGGTGGGCGGGGGTCGCGGTGCTGTGCGCGTACACGGCGGCGGCGACGGCCCTTGCGCTGCGCCGGCTGCCGCAGAGCGTTGAGCGGGCCGAGGTCCCGGCCGCCGACCCGGTGGGCGAGCCGGCGTAGGGGGTGCGGTCCAGGGGTGACGGAGGGCGGCGCGGGAGCGATGGCTCCCGCGCCGCCCTCGCGCGGATCCAACGGCCTAGCGGCGGACGTACCAGTCGACAGTGGAGCGCAGGGTGCGGGCGATCTCCGGGTCGCGGACCGAGGGGGTCCGGTCCTCGGCGGTGACCGACAGGGTGTGGGTGCGGAGGTCGGGGAGCCGCAGTTCCGCGACGGTGACGTCGGTCCGGCCCGCCAGCCGCTTCACCTCGCGGCCGTCGAGGTACCACCGGACCAGGAGCTGGCGGCCGTCGCCGCCGGTGAGCCGGGGCACGGCCGCCTTCACGGTCTGCGGTGTCCGCAGGGTGCGGTCCGTCGGAGTGAGCGGTGTGACGGCCCTCGCATGCTGGTAGAAACCGGCGATCATCGCCTCGACGCCGGGGAGGTTGAAGGGCTTGCCCAGGACCCGCATCAGCGAGTTGTCGGTGGGGCGGTGGATCCCGGTGACGAAGTAGCCGCCGCCCTCGTACGCGCCGACGGTGCCGCCGTCCGGGGAGGGCTCGCCCAGCCAGCGGTGCCACTTGGCCCGCTGCCGGGCCATCCGGTCGGCGGACAGCTTGGAGGTGTTGGAGTCGGCGGGCTCGGGCCCGGTGTACTTCTCGTAGTCCGGGATTCCGGGGTAGAAGTACTCGTCGGCGAGCTTGCCGAGCGAGTGGCCGGTCTCGTGGATGGCGACCTGGCCGGACTTGGCGTTGTCCGCCGAGGCGGTGGAGATGCCCTCGTAGCCGAGGGTGGGGCTGGGCTCGTTGTAGCCGGCGCCGCCGTACTTGGCGCTGTTGGCCAGGACGATGACCAGGTCGGCCTCGGGCGCCCTGGCCACGTAGGCGTCCACCTTCTGCTGGTCTATGCACAGGAGCCGCTCGATCTCCTCGCACCAGAAGTACGCGCCGAGGGCCGTGTCGCGGACGGCAGTCCGGTCGGGGTCGCCGGAGACGCCGGACTCCTGGGAGACGGCGTCGACCGTCCAGACGTTGAAGAGGTTCCGGTAGGTGGCGTACGGCTCCACGGCCGTCACCTCGGACCATTTCGCCTGGGCGTCGGTGTGGAACTTCGCCAGCTCGGCCGCCGTGTACCCGTCGCCGATGAAGACCACGTCCAGCCGGTCCCCGGTGGGGCCGTTGTCGACGAGCTTGACGACCTCTCCGTCCGCCGCCCGCTCCGCCTCGGAGAGCCGGGCGCCCGTCCCGCCCGACCGGCCGGTGTGCGCGGGAACGCGGGCGTGGCCCGATCCGGCATCACCTCCCTGCTCCGGCCCCGGGATCTCCACCACCAGGCGGGGCACGACCGGGACGTCGGCCGCGCGGACGGGGCCGGCGGCGAGCAGCGCGGCGGTCGCGCAGGCCGCCGCGACGGCAGCCCGCAGGCCCGCCCGGGCAGCCGGGCGTCTGACGTGGTGCATGAAGTCCTCCTGCGGTGAAGGGAGTTAAACCGATGCATAAGCGCACTGAATCGGTTGCTTAAATTAGGCGGCGCACGACGGGTGCGCAATGCCCTGCTCCCCCTGAATACTGGGGAGTTCGAGCAACCAGGGGGATTCCATGGACGAACCGGCCGAAATCGGCCGCAGGGTTCAGCGCATGCGCACCGAACTCGGCCTGACACAGCGCAAGTTGGCGGAGCCCGCGTACACCCCGGCCTATATCTCCACGCTGGAGTCGGGCAAGGTGCGCCCCTCGGAGGCCGCGCTCCGCTTCCTCGCCGGACGCCTCGGCACCTCCTTCGAAGAACTGGCCACCGGACGCCCAGCCGGGCTGGCCACCGAGTTGCGCCTCGCCCTCACCGACGCCCAGCAGCTCCTGGCCTCCGGCGCGGCGGGCGAGGCCGCCCTCCACTACCGGCGCCTGCTCGCGGAAGCGGAGCACCTCGGGCTCACCGACGAACGGGTCGGGGCGCTGCTCGGACTCGGCGATTGCGCCCTGGAGACGGGCGAACTCACCGAGGCCATCGGGTACTTCGAGTCCGCGGAGCGGCTGCTGGCCGACGAGCCGCTCCCCCGCCGCGCCCGACCGATCCGCGGCCGCGCCGTGGCGCACCTGCTCGCCGGGGAACTGCGCTACGCCTGCTACCTGCTCGAATCGACCATCGACGAGCTGGGTGCGAGCGGACTGGGCGACCCGGAGGCGCTGCTCCTGCTCTACGCCGCGGTCATCGGGCCGTACATCGACATGGGCGCTCACGCCCGGGCCGCGCACGCCGCCGAACTCGCCCTGGCGCTGGCCCCACGGGTCACCGACCCGGCGCTGGTGGCGGGCATGCACCGGCAGGTCGCGCGGACGTTCCTGACGGAGGGGCGCGTGGCCGACGCCGACGCCTCCCTGGCCAAGGCCCAGGCGATCTACGGGCAGCTACAGCTGCGGACCGATCTGGCGCACTGCCACTGGATGCGCGGCTACGTACAGGCCCAGAACGGGGACCTCGCCTCCGCCGAGCGGGAACTGCGCACGGCCCGGGACATGCTCTCGGCCGGGCGGGCGGCCCTGTACACCGCCCAGGTGGAGGTCGAACTGGCGGACGTACTGCGCCGGCTCGGCCGGTACGAGGAGGCGGCCGGGCTCCTCTCGGCGCTGCTGGCACTCGGAGACAGCCACGGCGCCGTCCACGCGGGCGGTGCGCACCGGCTCCTCGGCCTCATGGCCGAGGAGCGTGGGGAGCACGAATCCGCCGAGGAGCACTACGTGCAGGCCCTGGCCCTGCTGGAGCGCAGCGGAGCGACGGGCGACCTCGCGGACCTCTGCCGGCTCCTGGGCGATCTGCTGCGCCGGGCCGGGCGCACCGAGGCGGCGCTGGACGCCTACCGCACGGGACTGGGCCACCGGTCGGCTCCCGGCACCACCACCCTGGGCCCCGCGCCCGGCGCGCCGGTGTTCCCGCACCGTCCGGCCGCGCGGTAGCGGGCCGGCAGCGGGGCAGGCGGTAGTGGCTAGAGGTCGATCCAGTAGCGCCGCTTGGGGCCGATCAGGGTCTCGCGGACGTCTTCCAGGACGCCGCCGTTGCTTTCGATCGTCCGGATCGAGGGCTGGTTGCCGGGGTCGCAGGTCAACAGCACCCGGTCCATCCCCAGCAGTCGGGCCTCGTGCTTGACCTCGCCCAGCGCCCAGGTGGCCAGGCCGCGGCGGCGGGCCGAGGGGCGCACGCTGTAGCCGATGTGGCCTCCCGCATCGAGCAGGAATCCGTTCAGGTAGTGCCTCAGGTCGATGGCGCCCAGGTACTCGTCCCCCTCGGCGATCCACCAGTACGTGGCGTGGACGCGTCCGTGTTCGAGCGGCACCGAGCGGTCCCCGTACCGCCGCAGCCGCTCCGTCCAGGCGGCGAAGCCCTCCGGCGTGTCCACGTCGTCGTCGGAGCCGAGTCCCGCTCCGTCCATGTGGGCGTCGGGCCCCCAATCCTCCTGCGCGGCGAGCCAGGAGGCGTACAGACGGGGGGTGGGCGTGATCAGCTCGGGCATGATCGGACGATAACAGTCCGCGAAATCCGTACCCGGGCTGGCCTTCGCTCCCTTTTAGTCAATGGGCGCCGATTATATTTGGGTCATGACCGAAATGACCCGCGCTGTGGATGCCCAGCGCGTCCACCAGGCCTTGGCCGTACCGTCCCGCCGACGGCTGATGACCCTGCTGCGGGAGGCGGAGGGCCTGCTGGGCGTGGACGACATGGCCGCCGCCACGGGGCTCGCGGTCGCCACCGTCCGCCACCACTTGGCCGCTCTGACCGAGGCGGGCCTGGTCACGGCCACCGCCTCGGCCGGGCCGGGGCGGGGCCGCCCCCGGCTGCGGTACGCGGCCGCCCGGCCCGATCCCCAGGAGGAACCGTCGGACACCCCCTTCCGGGAGCTCGCCCAGGCCCTGGCCGAGGCCGTCGGGGGCGGCCCGGGCGCCTCCCGCGAAGCCGGCCTCGGCTGGGGGCGCCGGCTGGCCGGGAGCGGACCGGCGGCGGAGCAGGTGTTCGCCGCGGCCGCCCGGATGGGCTTCGCTCCCCGGGACGCGCCGGGGCCCGACCCCGACACCCGGCGGGTACTGCTGCACGAGTGCCCGTACCGGGAGCTGGCCCGGGCCCGGCCCGAGGTCGTGTGCGCCGTCCATCAGGGCGTCCTGGACGGACTGCTGGACGGCGGCGGAACCACGGTGCGGCTGCTGCCCTTCATCGGGCCGGACCTGTGCGCGGCGGACCTGCGCAGGGCCTGACCGGGCGTCAGATGCGACGGCCGGTGACGTGGCCGCCGTCCACGCGCAGGGCGTGTCCGGTCACGAACCCGGCGCCCGCGAGGTAGAGCACGGCGTCGGAGATCTCGGCGACCTCGCCGACCCGGTCCTGCAGGGCGAGACCGCCGTAGGAGTCCACGTCGGCGCCCGCGTGCAGGGGCGTGCGGATGATGCCCGGCGCGACCAGGTTGACGCTGATCCCGTCGGCGGCGAGCTCGGCCGCGAGGCTCGTCGTCAGCGCGTGCACACCAGCCTTGCTGACCACCGGCGCGGTGGCGGGGAATCCTGCCAGCGCGTGGTCCACCAGCACGGTGCCGATGTTGACGATGCTGCCGCCCTCGCCCTGGGCGCGCAGGGCCCGTACGACCGCCTGCGTGGTGAGGTAGGTGCCCTTGAGGTTCCCCGTCAGGTAGCCGTCGAGCTCCTCCTCCGTCACCTCGGTGAAGGGCTTCGGCTCGAAGGTGCCCGCGTTGTTGACCAGGACGTCGATCCGGCCGAAGCGCTCCAGCGCCGTACGGACGAGCGCTTCGCCCGTCTCCGGCGCGGCAGTGCTGCCCGCGACGCAGGCCGTGCGCTCGGGATGCCCGAGGGCGGCGGCGGCCTTGGCGAGGCGGCCGGGGTCGCGTCCGTTGAGGACGACGTTCGCTCCGGCCGCCAGGAAGGCGCGGGCGATGTCCAGACCCATGCCGCTGGAGGATCCGGTGACGATGGCCGTGCTCGTGGCCGCGGGGGTGGCCGTGGTGGTGGTCGTGTCGGTACGGGTGACGGTCATGTTGGCTCGTGCCTTTCGGGGAGGGCGGCCGGGGAGTCCCACCGGCTGACACCAGAAAGCTATGGGCCCGCAACTCATAACACCACGACGGAAATTGGAGCGTGTGATAATCCAGGGTTATGGATGTGGATCTGCGTGACCTGGAACTCCTCGACGCCACCGCGGAGGCCGGCTCCCTGACCGCGGCCGCCGCGCGGCTCTACGTCAGCCAGCCCGCCCTCAGCCAGCGGCTCACCCGCTTGGAGGCCCGGCTCGGCATGCCCCTCTTCGACCGCAAGGGCCGTCGCCTGATCCCCAATGCCGCGGGCCGCCGACTGCTGGTCGCCGCCCACCACGTACTCGGCGAACTCGCGTCGGCCTCCCGCGACTTGCGCGAACTCCGGGACGGGCACGATCGGCGCGTCCGGTTCACCGCACAGTGCAGCACCACCTTCCCGTGGCTGCCACCGGTCCTGCGCGCTTTCCGCGAGCGGGAGCCGGACATCGACGTACGGATCGAGACGGTCGCCGACGACGCGCCGATCCCGGCGCTGCTGGCCGACCTGGTCGACGTGGCGCTGGTGACCAAGCCGGACCTGCAGATGGACCGGGTGTCCCTGACCAGGCTGTTCGACGACGAGATGATGGCGGTGGTGCCCGCCGGTCACCCCTGGGCCTCCCGCGCGCACCTGACCGCCCGCGACTTCGACGGCGCGGACCTGGTGCTCTACGACTTCTACGACCAGAAGCGCATCCCGTCGATGCCACTGCCGATCCCGCCCGGCGCCCGGCCCGCCCGCATCACCACCATGCCGGTGGTGACCGACCTGGTGGTCGAGATGGTGGCGGGCGGGCAGGGCGTGACGGTACTGCCGAACTGGGTCGCCGCCCCGTACGTCGCCTCGCACGGTCTCGCCCTGGTCCGCATCGGCGCGAAGCCGCTGACCCGGACCTGGTTCTGCGCGACGCGGACCGGCCCGCGCCCGCCCCACCTGGAGGCGTTCGTCGAGGAACTCGTCGCCCGCCTCGAAGCGCCCGGAGTGGGCTGAAAGGACTGGGGGGCGTCAGACAGATGATCTACGGTCGTCGGCTGCCTCTGCTTGACTGACCGCCCGTGACGTGGCTGCTCGGTGCAGCCGTTCGAAGGGAAGCGCCGTGGGCGTCGAGATGGAGCTGCACGCCGACCGGCCCGTCCTGGACTGGGATCGGTCCAGGGGGACATTGCTCCGTGGATCGTACGAGCATGGCGACAAGCTGGCCGACGTGTTGCTCGGCATGGACGAGACCCGTGAAGGCAACCTCGCGCGTGTGGACCCTTACGGCGACACGTTGTTCAACGAGCAGCAGGCGCAAGCTGCCCTGCGGGAGGTGCCTGACCTGTTGGAACAGTGTTCGGGGCCATCACAGACAGCGGCCGTCCTTGACCTCGAGAGGCTGCTGCGGTCCTGCTCACAGACCCCGGGCAGCTACCTGTGGTTTGTCGGCGACTGATCAGTCAGGCCGGTGGTGCGGCGGACCGGCCTCGCAGGGAGCGCCACATCAGGAGCGCGTAGACGGACGCCGCCACCACGATGCCCGCGGGGAGGGAGAGGTCCAGTCCGTCCAGGACCCGGGCGACCGGGCCGGTGTACAAGGTGTCCACGCAGAGGGCGGCCGCCGCGGTGCCCGCCGTCAGGGCCAGCGCGCCGGCCCAGTTGACGCCGGCGGTGTACCAGAAGGGGCTGCCGCGGCTCTCGTCGGTGAGCGCGCGGCCGTCGTAGCGGCAGCCGCGCAGCAGGATGTCGGTCGCGTAGACGGCCGTGCTGGGGCCCAGCACGACGACGGTCAGCTGGAGGAGGTTGCCGACGGTGTCGAGGAAGTTGGAGACGAGGAGCGTGTACAGGGTCACGGCGACGCCGAGCGCTCCGTCGACGAGGACTCCGGCGGAGCGGCGGACGCGGACGCCGACGGCCTGGAGGGCGAGGCCGGAGCTGTAGGCGGTCATGGCGTTGTTGGCGATCGTGCCGAGCACGATCGCCACCAGGAACACGGGCGAGAACCAGGCGGGCAGGATGCTCTCCAGCCCGGCCTGCGGGTCGGCCATGTCCACGACGGTCGCGGCGAGGGCGCCCAGCGAGGCGAGGAGGACGCCGGGCAGGAAGCCGCCGAGCGCGGTCCAGCCCGCGACCGCCCTCAGGGAGGTCGCGCGCGGCAGGTAGCGGGAGAAGTCCGCGCTGTTGGTGTACGAGAGCGGGCCCGAGGCGATGAGCGTGACGCCGGCCGCGAGCGTGGCCCACAGGGCGCCGCCGGTCAGTGGTTCGGCGGGCCGGTGGCCGAGGTCGGCGCGGACGCACACGTAGCCGGCGACGACGGCGAACGTGACCGTGAGGGCGATCGCGATCGGGGGGTAGAGCTTCACCATGGTGGCGTGCCCGTAGACGCCGATGGCCAGGGTGAGGGCGGCGATGACCATCACGACGGCGACCTTGACACCGCTGTTCGTGTCGATGCCCGCCTTCTCGACGAGGACGAAGGCTGCGACCGCGGCGGCGGCCAGGTTGAGGGCGATGTAGCAGACGCAGAGCAGCCAGCCGTTGACGGCGATGTTCACCCGGTTGCCGCGGATGCCGTACATCGCCCGCGCGATCACCTCGCTCGGCGTGCCCGAGGCGGGTCCCGACACGGCGAGCAGGCCGATCGGCGCCCAGAACAGGCTGCCCACCACGATGACCGCGACGGCCTGGTCCAGGCTCAGACCCATGAGGATGAGCGCGCCGCCGACCACCATGCTCAGGTAGTTCACGTTCGCCGCAGCCCAGACGGGGAAGAGCTCGCCGGCGCGGCCGTGCCGCTCCCGCTCGGGAACGTGGTCGATGCCGTGGGCCTCGACCCGGCCCGGCCGGTCCGTGTCCGTGTCCGTATCCGTGTCCGTGTCCGTCTCCTTGGATGTCATGGAGCCCTCCGTCTGCGGTCGCGCCCGCCTGCGTGTCGTGGCGGAGGCGTTCGCGCTCTCGCCCGATCTTCACGCACCCGGGGAGGAGCGGCGTACGGCGACATCGGCCCGCGCGGGCTGCCACGACCGGTCGGCGGCCTAGGTCGTCTCTTTCGGATCTTGCCGTCAGGCCCGCGTCGTTCGGTGCCGTGCCTCGCCGCGCTGGCGGGGCTCCCGCGTACTGGACGTACTCGGGTGCCCCGGCAGTGCGGCGAGGTGCGGTGCCGGGCGGCGCGGGCCAGGCAAGATCCGAAAGAGACGGCCTAGGGCCGATCCCCTACGGAGGCCGCACGCACGGGAGTTGGGGACGGCCGGTACGGTTTCGACATGGACGATTACGCAACGAATTCGACATACGGTGATGTGATCCTTTCAGACCTGATCAAAGACACCGCACGCCAGCACCTGGTCAAGCTGGGCGGCGGCGGCCTGTCCCTGGACTCCATCGCGCACGACTGCGGCCGCACCGTCACCGGGGTGCAGGCCCTCTTCCCGCACCGGGACGACCTGCTGACCGCGCTGGTCATCGACGCCTACGACGCGTCCGGCGCCGCCATGGAGCAGGCCGACGAGGCCGCCACGAGCGCCGGCGCCTCGGCCGGTGCGCGGCTGCTCGCGGTCGCTCGTGCGCTGCGGCAGTGGTCCTTCGACCACCCCGCGGATTTCACGCTGATCTACGGATCGCCCGTACCGGGCTACCACGCTCCGCAGGACACCGTCCTGCCCGCCTCGCGCACGCCCGGTGTCCTCGCCCGCATCGTGGGCGCGGCGCTGGCGGGCGACGAACTCACGCCGCCCCGGCGGACGGTGCCCGGGCCGCCGTTGCTGCTGCCGGCTGCCGTGGAAGCCTTCGGCGGGCTGCCCCCGGCGCCGTTCTCGGACGTCATCGAGCGCGGGATCGTGCTGTGGAGCAGCCTGATCGGACTCCTGGTGTTCCAGGTCTTCAGCCGCACCCACGACAGCGTCCGGGACGAGGCCGCGTTCTTCGACTACGCCATCGCCGTGGCGGCCGAGAGCATCGGGCTCGTGGTCACCCTCGACGGGGACACCCACTGAGGACCAGGGCGTTGACCAGGAGCGTTGACCAGCGGCATGGAGAGGGGGGCCTTGACGGCGGGCCTGCATCGACGGGTTACGGTATCCCTTCATTCGAGGGGGAACAGCGATGTCGCACCACACTGGGTGGGGTCAACACCCGGGTCAGCCCATACCGCCGCACTGGGGAGGCGGCTGGATGCCACCCCCCGCGCCACAGCCGGGCGTCATACCCCTGCGCCCGCTCGATACGGGCGAGGTGCTCAGCGGGGCCTTCGGGACCTACCGGCGGTACTGGAAGCCCCTGATCGGCGTCATGGCCGCGGTCCAGGGCATCGGAATCCTGATCGTGGGCGCCGCGCTCGCCATCACCTTCGCAGTCGTCCACGACCGGTTCTCCGCCGTCTTCGACCTCGCGCCGGGAGAGGACCCCGAAGGCTCGGACGTGGCGTCCCTCTTCCTGTCCTTCGTGCCGGCCGGCGTGGTCCTGCTCGTCGCGATGACGGTGGGCGCCGCGATGTTCAGCGCGCTGTCCCCCGCGTTGATCCAGGAGGCGGTCCTCGGCCGCCCGGCGACCTTCGGTTCGATGTGGCGCCGCAGCTGGTCGCGACTGCCGTCGGTGCTCGGCACCGTGCTGCTCACCGCGCTGATGGCGGGCGGGCCGGCGCTCCTGCTCTACGCGATCTGCATCCCGCTGATCCTCATGTCCACGGACCTGGACGGCTCCGGCCCGTCGGCCGCCTTCGGCCTCCTCATGCTGGGCTCCCTCCTGTGCCTGCCCTTCTCGATCTGGCTCATGGTCCGGTTCAGCCTCGCGCCCGCCGCGGCGGTGTGCGAAGGACTCGGCCCCGTCGCGGCCCTGAAGCGCTCTTCGCACCTGGTCCGCGACGGCTGGTGGAGGGTGTTCGGCATTTCGTTGCTCGGGTACATCGTGGCGGCGGCCGTGGGGTACGCCATCCAGATGCCGTTCGGCTTCGTCGGCATGTTCGCGCTCTTCCCGACCCTGTCGGGACCGGGCGACCCTTCGCCGGAGCCCGGCGCGCTGATCTTCGGATTCCTGGTCTACGGGGGCACCCTGCTGATCGGCGGTGTCATCAGCTCGCTGTTCCAGTTCAGCTTCCCGCAGCTGGTCATCGCCCTCATGTACGTCGACCAGCGGATGCGCAAGGAGAACCTCGCGGCTGCGCTCACCGCCACCGCATTCCCCGCGCCTGCGGCTGGGACCGGGACCGGGACCGGGACCGGGGATCATCCAGCTCCCTAGCCGACCGCAGGGGGCCGGGTGAGGCTCGCGCCTACAATGATCGAATGATCTTCATTGTGGTGAAATTCCCCGTCAAGTCCGAGTACGTCGATCAGTGGCCCGAGCTCGTCGCGGAGTTCAGCCGGGCCACCCGCGCCGAACCGGGCAACCTGTGGTTCGAGTGGTCCCGCAGCCTGGAAGAGCCGGACACCTACGTACTGGTCGAGGCCTTCCAGGACGATGCCGCGGAGGCGCACGTCACCTCCGGGCACTTCCGCACGGCCCTGGAGACCATGCGGCCCCTGGTGACCCGGACGCCGGAGATCGTCAGCACCACCATCGAGGGCGCGACCGGCTGGAGCCGGATGGGCGAGCTCCAGATCGACTGACGGCCGCCCCGCCCCCTGCTCCGCCCCCGGTCCCGCGTGCCGCGGAGCGGCCCGGGAGGGGCGCACGCGCGACACGTTCAACAGCGGCTCCCCTCCCCCACCGTGGCGGGCGGTGGAGGAACTGCTGCGCTACCTCACGATCATCATCCACCTCGGCCTGGGCCGCGCCGCCACCGAGGACGTCGCGGTCGGCGGGGCGTCGATCCGGGCCGGGGACGGGGCGATCTGCATGCTGTCCACCGCCAACCGGCAGCCGGAGCTCTTCGGCCCCCGGACCGCACCGACCCCAACGAAGCCCCGGCCCGCCGAGCTGGACGTGACCCGGGACGCGCGCCGGCGCTCGGCCTTCGGCCACGGCCCGTACCAGCGCCTGGGCCACACCCTGGCGCGCGTCGAACTCCAGATCATGCTGGAGACCGTCCTGCGGGAGCTGCCCGGCCTGCGGCCGGCCGTACCCGAGGAGCAGCCCGTGTTCCAACGGGACACCATCGTCTACGGGTTGCGGGATCTCCCCGTCACCTGGTGACGGCAGTTCTGGTCAACGACCCCACGGTCTACGGGATTTGCCCGAGTCCACCGAGAACCGAACAGGCCCCCGCCGCGTGGTAGCCGACACGATCGGCACGCACACGAACACGGGGGAACACGGGTGGGATTCGCAAGGAGAGCCAGGACGGCCGTGCTTGCCGCGGCGGTGACCGGGACGCTGGTCGCGGGGACCGTGTCGGCCGGCGCCCAGCCGACGCCGGACGGTACGAGGGCGACGGCGACGGGCAGGCCGAAGGCGGACGCGAAGCCGTCGGCGACGGTCACCCTGATCACGGGCGACCGGGTCGTCGTCAAGGGCGATGGCAGCGTCGAGCAGCTCATGCGGGGCGCGGGCCGTGAGGGGACGGCCTTCTCGGTGCGGCGCGAGGGCGCGCACACGTACGTGGTCCCGCAGGACGCGCTGCGCCTGGTCGCCGACGGGGTCCTGGACCGGCGGCTGTTCGACGTGGCCCAGCTGGTCAAGGACGGGTACGACGACGCGCACCGCAGCTCGCTGCCGCTGATCGCCGGCTACCGGCGGGACGCCTCCGGGGCCAAGACCTTCGGTGCCTCCGGCGACACGCTCGCCGGGGTCGCGCGCGACCGCCGGCCGCTGCCCGCGGTGGCCGGCGAGGCGTTCAACGCGCCGAAGGCCGACGCCGCGGCCCTCTGGTCGGCGGTCACCGGCCGAACGAACGCCCGCGTGGCGGGCGCCGCCCCGGTGCCCCCCGTCGCCCACCTGTGGCTGGACGCCAAGGTGAGCGTCAGCCTCGACAAGAGCGTGCCGCAGATAGGCGCGCCCGCCATGTGGCAGGCGGGCTACACCGGCAAGGGCGTCAAGGTGGCGGTCCTGGACACGGGAGTCGACGAGACCCACCCCGATCTCAAGGGAATCGAGACGGCGCAGCGGAACTTCAGCAGTTCTCCCGACTCCGCGGACCGGTACGGGCACGGCACGCACGTGGCCTCCACCCTCGCGGGGTTGGGCGCCAAAGCGGGCGGCTTGTACAAGGGGGTGGCGCCCGGGGTCCAGCTCCTGGACGCCAAGGTCCTGGGCGACGACGGCTTCGGCGACTTTTCCGGCATCATCAGCGGCATGCAGTGGGCCGTGGACCAGGGTGCGACGGTGGTCAACATGAGCCTGGGCTCCCCCGACGGGCCCGGCGTCGACCCCATGGAGGAAGCGGTCGCCCAGCTCTCCGGCAAGGCGCTGTTCGTGGTGGCCGCGGGGAACGAGGGCCCCGGGGGCAGCACGCTGCGCACGCCCGGGAGCGCCCCCGAGGCGCTCACGGTCGGCGCGGTGGACAAGGAGGACCAGCTCGCGGAGTTCTCCAGCCGCGGCCCGAGCGCCGACGGGGTGGCCAAGCCGGACATCACCGCCCCGGGCGTCGAGATCACCGCCGCCGGCACCACGCAGAGCCCCGACCCGGGGCCCGCCGACGGCTACGTCGGCATGTCGGGCACCTCCATGGCCGCCCCGCACGTCGCGGGCGCCGCGGCCCTGGTCCGTCAGCAGCACCCGGACTGGAGCCCGGCCCGGATCAAGGCCCTGCTGACCGGATCGGCACGGCCCAACCCGGCGCTCAACGCCTACCAGCAGGGCGCGGGCCGCACCGACCTGGCACGGGCCGTCAAGGCCGTCGTCACCTCCGAGCCCGGCTCCCTGGCCTTCGGCACGCACTCCTGGCCGCACGCCGACGACAAGCCGGTCAGCAAGTCCCTCACCTACCGCAACCACGGCACCGGGCCCGTCACGCTCAAGCTGAGCACGTCGGGCACCGACCAGTCCGGCCGCCCGGCCCCGGCCGGGATGTTCACCGTCAAGGACGCCCAGCTGACCGTCCCCGCCGGGGGCACCGCGACGACCACCGTCACCGCCGACACCCGCAAGGGCACGGTGGACGGCGCCTTCGGCGGCACCGTGCTGGCCTCCGGGGGCGGGCAGGAGGTGCGTACCGGCCTCGTGGTCGACCGCGAGGTGGAGTCCTACGACGTCACTCTGAAGCACCTGGACGTCAACGGCGCGAACCCGGTGACCTACTACACCACGCTGACGGGGATCGGCGAGGGCGCGCACGGTCGCCTGGAGGTCCCGTACGACCCGAGCGGCACCGTCGTCCAGCGGCTGCCCAAGGGCGACTACCTGCTGGAGGGCGTCGTCTGGGGCCCGGACGCCACCCTGGGCTTCTTCGTCCAGCCGGTGCTGAAGCTCACCGGGAAGACCACGGTCACCTTCGACTCCCGCAAGGCCAAGCCGTTCGCCGTCACTCCTCCGGATCCCCGCGCGAAGCTGGTGACCGCCTTCGCCGGGTTCTACGACGAGGCCTCGATGGTGTCCGACATGTGGGGCACCGACGGGGTGACGAAGATCCTCACCCAGCACCTGGGCCCGGCCACGCCCACGCTGCGGGCGCAGTACAGCGGCCGGTGGAAGACACCCGGGGCGGCGGGCAGGAACGTCGACCACCTGCTGGCCTTCAACCGCACGGGCACGTGGTTCAACGGGCTCGACCGCAAGCTCACCCGGGCCGACGTCGCCGAGGTCAAGCTCGGCTTCGGCGCCTCGGTCACCGGGGCGCAGGCCCAGATCTCCGCGATTCCGACGGACGACCACGAGTTCACCCTCGGGGTGCAGGACCCGCCGGTGCAGAGCCTGCCGCTGGCGAGCACCCAGTACGTCAGTACGGAGGGGGTGCGCTGGTCCTGGGTGGCCTCGCAGCTCGACGCCGCAGGCGAAGGGCGCAGCACCTACACGCACAACCGGGTGTCGTACAAGCCGGGCAAGCGCTACACGCTGAACTTCAACACCGGCGTGGTCGGCCCCGACGTGGAGGCCGGGGACGAGCAGGGCGCGTGGCGGACCGGCGACTACCTGGACGCGAACGTCCAGTTGTTCAACGACGGCAGCGGTCATGAGGGCTATGCCGTCTCCACCGGGGGCTTCACCCGGCTGGAGTCCGGCGGCCGGGTCCTCGCGGAGACCGACCCCAACGGCTGGATCAGTGCCGAGGCCCCGCCCGGCTCGGCCGTGTACCGCCTGACCAAGGAGGCGACCCGGTCCGCCGAGGACACCGCCACCAGCACGAAGGTGAGGGCGAGCTGGACGTTCACCTCGGCCCGCCCGGCGGGCACGGACGAGCGGGTGGCGCTGCCGCTGTCCACGGTGCGGCTCACGCCGAAGCTGAGCCTGCGCGGAACGGCGCCGGCGGGCGGTGCGCTGAAGGTGCCGCTGGTGCTGGGCGGGGCGGCCGCCGCGGAAGGGCGGGTCGCCGCGCTGGCGGTCCGGGTCTCCTACGACGGGGGCAAGACCTGGAGTCTCCTCGCGGTGGCGACGGACCCGAAGGGCGCGCGGTCGGTGACCGTGAAGCACCCGGCATCGGCCAAGGCCGTGTCGTTCCGGGTGGACCTGAGGGACAAGGCCGGCAACACCGTGCGGGAGACGATCACGAACGCCTATCTCCTCGCGCCCTGAACCGACCGTACGACGCTCCGGCCCGGCCCCGCACCTCGCGGGTGCCGGGCCGGAGCGGTGCCGGGGGACGTGCTGCGACCCGGCGGCGTGCCGGTCGCTTTGATTGCTCCGGCCGGTACGAGTAGATTCGTCCGCTTGTTCGTGGAAGCGTGTGCGCGAAAGAGCGGGGGCTGACGCCGATCATGCCGATCAAGCGGACCAGGGGGTCGCTGGGGCGGCAGTTCAGGTGGCTCTGGGCGGCGTACGCGGTCAGCGCGCTCGGCACCTGGCTCGCCTTCGACTCGTTCGCCCTGATCGCGATCTTCGTGCTGCACGCCGGGCCGGCCGAGGTGTCGGCGCTCGCGGCCGCGGGGCCGGCGGTCGCCGCGGTGGTGGCGCTGCCGCTCGGGCCGTGGGTGGAGTTCCGCCGCAAACGGCCGGTGATGATCGTGATGGACCTGATCCGGTTCGCGGCGCTGATGAGCGTGCCCGTGGCCTTCGCGCTCGGCGTGCTCGGGATCATCCAGCTCCTGGTCGTCTCGGTCGTCGTCGGCGCGGCGGACATCGCCTTCACGGCGGCCGGCGGCGCCTGCCTGAAGGCGCTGGTCCGGCCGGAGGACCTGCTCGTCGCGAACGGCCGCTTCGAGTCCACCACCTGGACCGCGACCATGCTCGGGCCCCCGCTCGGCGGGGTGGCGATCGCCGTGTTCGGGCCGGTGATGACGGTGGTGGGCAACGCGGTGAGCTACCTGCTCTCGGCGGCGGGGATCCGCGCGATCGGCGGTGGGGAGCCATGCCCCGCGCCGCCCTCCGGAACTCCGGCGCGGCCGCGCTTCGGCGACCTGTTCGAGGGCTGGCGGTTCATCCTGGCCGACCCCGAGCTGCGTCCGCTGTTCGCCAACACGATCCTGGTCAACGGCCTGATCATGGCGACCGCACCGCTGCTCGCCGTCCTCATGCTCGGCCCGCTCGGGTTCACGCCCTGGCAGTACGGACTCGCCTTCGCCGTGCCCTGCGCCGGCGGCCTGCTCGGCTCACGGCTGGCTCCGCGGCTCGTCGAGCGGTTCGGGCGGCACCGGGTCATGATCACCGCAGGGGTGCTGCGGGTGTGCTGGCTGCCCTGGCTGGCCTTCGTCCACTCCGGGACCGGCGGGCTCGTGCTCGTCATGGCCGTCGAGTTCGGGCTGATCACCTGCATGGGCGTGTTCAACCCGGTCTTCGCCACCCGTCGGCTCACCCGGACCCCGCCGGACCGGGTCGCCCGTGTCCTGTCCGCGTGGTCGGTCACCAGCAAGGCGTCCATCGCCGCACTGACCGCCCTGTGGGGCCTGCTGGCAGCTTTCACCGACCCCCGCACCGCCCTCGCGGCCGCCGGCCTGCTGGCCATGACGACCCCGCTCCTGCTCCCCCGACGCGCCCGCACGCCCCGGGCGAAGCAGCGCGCGCCGCTGGGCTGAGTCCGGGGCCGGGCGATCGGCGCGGGCGGCCGGCAGGCCACCGGTGTCACGGTGTGGCGGAGGAGCCCGGGTCGGGCAGCCAGTCGCGGGCCGGGTCGTACTCCAGCCAGCGGGAGCGCCCGGCCTCCGCCGCGAAGGCTTCCAACAGCGTGTCCAGCAGGGGGCGCCCGGCGTCTCCGCGCCCGTCGCCTCCGCGCCACAGGAGCGACCAGGCGTAGAGGGGTGTGGGGTCCACCAGCGGAACGGACCTGATGCCCGGGGTCCGCGGGAGCGGCACGTCGGCCGGCATCAGCGCGAAGCGGCGTACGTCCCCTGACAGGCCGGCCAGGAAGTGGTCGGCTCCCAGGTTCGGGCTCTCGGCGTGCTCGCGCACGCCGAAGTGCTCGGCGAACCGGTGCAGGAAGTCGAGCCGGTCGAGGGCCCCGGGGGTCCAGAGCACGCTCTCCCGCAGTTGACCGGGCCGGAGCGCGACCTCTCCCGCGAGGGGATGGCCCGCGCCGAGCACCACGTCGACCGGCTCCAGCCGCACGAGGCGGTGCGTCAGCCCTTCGGGCAGGGGCGGGTGGACCCGGCCGAACGCCGCGTCGACGTCTCCGTGGAGCAGGGCGGTGGCCACGGCGGGCAGGTCGCGGCCGTGCCCCAGTTCCAGAGCCGGTTCGGGGGTCCGCGCGGCCACCCGGGCCAGGGTCCGCATCGGTGCGTACAGGTGGCCCCATACGTCGACCCGTAGCGGCCGCCGTTCGTCCCGTACGGCGGCCACGGCCCGGTCGGCGGCGTCCAGGGCCCGCCGGGCCGGTTCCAGGAAGCGGCGGCCAACCTCCGTGAGCCGTACGCCGTGCCCGCTCCGGTGGAACAGCTCGGCGCCCAGCCCGGACTCCAGGCGGGCGATCCGCTTCGACAGGGCCTGCTGGGAAATCGAGAGGGTCCCGGCCGCGCGTCCGAAGTGCAGCTCCTGGGCGGTCAGTACGAAGGCACGCACCTGCGCGAGGTCCAGATCCACGCCGCTCACCTTAGGCGACAACCGCTGGTTGTCGCCTGGTCCCGGGGGTTGTTGGACGGCTCACGGCCGCTGCCGCTTCCATGATCCGCATGCAGAGACTGATTCCCACAGGTGATCCGGGACGTCCGGTGGAGTTCGCCGACGACGCCCAGCCCGTCCCGGCCGCGGACGAGGCCCTGATCAGGGTGGAGGCGTTCGCACCCAACCGCGGAGAGACCTTCCTCCTGGAAGACCCGCGGCCCGGGCTGGTTCCGGGGAAGGACGTCGCGGGGCTCGTGGTGCAGGCGGCGGCCGACGGGTCCGGACCGCCGGTCGGCACCCGCGTCGTGGGCCATCCGCCCCAGGGCGGATGGGCGGAGTACGCGGCCGTGCCCACGCACTCGTTGGCCGTGCTCCCCGACGGCATCGACGCCGTCCGGGCCGCGGCCCTGCCGCTGGCCGGGATCACGGCACTGCGGCTGCTGCGGGCGGCCGGCGGCGCGGCGGGCCGGCGCGTCCTGCTGACCGGTGCGGCGGGCGGGGTGGGCCACTACGTCACCGAACTCGCCGCCGCCTCGGGCGCGGACGTCACCGCCGTGACCGCCACCCCCTCGCGTGGCGAGGGCCTGTTCGCACGGGGCGCGACCGCCGTCGTACGGGACGTCGCGGAGGCCCGGGGGCCGTTCGACCTGGTGCTGGAGTCCACCGGCGGCGCCGCTCTGCCGCAGGCGCTGGCCCTGCTGGCCGCCGGCGGCACGCTGATCTGGTTCGGCCAGGCGAGCCGGACGCCGGTGACGCTCGACTTCTTCGACTTCTTCGCCGGTCCGGAAGGCGCCTCGATCCGGCACTTCCACTACGCCGGCGCGCCGTACGGCGAGGATCTGGCGACCCTGGTCCGCCTCGTGGACCGCGGCCGATTGCGTCCGGAGATCGGCCGGGTCGACGACTGGGCGCAGACGGCCCGCACCCTCGTCGACCTGCGGGAGCGCCGGATCCGCGGCAAGGCCGTCCTGACGACCGGAGCGGCACGATGAGCTCTACGGGTACCGCCGCCGACCTGGCCACCGCCTTCGCCGCCGCGCAGCTGACCCGGGCCACCGGGGCCGGGCTCGATCCGCACGCCTACCTGCGCGTCACGGGCGGGGCCGCCACCCCGGGCGACTGGAGCGAGGCGCTGATCCGTACCGCCCGGCAGTACGTCGCCCGCGCACGGCAGGCGGCGGCCGCCGGATCGCCGGTCTCGGCGGGCGAGTACGAGCAGGCGGCGGCGAGGTGGTTCCACTTCGCCACCCTGTCTCCGAACACGTCCACATCCACGTCCACATCCACGCACCCCGCGCAGGCCGCCGCGGAGGCGGACGCCGCCATGGGCCGCGCGCTGGCCCTGCTGGATCCCACCGCCCGCCGGATCGAGGGCCCCGCCTTCACCGGCTGGCTGCGCGGCCCCGCCGACGCACCGGCCACCGTGATCGTCGTCCCGGGGCTCGACTCCGGCAAGGAGGAGTTCCACCGGGTCACCGCGGCCTTGCTGCGCAGGGGTTCGGCCGTCTTCACCATGGACGGCCCGGGACAGGGATCGCTCGCGGCCACCACGACACTCCGCTCCGACTACGACCGGGTGATCGGCCAGGTCATCGACGCCCTCGGCCGCGACCGCGTCGGCCTCATCGGCCTCAGCCTGGGCGGCTACTACGTCGCGCGGACCGCCGCCCTGGAACCCCGCGTCTCGGCCGCCGCGGTGGTGAGCGGCCCTCACCGGATCGACTGGGAGGCGCTGCCACCGGCCCTGCGGGACCTCATCGCCCGGCGCGCCGGAGGCACCGAAGCGGCACGCGAGTTCACCGGCCGGGTCGACTTGTCGACACTCGCGCCACGCATCGGATGCCCCCTCCTGGTGGTGGACGGCGGCCAGGACCTCGTCCCCGGCGTCACCAACGGAGCCGAGCTGGCCCGACGAGCGCCCAAGGGCACCTACCTACTGGTCCCCCAGGGCGACCACCTCCTCGGCAACGCCCAACCCGACTGGCTCCCCACCACCACGGACTGGCTCACCACGGCCCTGACCGCCACCTCGGCTCCATGAGCCGACGTCATGTCCGCGACGACCGTCGCGGAGTCAGGAGACGGTGAGGAACCGGGCGGCGCTCGGTACTCCCTGGGTGTCGAGGGCGAAGAGCATGTAGGTCCCCGGCAGGACCACGCCCGGGTCGGCGGGTACGGACACGGTGTACGTGCCCGTTCCCGTGGCTGTGGACGCGACGGGGACCCGTCGCTGGTCGTTGTCGGTGGAGTGGGTCGCGGCCGCGGCCCGCATCAGGACGAAGGATGCCACCGGGGTGGAGGTGGAGAGTGTCAGGGAAGTGCCGGGGGCCGTCCTGGAGGGGACGTCTCCCGTGATCTCGGGACGCGGTTTCGGCGATCCGTCCGGATTGAGGAGGTACGGCGGTGTGAAGACGGCCCCGTCGGCGTGGTTGGTGGCGCAGTCGCCGCACAGGCCCCCGCCGCCGGAGAAGACCCGCCCGTCCGGCAACAGGTTGGCCACGCTGTGGTAGTTGCGCGGGACGGCCATGGTGGCGAGCGGGGTGAAGGCGCCGGTCGAAGGGTCCCACAGTTCGGGGGTCATGACCGAGGTCGCGTCGCTGAACGGGACCGGCCGGCTCTGTCCGCCGAAGACGATCACCTTGCCGTCGGGCAGGACCACGCTGTTGGCGAAGGCCCGGGCGTACTCCATGTCTCCGGTGCGGACCGTTTCGACCTGGCTGCCCGCGATGCTCACGGTGTAGGCGCGGCGGGTGGCGGGAGTGTCCTGGTAGGCGGGCGAGCCGCCCAGGGTGAGCAGTTTGCCGATGTCGTAGGAGACCGCGTTGCCCGTCATCGCGTCGGCACTGTCGGCCCGGGTGCCCGCCGGGGTGATGCCGCCCGTGCCGGTGGTCGAGATCCAGTTCATCTGCTTGCTCGGGCCCAGTTGCAGGACTTTGCCGCCCGAAGTGGCGTGCAGCCACATGTGGTTGTCGGCGCGGTAGGGCCCGGCCGGGTCGGCCGTGGACGCCTGGAGGGCGGGGACGCCCGGGAGCCCGCGCCAGGTGCCGGTCTTCGGTGACCAGGCCTCACCGGCCTTGTCGCCCGCGGTTCCGCTCCAGGAACCGCCCAGGACGAAGGCCTCTCCGGTGGAGAGCAGGGTCATGGACTGGTAGCCGCGGGGGATGTTCATGTTGCCTGCCGCGGACCAGCCGTCGGTGGCGGGATCGTAGATGCTGACCTTCTCCGCGTTGCTGCCCCCTGTGACCAGCACGCGGCCGTCGGCCAGCATGGCTATGCCGGGGCAGAACATGTCGTGTCCGGTGTTGTCGATGCGTCGCTGGGTGACCCTGCCCGTCTTCAGGTCGAGGATCGCGGTCTGGGTGTAGCCGTTGCTGCCGCCGAAGCGGTCCACCGCGTACGCGGACCAGGCCAGCAGTTGGTCCCCCGGCAGGACGGCGGTGGCCACGGGCACCAGGGGGAAGCCGGTGATCCGTCCCCAGGATCCGTGGACGGCGGGGCCGGCCGGCCCGCTCAGGCGGATCTCGGCGGCGGAGGTCCACGGGCCGCGGGCCCCGGCCTCCGTGGTCACGGTCAGCCGTACGTACCGGGCGTTCGCGGTACGGGTGAAGGTGGCGGTCTTGACGGTGTCGTCGTCACGCCAGGTGCCCGCGGCCACCGGCGCGCCGAAGGCGGCTCCGTCGCTGCTGGTGGTGACGGTGTACGCGCCGGCCCGGCCGTTGGGGCCGTTCACGCGGGGGTGGTAGACGAGCGCCGAGACGGCGGCCGTGCGGTGCATGTCGATGGTGATGCTGTGCGGGAGGGGCGCCGGAGTGCCCGACCACCTGCTGTGCCAGAGCGTGCCGGTGTCACCGTCGAGGACGTTGGCGGCGCGGCCGTTCTCGCGGACCGTTTCCTCGTCGCTCGCCGCGGCCGTCCATCCCGTCCGGGGCAGGTCCACGGTGGCTTCCGGGGTGCCGGGGTCGCCGAGCAGGTTGATCTCGGCGACCGAGGTCCACGGGCCGCGGCCGCCGGCCTCGGTGAGTGCCGTCAGCCGTACGAACCGGGCCCCCTGTGGCGCGAACCCGAGCGTTTTGGCGCTGCCGTCGTCCGCGAGGGTGCCACTGGCGACCGGGGCCGGCCAGCTCGCTCCGTCCGCGCTGACGCTGAGCGCGTACTCGCCGACGCGCCCGTTGGCCCCGTTGGTGCGGGGGGTGTAGACGAGCGCCGAGACGACCGCCGTACGGTGCATGTCGATGGTGATGGTGTGCGGCAAGGGGGCCGGAGTAGCCGACCACTTGCTGTGCCAGAGGGTGCCGGTGTCACCGTCGAGGACGTTGGCGGCGCGGCCGTTCTCGCCGGCCGTCTCCTCGTCGCTCGCCGCTGCCGTCCATCCGGTCCGGTCGAGTACGGGCGCCGTCGGCTCCATGGCGCTCGCCGGCGCGATGCCGTGGTGCGGCGACTGCTGCGCCGCCCGCCCGCCGACCGGCCCGGGGATCGGCGTGGGGCTCGCGACCCCGAGCCACGGCGTGGAGCCGATCAGGAGCGCGCCGAGACCGAAGGCTATGAGCAGCCTGGACCGGCGTGGCGCACGGGGTAGGGCGAGGAAGCGCCTGGACTGCAATCTGACCTCCTGGGGCGAACCGGTATGCCCCATGGAAGATAGGTCAGGGTGGTAGCAACTCACCTAAACCAGAGGAGAGTTGACGCAAAACCGCATCCACCGGCGCGATCCGGGAGCGAGCGCCTAGAGCGGCACGGCGCCGTCGGCGGCGAAGGGGCCACCGTGGCCGGGGACGATCAGGTCCGCCGCGGCGAGCACCCGCAGCCGGGAGGCGCGCAGCACCTCGCGGTCCGGAGCCACCGGGTCGTCGGCGGGGCCCTCCGCGTGCCACCACAGGTCGCCGGCGAACGCCACCACACCCGAGTCCGTTCCGGCCAGCAGGGTGATGTCCTCGTGACTGTGTCCCGGCGTACGGATCAGGCGCAGGGAAGGGGTGAGTTCGTAGCCCTCCGCGTCCCGGTTCGTCCACTGGTCACCCTGGTACTCGACCTTGTGGTCGTGCACCCGGGCCCCGCCGAACAGGCCCACGTTCATGGTGTTGTCCGGGTGGTGGTGGCTGAGCACCACGTCGGTGATGTCCTCTGGACCCAGCCCCAGTTCGGCGAGCGGGCCGAGGATGTCCGCGTGGCTCGCCACCATGCCCGGGTCGAAGACGAAGTGCCGGCCGGCATCGGATACGTAGGAAACGGTGGCGGCCACCCCGGGGCCGGTGGAGCCGACGTAGCCGGTGGTCAGGACCTTGTAGACGGCGCTGCGGCCGAGCGGCGCGTCGGTGCGGAGGTCCTGCGCGGCGACCGTGGCGACCGCCGCGATGTCCGCCGTCGTGCTGGCCGTGGTGTTGGCCGTGGTGTTGGCCGTGGTGGCCGCGATGCCTGTCGTCGTGTTCGTCATGGCTGCAATCCTTCCGCGTCGGCCGGAGCCGTACGAGTGGCACACCTGCCAGTGATCGCAGGATTCGTGCCACGGGTGGCAGACTGCCCCCGTGCCCCCTTTCACGACCGTTGCCGCGTACGTCCCGCCCGGTGTCGGCATGCTCGCCGTCGGGATCGTCACCGAGGTCTTCGGCCCGCACGGCCAGGGCGTGCCCGGCTTCGATTTCGCCCTGTGCGCCGAGCGGCCCGGCCCGGTCCCCACCGACATCGGCGTGCCGCTCGCCATCGAGCACGGCCTCGGCCGGCTGGCCGCCGCCGATCTGGTGATCGCCCTGCCGGGGGCCGGCTTCCGCACACCGCCCGGTCCGGCGGTACTCGACGCGCTGGTGTCCGCGCACGCGGGCGGCTCGCTGCTCGCGGCCCACTGCGTCGGCACGTTCGCGCTCGCCGAAGCCGGGCTGCTCGACGGGCTACGGGCCACCACGCACTGGCGGTTCGCCGCACTGCTGGCCGACCGGCATCCGGACGTCGCCGTCGAACCGGACGCCCTGTACATCGACGAGGGCAGGATCGTCACGGGCGCGGGAGCCGCCGCCGGCTTCGATCTGTGCCTGCACCTGCTGCGGCGGGAGCACGGTGCCGCGATGGCCAATGCCGTCGCCCGGGACATGGTGCTCCCCTCGCACCGCGACGGCGGGCAGGCCCAGTACCTCGCCGCACCCGTCCCCGAGGACTGCCGGGACGAGCGGCTCTCCGAGGTCCTCGCCTGGGCCCGCGACCACCTCCACGAGCCGCTTCCGGTCACGGAGCTGGCCCGCCGCGCCGTGATGAGCAAACGCTCCTTCGCCCGCCGCTTCACCGCGGCGACCGGTACCACCCCGCACGCCTGGCTGCGGAACCTGCGGCTGAGCAGCGCCGAGGAACTCCTGGAGAGCACGGACCTGCCCGTCGAGGAGATCGCCCGCCGGGTCGGCTACGGAAGCGCGGCGGTCCTGCGCGAACAGTTCGTGCGGCGCAGGGGCGTTCCGCCCCGCTCCTACCGCCGCTCGTTCACGAGCACGCCTTAGCGCGGGGCCCCGGCGTCGATGCGCCCCTGTCTTATGATCGTTCCCGTGACCTCCGCGCTGATCCTCATCGACCTGATGCCCCGCATCATCGACCTGCCGCTCGCCCCTCACTCCGGCGAGGAGGTACTGGCCCGCGGCCTCCGACTGGCCGAGGCCTTCAGGGCGAACGGACGGCCGGTGGTGCTGGTCCGAGTGGACCGGCCGGGCGTCGCGGAGCAGCCGCCGGGCAGCGGCTTCGCCGACGGACTGGTGCGGCCGGGCGACGTCCTGATCGTCAAGCAGACCGTCGGGGCCTTCCACGGCACCGGCCTGGACGAGCGGTTGCGCGGCTCCGGGGTGGACACGCTGGTGCTCGCGGGACTGGTCACGACGATGGGGGTCGAGTCCACGGCGCGGGCCGCGAGCGACCACGGCTACGAGGTGGAGTTCGTGGCCGACGCCATGTCCGGTTTCGCCGCGGACGAGCACGACTTCGCCGTGGAGCGGGTCTTCCCCCGGTTCGGCGATGTGCGCAACACGGCGGACTACACCTGATAACGATGAAGGACCGGACCTCCCGAAGCACGGTACGAAGTCTCCTGTGAACGAACCGACCCGACCCGCGACCGTTCGTGTGTTCATCGCCCTGGCCCCGCCCGACGACGCGAAGGAGGAACTCGCGCGCGAGCTGGTCCCCTCCTACGCCGCGTACCCGCACATGCGGTGGAACCGCATCGAGGACTGGCACATCACCCTGGCGTTCCTCGGCGAGCTGCCGGTCGAGACCGTTCCCCTCCTGCGCCCCCCGCTCGCGGAGCTCGCGGCGGCGCACCGTCCCGTACGCCTCGCCCTGCGCGGGGGCGGCCACTTCGGCGAGCGGGTGCTCTGGAGCGGGATCGACGGGGACCTCGAAGGGCTGCACCGGCTCGCCGCCGAGGTGCGCGCCGTGGTCAAGGAGTGCGGCATCCCCTTCGAAGACCGGCCGCTGCGCCCCCATCTGACGCTGGCCCGCGCCCGCCGGAACGATCCCTCCTCGGCCGTCGAGGCGGCTGCCGGGCTCACCGGATTCACCGGTCGTCGCTGGCGGACGGAGCGTCTGCACCTGGTCGGCAGCAACATCGGACGCGGCCCGGGGCCGATCCACTACCGCGACCTCGAGGCGTGGAACCTCGGCGGCGGGGAGATCGACGGGCAGTCGTCCTCCGCTCAAGACAGCACGAATATATCTTGACGCAAAGCAGCTCGCCACTAAGCTACTTCCCGGCAATCTAATTCGGGGGGAGATCGACGTGGTCGAGGGCGTGCGCGAGGAACGGGTGGCGGGCGAGAAATCGCTGCTGCTCGGAGTGGGAATCAGCGCGATCGGGATCGGGATGTACATCCCGTTCTCGCTCGTCTTCTTCCACCACGTGACCGGCCTCTCCTTCGCCCTCGTCGGCATCGTGCTGACGGCGACGGGCCTGGCCGGACTCGCGGTCATGCCGCTCGCCGGCTCGGCCGTCGACCGGTTCGGGGCCAGGAAGGTCAACCTGGTGCTCTACGGGGTCCGGGCCGTCGGCTTCGCCCTGTACCCGCTCGCCGAGTCGCTCCCCTCGTTCGCCGCCGTCGCCCTGGTCACGGCCCTCGCCGACCGGTCCTTCCCCATCGTGCAGCAGTCGCTCATCGGAGAAGTGGCCCGGGGCGGCGCCCGCGACCGGCTCCAGGCCTCCATCCGCGCCCTGCAGAACGCGGGCATGGGCGCCGGCGCCCTGGCCGTCTCCGGAGTACTGGCCCTGTGGGGCACGGGCGGGTTCACCTACACCGCCTGGGGCAACGCGGCCGCCTTCGCGCTCGCCGGACTGCTCGTCACCCGCGTGAAGCCGGTACGGGACCAGGCGAACGGCGAGCTCGGCACGGGCGGCGCACTCGGCTCGACCGGCGCACCCTCCTCGGCCAAGCGTCCGCCCGCCGGCTACCGGATGGTGCTCGCCGACCGGCCCTTCCTGGGCCTGACCGCGGCCAACTTCCTGACCGCGCTCGGCTACGCGGCCCTGTCCGTCCTCTTCCCGCTCTACATCACCACCTGGCTGCACGGCCCCGACTCCCTCACCGGTGCGGCCTTCACCGTCAACACCGCGCTCTGCGCCGGGATCGGCGTCCTGATCGCGAGCCGGGTACGCCGGTCCGGAGCCCGCCGCACCCGCTCCGCGGCGCTCGGGTCACTGCTCTTCGCCGTGGCCTTCGTGGGACTGATCGTGCTCGGCACGGTCCGGCCCGGGCAGACCGCGATGCTGGTCGCGCTGCTGGCCATCGTGGTGGTCTACACGGTCGGCGAACTGATCCACAGCCCTTCGGGCGGCGCCCTCTCGGTGTCGGCCGCGCCCGAGGCCGTACGCGGCCGCTACCTCGCCACCTACCAGTTGTCGTACTCCCTGGCCACCGCGCTGGCCCCGTCCCTCTTCACCGGACTGCTCGCGCTCGACGGCCGCCTGCCCTGGGCCTTCCTGACCGTCGCCGCGCTCGGTGCCGCGCTCGCCCTGCTCCGACTGGAGCGCCACCTCCCGGCGGAGGCCGTGTACACCACCCAGCCGTCCGCGGCTCCCGCTCCGGCCCCCACCGGGGAATCGGCCGCGGAACCGGCCCGTCGCGAGCCGGCCGCCACTGCCGGCGCCTGAGCCGCACGAGCGGCTCGCACTTCTGCACCAGGTGGACAGCACGAACGCCGCCCGCGGTCCCTCCGGGACCACGGGCGGCGCTGCACGTCCTGCCGCGCACCGACTAGTCGGTGCCGAACTCCATCGCGGCGCGGTCCAGCAGCTCGTCGTCGCCGGAGACCTCGCCACGCGAGGCGATGGCCTCGGCGCCGCCCTCGGGCATGGCACCGATCAGGCCGGAGCCCGGAGCCTCGACGGCGCCGATCAGGGCGGGGTGGGTCGTACCGACGATGCCGAGGCCGGCGTACTGCTCCAGCTTGGCGCGGGAGTCGGCGATGTCGAGGTTGCGCATGGTGAGCTGGCCGATGCGGTCCACCGGGCCGAACGCCGAGTCCTCGGTGCGCTCCATGGAGAGCTTGTCCGGGTGGTAGCTGAACGCCGGGCCCGTGGTGTTGAGGATCGAGTAGTCCTCGCCGCGCCGCAGTCGCAGCGTCACCTCGCCGGTGATCGCCGTACCCACCCAGCGCTGCAGGGACTCGCGGATCATCAGCGCCTGCGGGTCCAGCCAGCGGCCCTCGTACATGAGGCGGCCGAGGCGCCGGCCCTCGTTGTGGTATTGGGCGACGGTGTCCTCGTTGTGGATCGCGTTGACGAGGCGCTCGTACGCGGCGTGCAGCAGGGCCAGGCCCGGAGCCTCGTAGATGCCGCGGCTCTTCGCCTCGATGATCCGGTTCTCGATCTGGTCCGACATGCCGAGGCCGTGGCGGCCGCCGATGGCGTTCGCCTCCATGACCAGATCGACGGCGGAGGCGAACTCCTTGCCGTTGATCGTGACCGGGCGGCCCTGCTCGAAGCCGATGGCCACGTCCTCGGTGGCGATCTCGACCGCGGGGTCCCAGAACCGGACGCCCATGATCGGGTCGACGGTCTCGACACCGGTGTCGAGGTGCTCCAGGGTCTTCGCCTCGTGGGTGGCGCCCCAGATGTTGGCGTCGGTGGAGTAGGCCTTCTCGGTGCTGTCGCGGTAGGGCAGCTCGTGCGCGAGCAGCCACTCCGACATCTCCTTGCGGCCACCGAGCTCGCTGACGAAGTCCGCGTCGAGCCACGGCTTGTAGATGCGCAGGTGCGGGTTGGCGAGCAGGCCGTAGCGGTAGAACCGCTCGATGTCATTGCCCTTGAAGGTCGACCCGTCGCCCCAGATCTGCACGTCGTCCTCAAGCATCGCGCGGACCAGCAGCGTGCCGGTCACGGCGCGGCCGAGGGGCGTCGTGTTGAAGTAGGCGCGGCCGCCGGAGCGGATGTGGAACGCACCGCAGGCGAGAGCCGCCAGGCCCTCCTCCACGAGCGCCGCACGGCAGTCGACGAGGCGCGCGATCTCGGCGCCGTACGCCGTGGCCCGCGTGGGCACCGACGCGATGTCGGGCTCGTCGTACTGGCCGATGTCGGCGGTGTAGGTGCAGGGGACGGCACCCTTGTCGCGCATCCAGGCGACGGCGACGGAGGTGTCGAGGCCGCCGGAGAAGGCGATACCGACGCGCTCGCCGGTGGGCAGGGAGGTGAGAACCTTTGACATGGGATGAGTATGCGCGATGATGCATGTTCATGCAAAATGACGGGCCGGTGAAGATGTCGGGCGACCGGCGGCACGCCGTCATTGTGACGCGCGGCCGCGTCGGCGGCGAGTCCGGCGGTGCACCGAGGGGGCCGCGTCGCCGGGCGCGGCAGGCGGTTCAGTCGGCCGCGAGGGCGAACGGGCCCCCGGCGGCGAAGGCGTGGCGCGCGAAGTTCTCGGCGATGCGCACGTGGCCCGCGGGGTCGGGGTGGAGGTCGTCCGGCAGCGGCAGCTCGGCGTGGTCCGCGGCTCCGTAGAGGTCGCGGCCGTCGAGGTAGTGCAGGTGCGGGTCCTCGGCCGCCCGCCGCGCGACGATCCCGGCGAGCGCCTCGCGGACGACGGTGAGCGTCAGGCGCCCGGCGGCCCGCTCGGCCGGGTCTCCCAGGGCCTTGAAGCGCAGGGTCCCGGTGCTGAAGTCGGTGGCGAGGGGGCCGGGGGTGTCCTCCTGGATCGGGCACAGGAGGGGCGACACGACCAGCAGCGGCGTGGCGGGATGGCCCTCGCGGAGGGTGTCGAGGAAGCCGTGGACCGCGGGGGCGAAGGCGCGCAGCCGCATCACGTCGAGGTTGACGATGTTGATGCCGATCTTGACGCTGATCAGGTCGGCGGGGGTGTCGCGCATCGCGCGGGCGGTGAAGGGGTCGAGGAGGGCGCTGCCGGAGAAGCCCATGTTGAGCAGGTCCACCACCCCGCGCGCCGCGGCCAGGGCCGGCCAGGTGCCGGTGGGCCGCACCGCGTTCGAGCCGTGGCTGATGGAACTGCCGTGGTGCAGCCAGACCTTGAGCCCGCTCCGCGGCGCCGGCGTGACGGGGGCGTCGGTGCGCAGGGCGATCAGCTCGGTGATCTCGGTGTGCGGGAGCCAGATCTCGACGCCCTTGTCCCGCGCGGGCAGATCCCCGAAGCGTGCGGTGCCGGGCGGCCCTTCTTCGAGTTCTACGGCCTGGGTGGCCAGGTCGAGGGTGCGGAGCCTGCCTCCGGGCACGGTGGCCCGGGCCGTGAGCACGCCGTCGATCACGAGGTCGTACGCGCCGTCGGGCGAGGCCGGGAAGCCCCGGTAGGCCCTCTTGATGGGCAGGGCGTCCAGTTCGATGACGGTGGCCCGGGTACGGAAGACCAGCCGCACGCCGGACGGACGGGCCTCGGCCGTGGCCAGTTGGTCGTCGGGGATCTGCCGGCGGGCCCGTGCGGGCAGCCGGTGGGGCAGCAGGCCGTGCGCGGTGTGCTCCACGTCGAGGGCGCCGCGGAGGAGGTCTTCGGTGACGGGTGTGGTGATCCAGTCGTGGTCGCGGGTCATCGCCTCAGCCTCGTGATGGTCGGGGGTCACCGGGATACCGGGCACGGGTCACCGGGGCGCGGGCTTGCGCAGCATCGCGTCGAGCGAGTCCACGATCCAGTCCCAGGACTCCTGCGGGTCCACCGCGGTGTGGCTGAAGCCGCCGCCCAGCTCCAGGCTGACGTAGCCGTGGAAGACGCTGCCGAGCATACGGACCGCGTGCGTCTGGTCCGGCTCGGTCAGGTCGTAGCCGCGCAGGATCGCCCGCGTCATCTGGGCGTGCCGCACGCCCGCGCTCGCGGCCGCCGTCTCAGGGTCGAGCCGGAGCCGCGCGGCGTCGTAGCGGCCGGGGTGCTGGCGGGCGTAGTCCCGGTAGGCCTCCGCGAAGGCGGCGAGGGCGTCCTTGCCGGCCCGCCCGGCGAGGGCGGCGGCGACCCGGTCGGCCAGTTCCTCCAACGCGAACAGGGCGATCCGGGTCTTGAGGTCCTGGGAACTCTTCAGGTGCGAGTAGAGGCTCGCCACCTTGACGTCGAACCGCCGGGCGAGCGCCGAGACGGTCACCTGCCCGAAGCCGACCTCGTCGGCGAGCTCCGCGCCCGCCCGGGTGAGCCGCTCCGCGGTCAGTCCTGCTCGAACCATCATGTGCCTCCTAGCCGGCGATAGCCATTATGCGTTTGCCTAAAAGTTTTAGGCAAATTAGCCTGCTGCTCATGAAGCCGCTGACCGAGCAAGAGATCCGTACCGCATTCGTGAACTGCACCAAGGGGGAGGCCAAGCGCCTGTCCGTGCCCCGCGATCTGGCCGAGCGGCCCTGGGACGACCTGGACTTCCTCGGCTGGTGGGACCCCAAGGCCCCCGAACGCGCCTACCTCGCCACCGAACTGGACGGCCGCCCGGTCGCCCTCGCGCTGCGCACCTCCGCCGCCCCCGCCCAGGCGCGGCGCAGCATGTGCTCGCTGTGCCTGACCACGCACACCGGAGGCGTCGCGCTGATGGTCGCGCCGAAGGCGGGCAAGGCCGGCCAGCAGGGCAACAGCGTGGGTGCCTACATCTGCGGTGACCTCGCCTGCTCGCTCTACGTCCGGGGCAAGAAGGACGCGGGCCCGGGCGCACGGCTCCACGAGTCGCTCACGCTGGAGGAGAAGATCCAGCGGACGGTCACGAACCTCGCCAACTTCTTCGCCCATGTCACGACCGCCGCCAACGCCACGACCTCCGCCGACGTCACGGCCTGAAGCGCCCTCCGCTACTCCGTACGAGCCCTCTTCGGTGCCCGTTCGGCCCCATAGACCGAGTTCATGATCATCGGGCCGCCCGGAAATCGTTTTGATGCTGCCATCCGGCCGAAGGCGATCTGGGAGGGCTGCGTGGCGCGCATGCTGTCATCGACACACCGTGGAGGAAGCCGGCGACGCGGCAGGACGTGGAGCGTGGCCGGGGCAGTGGCCGGGGTGGTCTTCGTCGTCGCCGCCGCGCCGCAGTCCGCGTCGCGCCCCGGTGACGGCCGGCCCGCCGGCGACGAGCAGGCGGCCTCCGTCGACCTGCTGGTCGGCCGGGTGCTGGACGACGGGGGACGGCGGTGCGCGATGGAAGCCTTCCGGGCCGGACTGTGCGGCGGCCTGGAGCAGCAGCTGGTACGGGCCACCGCCAGCGGAGCCGGGTCCGTGGTGCGCGACGCCCCGTCCCGCGGCGCGTCCCGGACGGCGGCGCACACCGTCGTCCTGCCCACCGACGCCGCCGGCCCCTTGGAGATCGCCCTCGCCGGACCGGGGGTCCTCACCTACGTCACCGTCCACGACGGTCACGGCCGCTACGTCGGCGGCGTCCTGGGCGCCCGGGGTCACCACTGGACCAACACGGAGCCGTTGCGGGCCGGTGAGACCTACACGGTCCGGGTCGGCGCCCAGGACGTGACCGGCACCCCGGTCGGCGCGACCATGGCGTTCCGGACCGCGACCGCGGCACGGGACGACCGGCTCACCGCCGAGTTCGGGCCCCGGCCCGGCACCTACGGGGCGGGGCAGATCGTGACGGCCACCCTGAGCCGTCCCGTGCCCGCCGCCGACCCGGCCGCGCGGGCCCGGCTGGAACGGGCCCTGCAGGTCACCTCGGAGCCGGCCGTCGAGGGGGCCTGGCACTGGGTCGACGACTCGACCCTGCACTACCGGCCCCGTACCTACTGGCCCGCCCACGCCGAGGTGCGGGTGGTCAGCGGTCTCGACGGGGTCGAGGTCGGGGAGCGGGAGTACGGCGGCCCTTCGCAGTCCCTCCGGTTCACCATCGGGGACCGCATCGAGGCGGTCACCGACGCCGCCGCGCACGAGATGACCGTGCGCCGCAACGGCAGGACCGTCCGGACCATCCCCGTGACCACCGGGAAGGCGGGTTTCCTGACGCGCAGCGGCATCAAGGTCGTGCTCGGCAAGGAGCGCAAGGTGCGGATGCGCGGGGACAGCGTGGGCATCAAGCGCGGTACGAGCGAGTTCTACGACCTGCCCGTCTCCTACGCGACCCGGGTGACGTGGAGCGGGGAGTACGTGCACGCCGCGCCCTGGTCGGTCGACGCGCAGGGCGAGCAGAACGTCAGCCACGGCTGTACGGGCATGAGCACGGCCGACGCGGCCTGGTTCTTCGACACGGTGCGGGTGGGGGACGTGGTGTCGGTGGTGAACAGCGGCGGTGAGCCGATGGCCCCGTTCGCCAACGGGATCGGGGACTGGAACCTCAGCTGGGACGCCTGGCTGGCCGGCAGCGCGCTGGGCGGCGCCACCGATTCCCCGCTCGCGTCGCCCGCCTCCGCGCCCGCGTCGGCGCACGGACCGTCCCGGCTCCTCCCCCTCACCTGAGCCGGCCCGGCGGCTTCCTCACGGGGTGGGCGCGGCGGCTCCGGCAGCATCCGGTCCCTGCCCGCCCGTCCTTGCAGGAACCGGCCCGCCGGTGCGCCTGAGGTCCCGGTGCGCCTCAGGTCCCGGTGCGGCGGGCCGCTCCGTACGCCGTGAGGGCCGCCGCGAGGTGGCGGGCGCCCGTGGGGTCGGTGGCGTCGTGGCCGGTGAGCAGCCGGATGCGGCCCAGCCGGTAGGTCAGGGTGTTGCGGTGGACGGTGAGGGCTTCGGCGGCCTCGGCACGCCGGTAGCCGGCCGCGATGAACTCCCGCAGCGTGGCCATCAGATGGGGCTGGCCGTCCAGGGGTGCCAGGACCTCGGCAAGGGCGTCGCGGGCGGGGCCGGGCCGCACGAGCTGGTACTCGACGGCGAGGTCGGCCAGTCGGTAGAGACCCGGGGGGCGCCCCAGGTCCTCGGCCAGGGAGAGCACTTCGGATGCCTCGGCCTGGGCCCGCGGGATCGATCCGTGATCCTCGGCGACGGCGGCCGCCGCCGTGCACCGCAGTTCGGCCGCCGTGTCGAGCCGGGCGAGCAGCCGCCGGGTCGCGCCGTCCGGGGCGTCCGGGGCGAGCGGGACGAGGAGGATGCCTCCCTCGCCCTTGAAGGTGGCCAGCACCTCGGGGTTGCCGTCCAGTTCGGAGCGCAGGGCGCGCAGGATGCGGTGGGTCGCGCCGCCGGGCGCCTCGGGCAGCCGCAGGACGACCACCTCGTACCGTTCGGCGAGGGTGCGCCCGTACCGTTCGGCCGCGCGCCGGGCCGGGCGGCCGGCGAGCAGGACCCCGGCGAGGTCCCGGCCGTGTTCGCGCTGCTCCCAGTCCAGGTCCGCCTGTTCGCGCAGGTAGGCCTCGGCGACCTTGGGCATGACCTCGCCGAGGAATGCCAGCAGTCCGGTGACCAGGGCGTACGGGTCGGGCACGGGTTCGGGGCCGGCCGCGGCGAGCTCCCAGGCCCGGCGGGCGCCGAGCGGGTAGACCCGTAGCACCGCCTCCAGAGGGACCCCGTCGCGGGCCCGCTCGGCCCCCCAGGCCACGGGGGCTGCCAACTCGGCCTCGGTGGGCGCCCGCCCCTCCGCGACGGTGGTGAAGAACAGTTTGAGCACGGCTTCGGTGTTCGCGACGAGGTCTCCGCCGAGGACGCTGCCGGGCAGCAGCCGATAGGCGGGGATGTCGGCGGTCAGCCGGGCGACGGTCTCGGCCGCCATCTCCGGTATCCGGGGCAACAGCGCGGCGGCGAGCCCCGGCGCGGCCGCGAACTCCCCGCCCGCCGGCCCGTCCGCCGCTCCGTACTCCGCTTCGTCCCCCGCCTCCTCCACCGTCTCGTCCGCTGCCCCGTCCGCCGTCGCTCCCGGCGCCGCATCCGCCGTCCCGCCCGCGTCATCCATCCCGGCATTGTCACCGCGCACAAACGCGGGAGGAAGCATTCTGCGCGTACCGCCAGGGGACACGGGCGCCGCGCCGGAGCATTCTGTGCAGTCCGACCAGTGCACGACCCCCCGTCAGGAGATGTCGTATGGCACGCCGTACCCGTACCCGTGCGTCGCGCACCCGCACCCTGCTCGCCAGGGCCGCCCTGCCGCTGGCCCTCATGCTCGGCGCCGCCTTCCCGGCGCAGGCCGCCACCGAGGGCGTCACGGGAGGCGGGGTCAACGACTTCTCCTGCCGGCCGAGCGCCGCGCACCCCGAGCCCGTGGTGCTGCTCCACGGCACCTTCGCCACCTGGTACGAGGACCTCAACTTCCTCCAGCTCGACCTCGCCGCCCGCGGCTACTGCACCTTCGCCCTGACCTACGGCGCGTACGACGGCTTCCCGCTCGTCGGAGGTCTGAAGCCGGTGGCCGTCTCCAACCTGGAGATCAAGGAGTACGTCGAGAAGGTGCGCGGCGCGACCGGCGCCGCCAAGGTCTCCGTCGTCGGGCACTCCGAGGGCGGGCTCCAGGCCCTCTACCTCGCCAAGATGCAGGGCATCCAGCCGCACATCAACGCGGTCGTGGCCATCGCTCCCCCGACCCACGGGACGAACGCCGCCGGGCTGCTGGACCTGGGCGACAAGCTGATCGGCCGGGCGGCCATGGAGGAGATCGTGACCACCATCGGCATCCCGGTGCTCGCCGACGAGGTGCCCGGCGGTCCCGCGATCCTGGCCCTGAACGACGGTCCGGTGGCCCAGCCGGGGATCGCGTACACGATCATCACCTCGCGCTACGACGAGCTGGTGACCCCGACCGAGACGGCGTTCGTCCGCGAGCCGGGGGTCAAGAACCAGTACGTGCAGGACTTCTGCCCCTTCGACCCGGTGGGCCACATCGGCGAGGCCTACGACCTCAACGTCTGGCACCTGGTCCGCAACGCCCTCGACCCGCGCCGCGCCACCCCGATCCTGGTGTGCGCGGTCGGCTCGCCCGGCTAGGCCGTCGGGAGGTTAGGGAAGCGGACCGCCCCGGGCCGTGAGCCAGAGGGAGTACCACTCCTCGTGGCCGAGGTCCGGGGCGCGCAGGGCCGCGTCGCGGCAGGCCCGGATGCGTTCGGGGCGGCCGGTGCCGATGACGGGGGCGATCCGGGCCGGGTGGCGTTGCAGCCACCACAGCAGGATCGTCTCCGGTGTCGTGTCCTTGGCCTTGGCCAGGGCCCGCAGGTGATCGGCGGTCGCGTGCTCGCCCACGCTCGACTCCCGCCCGGTGAAGCGGCCTTGGGCCAGCGCCCCGTAGGCCTGGAGGCGGACTCCGTTGGCCGTGCAGTACTCGACGGTGCCGGCCGGGAAGCCCACGGCGGCCGCGGCCGGGGTGTTCACGAGGACCCCGTCCTCCAGCCAGTCCCGCCGGTGCAGGCTCATTTCCAGCTGGTTGGCGACGAGCGGGACGTCGAGGTGGCTTTGCAGCCGGGCGCATTGTGCGGCGTTCATGTTGGAGACGCCGAACTCCCGCACCAGCCCCTGGCGGTGCAGGGAGGTGAGCGCCTCGGCGATGTCGGCCGGGTCGGCCAGCGGGTCGGGCCGGTGCAGGAGCAGGACGTCGATGACGTCGGTGCGCAGCCGCGTGAGGCTCTCCTCGACGCGGCGGACGATGCTCGCGCCCCGCAGGTCGTAGATCCCGGGGCGGTCGCCTTCGGCGACGCGGATGCCGCACTTGGTCTGCAGCGTGACGCGCTCGCGCAGGCCGGGGGTGCGGGCGAGCACCTCGCCGAAGACGGCTTCCGCCTTTCCGTGCCGGTAGATGTCGGCGTGATCGAACATCGTGATGCCGCTGTCGAGGGCGGCCTCGATCGCCGCCTCGGCCGTGTCGATGTCCTCGGCCCCGTACGGGTCGGGCTGCCAGCTCCCGCCGAGAGCCATGCAGCCGTAGATCAGCCGGGTGTCGCCTGTCACTGGTGCCGTGATCGCCATGCGGTCACCCTATGAGGAGGAGGCCTTCCACAGAACCTGCTCCCCCGCCAGGATCACCAGTTCTCCGGTGGGGCGCAGCAGCAGGCGGGCACCGGGGTGGCCGGTGGTTCCGCTCGACCAGGCGGGGCGGCCGTCGTCCTTGCGCACCAGCAGTTCACCGTCCTGGGTGAGGACGGCGTCGTGGCCGGAGCCTCCGGTGCCGGTGTGCCACGTACGGCGGCCGTCGGCGTCGAGCAGGGCGAGGTCGCCGGTGCCGTCGAGGGACAGCCGGACCGTTCCCGCGTCGAGGGTTTCGCCGCGGCGCAGTACGGAACCGGTGTGGAACTCGATGGAGTCGTCGAGTTCCCCCTCGGCCAGGGCGCGCAGGACGGGGAGGGAGGGGCTGAAGGCGTACACCGAGCCCTCGGTGCGCACGAACCGCCCGAAGTGGAGGGTGTTGGCCCGGCTGCCGGTGCCGTCCGCCGAGGGGGTCTCGAAGGCGATGGGCGAATCGGGGCCGAGTACCGGGTCGCAGCCGGTGCGCGGGTTGCGGCCGGCCGGGAAGTCCGGGTCGTTCACCCACTTGCGCATCACCAGCTCGAACTGCCCCACCAGGTCCGACTGGTGGCATACGAAGACCAGTCCGCGCGAGGTCTCCGGACCGTGTTCCCCGCCCAGTTCGGGCTGGTAGACGGGGCCGTACGGGATGCCGCGCCGCATCAGGCGCCGTGCGTCGAGTTCCGCCTGGGCCACGGGGGGACGGCCCGGGGTGAGGACGAGGCCGTCGCGCGGGTTCCCCTTGCGGATGTGCGCGAACAACGGCATCCGCCAGCCCTGCGGGTCCTGGCTGTAGTCGAGCTTGGCGTCGGGGTGCTCGCCCGGCACGGGCAGTTGCTCCGCCGCCGGGCACAGGGCGACCGGCATCCCGCCCGGCCAGCGGCCCATCAGGCGGGCTCCGAGCCATTCCCGGCCGGCGTCGGCGGGCGCGGCGCCGGCGCGCTGGAGTTCGGCGAGGCGCTGGGCGACCTGGGTCCACCAGCCGGGCACGTCCTGCGCGAGGCGGCGCACCACCTGGAAGGCGCCGCCGGTGGCCCAGGCGGGCAGGCCCGTGGGGCGCTTGCCCACCCGTTCGGGGCCGACGACGAACTCGCCCGCGGGGATGAGCCGGGTTCCGGGCTTGCCGAGCACGCCGGCGGGGTCTGCCGGGTCGGGCTCGTCGAAGCCCCGTACTCCGGGCTGGCTGATGCAGTCGAGGAAGCCGAAGTGCTCGTGCCCGCGGAGTTCGCCGGGGAGGGTGGCCCCGTCCTGCCGGAACAGGACCGTCGCGCCGGCGGCGCCCGCGCCCTCGCGGTGTCGGGCGACGGCGGTGGCGAGGCGTTCGGGCTGGTCGGCGGCGAGCGTGAGGACGGCGTGCACCACGCGGCCGGGCTCCTCGGAGCCGAACAGCCAGGTCTGCGGGGCGCTGGTTCCGGTGTCGCCGAGCTGCTGCGCGCGGGCGGCGGAGCCCTGGGTGAAGGCCTCGGCGCTGGATCCGGCCGGGGCGGCGGGGAAGGGCTCCTTGCCCGCGAACAGGAGCAGCCCCGGATGGGTCAGGCTCAGCCCGGTCCACAGGGTGGCCATGGAGTCGGGGTCGATGCCGCCGCTGCGTCGGCGTGCCTTGCTGAAGGCCCGGTTGAAGCGGGCCACCTCCTCGGTGGTGGAGATCGAGGGCAGCAGGCCGGTCAGCCAGGTCCGGGCCTTGTCGGCGTCGCGGAAGTGGAGGAAGAGGAAGCAGGCGTGGTCCTTGCGGAACCCGGCGAGGATGTCGCCCTGGGAGGTGCGGTCGGTGCGCAGCGGGAGGGGGCCGGGATCGGTGTCCCGCCGCGCGGCCTCCGCGGACGGGCGGGCCGGGGCCCCGGCGGCCCACGCCGTGGGCGCGAGGCCTGCGGTGGCGCCGACGGCGGCGAAGGCCGCCGCCTGGACCACGGTCCTGCGGGCGGGTCCGGTGTGGGGGCAGCCCGGGGGCGGCGACGGGGCGGGGGCCATCGGCTTGCTCCTAGTGGCGGTGGGGTCGGGGAGGGGATTCACGTACGGGGAGAACGGCGGGGTTCAGCGCCGCACGGGCGCGGCGGGCGCTCCGGTGCCGAGCTTGATCCACTGGGCCCGACGGCCTTCGGCTGTGTCCTTTCGTCCGTGGAGCCCTCGCGCATCCGGGGCCGCTCCCGGTCGGTGACCACGGGGGCGTACCGCTCGGCGTGGCCGCGCACCTCGGCCTTGGCGGGCGCGGGCAGCCGGTCGGCGGCGAGGTAGGGGTCCGTGAGCGCACCGGCGTCGGCGTAGTTGCCCGTGCGCGCGACGGCAAGCTCCCGGGCCGAACTCACCCTCTGGAAGGCCGAGGTGAGTTGTGCGGCGCCCCTCGCGATGAGGGCGGCGCATAAGACGGAGAGGACGGCGGCGACAGCCATGGGGCCGGGGACTCCTCGGTGCGGGGGCCGACGGGCAGCGCTCGCTGCCGGTGATCCACACACTCGGTGATCAACGCCGTGCGCGCGCGCCGGGGCAACCGATGGGGTGACGCTTCGCTGTCGGGTCGTCACCCGTAGGCGCCAGGACCGGGTCTGTCGCGCCGTCCTGTCGTGGACGGTGCGACAGGACGGGACGGGACGGGGCCGGGCGCGGCGAAGCCCGGTCAGTCCTCGGCGGTGAGCGCCCGCCGGTAGCTCAGCGCGGGGCTGCCGTCCAGGACGGTCTCCCCCACCACCGTGAATCCGGTCCGTCGGAGCACCGCCGCCGATGCCGCGTTGTCCAGGGCGGCAGAGGCGGTGAGGACGGTGAGCCCGTACTCCGCGGTGGCGAGCCGGCAGACCTCCCGGACGGCCGCGGTGGCCGCGCCGCGCCCCGCCGCCCGTTCGCCGATCCGGTAGCCGAGGTCGGCGGCGCCGTCCGCCAGGTCGACCAGGTTGACGCGCCCGATCAGCTCTCCGGCGGCGTCGTCGATCACCAGGTGGAACCGGCACGCGCCCGTGTCCTGTTCGTCGAGCAGGGCTCGGTGGCGGGCCGCGAACTCCGCGAAGTAGGCGTCCCCGCGGTCCGGTACGGAGCGGGCGAAGTACGCCCGGTTGTCCCGCTCGAAGGCCAGCAGGGCATCCTCGTGATCGGCCCGCAGGCGTTCGAGTCGCAGCATGCCGGGCAGGATATACGGGCTGCTCGGAGCGGCGCCCGCGAGTTTTCGGGGACCTCCCGGGGACGCGGCGACAGGGCGGTGGGGGCCGAAATCCTCCGTTTCGGCAAAGGAGTTGTGCGAGCGTGTGACGGTCCGGTCCCGTCCGGGGGACAGGGGCGACAACCGACCAAGGGGTGGGGAATGAAGGCGGGAACAGTCACCACGGGCATCGCGGCGGCCGTGATCGTGACGGCGGGCCTGAGCGGCTGCACGGCCGGCGCCTCCGTGGGCAGGACAGCGGCGGACTCGGCGGAGACGCTGGTCGCGACGCTCACGAAGGTATCCGACGAGGCCTCCAAGGCCGGCTCGGCCGAGGTCGAGATGAGCGTCACGATGCCCGACACGGGCGGCAAGCCGGTCCAGATGAACGGCGTCTACTCCTGGGGCAACGGCCTCGCGATGGAGGCGGAGATGCCGGCCGAGGACCTCCGGATGGAGGACCTGGTCGCCGACGGCACGATCACGTACCGGCTCGTCCAGGGGGCGTACTACTACGGCGTCGATCCGGCGCCGAGCGGTCCGTTCGCCGGCAAGACCTGGCTGAAGGTCGAGGCCTCGGCCGTGCTCGGCGAGCAGGGCGCCGCCGGGATGAACGCGGGCAACAACGACCCGACGGCCGGGCTGAAGTCGCTCAAGTGGGCCAGCAACGTCACCGAGGTCGGCCGGGAGGACGTCAACGGGAAGAGCTCCGTCCACTACCGCGCCACGGTTCCGATGGACAAACTGGGCGACGCCAAGGCGATGTTCGGAGCGGTGGGCGCGGGCACCGCGACCGAGCTCGTCTCGGACGTCTGGGTCGACGACAAGGGGATGCCCTCGCGGCTGAACCAGACCGTCGGGGACGTCACCGTCAACGTGGACTTCCTGTCCTTCGGCGTCGTGAAGGACATCGCGGTCCCGTCGGCCGCCGACACGGCCGACATCACCGAGGCCGTCAAGAAGGGCGGCGCCGCACAGAGCTGACGCCCGCGCGGCGGCCGGTCGGTTCGTACCGAACGGATCGGTTCGTACAATGGCCCCGGCACGCACCGCCCCGTGCCACCCCGCGGGCACGAAGGACTCCCCCATGGAAGCCGAGACGGCGAACGCCACCGACGAGTACGGCATCCCGGTCATCCCCGCCGCCCCCGACGCCGTCCGGCGCAAGCGCCGGGCGATCATCGACGCGGCCGCCGCGGAGTTCCTCGCCGAGGGGTACGCGGCCGCCTCCATGGACGCGGTCACCAGCCGCTCCGGGGTCTCCAAGGCGACGGTCTACAAGCACTTCGGCACCAAGGAGCGGCTGTTCCTCGCCGCCATCGGCGGCATCCTCCGCGAAACCTACGCCGGCCACGAACCCGGCGGCTCCGACCTCGCGGACGCCGCCGATCTGCGCGCCGCCCTGATCTCCCTCACCGGGGACTGGGCCGCGCTCCTGCTGCGCCCCGACATCATGGCGCTGCGCCGTCTGGTGATCGGGGAGATCGGCCGTTTCCCGCAGCTCGGCCGACTCTGGTACCGGGTCACGTACGACATGTACAACAAGCCCCTCGTCGAGGCCTTCACCGAACTCGGGCGGCGCGGAGAGCTCGACGTCCCGGACCCCGTCCTCGCCGTACAGCAGCTCATCGCCGCCACCGTCGGCGTCCCGCAACTGGTGCACACCTTCACGCCCGGCACCGAGGCCGGCCCGGCGGAGCTGACCCGCGTCGTCACCTCGGGAGTCGACCTCTTCCTGGCCCGCTACGCCGCTTCGTAGCCGGGTCGGTGCGCCGGGCTCCGTACGGGCCGGGCCGGTGCCCGTACGGAGCCCGGCGCACCAATACCAGGCCTGCTGGTGACCCGCCCGTCCGGTACCGGGGCTGCCCGCGCCCGTCGCGGCGGAGGAGGAGGCCGCGCGGGACGCGGGACGCCGGCCGGTCTGCTGAGCCGGCCGAGTCAGGCCCGGGCGTCGGGGTCCCTGGCGTCAGAGGCCCTGGCGTCAGGGTCCGAGCGGGAGCGTGGCGACCAGGCGGGCCCCCTTCGGGGAGTCCCGGACGGCGAGCGTGCCGCCGAGGCGCAGGGCGATGTCACGGGCGATGGCCAGGCCCAGACCGGTGCCGCCCTCGTCGCGGGCGCGCGCGTCGTCGAGCCGGGTGAAGCGCTCGAAGACCCGCTCGCGGTCGGCGGGCGCGATGCCCGCTCCGTCGTCGGTCACCTCCAGGACGGCCTCGTCCCGGGACTCGTCCACGCGCAGGACGAGCGTGACCCGCTGCTCGGCGTGGCGGCCCGCGTTGTCCAGCAGGTTGGTGACGAGCCGCGACAGCCAGATCGTGCTGCCGCGGACCGCGATCCCGGGGGCGATGTCCGCCCGTACCGGCACCCGTTCGCCCCTGCGGGTACGGGCCGCTTCGCGGACCACCTCCGTGAGGTCGACGGCGGTGGCCGGCGGCGGCTCGGAGGTGTCGAGGCGGGCCAGGAGGAGCAGGTCGGCCGCGAGGTCCTGGAGCCGTACGGTGTCCTCCAGCGCGCCGCTGACCAGTTCGCCCCACAGTTCGGGATCCGGGTGGGCCTGCGCGACCTCCAACTGGGTGCGGAGCACCGTGATCGGGCTGCGCAGTTCGTGCGAGGCGTCCGCGATGAAGCGACGCTGGCGGATGCCGGCCGCCTCCAGCCGGTCCAGGGTGGCGTTCATCGTGACGGCGAGCCGGGCCACCTCGTCGCGGGTGGGCGGAACGGGCACCCGCCGGTGCAGTTCCCGGTCGCCGATCTCGGCGACCTCGGCGCGGATCGCCTCGACGGGGCGCAGGGCCCAGCCGGTGACCCGCCAGGTGATCAGGGCCACGACCAGGACGAGCAGCGGGACCACGACGGCCAGCACCGCCATGATGGTCGCGTCGGCGGTGTCGGCGTCCCGGAGCGAGGTCCCGGCGTAGACGGTGACCAGGCCGTTCGCGGTGACGGTGGTGACCTGGACCACGCGCTGGCGGTGTTCCTGGCGGGCCCGGCCGCCCTTCCAGGTGTCGCGGACCGTGCCGGGCGCGACGGGGGGCTCGGGGACGAGGGCGGGCCGGCCGCTGAGGTTGGGGCTGGCCGCGAGCACCCGGCCCCGCGCGTCGACGACCTGGAAGAAGTCGGCCCCGCGGCCCGGGGGCGGTACGGAGTCCAGCCGGCCGGTGGCCGCCAGCGCGGACACCTTGACGGCCTGCCGTTCGGCATCCTGCTGGGCGCTCATGGTCAGGTTGGTCTCCAGGGCCCCGAGCAGGGCGAAGGAGGCCACGCCGAGGGCCAGGGCCACCACGGCGGACGCCCCGAGGGTGGCCTGGGCGCGGACGGACCGCGGACGGAGCCGGGACGCGGCCCGGCGCAGCCGGTACGCGAGCCGGCGCGCGCGGTCCGCCGCCTCGCGGGGGCGGTCCCCGTCCTCGCGGGGGCGGTCCCCGTCCTCATGGGGCGCGTAGAGGTCGGAGGGCTCGTGGAACCGGTCGGGCTCAGCCACCGTCGGCCGCCAGCCGGTAGCCGGCACCCCGGACGGTCTCCACCGCGGCCCGGCCGAAGGGCGCGTCTATCTTCCGGCGCAGGGCGCTGACGTGGACCTCGACGACGTTCAGGTCCCCTTCGTAGGCGGCGTCCCAGACGTGCTCGAGGATGTCCCGCTTGGGTACGACCTCGCCGGCCCGGCGCGCCAGGTGCACCAGGACGGCGAACTCGCGCGCGGTCAGCCGGGCTTCGACGCCGCCGCGCGTGCAGCGCTGCCGGGCCGGGTCGACGAGGAGGTCGCCGAACTCCATGACCTGCGGGCTGCGGCGGCCGGTCCGCCGGATCAGGGCCCGGAGGCGGGCCACGAGGACCACGTAGGAGAAGGGCTTGGAGAGGAAGTCGTCGGCCCCGGTGTCCAGGGCCTCGGCCTCGTCGTACTCGCCGTCCTTGGCGGTGAGCATGAGGATGCCGGACTCGCAGCCGGCCGCGCGCAGCCGGGCGCAGACCCGGTAGCCGTTGAGGCCGGGCAGCATGATGTCGAGCACGATGGCGTCGTAGTCGTGCTCGCCGGCCATCCACAGGCCTTGCGGGCCGTCGTGTGCCGTGTCCACGGTGAAGCCCTCGGCCCGCAGACCACGTTGCAGGGCGGCGGCAAGCCGCCGCTCGTCCTCGACCACCAGTACGCGCATGGGGCAAGGTTCTCAGGTCGCGCCGCCGGCTTGCTGAAGGGTTCTTCAGCTCGCTTCAGCGGGGCTTCAGCATCCTGCTCGCAGGATCGGCCGAGTCGGGCACGTAGCCCGGAGAACGCGAGGAGCATCCAGATGACTCAGTCCAGTCCGCAGCCGCCCGAGTACCCCCCGGCCACTGTGTCCGTCGAGGGTGGCGGCGACCCGGCCGGCAAGGCGGCGGGGCGCGGCGCCCGGGTCGCCCGCTTCACCCGGTTCGCCCGTGAGGGGCGGGGGCGCTGGGTGGCGCTCGGTCTCGTGGTGGTGGCCTCCGCCGGGGCGGGGGCCGCGGTGGGGGCCGCGGCGGACCACGACCACGACGTCCGCCGCACGCGCGCGGAGCGGATGTGGGACCGGTTCGACGTAGAGCGGCAGGGGGGCGGCGAGATGACGGCTCCGCTTCCGGCGCACCCCGGGAAGCCCGGAGAGCCCGGGAAGCCCGGCCTGCGGGGTCAGAAGGGCGAGCGGGGCGTCTTCCCGCCGGACGGCTCGGTGCGGCCCGGGATGCCCGACGGCGACGAGGGGGGCGTCCCGGTCGGACCCGACCGGGCCCCCGTACCGCTGCCCGCGCTGCCGGCGGCGCAGGCCCTGCAGAAGGCGGAGGCCGCCGTGCCCGGCGGCAAGGCCGAGGCACTGCGCGCGATCGCCCAGGAGGGTGGCGGGAGCGCCTGGCGCGTGGTGGTCCTCGGCTCCGACGGGGTCCGGCACGTCGTGACCCTGGCCGGCGCCGACGGCACGGTCACGAGCAACACGGTCGCGGGGAAGGGCGTCGGGGCGGCCCGCTGAGCGGATACGGGCGCACGCCCGGTGTCCCGTACCGCCGCGGCGGCGGAACGGGACACCGGGCGCCTCGTCACGTCGTCACGTCGTCGCGTCGTCCACGGGGCTGCCGCTGCGCTACCTGCGGATGCCGATCCTGGCCTCCCACCTCGCTGCGCCGCCTCGACGACCACCTGGCCTTCGGGTCCCCGGAGACGCCCGAGCCGCCCTCGGTGGCGGCCCGCCGGCTCTGGTACGACAACGTCGCGCACGGCCAGGGGCGCGCGCCGGCCTTGTTCGGCGCGGACCGGCGGTCTCCTACGTCTCCGAGTCGGGGCTGCCCCCGCGGGAGGCCGCCGCGATCCTCGACACGAACGCGGCGGCGGCTGCTCTGCCGGCGCGCGTGCCCGGCCGCCCCGTAAAGCCGGCGGGCCCGTGACCCCTGCCGCCGCCCCCGCGCCCCCCGGCCCCCGGTCGGCGGGTGCCCGGAGCCCTTGCTCCGGGCCACCCGCCGACCGGGGGCCGGGTGCGTCCTACGCCCTACGCCTACGCGGGGAGGGTGAGCAGGACCAGGGGGCTGGTCGTCGGCTGCGGCGATCCCCCGGCGGGCTCCAGGGTCAGGCCGACCGCCGTGGCCGTACCGAGGCCGCCGTCCAGCACGGCCGCCCCGTCGCCGGTCAGGAAGCCGGCCGGGCGCATCGTGCCGCCGTCGGCGAGCCAGAGCTGGTACGTGCGCCCCTCCCCGGCAGCCGGCAGCCGGTCGGCGAGGAACACCGCCCGGTCCCGGGCCGCGGAGGTGATCACCGTCGCGGCGGCTCCGCCGCTGGTGCGGCCGTGAACCGTACGGGCGTCCGGGGCCGTGACCACCGCCCGCAGCTCCTGGCCGCGCGCCTCGGCCTGCCGGGCCTCCTGCCGGAACCGGTCCGCCTGCCCGCTCTCGTAGAGCGCGGCGCCGCCGAACAGCGCCGCCCCGACGAGGGAGGCGGCGACGACGAAGGCCCCGGCCTTGCGCGGGAGCCGGTTCAGGAATCCGGCCGCCCGGCGGACGCCGACCCTCGGGGGAACCTGGCGGACGGTCTCGATGCGGGCGAGGACCTCCGCCTTCAACTGCGGCGGAGGCACGAGGGCCACGGCGGCCGCCAGTCGGCCGGCCGTGGCGGAGAACTCCGCGACGTCCCCGGAGCACGGCGCGCAGTGGGCCAAGTGCCGGGAGAAGGCCTCCTGTTCACCCGGGCCGAGCGCGTCCAGTACGTAGGCCGCGGTGAGGGTGTGCAGTTCTTCGTCGTGCTTCACGTGGTCACCCCCATGCAGTCGCGCAGGCGGATCAGTCCGTCGCGCATCCGGGTCTTGATCGTGGGAAGAGGAGTCTGGAGGGTCTCGGCGACCTCACGGTAGGTCAGCCCCTGGTAGTAGGCGAGGGTGACGGCCTGGCGCTGGAGCTCGGTCAGCCGGCGCAGGCAGCGTTTGACCTGATCGCGTTCGAGCCGGGTCTCCACCTGCTCGCTCACTTCGTCGAAGGGCCGTTCTTGGCCGCGTACGCCCACGTCGTGCTCGCGGGTGGCCGAGGCCTGGGCGGACCGGACCCGGTCGACCGCCCGGCGGTGGGCGATCGTGGCCACCCAGGCCATGACGCTCCCCTGATCGGGGCGGAAACGGGCGGCCTGGCGCCACACGTCGATCATCACCTCCTGGGCGACCTCCTCCGACTGGGCACGGTCGCGCACCACCTTGACCGCGATGCCGAAGACGGTTCCGGCCACGGCGTCGTACAGCGCGGAGAAGGCGTCCTGGTCGCCCTGCGCGACGCGCGCCATCACCTCCGCGAGTTCCGCCGCGGCCGAACCGGGTCCGGTGCCGGTGCCGGGTCCGGGTCCGGTGCCGCCGCCCGGGCCCGGTCCGGGGAAGCGCAGCTTCTCGGGGTTCACCTGAGCGGCCCCCGGGTACGGCCGGGCCCTGGCGGGCACGCCGGGGACGCGAGGGGGTCTCGCCGGTCCATCCATCGCATGAACGATCCTTCGTGGCAGGCGCACCTGCTCCCCGTCCGCCGAGGTCGCGGTGCGCGCCGGGTCCTTGCTGTCTCACCCTGTCTTCGGAGCCGGTCCGCGCGCGGATTGGCCGGCATACACGCGAAACGGCATCCGTTCGGGGGAACCGGCACCCCGGGACCAAACCGCGCCGGGGGGCCTGGCCGAAGGAGGGCTGCGGGCCCGATCCAGGGGCCGCCGCGCGGCGGGTGACGGGGCTGGGCCCCGGAGTCCGCCGCCGCACAGCCAGCAAGGAGATCTGTCGTGTCGCGTGTCCTCAAGACTGCCGCACTCGCCCTCGCTTCGGGGGCCCTTCTCGTGGGCGGGGCCGCGGCGGCCTCGGCCGACGCCGGAGCCCAGGGCCTCGCCGCCCACTCCCCGGGGGTCGGCTCGGGCAACCTGATCCAGATCCCCCTCCACATCCCGGTCAACGCGTGCGGCAACTCGGTCAGTGTGATCGGGCTGCTCAACCCCTCGTTCGGCAACACCTGCGTCAACGCCTGACGGGTCGCACGAGCCGGCGGTCCTCCGGCCCGGCGGGGAGCGGGTCGCCGCTCCTGAGCGCCGCCGGTCCCGGAGGACCCGCGCGGGCGGCGGCCGTCGGCGCCGCCGCCCGCCTGCGCGGCCCGTACGGCATCACCTCGTACGGGCCGCGCGCAAAGGTCAACACGCCGACGGATCTTCACGTGATCGGATGACCGGCCCATCCGGGAGGGGGCCCGCGCCGAATGAGGGTCGTGAGCATCAACCGAAGGACAGTCGAACGCGGCGCCCTCGCCGCGGCGAGCGGCCTGTTGGCGGGGTACGCGGCACTGGCCGCCGCCGAGTTGACCGCGTCCCTGGTGCGGCCGCAGGCGGGACCGGTCACGGTGATCGGCGGGGCGGCCATCGACCGCACGCCGGCGGCGCTCAAGGACTTCGCCATCCGCACCTTCGGCGAGAACGACAAGCTGGTCCTCCAGGCCGGCATCCTCGCCACCGTCGGCCTCCTGGCGGCCCTGCTGGGGCTGTTCGCCCTGCGCCACCGCCGCACGGCGGCGGCCGGCGTCATGGCCTTCGGTGTCCTCGGCGCCGCTGCGGCCCTCGGCCGGCCCGACGCGGCCGGGGCGGGGGACGCACTGCCCTCGCTGGTGGGGGCCGCGGCCGGAACGCTGCTGCTGTACCTGCTGGTGGGAAAGGTGGGAGCACCCGCCGCCCGGCCCGCCGCCGACACCATCGCGCCCGCCGCCTGGAACCGGCGGGGCTTCCTCCTCGCGGCGGGTGTCACCGCCATCGCCGCCACCGGCGCGGGCGTCCTCGGACGGGCCCTGACCGGCCGGCGCGGCGAGGGCGCCGCCGCCTCCCGTGCCGCCGTCCGCCTGCCCGCTCCCGCTTCGCCCGCCGCGCCGATCCCGGCCGGGGCGGCCCTGCGGATTCCCGGGGTCAGCGCCTTCACCACACCGAACAAGGAGTTCTACCGTGTCGACACCGCCCTCGTGGTTCCCAAGATCGACGCCGACGCCTGGCGGCTGCGCATCCACGGCAAGGGCGTCTCCCGCCCGCGCTCCTACTCCTTCGCCGACCTCCTCCAACGCCCGCTGATCGAAAGGGACATCACCCTCACCTGCGTATCGAACGAGGTCGGCGGACCCTACGCGGGCTCCGCACGCTGGCTCGGCGTACGCCTGTCGGACCTGTTGCGGGAGGCGGGCGTCCGGGCACCCTCGCGCGGCGGACGGGCCGACCAGCTGATCGCTCGCTCGGTGGACGCGATGACGCTCGGCACCCCGGTCGAGGAGGTCATGGACGGCCGGGACGCGATGCTGGCCGTCGCCATGAACGGCGAGCCGCTCCCCTTCGAGCACGGCTTCCCGGTCCGGATGGTCGTACCCGGCCTCTACGGCTACGTCTCCGCCTGCAAGTGGATCCGGGAGATCGAGCTCACCACCTTCGACTCCTACGACCCGTACTGGGTCAAGCGCGGCTGGGCGCGCCGGGCTCCGGTCAAGACGCAGGCCCGGATCGACACCCCCAAGCCCTTCGCCCGGATCCCGGCCGGGACCGTGGCGGTGGCCGGAGTGGCGTGGGCCCAGCACCGAGGCATCGAGCGGGTCGAGGTCCAGATCGACGACGGGCCGTGGCAGGAGGCCTCGCTCGCGGCGCAGGCCACCACCGACACCTGGCGCCAGTGGTCCTTCGCCTGGAAGGCCGCGCAGGGCGGCCACCGGTTGACCGTCCGCGCCACGGACGGCCGGGGCGAGGTGCAGACCGAGCTGCGGACCCGCACCGTCCCGGACGGCGCGAGCGGACGGCACGGCGTCTTCGTCACGGTCGACTGACCGAAGCGGCGCCGGTTTCCCACCAGTTCACACACTTTCTCCTTCTCTCCCGAATTCCGTCTCGAATTCCGCATTCACCCACCCCTTTTCTGGAGAACACCATGAACACCCTTCGTTTCCGCCGTACCGCCCTCGCCGTCGCCACGGCCGCCGTACTGCCCTTCGCCCTGGCCGCCTGCTCCGACTCCGGATCCGGCAAGGACGCGGCCGCGGGTGCGGCCGCCGAAGCGAGCGCGGACACCTCCTCCCCCGCCGCCGACGCCTCGGCGCCGATGCCGGTGGACGGACCCTTCGGTGCCGCGTGCGCCGGTGTCCCGAAGGAGGGCGCGGGCAGCTTCGACGGCATGGCCAAGGACCCGGTCGCGACCGCCGCGTCCAACAACCCGGCGCTGTCCACCCTGGTGGCGGCCGTCAAGCAGGCCGGGCTCGTCGACACGCTCAACAACGCCAAGGACATCACGGTGTTCGCGCCGACCAACGACGCCTTCGCCAAGATCCCGAAGGCCGACCTCGACAAGGTCCTCGCCGACAAGGCGACGCTGACCAAGATCCTCACGTACCACGTGGTCGGCGAGAAGCTGACGCCGAAGCAGCTCGAGAACGGCTCCTTCGCCACGCTGGAGACCGGGAAGGTGACCACCACCGGCTCGGGCGAGTCCTACAAGGTCAACGGCACGTCCAACGTGGTCTGCGGCAACGTCCCGACCGCGAACGCCACCGTGTACATCGTGGACACCGTCCTGATGCCCCAGTAGGAGCGGAGGCGCGAAGCGGTGACCCGCAGGGGCGCCGCTCGTTGTAGAAGCGGTCAGCGAAGTGGCCCCCGGAGTCCCGGACCCGTCCTCAGGGTCCGGGACTCCATGCCGTGTTCACCGGTCCGTCACGTGGGCGGCACACGTGACGACGGATTGGACAAGTGGCCGATGTTACTAACACCATGGCCCCGCAAGTTCGCGGCTGCGCAGGGGGGCAAACCCGCTCGTTTCACGTCCCTCCGCCGGGCCGCTCGTCCCCGTCACACCCCTGGAGAGACTTCGCCATGAGCTTCGGCGACCCGAACAACCCCTACGGCCAGCAGCAGCCCCCGCAGGGTCAGCCCGGCTACCCCCAGGGCCAGCCCGGCTACCCGCAGCAGGCTCCGCAGGGTGTCCCGCCGCAGTACGGATACCCGCAGCAGCCCGTGGGCGGCGTCCCCCCGCAGCAGCCGTACGGCGCGTACCCGCCGGCCGGCATGCCGCCCATGCCGGGTTCCGGGATGCCGCCGCTGGCGCACTGGGGCCTGCGCTTCGGCGGGACCCTCCTCGACGGTCTGATCACCGTGGGACCGATGTACGCCCTCGGCTTCATCGACCTCGCCATGAGCGACGACGCGGGCGCCTCCGGGCCGGGCGTCTTCTTCATGATCGGCATGCTCTACGCCTTCGGCATGGGCATCTTCAACCTCTACAAGGAAGGCACGACCGGCCAGTCGATCGGCAAGAAGATCGTCGGGATCAGCGTGCGCCGCGAGGCCGACGGCAGCGTCCTCGGCTTCGGCATGGCCTTCGTCCGCAAGCTGGCGCACTTCCTCGACGGCATCGCCTGCTACATCGGCTACCTGTGGCCGCTGTGGGACGCCAAGAAGCAGACCTTCGCCGACAAGGTGTGCAACACCGTCGTCATCGTGGTCCCCAAGGGCTGACACGGCCCGGCGTCGGGGCCCGTCCGGTTTCCGGGCGGGCCCCGACGCGTTTCACCACGGCCGCGTGCGGCCGGGGCCGTTGAGGGAGCGCTCTCAGCGTCCCCGGCGGTACGGGTTACCCTGCTCTCCGACAGGGCCGGGGCCCGCGGGTCCCCGGCTGCCGCCCCCGGACTCGCACGAGGAGCGCCCGTGGCCGAACAGGTCCCCGCCGGCCGGCCCACCCTGGAGGCGGTGGCCGCGCGCGCCGGAGTGTCCAGGGCCACCGCGTCCCGGGTCGTCAACGGCGGCGACGGCGTCCGCCCGCACCTCGTGGACAAGGTCCGCGCGGCCGTCCTGGACCTCGGCTACGTGCCCAACCACGCGGCCCGCACGCTCGTCACCCGGCGCACCGGGGCGGTCGCCGTGATCATCGCCGAGCCGGAGATCCGGATCTTCTCCGACCCCTTCTTCTCCCGCCAGGTCCGCGGCATCAGCAGGGAGCTGACCGCGCACGACACGCAGTTGGTCCTGCTCCTGGTGGAGCACCGCGGGGACTACGACCGGATCGAGCGGTATCTGGCGGGCGGCCACGTCGACGGCGCGCTCGCGTTCTCGCTGCACACCGACGACCCGCTGCCCGCGATCACGCGCCGCATCGGCATGCCCACCGTCTACGGCGGGCGCCCCGACTGGACCGAACAGCACGGCGGGTCCGGGCCCTGCGGTCCGGTCTCCTACGTCGACGCCGACAACCGCGGCGGTGCGCGCGAGGCCGTACGGTACCTGGTGTCCCGGGGGCGGCGACAGATCGCGCACATCGCCGGGCCGCTGGACCAGACGTCGGCGACCGACCGCCTCGACGGGTACCGGGACGTGCTCCTCGACGCGGACCCGGCGCTGGTCGCCGAGGGCGACTTCACGACGGCGGGCGGCGCCCGGGCGATGGCCGAACTGCTGGATCGCTGCCCGGACCTCGACGCGGTGTTCGCCGCCAACGACCTGATGGCGACGGGCGCGCTGGGCGTGCTGCGCGAGCGGGGCCGGACCGTGCCGGGCGACGTGGCGCTGGTCGGCTTCGACGACGCCGAGCTGGTGGCGCAGTGCGCCGATCCGCCGCTGACGACCGTACGCCAGGACATCGAGGGCATGGGACGCCTGATGGTCCGCCTGCTGCTGCGGTCCCTGGACCCGGCACACGCATCGCAGCGGGTGCCGGGTTCCGTGATCACCCCGACCTCGCTGGTGCTGCGCGGCTCTGCCTGAGGCACCGACTCCCGGGGGACGGTGACACGGTGGCGGGCCCCGCACCAGGTGGGTGCGGGGCCCGAGGCCTGCCGGTCGCGCGGGTCGCTCCGTACGGCTAGCCCGTACGGGAGCCGGCCGGGCGCTCCCAGCGGTAGAACTCCTGGGCCATGGCGTCCTTCGGGCTGCGCCAGGTCTCCGGGTTGTGCGGGCTGACGTAGGCGGTGAGCCGGTCGCTGAGGTCCCGGAACTCGGGGTGGCCGGTCACTTCGGCGATGGCCGGGCCGGGGGGCCGGTCCGACTCGATGAAGTGCATGTACACGTCGCCGAACTGGAAGAGGCTGCGGCGGGTGACCCCGACGAGGTGCGGCAGCTCGCCCGCGTCCGAGGCCGCGAAGAGCTCGGCGATGTCGGGGGCGGACTGCGGCGCCATGCGGGCCACGATGAGTGCGCGGTGCATCCGGTGTGCTGCCTTTCGTTTCAGACGCGGCTGGCCGCGGGCGTGCGGCTCTCGCGTTCGCGCTGTTCGATCTTGTCCCGGATCAGTTCCAGCTGGATCTTGGAGTTGTGGTTGATGCGCTGGGTCATCCCGGCGTCGTCGACGGGCGCCTGCGGCTTCATCGCGAAGTCCTGGGTCCACACCATCCGGGTGCCGCCGGGGACTTCGAAGTACTGCCAGTGGATGTCCATGTGCTCGAACGGGCCGGTCTCGACCCGGCGGGCGCGCACGGTGCGGCTGACGGGGTCGGGGGTGCGTTCGGAGACCCAGCTCCACACGGTGCCGTTCTCGTCGGGGTGCATCGTCAGGCGGAAGCGGGTGGTGGGCCCGTCCTCCTCCAGGATCTCCAGCGAGGCGTACTCGCTGAACAGCCCGGGCCAGCTCGGGAGGTCGTTGGTCATCTCCCAGACGGCGTCGATGGGCGCCTTGACGACGATCTCGTTCTCGGTGTGTCCTGCCATTTCAAGCTCCGGTCATGAGGCTGGTGTTGACGAGTTCGAGGAACTCCTTGGGGGTCTTGCAGCGGTCCGCGTCGGCGGGCAGGGCCCGGCCGCGCTGGTTCTCCAGCAGCCCGACGATGCCCAGCAGGCCCAGTGAATCGAGGCCGTAGTCGTCGAACAGGGAGTCCGGGCGGTTCTTCATGTCGGCCGGGTCCACGGTGATGCCGGCCCCGGACTTCATCAGGGCGGCCAGCTCCTCGACGGTCAGTCGTTCGGACATGAGCGGCTCCTTCTGTCTCTAGGAGGGGATTCGGATGACGAGCGCGGCGTTGGAGCCCATGAGGCCCCGGCTCAGCACCAGCGCGGTGCGCAGCTCCGCCGGGCGGGCGCTGCCGGTCACCACGTCGAGGTCGTGGCACACGTCGAAGACGTTCGGCGTGGGCGGGACGATGCCGTGCTCCAGGGCGAGGACCGCGGCGGCGGTGTCCAGGGCGGGGGCCGCGCAGTAGGCCCGGCCCGTCCCGGTCTTGGGCGCCGTGACCGGCACCTTGCGCCCGTGCCCGCCGAGGGCGGAGTGGATCGCGGCCGCCTCGGCCCGGTCTGCTTCCGGGGTGCCGAGCGCGTCGGCGAAGACCACGTCGACCTCCTCGGGGGCGCAGCCCGCGTCCCGCAGGGCGCCCTTGATGGCGCGGGCGAGGCCCTCGGCGGACGCGTCGGCCCGTTCGGGGTGGTGCGGGCCGGTGAAGGTCGCCGCGTGCCCGGCCAGCAGGGCCCGGACGGAGGCGCCGCGGCGCAGGGCCGCCTGCTCCTCCTCCACCAGGAACATCGCGCCGCCCTCTGCGGGTACGAACCCGCAGGCCTTCTCGGTGAAGGGCCGGTAGGCGCGCTCCGGGTCCTCGTGTGTGCTCAGTGCCTCGTAGCCGAGCTGGCAGACGATGGAGTACGGGGCCAGGGGCGCCTCGGTGGCTCCGACGAGCATGGCCTTGCTGCCCTGGCCGATGGCCCGGGCGGCGTGCGCGAAGGCGTCGAGTCCGCCCGCCTCGTCGGCGGCGACCACCCCGCAGGGGCCCTTGAGGCCCCGGCGGATGGAGATCTGTCCGGTGCTGGCCGCGTAGAACCAGGCGATCGACTGGTACGGGCCGACGTAGCGCGGGCCCTGGCCCCAGAGGTGCTGCAGCTCGCGCTGGCCGAACTCGCCGCCGCCCGATCCGGCGGCGGTGACCACGCCGACCGAGAAGGGGTCGTCCTCGTAGTCGGCCCGGCCCAGCCGGCCGTCCTCCAGGGCGAGGTCGGCCGCGGCGAGGGCGTGGTGGGTGTAGCGGTCGGTCTGGACGAGGTAGCGCTCCTCGACCATCGAGGCCGCGTCGAAGCCCCGTACCTCGCCCGCCACGCGCAGCGGGAGGTGTTCGCAGCCCTCGCGGGTGACGCGGTCCAGGACGGAGGCGCCCGACTGGGTCGCCTTCCAGAAGGCCTCGGCTCCGATGCCGTTGGGTGCGACGACGCCGATGCCCGTGATGACCGTGCGGACGCTCACGAGACCACCTCCTCCTTGCGCTCGTCGGGGCGGTTCATGACGACCGCGGACTGGAAGCCGCCGAAACCGCTGCCGACGGAGAGCACGCTGCGCAGCGTGCGCTCGCGGGCGACCCGCGGGACGTAGTCCAGGTCGCATTCGGGGTCGGGGGTCTCGTAGTTGGCCGTGGGCGGGACGACCTGGTGGGTCATCGCCAGGACGCAGGCGGCCAGTTCGATCGCCCCGATGGCGCCGAGCGAGTGCCCCACCATGGACTTGATGGAGGTCATCGGCGTCTTGTAGGCGTGGTCTCCGAGGACCTTCTTGACCGCGGCGGTCTCGTGGCGGTCGTTCTGCTTGGTCCCGGAGCCGTGCGCGTTGACGTAGTCGATCTCGCGGGCGTCGGTCCGGGCCTGGGCGAGGGCGGTTTCGATGGCGCGGGCCATCTCCAGGCCTTCGGTGGTCAGCCCCGTCATGTGGTGGGCGTTGCCGAAGGTGGCGTAGCCGCCGATCTCGCAGTAGACGGTCGCGCCGCGCGCGCGGGCGTGTTCCAGCTCTTCCAGGACGAGGACGGCGCCGCCTTCGCCGAGGACGAAGCCGTCACGGTCGGCGTCGAAGGGCCGGGAGGCGTGGGCGGGATCGTCGTTGTTGGGCGAAGTGGCCTTGATGGCGTCGAAGCAGGCCACGGTGATCGGCGAGACGGGTGAGTCGGAGGCGCCGGCGATGCAGACGTCCATCTTGCCCCCGGCGATGGAGTGGAAGGCGTAGCCGATGGCGTCGAGTCCGGAGGTGCAGCCGGTGGAGACGGTCTGGACCGGTCCGCGTGCTCCCGTCTTCTCCGCGACGGCGGAGGCCAGGGTGGCTGGGGTGAAGGCGCGGTGCAGGTGGGCCCCGGCGAGCCGGTGGTCCACGTCCCACCAGTCGCCCGACTGGCTGACGGCCACGTAGTCGTTCTCCAGGCGGGTGGTGCCGCCCACGGCCGTGCCCAGGGAGACTCCGGTGCGCCAGGCTTCGTCCGTGGTGAGGTCGAGTCCGGCGTCGCGCACCGCCTCGGCTGCGGCGACCAGCGCGAACTGGATGTACCGGTCCGCGCGGGCCGCCTCCTCGGCGCCGAGGCCGTGTGCGGCGGGGTCGAAGTCGACCTCCGCGGCTATCCGGGAGCGGAAGCCGGTCGGGTCGAACAGGGTGATGCCGCGGGTCGCCGTACGCCCGTTGGAGAGCAGCTCCCAGAAGGCGGAGGCGCCGATCCCACCGGGGGCGACGACGCCGACCCCGGTGACGGCCACGCGTCGGCGGGTCACGAGACCGCTCCCGCGCGGTCCGGGGGCCGCTCCCAGGCGGACCCCTCCGGGTGGACGGCCTCCTCGGTGTCCACGTGCCCGAGCTTCGGGTCCGGGGCGAGCGGTCCGAGGTGGAAGACCATGCGGGCTTCGGTGCCGCCGACGTTGCGGAACCGGTGGCGCACGTTCATGGGGACGAGGAGGCCCTGGTCGGTGAGGAGCGGGTGGGCCTCGCCGTCGAGGTCGACCTCCAGCTCACCGGCGACCACGAACACGAACTCCTCCGAGTACGGGTGGTAGTGCTCGGCGATGTGCTCGCCCGGCGCCATGACGGCCAGCCCCATGAAGCCGCTGGTGCAGCCCACCGAGGTCGGTGTGAGGACGGCCCTCAGGTCGCCGCCGCGCCTCGTGTTGGGCTGCGTCTCGCTGAGGTCCACGATGTGCGGTGGGCGTTGTCTGGTCATGGCGGGGGTTCCTCCTGGCGGTGGGGAGCCTGGACGGGGCTGGTGGGTGGGGGGTCCGGGGACGTGGGGTCCGGGGCCGGGCGGGCCGGGTTCGGGATGCCGCTGCGGTCAGTGTTCGGCGGGGGCCCGGCGGTCGGTGATCAGGCTCATGGTGTGGCGGACCGCGGACGCGGCGGCCCCGCCGGGCCCGCTGACGGGTCCGGCCATCAGGCGGGCGAGGACGGCCGCCTTGCGCGGCCCCCGGACGCCGAAGGCGGTTTCCAGCCCGTCGCCGTGCGGGCTGCGCACGTCGATGAGGCGTACGACGATGTCGTCGCGCTGGAAGATGCTGCTGCTCACGGTCGGGGCGCCGGACCGGTGGGCGGCTTCCTCGTCCTGCCGGGCGAGGAACCGGGCCAGCGCGGGTCCGCAGCCGGGCTTGGCCGGGTAGTACAGCGCGTGGCGTCGCACGTCGGAGCGGTCGGCGCCGCCGGCTTCGCGCGCGGCGACGTGGTGGACGGCCGGGAGCGCGGCCCGCATGAAGAACATCCGGGCGGACTCGGGGTCGCCGAGGTCGCGGTCCTGCTCCAGGTAGGGGTTGATGGCCTCTTCGACGGCCCGCACCTCGGGCTGCTCGGAGACGTGCCGCAGGGCTGCCATCAGGTCGCCGCGGACCTCCACCGTACGCACGACCCGGTTGCCGTGCATGAACAGCGAGGTCCGCAGGAGCCGGGTGTGGCCGTCGACGTTCGCCGCCGGCGAGGCGTAGCTGGAGAGGATCTCGGCGACGTTCTTCTCGCTGCCGGGCTTGACCGTGAAGGTCAGGGCGTGGCGCACGATGCCGGCGCCGAGCCGGGGCGCTTCCTGCAGCCGGGCGCCCGTGGGCCGCTGCGCGTCCTGGTAGCCGCGGCCGGTCTCGCGCAGGACGGTGTACTTGAGCGGGCGCATGGCGCGGGCGCAGGCGCCGAGCGGTCGCACCTGCTCGGCGTGGTGCTCGCTGTTGACCCAGGCGAGGTACTGCGGGGCGCTCTCCCACTCGCTGGTGATGAGCCACTGCGAGGGGTTCTCGAAGGACTGGCAGAGCTGGTCGCTGATGTGGCCGGGCTCCGACGCGATGTCGTGGCGCAGTTGCTCGTACGCCTCGAAGAACCGCTGCTGGGCTCCTTCGTGGAGGTCCATCAGCAGGACGACCCGGAGCATGGATCCGTCGAAGGCGGACTGTGACACCCGTTCGGACAGGGTGGTCGTCATCTGCTCACTCCTTCGTGAGGGCCCTGGGGGAGGGCGGGGATGTTCATCGCGTACGGACCCTCGTCCGTCATCGTGGTGGCCGCCCGGACCGGCGGCCGTCGCGGGGACGGCAGGCCGGCGTGTCTTCGGGGGAACCGCTGTCGCTCATCGTCATCCGGGTGGGGACGTACCGCTACATCTCCGGATCAAGCGGGTGACAACCGGCGTATCTCCTGGGCTTGGCCGGCGATCGGGGGCATAAAAGAGTGCACTCCCCCCACACAGAATTCAGGAGCTCGCAGCTGATGGAAGACACGGCAGATGTTCGCGTACCGGTTCTCGTCGTGGGCGGCTCCCTCGTGGGTCTGTCCACCTCGCTGTTCCTGAGCCGTCACGGCGTCAGGCACCTGGTAGTGGAGAAGCACGCCGGTACCTCCGACCACCCGCGCGGGCGCGGTATCAACGCCCGGACCATGGAGTTGTTCCGGGTGGCCGGGGCGGAGGGCGCCATCCGGCAGGCGGCGTCCGCGCTGGAGAACAACATGGGCATCCTGCAGACGGAGTCCCTGCTGGGCGGCGACCACAAGTGGCTGGTCAAGGCCATCGACCCGGCCGGGGCGCTCAGCAAGTTCAGCCCGACCGGCTGGTGCGTGTGCAGCCAGAACAACATCGAGCCGATCCTCGCCGCGCAGAGCCGCGCCCAGGGCGCCGACGTGCGGTTCTCGACCGAGCTGATGAGCTTCGACCAGGACGAGACCGGGGTGAACGCGCTGGTCAAGGACCGGGAGACCGGTGAGCACATCACCGTGCGCGCCGACTTCCTGATCGCCGCGGACGGCCCGCGCAGCCCCGTGCGCGAGCAGTTGCGCATCCCCCAGACGGGCAGCGGCGAGCTGTTCCACAACGTCAGCGTCACCTTCCGCTCGCGGCAGCTCGTCGAGGTGCTCGGCGACCTGCGGTTCATCGTCTGCTACCTGATGAAGCCGGGTGCGGACGGTGCGCTGCTGCCGGTGGACAACGACACCCAGTGGGTCTTCCACCTGCCGTGGCACCCGGACCAGGGCGAAACCCTGGAGGACTTCACCGAGGAGCGGTGCAGGGAGCAGATCCGGGCCGCGATCGGCGTACCGGACCTGGACGTGGAGATCGGCGGCAAGGCTCCCTGGCACGCGGCGGAACGGATCGCCGAGCGGTACTCCTCCGGTCGGGTGTTCCTGGCCGGCGACGCGGCCCACGAGATGTCCCCCACCGGCGCGTTCGGCTCCAACACCGGCATCCAGGACGCGCACAACCTGGCCTGGAAGATCGCGGCGGTCCTGAACGGGTCGGCGGGCATGGAACTGCTGGAGACCTACGGGGCAGAGCGGCACCCGGTGGCCGTGGCGACCGCCCAGCGCGCCTCGGCGCGTTCGGCGGAGCACAGCCACCCCGGGTACGCGCCGCCGCCCACCATGGGCGGCGGACCGGGCAGCGGGGTCCTGACGACGGCGATGGCCTACGCGTACCCGAGCGGCGCCTTCGTCGGCGGTGCCCCGGACCGGCCCGTCATCCCGGAGGGGATGCGCATGACGGGCGACCCCGGCACGCGGGCCCCGCACATGTGGCTGACGCGGGCCGACGGCGAGCGGGTCTCCACGGTGGACCTGTACGAGCGCGCCTTCGTGCTGCTCTGCGGCGCGGGCTCGCCGTGGCGGGCGGCGGCCGAACGGGTGGCCGAGCGGCTGTCGGTGAAGCTGGACACGTATTCAATCGGATCCGCTGCGATCGGGTCCGCGGGCGCTGCCGGGACGGATCTGGTGCAGGAGGAGGGCTCCGACTGGAGCGAGGTGCACGCCATGTCCGAGGCGGGCGCCGTGCTGGTGCGGCCGGACGGGTTCGTCGCGTGGCGCTCGCAGGGGCCGGTGGCCGATGCCGAGGCCGCACTGTCCGAGGCGCTGTCCACGGTCCTGCGCAGGGCCTGACCGGCCCGTACGCCGAGTGGTCCCCCTGCCGCCGGCCCGTAAGCGGGCCGGGGGCAGGGGCGTTCATGGGTGTCACCGATCCGTGCGGGTCGCTTCAGCCGCAGGCCCAGCAGCCCGCCCAGCAGCCGGAGCCGTGGTGCGCGGGGCGCCGGCGCCGGGCGGCCCCGGCGGGGGCCGTTGCCGCTCCGGCGGAGTTGCGGCGGGCGAAACAGGCGACGACCACCGCGATCGCGGCGAGTTCCTCGGGGGCGGCCACGCCCTTCTCCACACGGAGCAGGCTGGCTATCGGGGCTATCTGAGCTATCGGAGCGTCCTTCAGCATCGGCTCGGCCTCTCGCACAGGCGGATAGCAGGACCCCCCTCGCGGAATCCAAGGACTCCGGACGTTGCCGACGCTAGCGGTGCGCGACATGCCCGGCATGCCCGGCAGTTGCGCGAAAGCCCAGGTCGCAGCCGCGCCGACCGGGTGACGCCGGGTTTTGGGCCGCGCGCGGTGATTGGGCCGTAGGAGTGGCGGGCCCCCGGCTGACGGAGCACGGGTCCCGCTTCCGGCGGACCGGATCGCCGGGGCGGTGCCTCACACCGTCCCCCCGAACGAGCGGCAGCGCGGGGCGGCCGCGCAAGACTCCCGGGCGAAAGCCCTGCGCGGCCGCCCGTACGGGGCGCGCCGGGCCGGTTCGGCGTGGCCTCTTCAGCAGGTCCGCTTCAGCAGGTCCGCTTCGGCGTGGCGGCCGGTTCGGCGGGCCGGGGCGCCTTTTTCAGGAGACGCGCCCACTGGGGGCCACCCCTCATGAGCACTTCTTCCACGCGAAGTGGTACACGCTGTTGATGCTGCCGTCGGTGGAGTCGAGGGCCATGTAGCTGGTCGTCGACGGGTCCGAGGTGCCGACCTCGGCGCGCAGTTCGGTGTTGATGTTGAAGTTGCGCAGTTCGCCACAGGGGGCGAAGACCAGAGCCTCGATGCCCGTGGTGTCGCTGGCCTGCCAGTTGTCGTCGAGCTTGCCGTGGAACTTGTGCGTGCGGGAGTCGGTCTGCTTCATGCCCTGGAAGTAGTAGCTGGCCTTCTGGGTGCCGATCGCGCCCTGCTGGAGGCTGCCGAATCCCCGGTAGTCGACCTGGGCGACGGCGTAGGTGTACCCCTGCGGGACGCGTACGAGCAGGGAGAGCAGACAGTTCTTGCGGCCGTCGGTCGCGTCGCTCTTCCCGCCCGCAATGGCCAGGTACTCGCTGTAGGTGACGGTGAAGGCCGAGTTGTCCTCGGCCACGGCGACGGTGGCGCTGCCCGGGCGGCAGCCCGTGCCGTTGACCGTGGCGACGTCGACGGTCACCCGGTCCTCCGGGGCGGCGGGGGCCGCCGAGCCGCCCGCCGCCCCGGCGGAGGAGGCGGGCAGGAGGGCAAGGAGGCCGCCGGTCACGAGGACGGCGCCGAGCGCGGTGCGCAGTGTTCTGATCACCCGGCCATGGAAGCGGTCCGTACCCGGCCGATCGGTGAACGGGTGCGCGGTCTCACTCCGATGGCCGGGCCCTTTCACCGCAGAAACGTTCGGTCAGGGCCTCGGGGAGGGCCGAACGGCTCATCGACGGGGTGCCGGTCATGTCATATCAGCCCATTCCTCCTGCTCCTTCCTATGCTGAGCGCCCTACGGAACCGCCCGCGCCGAGGAGCCCCATGCGCCGCCTGCACCGGTCCGCCCTGCTCTCCGCCACCGCGGCCGTCTGCGCCCTGGCCCTCGCGGCCCCACCGGCCGCCGCCGGGGTGCCCGGGCACGGGACGCCCGCGCGGGGGGCGCCGGGCCACGACACCGACGGCGGAGCCGGGGGAACCGGCACGGCAGGCGGGACCGGCACGGCAGCCGGGACCGACCCGGCCGAGGCCGCCGTGATCGGCGCCGGCCACGCCCGCGCCCACGCGGAGCTGCGCCGGGCGGCCAAGGGGGCCGTGGGGTACCCGCAGTCCCGGCGCACGACGAGCCTGTCCTCGCTCGCCGCCTCCCAGCGCGAGGCCAACTCCGCTTTCGAGAAGGCCGTTTCGGGACGCTTCACCGAGTACTTCCCCTCCCCCGACTTCGGCGTGCACGTCGCCCAGCTCCCCACCGGCAAGGTGCTGCTCTTCTCCTTCTCCCGGGTGGAGACCGATCCCACCAAGGAGACCGGGCCCACGGACAGGACCGGCCCGGCGAACGCGGGCCGCGCCTACGTGTGGGACCCGGCGAAGGGGACCGGCGCGCGGGCCTTCAAGCAGGTCACCCCGCCCGTCGTGCTGATGCCCGACGGTACGCATGCCCCGCGCCCGGCGCCGTTCTTCTGCGCCGGGCACTCCTTCCTGCCCAACGGCATGCTGGGGGTGTTCGGCGGCAACACGGGCGGCAAGGGCGGCAGCGGAGCGAAGCTGTCCTTCGTCTTCGACCCCTGGACCGAGGGCTGGTACCGCAACCGCGACATGGCGGTGGGCCGTTGGTACCCGTCGGTGGTCACCGGCGCGGACGGCCGCCAGATCATCATGTCGGGCCAGTCGGAGCGCGGCACGGGGACGCCCACCCCGGTGGTGGAGCGGTTCCCCGCGCTGGGGCTGCCGGTGCCCTGGCGCCCGTACGACATCCCGCTGGACGTGTCCGTGCAGCGGATGCGCTCCGACGCGCCGTTCCGCAACGACTACCCGCACCTGTTCTCGCTGCGCGACGGCATGATCTACGGGCTGGGGCGGGACGCGGACCAGCAGTGGCTCTTCGATCCGCGCGCGGAGACCCGTACGGACCTGCCCAGACGGCCCGCCGACTTCCGGGGGTACGGCTCCGCCGTGCCGCTGCCGGCGGGGTTCGACGGACCCGACTCCGTGCTGGTGCTGGGCGGGGACCCGCTCGACCCGAACACCTACCGGCTCTCAGGCGGCGTCTGGACCACGGACCGGCCGCGCGCCTTCGGCCGGACCCAGGACGACACGCTGATCCTGCCGGACGGCACGCTCCTCACGGTCAACGGTGCGAAGGACACCAGGGATTACGGGTTCGGGCCGTTCAATCCGAAGGCCGACCTGAAGTTCCGCCAGACCGAGCTGCGGGGTGCGGACGGGCGGTGGAGGCTCGGGCCGGCCCAACGGCTGCCGCGGGGCTACCACTCCAACGCCCTGGTGCTGCCGGACGGCCGGGTCATGGTCACCGGGGACGAGCTCCAGCAGATCGCCAACGACCCGGACATCAAGGACGGCATGGACGGCTCGATCGAGATCTACGAGCCCGCCTACCTGCACCGGGGCGCCCGGCCCGTACTCGACCGGGTCCCGGCGGGCGAGATCGCCCACGGTGCGGAGTTCTCGGTGGAGAGCTCGACGGCCGGCGGCGTACGGCGGGCCGTCCTGCTGGCGCCGACCACCGTCACCCACGCGGTGAACACCAGTCAGCGCCATCTGGAGCTGCGCATGACCGGTGTCCGCGGCCGCACGATCGGACTGCGGGCGCCGGCCACCTCGGCCGATGCCCCGCCCGGTTACTACATGCTGTTCCTCCTCGACGCGAAGGGTGTCCCCGGTACGGCGAGGTGGGTCAAGCTCGGAAAGCGGTGAAACCGCCTGCCGCTAGCGGCCGTTGATCAAGAACTGCGATCCGGGTTCGATCAGGATGTTGCCCTGGGCGGAGCCGGTGATGGTGACGTTGGTCAGGGTGGCGTTGCCGCGCGCCCCGCCCATGGCCAGGATCCCGGACCCGTTGTTGGACTTGTCGATGGTCACGTTCGTGATCTCGACGTCGGGCATGACCCCGCCGCCGGTCTTGAACTGGATCCCGTCGTAGGTGGAGTCGTGGATGTCGGTGTCGCGGATGACGACACCCGGGATGGGCAGGTTCGACGGGAACAGGGTGATCGCGCCGAACTCCTGGTCCTCGTTCCAGAAGGCGCCGCCGGTACGGAAGAGCCCGTTGCCCGCGATCAGGGTCTGTCCGGAGAAGGGCAGCGGGTCGTGGTCGGTCGCCAGCATGATGCCGGGGTAGTTCATCGTGTCGTAGATCAGGTTGTTCTCGATGGTGTTGCCGTACCCGCCGTACAGGGCAATGCCGTTGGCCCGCCACGGGAGCTGGATGGTGTTGTTGCGGAAGTGGTTGTCGTGGCCGATGTCCACCGACTGGTCCTTCACGTACTTGCTGGACCACACCGCCAGGGCGTCGTCACCGGTCGTGCGGAAGGAGGAGTTGAAGACGGTGGAGTTGCGGGTGCCGTTGGCGAAGTTGATGCCGTCCGCGTAGGTGTCGCGGATCCGCATGCCGCTGAACTCGATGCCGTCGCCGGGACCCCAGAGGGCCGGGATGTTGTCGTAGTCGCGGCCGACCCAGACGCCGACGTTGGCGTGCTCGATCCACACGTTGGTGATTCTGGTGTTCTTGCCGAAGCGCCCGTTGAGGCCCACTCCGCCCTCGGCGTTGCCGTCACCGCCGCGGATCCGTCCGGATCCGAAGATGGCGATGTCGGAAATTTGCGTGTTGTCGTCGATCTCGAAGCCGAAGTTGCCCTCGTGCGGGTGGTTGATGCCGCCGGCGTCCTGCGGCTGGGTCAGCGTGTGGAGCTGGGAGTGCCACATGCCCGCGCCGCGGATGGAGACGTTGCTGATGCCCACCTGGTTGAACTGGCCCCGGTTCAGCGGGTCGTCGGTGAGGATCTTCTGCTCCTGGCGCCACTGGCCCTGCGGGATCCAGACGCAGGCGATCTGCCCGTTCTGGTCCGCCGTCACGGCCTTCTGGAGGGCGAGCGTGTCGTCGATGCCGTCGTTCGGGATCGCGCCGTAGTCGGTGATCGAGGTGCACTCGGCGGGCTTGGGCGCCGCCGGAGCCACCTGCTCCAGGTCGATCAGGTCGATGACGTAGTACGAGGCCGTGTCTCCCGCGTCGCGCTGGAGGCGGAAGGTGGTGCCGGGCGGGTAGCTCTGCGCGAGCAGGGCGTGGGACTCGTCGAAGAGCCTGCGGGCGTCGCCGCCGGGGGTGTTGGTCAGGCCCTCGGGGCTGTCGGTGCTGCCGTAGAGCCAGCTGTGCTTGGAGGAGAGGGTCAGCTTCTGGGCGAAGCCGCCGTTGACGTACAGGCTGATCGTCGCGTCGGCGCCGCCGCCGTTCGCGGCGTCGGGTACGGAGTTGCGCACGACGATGGAGTTGGCCTGGTTGGTGGAGGTGAACTGCACGTACTGGCCGGTCGAGGAGAGGCGCACGGACTCGCGGCCCGAGGACTCGGTGGCGAAGTTGGTGTGCCCGAAGGTGCGCTCGGCGTCGCTCTGCAGCAGGGTGCCGGTGTAACTGCCGGCCTCCGCCTCGTACTCGGTGTACGGGAGCGCCGCCCCGCGGCCGACGACCACGGCACGCGAGTGGCTGTTGTTGTTCTCGTTGGTCTCGGTGACGAGGCCGGTCCCGTCGGCGGTGGCGGTGAGGGTGGCTCCGCCGCTGACCGCCGTCCAGGTCCCGTTGACCGGCACGTTGACGGTCGCGCCCGCGGCGATCGCCGGGGTGGGGCCGTTCAGGGTGGTGGAGCCGGCCACCAGCCTGGTGATGCTGCCCGCGGCCACCGCGGTGGTGCCCCGGTTGCGGACGGCCACGGTGAAGGAGACCGGTGCTCCCACGGCCGGGTTGGCCGGGTTGGTGGTGATGGAGAGGGCTTCCAGGTCGGGGCCCGGCGCCTGGCCGACGACGAGCTTCGCGGCGGCCGTACGGCTGTTGTTGGTGTCGTCCTGCTCGGGGACGCTGCCGGCCGGGTCGACGACGGCGGAGACGGTGTAGCTGCCCATCGGCCGCTTGCCGACGGCGACCGGGACGGTGGCCGAGGCGCCGGCCGCGAGGGCGCCGACCTGGGCGCTGCCCGCGACGGCTCCTTCGACGCTGACGTTGACGGCGGTGGCCGGGGAAGCGGCCGAACCGGCGTTGCGGACGGTCGCGTTGACCGTGACGGCGTCGCTCTCGGAGGGGTTGGCCGGGGACCAGGCGAGGTCCGTGACCGTCAGGTCGGGGTTCGGGGCGGCGGCGCCGATGACCTGGAACTCGGCTGCCTGCCCGCCGCCGGCCCCGGTGTTGCCGGAAAACTTCAGCTGGACCTCGGCGAGGCGGCCGGTGACGGGAACGGTCACGGTGTTCTGGTTGCCGGCCGGGCTGAACGCATAGTCGGCGCGGGCCTTCAGGATGGTGAACCCGCTCGCCGACTGCTCCCGGCCCAGGACCTCGAAGCTCTGGGTGCGGTTGCCCCAGGCGGGGTCGGGGTTGAGCTTGAGGACCACGCCGGTGACGTCGGCGTTGGAGCCGAGCTTCACGGTCAGCGTGGACTGCTGGCCGCCCGCCTCCCAGTAGCTGGTGACGCTGTCGTCGTTGGCGTTGGCCGCGACGAACGACTGGGTGGTGGAGGAGGCCTCGATGGGCTTGCCCTTGGCGAGGTTCACGCCGACGGGGGGCGGTGTGCCCGGGTCGCCGGGATCACCGGGGTCTGTGCTGCCGTCGGCCGAGTACACCTCCAGCTCGGATATCTGCGCGGCCTGCCAGCCCGTGTTCGCGGTGACGCCCACCCGCACGTAGCGGACCGTCGCGGCGCTGAACCCGATGGTCACCGCGTTGGACTGGGCGGGGTTGAACACCCGTCCCGCCGAGGCGGACAGGGTGGTGAAGGTGTTCCCGTCGGTGCTGCCCTGCACGGTCAGCGTCTCGGTGCGCGTCTCCCACGGGGCGGGCAGCTTCAGCACCACCTGGTCGACGGCGACGCTGCTGCCGAGGTCCACCTGAACCCATTGCGGGAAGGCGCCCGAGGGGCCCTCCCAGTACGAGCCCTGGTTGCCGTCGTTGACTCCCGGGGCCCCGTACCCGCCGAGGGAACCGCTCGCGGTGACCGCCTTGCCCAGGGCGAGGTTGGGTCCGCCCGCCGCGGCGGCGAGGGTGACGGGCAGGAGTCCGACCGACATCAGCCCCGCGACCACCGTGCCGGCCACCATCAGCCGGCCGCCTTGCTTCCATCTCATGCTGTCCTCTGTTCCATGAGGGGACCCGGCCCGGCGCAGCCGCGCCTGCCGCAAACTTGCGTGCCGTTATTTATTTTTTGAGTGATCTGATCGCAGTTATGCGGCCATGGCGCCACAGGTTTCTAGCAGATGACGACTTTGTCAACGCTTCGCGCACGGACAGGAGTTCGCCGCACGTCCGCCCTCGGCGGTCACCGCGGCCGGGGCGGGCACTCGACGGCGCCGGGCCCGCCGCGTCCGAGTCCGCGGACGGCCTCCTACGCCGACTGGGTTCGGCCGGGCTCCGTCCGGGCCGGGGCCGGGCCGAGGCGGACCACCGCCACGCGCCCGGAGCTCCGTAGCAGGACCTCGCACGCTCCGGTCATCAGGACTGCGTCGTACGGGCCCAGTTCGGCGGATCCGTCGACCTCGGCCGTCCCCTCCAGGGCGACGACCAGCAGGCTCTCGCCGGGGCGGACCGCGAGCGCGAGGTCGCCCCGTACGACGGCGGTGTCGGCTCGCACCACGCCCCGGCGGTACATCACGTTGAAGTTCACCACCGGTCCGGCGAGCAGACGGCAGTCGGTCGGTTCGTCACCGGGGAACCGCTGGGGCGCGTACCGCCGGTCCACCAGGCGTCGTACGCCGCCGATCGCGAGGTCCATGCCGGCGCCCTCCGCGAGGGTGAGCGTGCGGTCGACGCCGGGGAACACGGAGAAGGCCCCGTCGGCGGTGACCTCCGCGAGGCTGACCCGCCAGCCGAAATCGTCCATCCCCGAGCCCTCGGGTCCGGCGGCGATCTCGCGGGTCACTCCCCCGCCGTTCTTCCACCGGGCTGCCGGTCGCTCGGCCGCCCGCAGGATCCGGATCGCTTCTTCGCTGGTCATGTCACCCTTCCGGCGCCGGTGACGCGCGCCTCCGGTCCGGTCGAGCCTATCCAGCCGGCCGCTGACACCACGCGCGAGCGCCCCCGGGCCGCCGCGGGTGTGCGGTGGGCCGGGGGCGGCTCGGGGTCGGGTCGGTGGGCGGACGGGCGGGTCAGGCGTCGGCCTTCGCGGCCGGGCGGGCGGGCACGTTCGCGGCGGATGCCGGGGCGTCCGGGAAGGCGGCGGCGCCCGCGGCAGCCGGCACGGAGGCGTCCGTCCGCGGACCGTGGGCCCCGCGCAGGCCGATTCCGCTGATCAGCGCGACCAGGCCGAAGGCCACGGCGCCGATGGCGAAGGTGAGGGTGAAGCCGGATTCGGCCGGCAGTGCCGGAACTCCCGCCGGGAGGTGTTCGATGGTCTTCGAGGCCAGGATGGTGGTCACGATGGCGCTGCCGATCGCGCTGCCCGTGGAGCGGGAGATCGAGTTGATGCCGTTGGCGATGCCGCTCTGGTGGTGCGGAACGCTCGCCATGATCACCGCCGGCATGGCCGCGTAGCCGAAGCTGACGGCCGCCCCGACGATGAGGCCGGCGCCGATCACCGAGGCGCTGTGGCCGTGGTCCAGGGCCAGCCAGCCGAAGCCGGCGGCGCCGAGGGCCGCGGCCACCGTCAGGGCCGCGCGCGGCCCGCGGTGGCGGACGAGCTGCCCGCCGACGGGCGACGCGAGGAGCGAGACGATCGCGCCGGGCAGCAGGAACTCCACGGAGGCGCGCAGGATGGAGGCGTCGAAGCCGTAGCCGGTCAGGGCCTTGGGCATCTGGACGAGGTAGGAGACGCCCAGGAAGTTCGCGAACATGCCGAAGCCGACGAGGATGCCGGCCAGGTTGGCCATCAGGACCGGGCGGTGGACGAACATCCGCATGTCGACGAGGGGCTCGCGGACCTTGAGCTCGGTGAGCACCCAGACGGCGGTCATGACGACGGCGCCGGCGAAGCTGCCCAGCGTGCGGCCGGAGGCCCAGCCCCACTCGTGACCCTGGGAGATCGGCAGCAGGAGCAGCAGCAGGGCGATGCCCAGGGTGAGGGCGCCGAGGAAGTCCGTACGGCCGCCGGTCTTGTGCCGGGTCGCCGGAACCAGGAAGACGACGGCGAGCAGCGCGAGCACGGCGAAGCCGGTGGCCATCCAGAAGGCGTTGCGGTAGTCGGCGTCGCTGCCGGAGGTCAGCAGGCCGGTGGCGACGAGCGCGAGGCCGCTGCCGAAGGCGAGGGTGCCGCTGACCAGGGCCATCGCTCCGGGGAGCTTCTGCGGGCGGACCTCTTCGCGGAGCACGGAGAGGGCGAGCGGGAAGATCGCGGTCGCGGCGCCCTGCAGGACCCGGCCGAGGAGCAGCAGCGGGAGCGAGGACGCCAGTGCGGCGATGACGGATCCGGCGACCATGACCCCGAGTACGGCCACGAGCGTCGGCTTCTTGCCGTGCTGGTCGCCGAAGCGGCCCAGCAGCGGGGTGAAGACGGCGGCGGACAGCAGGGTGGCGGTGGTCACCCAGCTGACGTTGGCGGTGGTGGTGCCGAGGTCGCTGCGGATCAGCCCCAGGATCGGGACCGGCAGCGTCTGCATCATCGACACGACCATGGCGGCCAGGCTCAGGGCGAAGACGACGACCGTCTCGTTCCGGCCGCCGGCCCGGGTGGTGGCGGAGGGGGTGGGGCTCATGGCAGGGAGGACCTTTTCAGTGCTTCAGATCGCAGATGTTTGACGTCATCAAGTACTTCGACTCCAGCAGACGGTAGACCTCAATAGTTAAGGTGGTCAAGTAAAAGGTTGATAATGTGAAACACCTTGAGTACGCTCCGAGCATGAGCGCCACCACCCCCCACGCCGTCCCGACCAAGCTGGAGCTGCTGGAGCTGCTCGCCGCGATCGGCACCGCCCAGTGGCGCGATTTCGCGGCGGCCGCCGCGCACCACGGCCTCACCTCCACCCAGGCGAAGGTCCTCGCCCAGCTCAACGGCCCGCTCCCGATGCGCGGCCTCGCCACCCTGCTGGTGTGCGACGCCTCGAACGTGACCGGCATCGTGGACCGGCTGGAGGCCCGCGAGCTGGTGCGCCGCGAGCCCGACCCCGCGGACCGGCGGGTGAAGAACGTCGTGGCCACGGACGCGGGACGCGCGGTGATCCAACGGGTGCGCGAGGAGATGCAGGCCACGCACGGCGCCCTCGACACACTGGACGACACCGAGCGGGCGACGCTCCACACCCTGCTGGAGCGACTGCGCCCCACCCTGGAGAAGGACGCCTGAGACCACTCCGAAGCCGCATGGCCCGAACGCGTTGGCCAGGGGAAACACCACCTGACAGACTGCAACGGCTTCAGAACATTCCAGGAGGACGCATGGCAGAAGAATCAGACACCCCGCAGAACGAATCGCCGGCCGAGGAGGCCAAGCGGAAGTTCAAGGAGGCCCTGGAGCGGAACGCCGCCAATGCCCAGTCGCAGCAGGCGCACCAGAGCCGGGCGAAGATCCAGGGCGCCGGCGGCAACCCCGGGGGCAAGAACAAGAAGGTCCGCCGCAAGACCGGCTGACCCCGGCGGCGTCGCGTTGCCGCGACACCGCCCCAGCCGACCTCGACGGGATCCGGGACCCGCACACGGTCCGGATCCCGGTCGAGGTCGGCGCCCTCCGGCGCCCCGGGCTCCTTGAGGCGCCCGCACGGGGCGCGAACCCGGGGCGCACGCGCACGCGCGCACTCGGGCACCGGGATCCGCCCGCCGGTGGGCGTTGGGTCAATCGGCCGACGCCGGACCGCACCGGTGGAGTGCAAGGTTGGGCCACTCGGGTGATGGGTGATAACCCCACGTGTCCACGGCAGTTGAGCAGCTCGTCCCGCCGAGGGCAGCTATCTCATGCGACAGTGCGACAGAAGAAGGATCCCCCACATGCTCAAGAAGTTCATGGCCACCGCAGCCGCCACCGCCGCCGTTCTGGGTGCCGGTGCCGCCGTAGCCTCCCCGGCGATGGCGATCGGCAACGACAACGGTGTCAACACGGTCAACGGCAACAACTCCTCGCAGCTCTACGGCAACCAGGAGACCGCCGGCGCCATGAGCCCGCAGATGTCCGCCATCCAGGGCTCCCTGAACAAGCTCTGTGTCGGCCTGCCCGCCAAGGTCAACGTCCAGTCGGTCCTGGCCCTGGTCAACGTCGGCGTCCAGGACATCCCGATCGCGTCCAACCCGCAGAACCAGCAGTGCGCCGAGAACTCCACCCAGGCCAAGGGCGACGAGACCGCCTCGCACATCCTGGACAACATCCCGGTCCTCTCCGGCAACCTCTCCGCCGGTAGCTGACCCCAAGAACGAAGCGCCGGTGCACTGCCCTTCGGGGCGCCGCACCGGCGCTTCGTTTTGGTCTAGACCTTGACAGGTCCAGACCATCCTCGCTTCAGTGGGCTCAGTCGTCCGTTGTCCGTTGCCCCCCACGGCAACTCCCCCCACTGAAGGAGCACTTCCGTGATACGCACCACCCTGCGCCGCCGCGCCCTCTCCCTGGCCGCCGCCGCGGCCGTCACCCTCGGCCTCGCGATCGCCCTCCCCTCCTCCCCCGCCGCCGCGGCGCCCGCCTGCGCCGGCGCGTGGGCGAGCTCTGCCGTCTACACCGGCGGCACGAACGCCTCGTACGGCGGCCACAACTGGCAGGCCAAGTGGTGGACCCAGGGCGAGACCCCCGGCACCACCGGCCAGTGGGGCGTCTGGTCGGACCAGGGCGTCTGCGGAGGCGGAACGACCCCCACCCCGGATCCGACCACCCCCAACCCCTCCGGATTCGTGGTCAGCGAGGCCCAGTTCAACCAGATGTTCCCGAACCGGAACCCCTTCTACACCTACAACGGCCTGGTCGCGGCCCTCTCGGCCTACCCCGGCTTCGCCACCACCGGTGACGACACCGTCAAGCGGCGCGAAGCGGCGGCCTTCCTGGCCAACGTCTCGCACGAGACGGGCGGGCTGGTGCACATCGTCGAGCAGAACACCGCCAACTACCCCCACTACTGCGACTCCAGCCGGCCCTACGGCTGTCCCGCCGGGCAGGCCGCCTACTACGGGCGCGGACCGATCCAGTTGAGCTGGAACTTCAACTACAAGGCGGCCGGCGACGCCCTGGGCATCAACCTCCTGGCCAACCCCTACCTGGTGGAGCAGGACCCGGCCGTCGCGATGAAGACGGCGCTCTGGTACTGGAACACGCAGAACGGCCCCGGCACGATGACCGCCCACGCCGCCATGGTGAACGGCGCCGGCTTCGGCGAGACCATCCGCTCCATCAACGGCGCCCTGGAGTGCAACGGCGGAAACCCGGCGCAGGTGCAGAGCCGGATCAACAAGTACCAGAGCTTCACCCAGCTCCTGGGCGTGACCCCGGGGAACAACCTGAGCTGCTGAGCCGGGCCCGCACGTCCTCGGTCAGCTCAGCCGCAGCGTGGTGGCCAGCTGAGCCCGGGACCGGACGTCGAGCTTCTGGTAGATCCGCGTCAGCCGGGCCTCCACGGTCTTCACGCTGACGAAGAGCTTCGCCGCCGCCTCCTGGTTGCTGGCGCCCTGGGCCACCAGCACCGCGAGGCGGGCCTCCGCCTCCGTGAGCGCGGCCAGGGGCCGGGCCCCGCCGCCGCCCTCGCTCCCGGACGGGGACGGCGACGGCTCCCGCGCGAGCTCCACCCACGGGGTCGCGCCGGCCCGGGCGAAGGCCTCGGCCGCCGCCGCCAGCGCCGCCCGGGCGGGTGCGCGCCGGCGGCGTCGGCGTTCCACCCGGGCCAGGGCGAGCAGCGTACGGGCCCGCTCCACCGGCAGTTCGAGACGTGCGAAGCACTCGGCGGTGTCCTCCAGCAGGGCGACGGCCGCCTCGGCGTCGCCGTGCGCGGACAGGCACAGCCCGCGGGCCCGGTCGAGGGCCGCGATCACGCTGGTGCGGCCGAGCGCGAGGGCCGTCGTACGGACCCTGGCCTGCAGCTCGGCGGCCTCGTCGGGCGCGTCGGCGGCGACCAGGGCTTCGGCCAGTTCTCCGTGCCAGCGAAGGATCGAGGGGTCGACCACCTGCTGGGCGGCTTCCAGCTCGGCTACGCGGCGCAGGGTGACCACTGCCTTCGCGGCCTCGCCCGTGGCCAGCTCGACCAGGCCGAGCACGTACAGGCCGCGGGAGAGGAAGACCTGGTCGTGCTCCTCTTCGGAGGCCTGGATGCCGCGGCGGGCGTATCCGGCGGCGCGTGAGAAGCCTCCGCCCATGGCCTCGGCCAGCGCGGTCAGGTACCAGGCGGGGCCGGGCGAGAGCCCCGCCTCGACGGTCAGTTCCAGGGCGTCGCGCGCGTGCGCGGTGGCAGCCGCGCACCTGCCCCGGCGCAGTTCCACCTCGGTGAGGCTGCGCAGCACCTCGAAGACGTCCTCGGCGGAGCCCGTGCGCCGTACGGCGGGCAGCAGTACGAGCAGCTGGCGCCGGGCGTCGGCGTTCCGGTCGTCGAAGAGGGCGTGCCGGACGGCGAGGTACTGCGGGGCGTTGCGCATGCCGAGGGGTACGTCGGGGGCGGGCAGGGCCAGGGCCTCGGCGAGGATCTCCTCGGCGTCCGGGTCCCCGAGGATGCGGCCCATGCGGGCCCGTACGGTCAGCGCCATGGCTTCGGCGACCTGGTCGCCGCCGCTGCGGGCCAGGACGCCGGCCTGCGCGGCGGCGTCGCGGGAGCGGACGGGGTCGCCGTCGCTGAGGTTGTGCTTCCAGGCGGTCCGCAGCCGGACGGCGGCCTGGAGGGCGGGGTCGCCCTCGGCGTCGGCCGTGGCGTAGGCGAAGGTCTCGTCGAGTGCCCCGAGGGCCTGGCCGGCGGCGTCGATGACGGCGAGGCGGGCCCGCACCCGGTCGCCGGGCGAGGCGTCCCGGGCGAGTACGGCGCGGGTGGCGCGGCGGGCGAGGTCGGCGCGGCCGGCCCAGCCCGCGTCCTCGGCGGCGGCGACCAGCCGGGCGAGCTCCTCGCCGGGCAGGTGGCAGGGGGTCCGGTCGGCCGCGAGCAGGCCCAGTTCGGCGGCCAGCGCCCGCTGGCCACGGCGCCTGCAGGACGCGGCGGCCTCGGTGACCTCGGCGGCGAGCGCCTGGTCGGGGGCGTCCACGGCCAGCGCCCGGTGGCGTACGGCCTGGACGGGATCGTCGACGGCGGCGGCCAGCGCGGCGTGTCCGGCGGCGCGCTCGGGCCAGCCCGCGTCGGCGGCCAGCGCGGTCGGCAGGGCGCCGGCCATGAACCGGATCGTGCCGTCCTCTTCTACGGTGACCAGCGCGGCCCGCTCGGCCACGGCGAGCTCGGCCTCCGCGTCCAGGCGGCCGGCCCGGCGCAGCAGCGCGGTGGTGGGGCGCGCGGCGAGGGCGGCGTAGAGCAGGGTGCGCCGGGCCTGGGCGGGCACGACTCCGAGGAGCCGACGGGCCACCTCGCGGGCCTGGCCGGAGACGGGCAGCGGATCGGCGTGGTGGGCGCCGCCCTCGCGGGACCCGGCGGCTTCGGCGAGGGAATGGCCGAGGGCGAGGGCGAGGCGCGGGTTGCCTCCGCTGGCCTGGTGGATCCGGCCGGCGAGGCGGGCCGGGATGCCCCGGCGCACCAGCAGCTCGGCGATCTCGTCGGTGCCGAGCGGCGGCACCCGTATCTGGGGGGTGTCCGGTCCGCAGAGGGGTTCGGAGAGCGGGGTTCCGCCCTGGACGCATTCGGCGGCGAGGACCCGTACCTGCGGCGGGGTCAGGCGCAGGGCGAAGCGGAGCAGGTCGGTGCTCTCCGCGTCGAGCCACTGGGCGTTGTCGAGCGCGAGCAGGACGGGACCGCGGGCGGCGAGGGTGCGCAGCACCTCGACGACGGCGAGGCGCAGGGCGACGTGGTCGCGGCCGACGCGGGGTGCGTCGGTTTCCCGCCGCAGGAGGGCGATGGCGGTGCGCTGCGGTCCGGAGAGGCATTCCAGCGCGGCGGCCGGGACGGAGGCGAGGAGGGCGGCGGCGGCCGCTTCGGGTATCCACCGGTCCGCGGCTCCGGGGGCGAGACGGAGCACGGTCTCGTGGCGCAGTGCGGCGGCCTCGGTGAGGGCGCGCAGCACCTCGGTCTTGCCCGAGCCGGCGGGCCCCGTGAGCAGGGCGCGTCCGTGCGTGGTCAGCGCGCGGTCGACCGCCTTGATCAGTTCACCGTGTCCGACGGTCGTGTCGTCGTGCCCCGTCGCCACCACCACGCACAGCCACCAGCCTTCCGCTTGCCCGTCCCTGTGGCCTTCCTGTGAGACGCGACAATACGAGGTCGGATGCCCGGCGGGCCCGGATTGTGACGCAGAATTCAGTCACGTGACAGGAAAACCCGCCCGGCCTGCCGATACGCGGTGTATCGGCAGGTCGGACGGGTTGTTGGTCCGTACTATCGCCCCGTCAGGCCGAGTTGGCTCGCGGCAGGGATCCGGCTCGGGAGGCCGGGCTCAGGGGGCCGGACTCAGAAGGTCAGGCTCCAGGAGTCGATCTTTCCGGTGTCGCCGCCGGCGTTGTCGTTGACGCGCAGCTTCCAGGTGCCGTTCGCGACCTCGGAGGAGGCGTTGACGGTGTAGACCTGGTTGATGTTGTCGGCGCTGCCGCCGGTCCGGTTGTGCACCGTGTAGACGGTGCCGTCGGGGGCGACCAGGTCGACCTTCAGGTCACCGATGTAGGTGTGGACGATGTTCACGCCGACCTTGAGGGTGGCCGGGGCGTTGCCGGTGACGCCGGTGACGGTGACCGGGCTCTCCACGGTGGTGTTGTCACCGATCGCGAAGTCCGTCGTGTTCTCGAAGCCCGGGGTGGTCGGGGTCGAGGTCACGGCGGCCACGGCCGCACTGGCGTCGGCGAGGCCGGTGCCGCAGCCGCCGGTGCAGGTGCCGGCCAGCGGGCGGGCGTTCGTCTTGATCGCGGACTCGATCTGGGCCGGGGTCAGCGCGGAGTTCGCCGACTTCAGCAGGGCGGCGAGGCCCGCGACGTGCGGGGCGGCCATGCTGGTGCCCTGGTAGGGCTCGTAGTTCTCGGCGCCGGGGGTGGTGGCGCCGGTGTTCAGGGTGGACCAGATGCCGTTCTCGGGCGTGGTGATGGTGCCGGGCGTGTCGGTGGCGCGACGGGTCTCACCGCCCGGGGCGGCGACGTCGATGATCGCGCCGTAGTTCGAGTAGAAGGAGCGGTCGCCGGTGCGGTTGCTGGCGGCGACGTTGATCACGTTGTTGCAGCTGGCGGGCGAGAAGCCGGCCGCGTCGGAGTTGCTGTTGCCGGCGGCGACGACGACGGTCGTGCCACGGCCGACGGCGGCGTTGATCGCGTTCTGGTACGTGGCGGTGCAGGCGCCCGAGCCGCCGAGCGACATGTTGATCACCTTGGCGGGGGTGGCGTTCGCCGGGATGCCCGAGACGGTGCCGCCGGAGGCCCAGGTGATGGCGTCGACGATGTCCGAGGTGGCACCGCCGCACTTGCCGAGCACGCGGATGGGCTGGATCTTCGCGCCGTACGCGATGCCGGCGATGCCCTTGGAGTTGCTCGTGGCGGCGGCGATGGTGCCGGCGACGTGGGTGCCGTGCCAGGAGGAGTCACTGGCCTTGGAGCCGGTGCCGCACTCGCCGGCCGCGCTCCAGTCACCCTGGTCGGCGGGGTTGTTGTCGCGGCCGTTGCCGTCACGGGCAGCGGTGGAGCTGGCGATGAAGTCGTAGCCCGCGACCACGTTGGCGGCCAGGTCGGAGTGGGCGACGTAGCCGGTGTCGATCACGGCGACCGTGACGCCGGAACCGGTGGTCTTGTCCCAGGCAGCCGGAACGTTCATGCCGGCGGTGGGCTCGAAGAGGTCCCACTGCTTGGCGTACTCGGTGTCGTTGGGGGTGACGGCGAGTGCGTACGCACGGGAGTCGACCTCGACGTAGGCGACGTCGGGGTCGGCGCGGAACTGTGCCATGACGGCGGCCGCGTCGGCCGGGGCACCGAGGTTGACGAGGGCGGCTCCGGTTCCGAGGCGGCGCTCGAAGGTGGCCTTCTTCGCGGCCTTCTTGCCCTTGGCCTGCACATCGGCGGCGGCGGCGGTGTTCGAGCCCGCCTCGGCGGCCGAAGACTTGTATCCGACGATGAGGTTCTCGACGGGGGCGGCGGCAGCGGGGGCGCCAGCGGCCGGGAGGGTCTGCGAGCCGGGGGCGGGATCCGCCGCGGACAGCGCCAGGGAGGTGGTGGCGGTGCCGGCGAGCAGGGTGACGGACATCGCCACCACGGATATGAGCCTGCGTCGACTGGATGCGTGCACGGTGTTCCCTTTCGCGGGCCGCCACAGAACGAGCCGGGACGGCCGGTTGGTGCAGTGTGGGAGGTTGACCGGCGGCCGCGGGACCGGAACAGGCTGGTCAAGCCCGCCCGGTCACCGCTGCTGCACACCACGTCGTCGCCCGCCGCAGCGTCGGGGCTGGGCAACGGTGGCACCGGCGAAGACCGACCCAGAGCTTCACGCCATGTGGGGTTGGCGCGGGGGCTGTTCGGACGGGGAAGATCGCCGGTGGGCAGACAGTAGGCAAAGCGGGGATGAACGCGATACGGGGAAAACCCTTGTCCGCACCCTGGGGAGGGCGCCGTAGGGTGGCCGGAAGCCGACGGACGCCGGCGGATCGGCGGCGGATCGACGGCGGATCGACGGCAAAAGCCGTCCGGGACGGGGAAATGAGGAGGTCGGGGACGTGCGAGAGTGCTACCCGCCGGTCGAGCCCTACGACAAGGGGATGCTCGACGTCGGTGACAGAAACGCCGTCTACTGGGAGGTATGCGGCAATCCTGACGGAAAGCCCGCACTCGTCGTCCACGGCGGGCCGGGATCGGGCTGCACCGAGCACGCCCGACGGCTCTTCGATCCGGCCCGCTACCGGATCGTCCTGTTCGACCAGCGCGGCTGCGGCCGCAGCACCCCGCACGCGAGCGATCCCGCGACCGACATGCGGCACAACACCACCGGCCACCTGCTCGCCGACATGGAACGGCTGCGCGAGCACCTCGGCATCGGCCGCTGGCTTCTGTACGGAGGCTCGTGGGGCTCCACGCTGATCCTGGCCTACGCCGAGCGGCACCCCGAGCGGGTCTCCGAGATCGTCATCGCGGCCGTCACCACCACCCGGCGCTCGGAGATCGACTGGCTGTACCGCGGCGTCGGCCGGTACTTCCCCGAGCAGTGGGAGCGCTTCGTCGCCGGATCGGGCGGCACTCCGCGCGACGGCGACCTCGTCGGGGCCTACGCGCGCCTGGCCGCCGACCCGGACGAAGAGGTACGGGCGAAGGCCACGGCGGACTGGTGCGCCTGGGAGGACGCGGTGCTGTCCGGCGAGAGCAAGGGTGCCTCCCCGCCGTACAGCGGGCGGCCTCCGGCGGCCCGGGTCGCCCTCGTCCGCATCTGCTCGCACTACTTCTCGCACGGTGCGTGGCTGGAGGAGGGTGAGCTTCTGCGCGGGGCCCACCGGCTGGCCGGGATCCCGGGCGCCCTGATCCACGGCCGGCTCGACATGGGCAGCCCCCTCGACACGGCCTGGGAACTGTCCCGCGCCTGGCCCGGCGCGGAGTTGACCGTGGTGGAGGAGGCGGGCCACACGGGCGGCCCGACCACCCTCGACCACGTGCTCGGTGCCATCGACCGCTTCGCGGCCGGCGGCTGAGCGTCCTCGGGCGGGGCGGCCCAGCGACGTCCTGGACCGGGCGCACCCCCCGGCTCAGGAGCCGGGCGGGGCCGACGGCGGGTTGAGCCCGCGGAAGTACGTCCAACTGGTCTCGTTCGGCTCCGTCCACTTCTCGGGGGCGTGGGCGAACTCCGGGTGGCGGGCGGCGACGTACGCGCGGGTCCGCTCCGGGACCTCCGCGTAGGAGGCGAGTTTGCGGCCCCGGCAGTGGAAGGCTAGCCCGCCGGGGCGCGGCCCCTGTTCCATCCAGGGGAGCCAGGGGGACATCCGGGTCCAGGACATGGTGGACGGGACGCCGGGCGCGTCGGTGGCGAGGACCGAGGCGGGGGCGAAGAACTGGAAGAGCTCCAGGGCCCGGTAGGTGTCGTCGGCCGAGTTCGCCGGGTACTGCGCGACGGGCAGCGGGGAGGGGTAGGCGAGCGGGATCTCCAGGCTGAAGCACACCTGGTCGCCCAGTTCGGTCATGGGGACCGGGAAGGGACGCCACTTCTGGTTCGCGGGGTCGTTCCAGACGTGGACCACGGGCTTGTCCTCCCATGTCTCCAGGATCTCGCGGGTCAGCGGGTCCAGGTAGAACGCGGCCTCGCGGGTGAGGAGCTGGTAGGTCCCCGGCGCCTCGTCCTCCACCAGCCGGGCCACGTTGAAGCCTTCGAATCCGAAGAGGCGCCGGTAGGGCTCCCCGGGGGCCCAGCCGTGGACGTCGCCCGTCCACCAGAAGGTGACCTCGGTTCCGTCGAGGGAGGCGCGGGTACGGGCGAGGGCCTGCAGGAGGTCTTCGGGTGTCATACCGGGCCACTCTGCGCGGTCGGCGCGGACCGGGCAAGGACCGGACCGGCCATGCGGGGCGGGGCGGGGCGGGCGGAACGTCCGGGCGGGCAGGGGCCGGTGGGTGGAAAGTCCTTTCCGCCGCCGCCTCCCGTCGATCTAGTCTTCGGCCCATGCCCTCGACGGTTCGACTCCTGATCCTCATCTCCACCCTCCCGGCCCGCGGCCGGGAGCAGATCGACGCCTACGAGCGCCTCGCGCCCGTCGTGCGGGCCGAGGAGGGTTGCGTCCGCTACGACATGCACGCGGTGAGCGGCGATCCTGACCGGTTCGCCCTCATCGAGGAGTGGTCCTCGCGGGCGGCCCTCTCCGCGCACGACGTCACCCCGCACATGATCGCGGCGGACGCGGCGAGCCCCGCGTTCCGTGCGGGCCCCGCGGAGGTGATCGAGCTCGACGCCGGCCCGCTGGCCTGATCCGGGCTCGGCGGAAGGTTTGGGCCGCCGAGCCGGTACAGCCTGGCCCGTTCCACATGGGCGAGCATGATCGCGCGCTCCTGCTGGGCGGGACGGGGGGCCGGCGAGGCGTCCAGGGCCGCGTGGGCCGCGGGGTGGTCTCCGAGCAGGCCGCGCACCACCGCGCGCTTGAACTCCAGGGCGGCCGGGCGGCAGGTGTGGAAGGGATCCGGCTCGCCCGCGGGAGCGCCGTGCACCCGGTCGGCGGCGTCCAGCCAGGCGAGGGCCTCCGCGCGGTGCCCCAGGGCGGCGTGCACCTGGGCCGCCTGGGCCGCCACGCAGGCCCGTACGGCGCCGGGGGCGTTCGGCGCGATCTCCAGCGCCTGGCGTACGTAGGAGAGCGCGACGGACGGCTGCTTCCGGTCGAGGGCGTCCTGGCTGAGCATGCGCAGGGCGATGGCCCGGCTCAGCGTCCGCGGCGCCTCGGCGAAGGAGCACTGGTCGGTGTAACCGCGGGCCAGGAGCAGCACCGTGCGCGCCGCGTGGCCGACCTCCGGGGCCGGAGAGGGAGCCTTCGTCCCCGGTGGCGGTGAGGGCCGTACGGAAGGCGCTCTGGAGGTACGCGAGGAGTACCGGCGCGGTGGTGTCCCCGCCCAGGGCGTCGACCTGGCCGGTGAAGAAGTTCTCGGCGGCCCGGCGCAGTTCCGTGTGGCACGGAGCGGGTGCCCGGCCGGCATGGGCTCGGACTCCGGGCCGCCCGTCCGCGGCGTGTTCTCCGGCACGGCGCCGCCCGCGCGTGCGACACCTTCGACGTGTTCCGGCGCCGCGGCCGGGAGGTGACCGCCCCGCGGACGCCCGGTTGACGCAGGCGGGGTTGGGCGGCAACCGTGACCCGCATGGGGAACGAACGCCGACTGCTCACGCTCCTGATCTGTCTGGTCCTGGGCACCGGGCTGACCGCCGCCGTGCTGGGGGCCGCGCGCGCGGGCGGGCCGCACCCGGCGGCGGGTGCGGCCGGTCCCGTGCCCGCCGACTACGTGGACATCCGGGAGGTCCCGCCGGGGCCCGCCGAGCCCCTCGCGGCCGGTCCGCAGGCCTCCGCCGGCCGGGTGTCGGCGGATTGCGGCCGCAACGAGGAGGGCCACTACAACGAGGACAACCTCGTCGTCTCACCGGGGCTGCGCTCCGGCGCCCACCACACGCACGGCTACGTGGGAAACCTGTCCACGGACGCATCCTCCACCGACGCCTCCCTGGACGCGGCCGCCACCAGCTGCGCGGGCGGGGACCGTTCCACGTACTTCTGGCCGGTGCTGCGCCGCACGGACCGGCCGGCCGGCCGGCCGCACGAGGGATCCGCGGGCCACGGCAACGCGGGTGCGATCCTGCCCGAGTCGGAGGTGTCGGTGGAGTTCCTCGGCAGTCCGGTGAGCAAGGTGGTGGCGATGCCCCGGTTCCTGAACGCGATGACCGGCGACGCGGTGGCCTTCACAGCGGACTCCGACCAGGACGTGCGGGCCCGTTGGGGCTGTTCGGGTTCCCCCGACCGGTCCACCACCCGCTACCCGCGCTGTCCGCAGGGCGAGCGCCTCACCCGTACCCTCACCTTCCCGAGCTGTTGGAACGGTCTGGACACCACCAGCCCCGGGCACCGCTCGCACCTGCGCTTCCCGGCCGCGAACGGGGTCTGCCCGCAGGGCACGTTCCCCGTGCCGCGGTTGCGGATCTCCCTCGCCTACGACGTGCCCGCGGGGGCGCCGATCTCCCTCGACTCGTTCCCCGAGCAGCGGCACAGCCCCAAGACGGACCACGGGATGTTCGTGAACGTGATGACCGGCCCCCGGATGGACGACGTCGTGGACTGCCTCAACCAGGGCCGCACCTGCCGGACCTGAGCGGTACCGCGAGCCGCGCGCCGTACGCCGCGAGCTCCCGGGTGACGCAGGTCACGTGAACCCGGTGCCCGTGCGTCGCGTGTTGTGACCGCACCAGGTAAGCGAGGGAGACGGAGAGGGTGAGATGGCCGGACCACTGTGGCCCCGCACTCGGCGGGGCTCGACCGACGAGGCACTGATCAAGTCCGTGTACGAGGAGCACGGTCACGCCCTGCTCGCGTACGCGACCCGGCTGACCGGGGACCGGGCCGCGGCCGAGGACATCGTCCAGGAGACCCTGATCCGGGCCTGGCGCCACTCCGAGGTCCTGGTGAACGGGAAGGGTTCCGTACGCGGCTGGCTGCTCACGGTGGCCCGCAACATCATCACCGACCGGTACCGGGCCAAGGCCGCCCGCCCTCCGGAGGTGTCCGGATCCCCGGCCCGTCCGCCGGTGGAGGCGGACCACGCCGACGCGGTGGTGGACACCATGACCGTACTGGGCGCCCTGGATCGGCTGTCACCGGAACACCGGGACGTGCTGACGGAGTTGTACTACCGCCAGCAGAGCGTCGCCGAGGCGGCGGACGCCCTCGGTATCCCGGCCGGCACGGTGAAATCGCGCTCGCACTACGCGCTCAAGGCGCTCAGAGAAGTCTTCAGGGAAAGCTCACGCACGGGCGGCCCGTCTCCGCGGCCCGGCGGACTGCAGGAGGTGGTGGCATGAACGGGCAGCGGCACGAGGAGGAACTGCTCGGCCCGTACGTTCTCGGCGTCCTGGACGATGCGGAGGTCCGCCGGGTCGAGGAACACGTGGACGGCTGCGTGCAGTGCCGTCAGGAGGTGACGGCCTTGCGCGAGATGGAGGCGGCGCTGGGCGAAGTGCCCCCCGAGGCGTTCCTCGACGGTCCGCCGCGGGGCGGGGACCTGCTGCTCCAGCGCACCCTGCGCCAGATGCGCCAGGAGCTCGACGGGGCGCGCCGGCGCCGGACCGTGTTCACGGGGCTGGCCGTGGCGGCCTCGCTGACCGCCGTCTTCTGGGCCGGTACGCAGCTGGGCGGCGGGAGCACCGGCGCCGAGGCCAGGCCGCGGCCGACGGTCTCGGCCGAGCCGTCCGCGCCGCCGGAGGGGACCAAGGTGGCTTCCGCGACGGATGCGGGCACGGGCGCGCGGATGACCGTACAGGTGACGCCCGCGGCCAAGTGGGTACGGGTGCACGCCGCGGTGACGGGGATCCCGCCGGGCGAGCGCTGCCGGATCGTCGTGGTCTCCCGGGACGGTACGCGCACCACGGCGGGCGGCTGGGTGGTGGGCACCGCGGAGCACGGCGAGGGCAAGGGCGCGGCGCTGGACGGCTCGGCGGCGGTGGACCCGGCGGACGTGCGGGCGGTTCTGGTGGAGAACGAGTCGGGCACGGCGTTCGTCTCGGTACCGGTGCCCAGGTAGTCGGCCCGGCGCGGCGCCGCACGGCGGAGGTCGCGAAACGTGACGGAGCCCGGGAGCATGTCCAGCTCCCGGGCTCCAGCTCGCCACCCATTTGCGCACACCGGCGGCGTTTAAGAACCGCGGGTCATCTTGAGATCGACGTGTTCTGCCTGTCATCCACCCGGCTCGGCAGAGGCGGGCTCGCAGCTGGATCCCCAGGGGGGTCCGCCGCATGGGGCTGGTTGACTTCAGCCCAGACGATAAGGGCGCGGTCTGCGATGTTTCGGGCCGCGTTCCAGTCTGCGTGCGCAACGACGCCGCATGACCGGCAGGCGAAAACCTCCTGTGTCTGCCGGTTGGCCTTCTCCGTGTGTCCGCACCATGAGCACATCTGGCTCGTGTGGGCGGGATCGACCTGGACGACGGGAACCCCGGCGCGCGGCCTTGTAGATGATGAAGGCGGCGAGCTGGGCGAACGCCCAGGAGTGCAGCGCGACCCGTTGGGGCTTGCGAAGCCGTACCCGTTCACGGATTCCGGTCAGGTCTTCCAGACCGATCCCGCGCCCGGTGCGTTCAGCCTCGGTCACGATGCGCTTGGCGATGATGTGGTTGGTGTTGGCTGCGTGGCGATGTTCGCGGCGGGACCGCTGCTTCAGCTTTCGCTTGGCAGACTTGGTGCCCCGCGCCTGGAGTTCCGCGCGGATGCGGACCTGCCGACGGCGGTACTTGTTCAGTTCCTTCCCGGTGAAGTGCTCACCCGCGTCGGAGGTCGTTGCGATGTTGGCGATACCGAGATCGACGCCGAGGAAGCCTTCCGGCTCCGTATTGAGCGGTTTGACCGGGATCTCGCAGTACGCGATCAGGAACCAGGCACGGTCTCGGTGCACCAAGCGGGATTCTCCGCGCCGGTGTTCGTCCAGAGTCTTCAGGGCCTGCTGCGAGCAAACGAAGGGGACGCCCCGGATACGCCCGGCACTGGTCAGGATGCTGACGGTCCGGGCGTCGTACTGCCAGGACAGGCACCGGTCGTCGTACGCCTGGGCCGCCGGGTGGGCCGGAACCTGACCGGGGTGTGCGCGATGCGCCGGTACCGCTCGGAGTCCTTCCGGCCGTAGTTCCCGGCCTTCATGTTCGCCGCCCGGGACGTGTAGGCATCTGCGACCTTGCGGATCACGTGCAGCGCGGGCTGGGCCGACAGACCGCGTGCCTTCAGCTCCTGATAACCCGCCGCTTGCAGCCCGGGAACGGGCACGTCCCTCTTCCTTGCTCTGGGCGTGCACAGAAAGCCAGTTGGCCGCGTCATTGGCAGCACGCAGGGTGGCATGCAGTGCTGCCTCCACCTCGGGAGACGGCACGAGCTTCACCTGCGTCACGACCTTCACGGACGAAACGATAGCGCCACGTCTGTGAAGGCGAGGGTGGAACCAAACCCCTGCCACCCGCAGGGGCTCAGTCTCTTCTGCGGTTCAGGCCAGGCGGACCGGGAGGTCGAAGAGGTCGTTCTGGGTGAGGATCGGCTTGTTGCGGAGGTCGGCCGGGGGGACGGCCAGGGTGAGGTCCGGGAAGCGGGCGTAGAGGGCCGGGAGGGCGACCAGGGCCTCCAGACGGGACAGGGCCGCGCCGGGGCAGACGTGGGGGCCGTGGCCGAAGGAGATGTGCCGGTTCGGGGTGCGGGTGGCATCGAACTCGCCCGCCGTCTCGCCGAACTGGGCCTCGTCGCGGCCGAGCGCGCCGAAGGAGACGATCAGGCCCGCGCCCTTGGGCAGGATCCGGTCGCCGACCTCCACGTCCTCGGTGGCGAAGCGAATCAGGACGTGCGAGGTGGGGCTGGACCAGCGCAGGGTCTCCTCGATGACGTTCTCCCAGGGGACCTCGCCCTTGAGGACGAGGTCGCGCTGCTCGGGGTGGGTCTCCAGGGCGACGACCGCGTTGACGATCAGGCTGATGGTGGTCTCGTGGCCGGCGGCGACGATCAGCTGGAGGGTGTTGGTGATCTCCTCCGTGGTGAGGTGGTCGCCGTCCTCCGAGGCCTCGATGAGGGCGCTGGTGAGGTCGTCGCCCGGGTTCTCCCGCTTGGACTCGACGATGCGGGAGAACAGCGCGCCGAGGTCCGCCATCATCTGCGGGACCTCCTCGGGCAGGGTCTGCGTGGAGAAGAACTTCTCGAACAGGGCCTTCAGGCGCGGGTGTTCCTCGGCGTCGACGCCCATCAGGTCGCTGATGACGTTCATCGGCAGCGGGTACGCGAACTGCGCCTTGAGGTCCACCGTCTCGCCGGCCGGCAGCCCGGCCAGCTTGTCCAGCATGCCGGTGGTCAGCGCCTCGATGCCGGCGCGCAGCTTCTCCACCCGGCGTACGGTCAGCGCCTGCGCGACCAGGGTGCGCAGCCGGCGGTGGTCCTCGCCGTCCACGGTGAGCATCGAGCGGCCGGGGTTGGCGAGGCCGATCAGCGGCCAGTCCACGGGGATCTCGCCGCGCTGCCAGGCGCCCCAGACGTTGATGTCCTTGACGATCCGGGGATCGGTGAGCAGCTTGCGGGCCTCGGAGTGGTGCGTGACGGCGTAGACGGCGACGTCACCGGGGAGGACCACCTGGACCAGGGGACCTGCGGCGCGCAGCGCGGCGCTCTCGGCGTCGAGGTCGGCGACGAAGGGGTCCAGGACGATGGCCGCGGGGCCGGAGTGGTCGATCGGGCACGTCATCGGGTGGCTCCAAGGGCGGGGGTCGGGGTGTAGGTCACGGGAAGGGCGGTGAGGCCGCGCAGCCAGGGCGAGGGGCGACGGGCCAGGTCCCCGGCGGGTCCGGCGAGGTCCACGTCGGGCAGCCGGTCGAGGAGCACCTCGATGCCGGTGCGCGCGATGACCTCGGCGACCTCCTGGGCGGGGAAGGGGCAGCGGTGTTCGCCGTGCCCGAAGGAGAAGAAGGCGTTGTTGCCGCCGGTCAGCGCTCCGGCGTCGGTGCGCACGTGCGGGTCGGTGTTGGCTGCGCCGATCCCGAGCAGGACGAGGTCGCCGCGGCCGATGCGCCGGCCGCCCAGGTTGGTGTCGCGGGAGGTCCAGCGGCCGGCCACGTTCTGGGTGGGGGTGTCCTCCCACAGCACCTCGTTCATGGCCTCGCCGACGCTGTGCCGGCCGCCCGCGAGGGAGGCGGCGAAGCGGTCGTCGGTGAGCATGAGGCGCAGGGAGTTGCCGATCCAGTCGGCGGTGGGCTGGTGGCCCGCGGCCATCATGACCATGAGGTCCTGTGCGACCTCCTCCACCGTGAAGCCGGACCGGTTGGCGAGCATCCGGGAGACCACGTCGGATCCGGGGTCGGCGAGTTTGGCGGAGAGCAGCGCGAACATCGACTCGGCGAGGTGGCGCTGTCCTTCCAGGGCGCCCTCCCGCCCGTTGATCATGTCGTTCATGGCGTGGACGAGGCCGGGGCCCTGTGCGTCGGAGAACCCGTAGAGGCGGGCGAGGACGCGCAGGGGCAGCAGCATGGCGTACTCGCCGACGATGTCGCAGGAGCCCTTGCCGCACAGTTCGTCGATCAGCTCGTCGGCGTACCGCTCGGCGTGGCCCTTGAGTTCGAAGGGGTCGACGGCCTCGAGGGCGTCGGAGATGACGCCGGCCCGCTCGCGGTGGCGTTCGCCGACGGTGTAGAGGATCGACGGCTGGCGGCGGCCGATCATCGGGAGCAGCGGCCAGTCGGCGGGAATGCGGTCCCACTGGTTCCACAGCTCGGAGTCCCGGGAGAAGAGCACCGGGTCGCTGGTGACCTGGTGCAGTTCGCGGTAGCCGAGGACCAGCCAGGCCGGTACGTCTCCGTCGAGGACGACCGGGGCGACGGCGCCGTGGTCGCGGCGCATCTCGCGGTACAGCTCGACGGGGTCGCTCTGGAACCGGGGGCCGCCGAGGTAGACGGGCTGGTGCTCGGGGGCGGCGGGGCAGGTCACGGGGTGGGCTCCGGGGTCTGGGACAGGGGGCTCGGCTGGAGGCTCGGCCGGGTGCTCGACAGGGCGGCCGTCTGGAGGTGCTGGACGAGGGAGATCAGGACCTGCTTGCTGGACTCCCGGGAGCGGGCGTCGCAGAACACCAGCGGGATGCCGTCCGGCAGGTCGAGGGCGGCGCGGATCTGCTCCGTGGTGTGCTCGGGGCCGCCGAAGTCGTTGCAGGCCACGACGAAGGGCGTGCCGTGGTGTTCGAGCCGGTCGATGGCGTACCAGGAGTCCGCCAGGCGCCGGGTGTCGACGAGGACGACGGCGCCGAGGGTGCCGGAGAAGAGCCGGTCCCACAGGAACCAGAACCGCTCCTGGCCGGGGGCGCCGAACAGGTAGAGCACGTTGCGGGCGTCGAGGGTGATGCGCCCGAAGTCGAAGGCCACGGTGGTGGCGCTCTTCCCGGCGGTCCCCGCGATCCCGTCGACATCGTCGACGCTCTCGCCGGCCTTGGTCATGGTCTCTTCGGTGTTCAGCGGGCGGATCTCGCTGACCGAGCGGACCATCGTGGTCTTGCCGACGCCGAAACCGCCCACGATGACGATCTTCAGTCCGTTGTCGGCGGTGCTGCGCAGTGCCTGGCGGGGCCGTAGCGGTTCGGCGGCGTCGCGCGCCGTGCTCGCCGGAGACGCGGCTTCGGGGATCGTCGCGTCAGAGATTGCGGAGTCCAACGAGCACCTGCTCCAGGATGTCGGGGTCGGTAAAGCTGTACGCGGAGTTCGCCGTACGCGGGTGCCGGGCGCGGATCCGTCCGGTGGCGAGCAGGTCGGCCAGCAAGATCCGTACGATCGACACCGGCAGTCCGAGATCGGCCGCGATCTCCACCACGGCCGTCGGGAACTGGCACATCCGCAGGATCGCCGCGTGCTCGGACTGCATGCCGGGCACCGGATCGCTTTCGGCGACGACCAGGGTGACCAGGTCGAAGACGTCCGAGCCGGAGCGGCTGCGGCCACCGGTGAGGGTGTAGAGCCGGTCCGGCGAATCGTCCCGGCCCGGCCGGGTCCGGCTCATCCCCGGGGCCTGGCGATGAGGTGTTCGCCGAGCTGCTCGACCAGTTCGGACATGTTGTGGCCGACGAGCCCGGCGTCGGCCTCCTCGTTGGCGACGAGCGCGAGGTGCGCCCCCTCGCCGGCCTCGACGATGAACAGGATCCCGCCGTAGAACTCGGCCATGGCCGAGCGGACTCCGCCGGTTCCGTCGCCGAACTCGACGGACGCCCCGTGGGACAGGCTCTGGATGCCGGCGGCGATCGCGGCGAGCTGGTCGGCCTGGTCGACGGAGAGCTCGGGCGTGCGGCACAGTTTGAGGCCGTCGCGGGAGAGCACCAGGGCGTGGCGGGCGCCCGGTGTGCGCTCCAGGAGGCCTTCCAGGAGCCAGTTGAGCGTCTCGTCGGTGGTGAAGCCGGTCATGATCGCGTGTTGCCTTCCGGGTCTGGGGTGTGCGCGGGCTGCTGCTCGTCGCCGGGGCCGCCGGAGCCGCCGGAGGCTGCTTCGCCCGGGGCCGCGGCGCCGCGGACGGCCTGGCGGAAGCTGCCGAACCGCGCGGCCGACCGGGAGGCCCCACCGGGCGCGGAGGCCGTGGCGGAACCCGTACGGGTCTCGGTGCCCGCGCCGTCCGTGCCCTCGGGGTGAGCCGCCGCCAGGGTCCGGCCACGGCGGCGCTGAGGCAGGCCGCTGTCGCCGAAGTGCGGGTGCCCGCCGGTGGATTCGGACTCGGAGCCGGTGTCGGAGGCGGAACCGGTGTTGGAGCCGCGGTCGGAGCCGGAACCGGGGCCCGCTTCGACGGTTGCTCCGGTCTCGCGGTCCTTCGTCGTACGGTCCTGCGCGCGGACGGCGTCGTCCCGGCCGGCGGCGGTGTCGTGCACGGCCTCGGGCTCGGGCTCGGACGGGGCGGGAGCCGCGGGCGCCGGGGGAGCCTGCGGCGCGACCCGGGCGGACGGCTGCGCAGGGATGGCGAGCGGCGCGGCCGGGGCTTCGGCGGGCGTGCGGCTGATGAGCTCCTGCGGGAGCATCATCAGCGCGCCCGTACCGCCGCGGGCGGAGGGCCGGAAGGAGACGGTCAGTCCGTGCTTGCGGGCGAGCCGGCCGACGACGGCGAGGCCGAGCCGGGTCCCGGACAGTCCGGCCAGGTCCAGGGAGGCGGCGGTCACGGCCTGTTCGGCGCGGCGCAGTTGGACCTCGCTCATGACGAGGCCGCTGTCCTCGACGGTGATGACGATCCCGGACGGCACCTCCTCCACGTAGACGTGGACCTCGGCGGTCGGCGGGGAGAAGTTGGCCGCGTTGTCGAGGAGTTCGGCGAGTGCGTGCATGACGCCCTCGGCCGCGTGCCCGGCGACGGCGGCGTCGCTGGTGGAGTGCAGCCTGACGCGCTGGTATCCGCCGATGCGGCCCATCGCGCCGCGCAGGATCGACTCCATGACGATCGGCTTCGCCCAGCGGCGACCCGAACGGGCCCCGGTCAGCACGGCGATGGAGTCGGCGAGGCGGCCGGCCTGGGCGGTGCGGTGGTCGAGGTGGAGCAGGTCGCCGAGGACGTCCTCGTCGGCGTGCCGGTCCTCCATGTCGCGCAGGTCGGCGAGCATCCCCGTGGCCAGGGCCTGCATCCGGCCGGCGGCGTTCGCTGCCGCGGCCATGGCGGCGGCCCGGCCCGACTCGGCTCGGCGCAGCTCTCCGCCGAGCCGCTCGCGCGAGGCGTTCTGGGCGGCGGCCAGTCCGTCGAGTTCGGCGGCGTGCACGCCCGCCAGGTGTTCCAGCACGGCGGCGTGGTCGCCCGTCAGCTGTTCCAGCACGGCGGCGTGTTCGCCGGCGAGGCGGGAGCGTTCGGCGGTGCGCGCGGCGGCGTCACGGGTCGCGTCGGCGATCAGCCGGGCGATGTGCCCGTCACGGGCGGCCAGTTCGGCGGTGAGCCCGGTGATCCGGGCGCGCTGGATCCGGGAGGTGCGCGCGCACCAGGTCACGGTGAAGGCCGCGACCGCGAGCAGCAGGACGCCCGCGCCGGCGAACCAGCCGAGGGCGGTGGCGATGGACGACGGGGCCGCGGCCACCGCCGCCGTGGTGAGCGCGCCGCCGGCGACTGCGGTGATCAGCAGGGCCAGCGCGGAGGGGCGAAGGGGGGAGGGCGACGCCGTCATCAATGAAAGCCTCATACCGGGCGTAAATGGAGGAGAAGGTTCCTGGCAACGAGGCATCACTATAGGAGAGTTGTTGATCGTTTTGGGCAGTCTCTGACAAGTTTTCCACTTAACCTCGGCCGGTAAGGGCCCTTTGGCGGCTTATTTGAGCGAAGGGAAGTCGCGGACCCCTCGCCACCCCCCGCCCCGGATCGCGGCGGAGGGCCGCGGAACGGCGGAACACCCGTCACGCCACGGGCCCGGGGGCGCCCCACGGAGGCGGACCGATCATCACATTGCGGGCCATGACATCCTGTGACGTCACAACTCGCCGGACGGGATCGGCGGACGTCCGGGGAATATGGGGAAGGTCCATGAGGCTCTGCTTCCTGGTGGAGGAGCACTACCGCCACGACGGCATGCCGAACGAGGTGGTCCGGCAGCTGAAGGCCTGGGGCCACCGGGTGGAGGTCATGCGGCCCGGTGGCTCGCTGCTGCGGATGAGCGAGGCGGTGGACGCCGGCGCCCATGACGCCTGGGTCCTCAAGACGGTGTCCGGCGGGCCGGGGCTGACCCTGCTCGAAGCCGCCGCCGCGGCCGGGGCGACCACCGTCAACGACGCCCGCTCCATCCGGGGCGTACGGGACAAGGCGCTGGCCGCGGCCATCGGGCGCGGCCGGGGGCTGCCGCTGCCGCCGACGTACGCGGCGGCCCGGCCGGAACTGCTGGAGCAGATCCCGGCGTCGGACTACCCGCTGGTCGTCAAACCCGCCGACGGCAGCTCCGGACGGGCCGTACACCTGGTCCCCTCGCCGGAACGGCTGGCCGCGATGCTGCCCGAACTGGCCGGCGAGGGAATGCTCGTCGCCCAGCCGTACGTACCGAACTCGGGCACCGACCTCAAGGTGTACGCGGTCGGTGGGGAGCTCTTCGCCACCGAGCGCAGCTCCCCCCTGCATCCGGACACCTCCGTCCCGGAGCGCCTCGTCCCGCTGTCCGCCGAGATCGCGGAGATCGGCGCGCGGGTCGGGGAGGTGTACGGGCTCGACCTGTACGGCGTGGACGTGCTGCTGGGGCCCGACGGGCCGGTGGTCGTGGACGTGAACGACTTCCCCAGCTTCCGCCAGGTCCCCGACGCGGCCGCCCGGGTGGCCCGCGCGGTACTGGGCCTCGCGCGGGGCGCCCGTTCGGGACCGGGCACCGGAGCGGGAGCCGCGTCCGCCCTCCCCCGCCCGCCCGGGCCCGCGCTGTCGATCCCGCTCCAGGCCACGGCGGCCACGGCCGTGGCCGTCGCCCCGGCCGCGCCCGCGGGAGAGCCCGTATGAGGGTCGGCCTGATCACGGACAACCCCGGGCATCCGCTGCTCTCGGCAGCGGCGGGACTCCTGCGGGCGGCCGGACACCGGGTGGAGCTGCTGGATCCCGGCTCGCCGGACGCGGCCGCCGGGGCGCCGGCCGACGTGTACCTCCTCAAGGCGCACACCCCGCGCGGCCTGGAACTGGCCCGTGGCCTGGAGCGGCTCGGGGCGCCCGTGGTGAACTCCGCCGCGGCCACCACGCTCTGCCAGGACCGCACCCTGATGGCGGAGCTGGCGGTCCGGGCCCGGCTGCCGTTCGCGGGAACCCGTACCGTGGGCGCGCTCGCGCCGTGGGCGGCCGGGGTCTCGCTGGGCTCCCCGCTCGTCGTCAAGAGCCGTCACAGCCGCCGCGCGGACCTCGTGGCCCGGGTCGACGACACCGCGCACCTCGCGGAGTTGGCACACGACTGGCCGGACGAGCCGGTGGTGGTACAGGACTTCGCCCCGAACAGCGGCTGGGACCACAAGCTCTGGGCGATCGGAGACCGGGTCTTCGGAGCCCTGCGCCGTTCGGAACTCTCCCCGGAAGGCCGCGGCCCGACCGTGCCGCTGCCCCGGCTCCCGGAGGGATGGGCCGACCTGACCCGCCGGGCCGGCGAGGTCTACTCCCTGGACGTCTACGGCGTGGACATCATCGCCACGGCCGACGGCTCGCCCCTGATCGTGGACGTCAACGCCTTCCCGGGCGTCCGCGACCAGCCGGGCGCCCCCGAAGCCCTGGCAGAACTGACCCTGCGCCGGGCCAAGGGCTAGACCGTCCCTTCCGGATCTTGCGGGTCGGGGCCGCGTCGTGCGGTGCCGGACGTCTGGACGGGGAGGTGACCGGTGTACGGCGCCGGTGTGACGGCCTCTGGTCATGGGCGCGTCACGGAACCGCCACAGGCGCGTGCGGCGGGAACCTACTCGGGTCGGGAGACCGTGTACCTGCACGCGAGTGCCGGTGCGGGACCGGTCGTGAACCTCGGGGAGCACCCAATGCAGTACACAGCAGGCATCGGCCGGAGCGCGGCGGCTCTGGCGACGGCCCTGGCGGCCGCGGCTCTGATGACGGGCTGCACGCCGACCGGCGACGGCGGCGCGGCCGTCGACCCGTCGGCGCCGGCCGCGGCCTCGCGGTCGGCCGGGCCCACACCCACCGGCGGCGACAAGGGCGGAACGACCAGCGGCGGCGGGAGCGGAGGATCCACGGGCGGCGCGTCGCCCTCGGCCGGCTCCTCCTCCGGCGGCACCGGCGGCGTGACGAAGAAGCCCTGCACGATCGCCGACATCGAGGTCTCCGAGGCGCGCCAGGCCGACCTCCGCCCACCGGGCACGGGAACCGGAGCCGCCGTTGTCTCCGTCACCAACACCTCCACCTCCCCGTGCAAGGTGTACGGCTACCCGACGGTCGCGGCGGCGGGCAGCGGCTCGCCGGAGAAGAACAAGCCGCTGCCCACCACGCACACCGGCCCCGACGCCGCCAACGTGATCCTGGCCCCGGGCGCCCGGGCCTGGACGAAGCTCACGTTCGTCCAGGTCCAGGGCGAGGCGGACGGATACTGCGAGTCCGGCGCGACCCCGGCCGGCTACCCGACGGTGGTCATCGGCGTACTCGGCGCCGGGAAGCACCAGATCGCCCTGGACGACGGCGTGTTCGCCTTCTGCGACGACAAGGTGACCGTCACCGCCTGGTCCTCCGTCAAGCCGTCCTAGACAGTGTCCTCACGTGCTCAGCGCCGGTAGATCACGGTGTCGTGACACGTCGCCGTGAACTGTCGGATGCCGAGTGGTAGTTGGTCCGGCCGCTGTTGCCCGCGTCGTTGCGGGGGCGGAAGCGGCTGGACGACCCAGGGTCCTCAACGGGATCGTGTGGCTGGTGTCCGTGGATTCCACGATCGTCCGCGCCCACGGAACGCTGCTCCGACCGCCTGAAGCAGTGGCGCCCGGTACGACAAGACCGCCCAGATCAGGCGGTACGGCCCACGGCTGTGCGCATCCTCGGCCGGCAGCGGGTGCGCGTTCTGGTCGGGCCGACGGCTCCCTACGGGGGCAGCCCTGGTTGCCCTCTGCTGGCTCACCACCGGATGCGGCCTCTTGGGGTCGGAGAACGAGACCGCGAGTGTCGTCTGGGACACCCCGGCGGACCGCAAGGCCGAACTCCAGGGGATCGGGGGCCTGGCTCTCCGGCGACACGCCGGTCCCCGGCCCTTCGACGCGGTGACCGGCTTCGACGCCGCGACCGGCGAGCGGAGCTGGGAGTACGTGCCGCCCGGACGCTCGTCGGTCACCTCTGCCACGCCACGGCCGACACCGCACGCTCGGTCCTGGTACTCGTCCACGACGGGGACGGCGCCGCCTCCCCGGCCAAGGACAAGTCCTGCACCACTGCCGTCGCCCTCGACATGAAGAGACGGCCTAGGTCAGAGGGGATTCAGGCGCCTGCGCAGGAGGCAGAACTCGTTGCCTTCCGGGTCGGCCAGGGTGTGCCAGCTCTCGGCGCCGGTCTGGCCGACGTCGGCCGGACGGGCGCCGAGGGCGAGCAGGCGCTCCAGCTCGGCGTCCTGGTCGCGGTCGACGGGGTTGACGTCGATGTGCAGGCGGAGCTTGCCGGCCCGCGGGTCGCTGCTCGGACTGAGGACGAGGGTGGGCTGCGGACCTCCGAAGCCGGCGCCGGGCGGGCCGATCTCGATGCTTCCGTCGCCTTCCCGGGAGAGTTCCACGTAGCCGAGGGCCTCGCTCCAGAACGCGGCGAGGCGCTCGGGGTCGGCGCAGTCGATGACCAGCTCACTGATGCGGCTTACCATCCCGCCAGTGTACGAAGGGCGCCCGGGAGACGGGCGGGCTATCGGACGAAGCAGGCGAGTGGAGGCGGTCGGCGTGCGCGCGGTGGTGTTCGAGCGGTACGGGGAGCCCGGCGAGGTGCGGGACGTGGCCGATCCGGTGCCGGCCGCCGGTGGGGTGGTCGTACGGGTCGAGGCGACGGGTCTGTGCCGCAGCGACTGGCACGGATGGATGGGGCACGATCCGGACATCACGCTGCCGCACGTCCCCGGCCACGAACTGGCCGGTGTGGTCGAGGCGGTGGGCCGGGGAGTCGCCAACTGGCGCACCGGGGACCGGGTGACGGTGCCGTTCGTCTGCGCCTGCGGAAGCTGCGCCGAATGCGCCGAGGGGCAGCACCAGGTGTGCGCCCGTCAGACACAGCCGGGATTCACCCACTGGGGGTCCTTCGCCGAGTACGTGGCGCTGGAGCACGCCGACGTCAATCTGGTGGCCGTGCCCGAGGAGCTCTCGTACGACACCGCGGCCGGGCTGGGCTGCCGGTTCGCGACGGCCTTCCGGGCCGTCGTCGCGCAGGGCCGGGCGGCGCCGGGCGAATGGGTCTCCGTGCACGGCTGTGGCGGCGTGGGGCTGTCGGCCGTGATGATCGCGGTGGCGGCGGGAGCCCGGGTGGTGGCCGTGGACACCGCGCCGGCGGCGCTGGAGCTGGCCCGGACCTTCGGGGCCGCGCACTGTGTGGATCCGCGGCGGGTCGACGCGGCCGAAGCCGTACGGGAGTTGACCCGCGGCGGTGCGCACCTGTCGCTCGACGCACTGGGCTCCGCGGCCACGGCGGCGGCGTCGGTGGCCGGGCTGCGCCGGCGCGGACGGCACGTACAGGTCGGGCTGCTGCCCGCGGCGCGGGGGGCCGTGGCACTGCCGATGGAGCGGGTCATCGGGTGGGAGCTGGAGATCCTCGGCAGCCACGGGATGGCGGCGCACGCGTACCCGCCGATGATGGAAATGGTCCGCTCCGGGGCGCTGCGGCCCGATCTGCTGGTCACCTCCACGATCCCGCTCGACGGGGCGCCGGCCGCGCTCGCGGCGATGGGCACGGCGCCGGGATCCGGAATCACGATCATCCGGCCGGGGGCCGACGCGGGGAACTGACCCCGGCGACCGGGCTGCTGGACTACCGGACTGCCGGACACGCGGGGCTTGTGGTGCGGGAAAGGCATGGCTACATTCCTTGATTACACGTGTAAGCACGAGATGTGGCCACACCGCAATCAGCCACACACCCTGCTCCCATCGCCCCTTCACCCGCACTCTCCGTCCCCCTCGTCACCCCTCCTTTCCCCCGCCGCGAGAGGCAGCACAGCCATGTCCACGATCCCCGTCGACCCACCCCTCGAAGCCGGCGCACCCGCGTCCGCACCGGACCGCGGCAGCCGTCGCACCGGCACTCTCACGTTGGGAATCGCACTGCTCGGAGCCGCCGCCGGGCTCGCGCTCGTCGTGCGCGGGGACGTCGCACAGCCACCCTTCCAAGGGCTCGACGACCGCTGGCTGTCCTGGATGGGCGGACCGCACGAGGGGATCCCCTCCGTGGTCGCCACGCTGCTGAACTGGTTCGGGGGGCCGGTGGGCGCCGTCGTCCCGCTCGCGCTGCTGGCCTTCCTGAGCGTCCGGCGGCGCTGGGTGTCGGCCGGGTTCCTCTTCGCCGTCTACATGGCCGGAAACATGCTCGTCATCCAGGGCCTCAAGAACGTGGTGGACCGGCCGCGCCCGGAGAATCCGCTGGTCCGGGTCGACCACGGCTCCTTCCCCTCCGGCCACGCGGCCGGCGCGGCGCTCCTGGTCGTCATCGTCGGCGTACTCCTCGTCCCGGCCGCCCGGCGGCGGGCGTGGTGGATCGGCGGCGCGGTGTTCACGCTGGCGATGATGTGGAGCCGCACCTGGCTGCACGCGCACTGGCTCAGCGACACCGCCGCCGGGGCGATGGCCGGTGCGGGTGCCGGTCTGGTCGCCTGGTGGCTCTGCGCTCCGGCCCTGGCCCGGGAGGCCGGGCGGGACGCGCAGCACACCCCCACCCACCGACGGTCACCCGGAGCGGAATCCCCCGCCCACTGACGGCAGGGGAGGGGCCGCACGGTTACACGTGCGGCCCCTCCGGCACGGCCCTCCGGCCGCGGCGCAGCCGCAGCGCGGTCAGGGCGGCCGCCGGGGCAGCCACCAGCAGGCCCCCGAGCGTGAGGAGCCAGACCGGGACGCCGCCGACCGTGAGCAGTGCGTCGGAGTACTCGACCCGTCGGTACGGGGCGTCCCCGGCGGCGGCGCGCAGTTCGTGGTCTCCGTCGATCCGGGACGGGTCCGGGAAGCCCTGGTCGATCGCCGTCAGGAACAACGGCTCCGCGCCCGCGAATTCGGCGACCGGACCCGTCGGGGTGATCCGCCCCGCGAAGGTCACCTCGGGGGCGTCGCCGCCGATCGCGGAGACGGGTTCCATGCGGTGCTCCGCCAGGACGTACAGGCCCAGGGACTGAGCGGTCGAGGCCAGTCGCGACAGCCTCATCGGGTAGACGAGCCGGTCGCTCTCGAAGCTGATCAGGAGCGGGTCCAGGGTGCCGCGCAGGGTGGCGCCCTGCTCCCGGGGGGCGAGCCGTACGGCGACGTACTCCCAGCGCTGGTCCACGTACGGCTCCAGCTCGGCGGAGAGGCGGTCGGGGAGCACGAAACCGTTGGCGTCGAGCCAGTCGCCCAGCGCCTCGGGGTCGGTCGCCGTCAGGCGGGCAACGTAGAAATCCCCGAGCCGCTCCCGGCCGATGACGCCGACCCGCGCCTCGCCGCTGCCGGGGGGCGCCGCTCCGGCCGCGTCCCCCCGGCCGGAGGCGAAGGGCCAGTCCCCCTGACGGGGCCAGAAGTAGCCGCGGGTGCGGCGCTCGGGCCGGGTCAGGTCGGCCAGCTGCGAGAACAGGCCCGCGTCACCGAGCCGCACCGTGGCCCGGCCCGGCACCGGCATGATCCAGGCGGCCCGCTTGGCATCGCCCCGGACCGTGAACCGCATCGCCACCTGCTCGGTCCTGCCGTCCCAGCGGACCACGGAGGCCTCCCGCGAGACTCCGATCCGGGAGCCGCCGTCGGGGACCATGGCCCCGCATCCGCAGGCGTGGGCCGGGCTGACGAGGGACCCCAACTGGGTCGCGAGCAGCGCGAACAGCAGGAGTCCGGCCCTTCCCCTGATCCACCGCGCCGTCCGCGCCAGCGGCGTCCACACCACGCTCGCCGTCCGCGCCGCCGGCGTCCACACCACCCGTGCCGTCCGCACCGTCTCCCCCACACCCCTCGCTCGACCGCCCGCGGGCCCGTTCGCCGGCGGGCCCGTCGGGCCCGCCCAACCGGGGCGTTCGCCCCGGTCTCAGACGGCCCGCGCCGCGATCCGGTTCCGGCCACCTGTGCGCCACCTGCCGGTCACCTGCCCCTGGCACGCTGCGAGCCCCCGGAGTTGTATATACAACTTTCCGACATGGCAGGAGCCACGATGCCCGTACCGGCGATCACCCGCCCGCCCGCGCCCTGGCTGCGCGACAACTGCCCGTGCGCCGAGTGCCGTGACCCGCGCACCGGGCAGAAGCTGTTCCAGATCACCGAGCTGCCCGCCGGCCTGGCCGTCGGCTCCGTGCGCGAAGTGCCCGCCGCCGACGGCGGGCCCGGCTGGGAGGTGGTGTGGCAGCCGGACGGCCACCGCTCCGTGTACCCGGCCTGGTGGCTCGAAGCCCACGGCCCGGACGGTTCGGCGTACCGCGCGGCCGGGGACGGGCGGACCGAGGCGGACAAGGAGCTGTGGGCGGCTGGGGACCTCGACGGGCGGATCCCGCAGGCCGGCTGGGACGCGTACATCAGCTCCCGCGAGGTCCGCGAGCAGGTCCTCGACAGCGTGGTCCGGCTCGGCTTCGCGCTCCTGCGGGAGGTTCCGTGCCGGGACCGGATGGTGCTGGACGTGGCCCGCACCTTCGGCTTCGTCCGCGAGACGAACTACGGGGAGCTCTTCGAGGTCCGCGTGGAGGCCGCCCCGAACAACCTGGCCTTCACCGGCGCGCTGATCACCCCGCACACCGACAACCCCTACCGGGATCCCGTACCGACCCTCCAACTGCTGCACTGCCTGCGCAACGAGGCCCGGGGCGGCGACTCGGGGCTGGTCGACGGCTTCCACGCGGCCGCGCTGCTGCGCGCGCGGGAACCGGAGGCCTTCGAGGTGCTGACCCGCGTGCCGGTGGAGTTCGCCTTCGCCGACGCGCACTGCGAACTGCGGGCCCACCGGCCGCTGATCGACGTGGACCCGCTGGGGCGGATCCGCGAGGTCCGCTTCAACAACCGATCCATCTCCACGCTGCACCGGCCGGCGACCGTGCTGGAGGAGTTCTACGCGGCCTACCGGCTCTTCGGCGAGCTGCTGGAGCGGCCGGAGCTCCGGCTCGACTTCCGGCTCGCGCCCGGCGACTGCGTGGTCTTCGACAACACCCGCCTGCTGCACGCCCGTACCGCCTTCACCGAATCGGGGGGACGCCACCTCCAGGGGACGTACGCCGATCTCGACGGGCTGCTCTCCACCCTTGCCGTCCTGCGCCGCGAAGGGGCCTCCGCGTGAGCCCCCACGACACCACCGGCCCGGCCGGCGCCGTCGACGCGCTGACCCGCCTCTTCGAGGGCGAGGGCAGCGCCGAGTACTTCGGCGAAGCCGTCACCCAGGCCGGGCACATGCTCCAGGCGGGAGCCCTCGCCGAGGCCGCCGGTGCCCCCGCCCACCTGGTGGCGGCCGCGCTGCTGCACGACATCGGGCACTTCCACGGAACCGTGACCGGCCGCGACCTGATGGAGGGCGGGCGGGACAACCGGCACAGCCACACCGGGGCCGACTGGCTGGCCCGGTGGTTCGGGCCGGAGGTGACCGAGCCGGTCCGGCTGCACGTGGCCGCCAAGCGCTACCTGTGCACGGCCGAGCCGGGCTACTTCGACCTGCTCTCGGAGGCCTCCGTCCACACCCTGCGCGTCCAGGGCGGCCCGATGACCGTTGAGGAGGCGCGGGCGTTCGAGGCGCTGCCGGGGGCGGCCGACGCGGTGGCCGTGCGGCGCTGGGACGAGCAGGCCAAGGACCCCGGGCAGGCCACCCCGGACTTCGGCCACTTCCGGCCCCTGCTGGAGGCCCTGCTGATCGAGAACGCCTGATCAGGGGCCGAGCAGGCGGCCCAGCGCGCTGACGGCGGTGGTGTGCACGGTGAAGGCCACCGTGCCCGGCAGGTAGCGGTCCTGCGACCACTCCACCGGGGTCCCCGCCGGGTCGGTGGAGCGGCGCCGTTCGCGCAGCAGGGCCTCGCCCTCCCGGCAGCCCAGCAGCCGCGCGTCGTCGGCGTCGGCCGCCGCGATGTCGATGGTGTGGTGGGCGTCGGCGAAGAGGACTCCGTGCCGGGCGAGTTGCTCGGAGTACGAGACCGTGTCCGGCGGCATGTCCGCGACCAGGACGCCGACCGGCTCGGGGTACGTCGTGCGCTCCACCATCACGGGGGCCCGGGACAGGGTGCGCAGCCTCAGCACGCGGTACACGGCGGCGCCCGCGTCGATCCGCAGCTGCTCCGCCTCCTCGGCGTCGGCCTCGCCCCGGTCCACTGCCACGGTCCGCCCCCCGGGCTCCTGACCGAGCGAGCGGGCCCACCGGGTGAAGCTGCGGAGCTCCGCGACTCCCCCGGCCTCCCCCGCGCCGCCGCCGAGGACGACCCGGCGGGTGCCGCGCCGCGAGGTGATCAGCCCGTCGGTGCGCAGGGCGGCGAGGGCTTGGCGCACCGTACCCCTGGAGACTGCGTAGCGGCGGGCGAGCTCGTCCTCGGCGGGCAGTCGCGCGCCGGAGCCGTACTCGCCCGCGGTGATGGCGGTCCGCAGGTCCCCGGCGACCTTCAGGTAGAGCGGGGTCCTGGGGGCCGGGTCGCGCGGTGCCTCGTTCACGGGGCCAGCCTGTCATGGCCGGGGGCGGGGCCGGCCGGGCGGTCGGCGGGGCAGGCCGGGCGGGGCGGGCGGGGCGGGGCAGGGCGGGGGCGGGGCGAAGGGCCCGGGAGGTCGGGACGTTTCGCCCGGTATTGAGACGATGTCCATCGCCTAAATTCGAACCGTGACCGGAAGGACCGGTGGCCGTGGCCCGGCCCTCGCGGCGGGAGCCGCACACCAACGCGCAGAGGAACCCACCATGTTCGGCATGACCATCGACACCGCCCCCGACGCGACCACCGGCGGGCCGGTGCTCCGCCTCGACCCCGAGGGCGGCCCCTTCCGCGCGCTCGCGGCCGTCCGGATCCAGGTGCCGGCCGGGGGAACGATCCCGGCCCACGCGCACGGGGCGTCCGAACTGCTGCTCACGGGAGTCGCCGGGACGGTGGAGGCCTCGTGCGGGTGCGGGGCCAAGACGGTGGCCGCGGGTGCGTTCGCGATGCTGCCGGCCGGCAAGGAGATCACCCTGGCCAACCACGGCACCGAGCCGGCGACGGTCCTGGCGGTGTTCTCGCAGAGCGAGTTCACGGAGGGGCTGCCGCGCGCCGCGGCGAAGGGCTGCGGCTGCCAGGGGCACGGCGGCTGACCACGCGTTCCGCTTCGGGCGGGCCGCTCTGGACGGGCCACCGGCTTGATCCCATACTTCTCCCGTGAGAACGACGGAAAAGCAGCCCCGCACCAGCCCGCTGGTGCCCGACGCGGTGGCCGGGGAGATCGCCCGGCACGACTGGAACGCCATCGAATGCGGCTGTGGCCGTCCGGCCGGTCACCTCGGTCACCTCCCGGACACCCTGTGGGACGCGGCCGAGGGGCACCCGGCCGCGTTCCGCGCCTTGGAGGGCCACGCCTTCCACACCGGGGTGCTGCGGCCGCCCGCACCGGCCGTGTGCGGGGTCCTGATGGCGGTCTGGTCCGCCGGCCCGCCCCGGCAGTCGACGCGCGAGGCCCTGCTGTGGGCACTGCTGCGCCTCCTGGGCGCCGAGGACGACGGCTCCTCGCACGAGGCCGGCCTCTACGGCCAGTGTGCCGCGCACATCCGCTCCGGCCTGCCGGGGCTGCGCGCCACGGCGTCCCGGTACCCGGGTTCCGAATCGGCCGCCTACGCGGACGGAATCCTGAACCTGCTCGACCTGACGGCCTAGGCTTCACACCCCCAGCGGAGCGACCAGGCAGGCCCGCAGGGTGGCCGGGGTGACCTCGGAGAGGGAGGGCGCGAAGGTGCGTACCGGCGACGCCGGGACCTCCAGCAGGGACGGGACCACCAGGACTGCGCAGCCGGCCGCCTCCGCCGAGGCGGCGCCGTCCGGGGAGTCCTCGACCGCCACGCACTGCCACGGCTCCGCGCCGAGCCGCGCGGCTGCGGCCCGGTAGGGGTCCGGGTGCGGCTTCGTCAGGGACGTGTCGTCGGCGGACAGGGTGAAGGCGAAGGGCACATGGGCCAGCGAGCCGCCCACCACCGAGTCCACCACCACCCGGGGCGAGGCGCTGACCAGGGCGAACGGCAGGCCTTCCGCTTCCAGGGCGGTCAGCAGCCGCTGCGCGCCGGGCCGCATCGGCGCGCCTTCCTCGACCCGGCCGAAGAAGCTGTCGGTCAGGGCCCGCGCCACCTCGTCCGCATCCCCCGCGCGGGCGACCCGTACGAGGTGTGCGGCGGTGTCCTCCACCGCCCGGCCGACCACCTCGGGGGCGTCGGCGTCGGTCAGCGCGTACCCCAGGTCCGCGGCGATCTCCACGGTGGTCTGCCACCACAGGACCTCGGTGTCGACGAGGGTTCCGTCCATGTCGAAGAGAACGGCGGCGAGTCCGGTCATGAGGCGTCCCCTGAGGTTGATGCCGATGCGGTCGCGGTCGCGGTGGCGACGACGAGTACGGGGCGTTCGGCCAGGCCCACGGCCGCCCGCGCGCCCGGTGCGAGGGCTCCGGCCTCGCGCGAGGGCAGGTCGGCCTTGATCCGGGTGCCGTCGGGCAGATCCAGGTGCAGCCGGGTCACCGAGCCGAAGAACGAGGCCGATACGACGGTGGCCGCACCCTCGGCGCCCTCCGCGGCCGCCGTCACCGTGATGTTCTCGGGGCGTACGAGGACCTCGACATCGGAGGTCGAAGGCACCGGACCGTCCACGGGCAGCCGGGAGCCCGCCACCTCGACCGTGCCGGAGCCGGCCAGGCGTCCGGGGAGGCGGTTCATGGTGCCGACGAACTCGGCGACGAAGGGGGTCGCGGGCCGTTCGTACAGCTCGGCGGGGGCGGCGCACTGCTCCAGGCGGCCCGCGTTGAGGACGGCGACCCGGTCGGCCATGGACAGGGCCTCCTCCTGGTCGTGCGTGACGAACACGGTGGTGATGCCCAAGGAGAGCTGGAGCCGGCGGATCTCCTCGCGCAGGCTGACCCGTACCTTCGCGTCGAGCGCGGAGAGCGGCTCGTCGAGGAGCAGGACCCGGGGGCGCAGGGCGAGGGCGCGGGCGAGCGCGACGCGCTGCTGCTGGCCGCCGGACATCTGGTGCGGGTAGCGGTCCCCGTGGTCGGGCAGGCCGACCAGGTCGAGGAGTTCGGCGGCGCGCTCGCGGCGCGCGGCCGCGCCGACCTTGCGGACGCGCAGGCCGAAGGAGACGTTGTCGCGGGCGTTGAGGTTCGGGAAGAGGCTGTACGACTGGAACACCATGCCGGCGTCACGGCGGTTGGCCGGGATCCGCGTGATGTCCTGTCCGTCGAGGAGCACTTCGCCGGAGTCGGGGTGTTCGAAGCCGGCGACTACGCGCAGCGCGGTCGTCTTTCCGCAGCCCGACGGGCCGAGCAGGGCGACGAGTTCGCCGGGCTCGATGGTGAGGTCGAGTCCGTCGAGGGCGATGGTGGAGCCGAACGCACGGCGCAGGCCACGGAATTCGACTCGGGCTCCGCCGGGGGACGCTTCGCTTTCCGCGGGCTTCCTGGCCTCGGGAAGGGTGAGGGACATGCGGGTCAGGACTCCTTGCCGGAGGTGCGGGAGGTGCGGGAGGTGCGGGCGTTTCGCGAGGGGCCGGGAGACACGGTAGCGGGGGTGGTACCGGCCCGGGAGAGGAGGAGCAGCAACAACCAGGTGATGAGGAGGCTGAGGACGGAGACGGCCACCGACATGCGGGCGTGCGCTCCCGAGATCGACACGATCCACACGGCGAAGGGCTGGAAGCCGAGCAGCGAGGCGATCGTGAACTCTCCGAGGACCAGGGCCAGCGTGAGGAAGCCGGCTCCGGCGAGGGCGGCCCTCAGGTTCGGCAGGATCACGCGCAGGACCACGTACGGCCAGCTCGCGCCACAGCTCCGTGCGGCTTCGACCAGTGTCGGGACGTCGACGGCGCGCAGTCCCGCGTCCAGGGAGCGGTAGACGAAGGGCAGGGCGAGCACGGTGTACGCGAGGACCAGGACGAGGGGGAAGTCCGGGTTCTGGACCGCGAGGAAGGTCTGGTAGAGCGGGGTCCTGGAGAGGTGTTCGGGACCCCAGCGCAGCACCGTGGTGATCCCGGTGACCAGCGCGATCGGCGGTACGACCAGCGGCATCATGCACATCACCTCCACGACCGGGCGCAGGCGCGGGGAGCCGATGCGTACGGCGACCAGCGCGGGCACGGCGAGGAGCAGCGACGCGGCGATGGTCGCGGCGGCGAGGCCCAGCGAGAGCAGCAGGCTCTCGGTGAACCCTTCGGCGGAGAGCAGCTGGGTGTACGCCTCGAAGCTGACGCCCTGGCCGGGGACGTGCACGGTGAACACGAAGGAGGCGAGGAGCGGGAGGACGAAGTACGCACCCGCGAGCGCGAGCACGGCTCCGCGCCACACCCGGGGCCGGGAGCGGGGGCGGAACCGGCGCGGCGCACGGGCCGGGGGTTCCCGCCGGTCCAGCTGCCCGGCCGGGCCGGCGGCGGCCGGACCGGCCGTCCCGGGAGCCGCAGCGGCGGTGGCGTTCACAGCCGTCGTGGCCGTCGTGGCCGCCGTCTCGCTCGAAGCCGCCGGGGCGGCCCCGTCGTTCGGGGCGGGCGTCGGGGTCATCGCAGCCATCGGGCGCTCCGTCGCTGGAGGGGCAGGTAGACCGCCATGACCAGGCCGGCGATCACGATCATGTCGAGGCCGAGGGCCAGGGCCACGTTCTCCTGGCCGGTCAGCACGTTCCCGGACAGGGCGTCCGCGATCTTCAGCGTGACCAGCGGGACGGAGCCGCCGACGAGCGCGGCGGCCGTGGCGTGCGCGGCGAAGGCCGTGCCGAAGAGCAGCACGAACCCGCCGAGCAGGGAGGGTGCGAGGACGGGCAGGCCGACGTGGCGCCAGAATTGCCAGGCGCTCGCCCCGTTGTTCTGGGCGGCCTCGCGCCACTGCGGGCGCAGTCCGTCCAGCGCGGGGACGGTCACCAGCACCATGAGCGGGGTCAGGAAGTAGAGGTAGACCACGGTGAGGCCGGTGAAGGAGTACAGGTTCCAGCCGAGGCCGGTCAGGTCGGCGAGCTGGGTGACGACCCCGGAGATCCCGACGGTGGCGATGAACGCGAAGGCGAGCGGGACCCCGCCGAAGTTGGCGAGGACGCCCGAGGCGGTCAGCGTCGCTCCGCGCAGGGCGCGGGAGGGAGAGGTGACGACGGCCTGTGCGATGAGGACGCCGAGCACCCCGGCCACGAGTGCGGTGAGGGCGGAGAGCTGGACGCTGCCGACGAGCGAGCCGAGGTAGGGCCCCTGGAGCGAGCGGGCCAGGTGCTCGCCGGTCGCTTCGGTGGCCCCGCTCACCGGGTCCGTACGGGTGACCGCGCCGAAGGCGATGGCGCCCAGCGGGACGCCGAAGCACAGCCCGGTGAAGGCGAGGAGCGGGAGGGCGGCGAGCCAGGTGCGCGGGCCGCGCCGCCGGCGGCGGGTGGCAAGGCCGCCGGCGGTCCCCTTCGCGTGGGAGGTGGTGGTGGAGGCGGACATCAGCTGAGGGCCTTGTCCCACTTCTCGGAGAGGGTGGCCTTGGCCTTGTCCAGCTCGGTGGAAGCCGGGAAGGTCGGGGTGCCCTGGACCTGCGGGAGCTTGGTGACGGCTTCCTTGTCGACGGTGCCGGCCTGGGTCATGGCGGGCAGCAGCACGGGGCGGGCGTAGCCCTTCAGCCACAGGTTCTGGCCCTCGGTGCTGTACAGGAACTCCATCCACAGGCGGGAGGCCGCCGGGTGCGGGGCGTCCTTGTTGATGGCCTGCGAGTAGAACTGGGCGTAGACGCCGTCGGTGGGGATGGCCACCTTCCAGTCGACGCCCTTGCCCTTGAACTGCTCGGCGTAGCCGGCGTTCAGGTAGTCCCAGTCGATCGAGATGGGGGTCTCGCCCTTCTCGACGGTGGCCGGGGTGGATTCGACGGGGATGAAGTTGCCGCTCTTCTTCAGCTGGCCGAAGAAGTCGATGCCGGGCTGGATGTCCGCGAAGGAGCCCTTGTTCGCGAGGGCCGCCGCGTAGACGCCGCCGAAGGCGGAGCCGGACTTGGTCGGGTTGCCGTTGAGGGCGACCTTGCCCTTGTACTCGGGCTTGGCCAGGTCGGCGAAGGACTTCGGGCAGTTCGGGATGCGGGCCGCGTCGCAGCCGATCGAGACGTAGCCGCCGTAGTCGTTGTACCAGCGGGCGTCCGCGTCCTTCTGGGCGGCGGGGATCTGGTCCCAGGCGGTGACCTTGTACGGGGCGAAGAGGTTCTCGGCGGCGCCGCTGCGGGCGAAGGCGATGCCGAGGTCCAGGACGTCGGGGGCGCGGGTCTGGCCCTTGCGGGACTTCACGGCGGCGATCTCGTCGGCGCTGGAGGCGTCCGGGTTCTCGGCGTTGATCTTGACCTTGGGGTACTTCGCCTGGAACGCCTTCTGGATCTCGCCGTAGTTCGCCCAGTCGGCGGGCAGCGCGATGACGTTGAGCTCGCCCTCCTTCTCGGCGGCCGCGACGAGGCCCTCCAGGCCGCCGAAATCGGCGACCGAGGTGGCGGCGCCGGGCTGGATCTTGTTCTTGCCGTCGCCACCGGCGGAGCCGGCGGACTGGTCGGGTGCGGCGCCGCACGCGCTGAGCGTGGTGAGCACGGCGGCACTGAGCAGAACGGCCGCACCGCGACGGGCGGAGGATCTGAGCACGGTCTCTCCCGGAGACGAAAACGCATGAAGAACGCGTGGAGGGTGTTCACTTGTCTGAACAAGTTGGCTCCAGTTCGCCCTGGGTCGCTGTACGGGCGGTGAACGGCGGCTGTCCCGTGGAGCACGTCTCGACGAAGACCGGAGACCGGCCGGGCACAACCGTGCCGGACAGCCCTCAAGATGATCTTCAGGACCGGTACACACATCAACGCAAGGGGGAACAGGACAGCATGGCTACGGTGCGGTATCTGGAGATCGCCGAGGCGCTGCGCCGGTCGATCCTCTCCGGCCAGTACCCGGTGGGCGCCCAACTGCCCTCGGAGAGCGATCTGGCGGCGCGCTGGTCGGCCTCCCGCGGCACCGTCCGCCAGGCCGTGGCGATGCTCGCCGCCGAAGGGCTGATCGGCTCCCGGCAGGGGGCCCGCAGGATCGTCCTGCGCCACGAGCGCAAGCACAGCTTCGGCGAGCTGAACAGCTTCGCCCAGTGGGCCGAGGGGGTCGGCCACCAGGCCGCGAGCCGGTTCCTGTCGCGCACCCGCCGCCCGGCCACCGCCGAGGAGGCGGACCGGCTGGCCCTGCCGGACGGCACGGAGATCCTCGCCGTGCTGCGGCTCCGGCTGCTCGACGGTGAGCCGACGATGGTCGAACGGACGGCCTACGCCGACTGGGTCGCGGCGGCGGTGGAGGCGATGCCCGAAGACTGCCGCTCGGTGATGGACGGGCTGGCCGACGGCTCCGGCATCGTCGCCCATTACGGCGAGCACCTCATCGACGCGCTTCCCGCCGGCAGCGAGGACGCCCGGCTGCTGGAAATCCGCCGCGGCAGCCCGCTGCTGCGCCAGCGGCACGTCTCCGCGACCCGGACGGGCCGCCCCATCGAGTGGTCCGACGACCGATACCGGGCGGGGAGCGTCACCTTCAGTGTGAACAACTCGGCGGTAGCAACTCCGCTGGAGCGCCGAGCCGGTGACCGTTAGCCGCGGTATCGCCGGGGCTGCGCACGGGACGGCCCTGGTGGTGCCCGGGACGGCAGCAGGGCCCGGACCGCGCGTCGCGGTCCGGGCCCTGCCCCGTGCGGTGCCGCCTTGCGGCGGCGGTGCGTCAGTTCTGTGCGGTGTCGTCGCCCGTCTGCCCGGCGCCCTCGGCCGCGGCCGCCTTCTCGCGCATCTTGCGCAACAGCTCCGCCTTCTGGTCGGCCGCGCCCTGGCGGTCGAGGTTGCGGTGGGGGCCGTTGTTCTGCCGCTCGGCGCGGGACTGCCGCTTGCGCTGGCCGCCGCCCTGGCCCACGGGGTTGTTGATGTTCTTGCTCACGGTCACGGGTTCTCCCGGTAATGATGTGGAGTGATCTACGGATGCGTCGGTGGGGGACGGGCGGCGACGTCGAAGGACGTCAGCGGGGGCCCGTCACGCTCTCACTCGTAAATCGGCGTCTGGAAGAACATGACAAAGACGTTACCCGGTCCTCTCGGCGCCGCGCACCAACCTTTTCGCCGCCCCGGCACCGGCAGGGCCTTCGGCGCCGGCATGAGAGACATCTCACGTGCATGCGGTCGTCGCGGGACAGCCTCGAAGGGCCGCAGGACGGCCGGTGTCCCTACGCCCGGAGTGCGGCGGCACTCTCCCCGATGGCCTCCGGGAGCCAGTCCGTGAGCCTCCCGAAGCGGAAGCCGAGCGCGGCGGCCGGGCCGTTGTCCATCGCGTAGGCCCGGTCGAAGGAGAACGGCGAGGCCTCGGAGCCGGCCGCGACGGTGCGCAGGCGCGGCGCCCGCCCGACCCGCTCGGCGACGGCCCGGGACAGCCCGAGCACGTCGAGCTCCCCGTGCGAGGAGGCGTTCACCGGCCCGGTGAATTCCCGCTGCCCGGCCCAGTGCAGGAAGCGGGCGATCTCGTGGTGGTGGATGAAGGAGGTGGGGTACGGGGCTTCGTGCACGGCCACCGGGATCCCGGCGCCGATCCGCTCCACGTAGTGCGCGAGGCGGCCGGTGAACTCCGCCCGGCCGCCGCCGAGTACGTGCGCGGTGCGGACCGCCACGTGGCCGAAGGCGGGCTCCGCCCCCAGCACCGCCTCGGCCCGCCGCTTGCCCTCGGCGTAGGCGCGCGCCTCGGGCGTGGGCGGCGCGGGGTCGTGGACCTCCATCGTCGAGGTCATCACGTACCGCCCGGTGCGGCCGGCGAAGACGCGGCGGGCGATCTCCGCCTGCCGCGGCGTGTAGCAGACCTGGTCGAAGACCACGTCGAAGGTGCGCTCCCCCAGTGCCGCCCGCAGTCCCGTTTCGTCCTCCCGGTCGGCGGTCAGGTGGCCGACGCCCCGGGGCGGGGCCGCGGAGCCCCGGTTCAGGACGGTCACCTCGTTCCCGGCGTCCCGCTCCAGGGCGACCAGGTGCTTTCCGAAGTAGCGGCTGCCGCCGATGACAAGGATCTTCTTCATGTCCGGGACTCTGCCGCTGTACCGTCCCCAGCGGAACTACCGGAATGCTGATCGCGTCGTAAGGGAAACTGATGATCGATGTGCAGCGGCTGCGCATCCTGCGCGCCGTGGCCGAGCACGGCAGCTTCAACAAGGCCGCCGGGGCGCTGCGTCTGACGCCGTCCGCCGTCTCCCAGCACATCGCGGCGCTGGAGCGCGCCGTCGGTCACCCCGTCGCCGTGCGCAGTACCCGCGGGATCACCCTCACCGAGCCGGGCCGCCTGCTGGTGGAGGCGGCGGAGGCGGTGTCGGCCGAGCTCGACCGGGTGCGCCACGAAATCGGCCGGGTCACCGCCGAGCGGCCTCGGCTGACGGTCGCCACCTTCGTGAGCGGCGGCCGGAGGCTGCTGCCGGGCGCGCTCGCCGCGTTCGTCGCCGCGCATCCGGAGGTGGAGCTGACGGTCCTGGAGGCCGAGCCGGAGGAGGCGGTACCCATGGTCCGTTCGGGCGCCGCCGATCTGGCGCTGACCTACCACTTCGACGGGCCGCTGCCGCTGCCCCCCGGGGCGGCGCTCGACTGGCTGCCGCTGATGGAGGATCCGCTGGCGCTGGTCCTGCCGCCGGGGCACCGGCTCGCGGGGCGCGCATCGGTCGCTCTCCGCGAACTCGCCTCCGACCGCTGGGTGCTGGGCTGCCTCAAGACCGAGGCGTACGTGCGCCGGTACGCGGACCGGGCCGGCTTCGGCCTCCGGGTGGCGGCTTCCACCACGGACTACTTCTTCGCGCGCTCCCTCGTCGAGGCGGGCGTCGGCGTCGCGCTGATCCCCCGGGTCGCGCTGCCGCCGGGGGTCGGGGGTCGCGACGGGGATGCCGACCGCGTGACCGTCGTACCGGTAGAACCCCCTTCCCCCGCACGGCACGTCGGGGTGCTGTCGCCACGACGGCGCCGTCCCCACCCCTACGCGGCAGCCCTGGCCGGGGCCCTGACCGCGAGCGCCTGACCAAGCCCGGCGCCCGGCCGGGGGCACCACAGAGGGGCGGTCCGGTGTGTGCCCGGCCGCCATGGCCAGGGCGGGCCGGCGGTTCCTAGGGTCGGTCGGGCCGGCCCGGCCGCGCGCCGCCCGTTCGGGGTGGACGGCGGCCCGGGCCGGGCGGAGGAGGGTGTGCGATGGGGCTGGACAAGGAGGTCGCGAGCGCGGCCGGGGCGGTGGCGGACATCCCCGCCGGGGCCTCGCTCGCGGTGGGCGGCTTCGGCTTGTGCGGGGTGCCGGGCGTGCTGATCGGCGCGCTGCTGGAGCGCCCGGAGGTGCGCGGCCTGGAGGTGGTGTCGAACAACTGCGGGGTGGACGACTGGGGTCTGGGCCTGCTGCTGCGCGAGGGCAGGATCGCCCGGATGACCAGCTCGTACGTGGGCGAGAACAAGGAGTTCGCCCGGCAGTACCTGAGCGGCGAACTGGAGGTGGAGCTGGTCCCGCAGGGCACCCTCGCCGAGCGGATGCGGGCCGGTGGCGCGGGCATCCCGGCGTTCTACACCCCGGCCGGTGCCGGTACGCAGGTCGCTGCGGGCGGCCTGCCCTGGCGCTACCGCCCCGACGGGGGCGTCGCCGTGGCCTCGCCGCCCAAGGAGCTGCGCAGCTGGGGCGGCCGGGAGTACCTCCTGGAGGAGGCCATCACCACCGATTTCGCCCTGGTCCGGGCCGCGGCCGGGGACCGGCACGGCAATCTCGTCTTCCATTCCTCGGCCCGCAATTTCAACCCCCTCGCCGCCATGGCGGGGCGCATCACCATCGCCGAGGTGGAGGAGCTGGTGGAACCGGGAGCGCTGGATCCGGACAGCGTCCACCTGCCGGGCATCTTCGTGCAGCGGGTGGTCCCCGTACATCCCGGCGATCCGGCGGCGGAGCGGCGCGTCGAACGCCGCACGGTCCGGACGGGCCTCCTCCTCGACGAGCAAGGCGGCGTGTGACATGGCTCTGACGCGTGAGCAGATGGCGGCCCGCGCCGCCCGCGAGCTGGCGGACGGTACGTACGTGAACCTGGGGATCGGGTTGCCGACCCTCATCCCCGGCCACCTGCCACCGGGGGTCGAGGTGGTGCTCCAGTCGGAGAACGGCATCCTGGGCGTGGGCCCGTACCCGGTGGCCGAGGACGTGGACCCGGACCTGATCAACGCGGGCAAGGAGACGGTCACGGTCCGGCCGGGGGCTTCGTTCTTCGATTCCGCGCTGTCCTTCGGCATGATCCGCGGCGGGCACGTGGACACGGCCGTGCTGGGGGCCATGCAGGTGTCGGCCTCGGGCGACCTGGCCAACTGGATGATCCCCGGGAAGATGGTCAAGGGGATGGGCGGCGCGATGGACCTGGTGCACGGCGCGGCCAGGGTGATCGTGCTCATGGAGCACACCGCCAAGGACGGCACGCCGAAGCTCGTGGAGCGGTGCGAGCTGCCGCTGACCGGGCGGGGCGTGGTCCACCGGGTGATCACCGACCTCGCGGTCCTCGACATCGCCCCCGAGGGATTCCTGCTCCGCGAACTGGCTCCCGGGGTCTCGCTCGACGAGGTGCGCACGGCGACGGACGCGGAGCTGGCGGTGGCGGTGACGGCGGCTACGGCGTGCCCCGCTACTGCGGCGTGGCCGCCCGGGACGGCGACCGCGGCGACCCGGTAGCAGCGGGCGCGAGCCCCCGCAACCCTCGCGGAGCGGTCAAGCGGTGGCCCGAATATGGCGCTCCGCGCCATGCCGCAGCGGGCGGAGCCGCTCTTACGGTGGCGGGCACCGCGGGCCCGGACGACGGGCCCGCGCCCTGCCCGCCCCCCTCAGGGAGCCGCCATGCCCTTGCGCAGCAGATCATCCGAGACCCGGACCACCGGCCGACGACGTCCGCCCGGCCGGTCGTACCGGCAGACGTACGGGCAGACGTACGGGCAAAAGCGCCGGGCCCTCGCGCGGCTGCTCGCGCTGGTGCTGCTGGCCGTGGGCGGGGTGGTGGCCGGGCCCGTCTCCCCCGCTCGCGCGGCCGTCACGCTCCAGCGGGTCACGGAGTTCGGGGCCAATCCGGGACAGCTCGCCATGTACGTGTACCGGCCGGCCTCCCTCCCGGCAGACCCGGCCGTGGTGATCGCCCTGCACGGCTGCACGCAGAACGCCCAGACCTACGCGGACAACTCCGGGCTGCCCGAACTCGCCGACCGCGACGGGTTCCTGGTGGTCTTCGCGGAGACGACCTCCGCGAACAACCTCAACAAGTGCTTCAACTGGTTCCAGTCCGCGGACAACCGGCGCGGCCAGGGCGAGGCCGCGTCCGTCCGGCAGATGGCCGCTCACGCCGCCTCCGCCTACTCCGCCGACCCCGCCCGCACCTTCGTCACGGGCCTGTCGGCCGGCGGCGCCATGACGTCCGTGATGCTCGCGGCCTACCCGGACGTGTTCGCGGCCGGGGCGGTGATCGCCGGCCTGCCCTACGACTGCGCCAAGGGGAGCAGCCCCTACACGTGCATGAACCCCGGGGTGGACAAATCCCCCGCCGCCTGGGCCCAGTTGGTCCGTGACGCGTATCCGGCGTGGCCCGGCCCCTGGCCCCGGGTCGCGATCTGGCAGGGGGACGCGGACACCACCGTCGTGCCCCGCAATGCCGATGAACTGCGCGACCAGTGGACGGCGTTGCACGGTCTCCCGCAGACCCCTGACCGCACCTCCGTCATCGGTCCGAACGCGACCCGCCAGGAGGAGTACCGGACCGCCGACGGCACGGTGGCCGTCGAGGTGGACCGGGTCCCCGGCATCGGGCACGGCACCCCGGTCGATCCGGGCCCGGGTTCCGGGCAGTGCGGGCACACGGGGGCTGCGTACTTCCTCGCCTCCATCTGCTCCGCCCACTGGATCTCGGAGTTCTTCGGTCTGGACGGCACGACCGGCCCCGCCCCCGGCACCCTGCCCGCGCCCTCCGGCCTGGCCGCCTCCGCCGTCGGGGACACCAGCGTCACCCTCACCTGGGACCCGGTGCAGGGCGCCGCCGACTACGCCGTCCACCGGGACGGGATCCTGATCGCCACCCCGGCCGGCCCCCCGCACACGGACGGCGGCCTCGCCCCCGGTACGGGTCACACCTGGACCGTGACGGCCCGCGACGCGGCGGGGGCGGCCGGGGCCCGCTCCGCACCGCTCACGGCGAGCACGACCGGCGCGCCCGCCTCCTGCTGGAAGGCGAGCAACTACCAGCAGGTACGGGCGGGCCGGGCCACGACCGACGGGAGCTACGCGTACGCCAAGGGCTCGGGGCAGAACCTCGGCCTCTACAACCTCTACGTCACCCACACCCTCAAAGAGGCACCCGCCGGCTACTTCGTCATCGCCGACGCCGGCTGCCCCTGACCCCCCTGCCCCCCCCCTGCCCCCCTGCCCCCCTGTCCCGCCCTGCCCGTCCCGACGCGCCCCCTGGAGCCTCCCCATGCCACCGTCCATCCGTTCCGTCACTCTGACCGCCGCCGCGGCCGTCGCCCTGCTGGCCTCGGTCCTGCCGGCGCTCCCCGCTCCCCCGGCCGCCGCCGGGACCGACGCGCACTGCGCCCGCCGCGCACGCCTTCACGTACCGGGAGCCGAGCACCAAAAGGCCGACTGCCTCGAAGAGTTGACGACGGCCGGCACCGTGGCCTCCGGGCACACCGATCCGGCCGACTGGGCCGGTCTCACCCCCAGGGACCTGGCCGTCCCGACGGGTGTGCCGGGCATCCAGATCGACGGCTACTTCCCCGACACCGCCGCCCCGGCCGCCGTCCCCAACACGAACCACGGCTGGAACCACGACGCGCAGTTCGTCATCCGGCTGCCCGACCGCTGGAACGGCGGACTCGTCGTCGCCGGCTCCCCCGGCGTGCGCGAGCAGTACGCCAACGACCGGGCCATCGGAGACTGGGTGCTCTCGCGCGGCTACGCCTTCGCCGCCACCGACAAGGGCAACACGGGGGCCGCCTTCCACCGCGACGGGCGGGCGCCGGGCGACGCCGTCGCCGAGTGGAACACCCGGGTCACCGAGCTGACCCGGGCCGCCCGCGCGGTCGTCGCGCAGCGCTACCACCGGGCACCGGACCGCACCCTCGCCACCGGCATGTCCAACGGCGGCTACCTGGTGCGCTGGCAGCTGGAGAACCATCCGGAGCTGTACGACGGCGGGGTGGACTGGGAGGGCACCCTGTGGCGGGCCGACGGCCCCGGTCTCCTCACCTTCCTGCCCCCGGCACTGGCCGCCTACCCCGTGTACGCGGCCGGCGGCCCGCGGGCCGGGCAGGCGCACGAGGCGATGCTCGCCGCCGGCTTCCCGGCCGGCTCGGAGTTCTTGTGGCCCTTCCACCACACCTACTACTGGGACCTCACCCAGCGGATCTACCGCGAGGAGTTCGACCCGGGCTTCGACGGTCCGGCCGAGGCCGGAACCCCCTTCTGCGCGCCCGGCACCCCGGCCTGTGACGCCGACTACGCGTACGCCGACCGGCCCGCGGAGGTCCGCCGCGCCGTCGAGCGGATCGCGCTCACCGGCCGGATCGGCAAACCGCTGATCACCCTGCACGGCACCCTCGACGTCCTGCTCCCCATCTCCCGGGACTCCGACGTCTACGCCGAGATGGTCCGCCGGGCCGGCCGCGGCGGCTTGCTGCGCTACTACCGCATCGAGGGCGGCACCCACGTGGACTCGCTCGTCGACGCCTTCCCCGACCGGCTGCGCCCCCTCACCCCCTGCCATCGCGCCGCCTTCACCGCCCTGGAGGACTGGATCGGCCGGGGAGTGCGGCCGCCGCTCGGCCGCACCGTCCCCCGGGACCCGTCGGCCACCCCGGCGGCCCTTCTGACCAGTTGCCCGCTCGACGCCTGAGGACGCGGCGCCCCCGGCCGCGTACGCCGTCGGCCGCATGGCGCCCGCATGGTGACCGCATGGGTGACCGCATGGCGCCCGCCTCCATACGGGCGGGTCCGGGTATGGGGTGCGGCACCGTGGGCGCCGCCCGCGGCCCTCCCTACGCTTCCGGACATGACGAGCGAACTTCCTTCCCCCTCGGGTCCGCGGGGGCGTGTCGCCCTGGTGACGGGCGGCGGCAGCGGCATCGGCCGGGCGTGCGCGGTGGCCCTGGCCGAGGCCGGGGCCGTCGTGCACGTGGCCGATATCGACGCGGCGGCGGCCGAGGCCGTCGCCGGCCTCGTCGGCGGCCACGCCCACGTCGTCGACCTGGCCGACCCCGGCGCGATCGGGGGGCTGCCCGCCGCCGTCGACATCCTGGTCAACAGCGCCGGGCTCCAGCACGTCGCCCCGATCACCGAGTTCCCGCCCGAGCGCTTCGCCCTGATCCAGCAGGTGATGGTCACAGCGCCCTTCCTGCTGCTGCGCCACGTGCTGCCGCACATGTACGCGGCCCGCTGGGGCCGGGTGGTCAACATCTCCAGCGTGCACGGGCTGCGCGCCAGCGCGTACAAATCGGCCTACGTGGCGGCCAAGCACGCGCTGGAGGGGCTGAGCAAGGTCACCGCCATCGAGGGGGCCCCGTACGGCGTGACCAGCAACTGCATCAGCCCCGGCTACGTCCGCACCCCCCTGGTCGAGGGGCAGATCCTGGACCAGGCCGCGGCCCACGGCATCGACGCCCGGGACGTCGTCTCCGAGGTCCTGCTGACCCGGTCGCCGATCAAGCGGCTCATCGAGCCCGAGGAGGTCGCGGCGGCCGCCCTGTGGCTGTGCGGTCCGCACACCGGCTACGTGACGGGCTCCTCGCTCCCCCTGGACGGCGGCTGGGGCGCCAACTGACCCCGTCCGGGTGACAGCCCGTGCGCCGCGCCGCGGGGACCCCCGGCGGGTCCCGTACGGTCCCGCACGTGACCGATGCGAACCAGTCCCAGAGCCCGAAGTTCCCGACGGACCCGGCCGCCCCGGCTCCCCTGAGCGTCACCACCGGACCCGACGCGCTACGGGTCCTCGTCCTCGCGGGGTCCTCCCGCGAGGGCTCCGTGAACGTCCGGCTGGCCGCGCTCGTCGCCGGTCAGGTCGAGCGCTCGGGCGCCGTCGCGGACCTCGCCCGGATCGGGGACTTCGTGATGCCCACGTACGACGGCGACGCCGAGCAGGCCGACGGCCAGCCCCCGGGGTCGGCCGCCCTGCGCGAGCGGCTGCTGGCGGCGCAGGCCCTGGTGATCGCCTCGCCCGAGTACAACGCGTCCGTGCCCGGCGTCGTGAAGAACGCGGTGGACTGGGTGTCCCGGTTCCGGCCGCAGCCCTTCAAGGACAAGCAGACCCTGCTGGTGTCCGCCTCCCCGTCGATGATCGGCGGGAACCGCGGGCTCTGGGCGCTGCGGGTCCCGCTCGAACACCTCGGGGCCCGGGTGTACCCCGACATGTTCAGTCTCGCCATGGCGCACTCGGCCTTCGGCGAGGACGGCGAGCTGACCGATCCGGGCCTGCGCGAGCGGCTGGCCGACACGGTCGATTCCTTCCTCGCGCTCGCCGAGGCGGACACCCGCTACCTGTGCCTCCAGCGCCGCTGGTACGAGTTCCTGGGCGACGAGAGCACCGCTCCCGTGACCCAGCGCGCCGAGGGCTGACCGTCGGCTCAGGGGGTGCCTGAAAGAGCGGTCCGCGCGCGGGTTAGCATATGAGCGCCGCCTAGCTCGAAAGATAATTCTGTGACTGTCAATGACGACTCGTTCACCAATTGGAAGAACCGCGAGAAGATCGCGGAGTCGATGATTCCGATCATCGGAAAGCTGCACCGGGAGCGGGACGTCACGATCCTGCTGCACAGCCGCTCCTTGGTGAACAAGTCCGTGGTGAGCATTCTCAAGACCCACCGGTTCGCCCGCCAGATCGACGGTGAGGAGCTCTCGGTCACCGAGACCCTGCCGTTCCTCCAGGCGCTCACCACCCTCGACCTCGGTCCCTCGCAGATCGACCTCGGCATGCTCGCCGCGTCGTACGCGGCGGACGATCGCGGTCTGTCGGTGGAGGAGTTCACCGCCGGCGCCGTCGCCGGCGCCACGGGTGCCGACAAGATCGAGCGCCGCGAGGGCCGCGACGTGGTCCTCTACGGCTTCGGCCGCATCGGCCGCCTCGTCGCCCGCCTGCTCATCGAGAAGACCGGTTCCGGCAACGGCCTGCGCCTGCGCGCCATCGTCGTCCGCGGCGGCGGTGAGGCGGACCTCGTCAAGCGCGCCTCGCTGCTGCGCCGCGACTCGATCCACGGCCAGTTCCAGGGCACGATCACCGTGGACGAGGCGACCAGCACCATCATCGCCAACGGCAACGAGATCAAGGTGATCTACGCCAACGACCCGTCCGAGGTCGATTACACGGCGTACGGCATCAAGGACGCCATCCTGATCGACAACACCGGCAAGTGGCGCGACCGCGAGGGGCTGTCCAAGCACCTGCGCCCCGGTATCGACAAGGTCGTCCTGACGGCTCCGGGCAAGGGCGACGTCCCCAACATCGTGCACGGGGTCAACCACGACACGATCAAGCCCGACGAGCAGATCCTGTCCTGCGCCTCCTGCACCACCAACGCGATCGTCCCGCCGCTGAAGGCGATGGCGGACGAGTACGGCGTCCTGCGCGGCCACGTGGAGACCGTCCACTCGTTCACCAACGACCAGAACCTGCTGGACAACTACCACAGCGCCGACCGTCGCGGCCGCTCCGCGCCGCTCAACATGGTCATGACGGAGACCGGCGCGGCCTCGGCCGTCGCCAAGGCGCTGCCCGACCTCAAGGCCCCGATCAGCGGCAGCTCGATCCGCGTCCCCGTCCCGGACGTCTCGATCGCGATCCTCAGCCTGCGCCTCGGCCGCGAGACCACCCGCGACGAGGTGCTCGACTACCTCCGCGACGTGTCGCTGACCTCGCCGCTGAAGCGCCAGATCGACTTCACCACGGCGCCCGACGCCGTCTCCAGCGACTTCATCGGCTCGCGTCACGCCTCGATCGTCGACGCGGGCGCCACCAAGGTCGACGGGGACAACGCGATCCTCTACCTCTGGTACGACAACGAGTTCGGCTACTCCTGCCAGGTCGTCCGGGTCGTCCAGTACGTCTCCGGGGTCGAGTACCCGACCTACCCGGCGCCGGCGGCCTGAGCCTCAGGGCCCCGCAGGACCGGACGTGCCGAACGCCCCCCGGGTGACCCCAGGTCACCCGGGGGGCGTTCGGCCGTCCATGCCCGGGGCCGCGGCGGCGCGGGCCGCCGCGAGCTGGGTGCGCGAGCGGACGCCGAGCTTGCGGTAGACGCGGCTCAGCATGCCCTCGACGGTCTTGACCGAGATGAACATGTGCTGGGCCGCCTGCTGGTTGGTGGCCCCCTGGCAGATGAGGTCCGCCAGGCGCGACTCGGACTCGGTCAGCCTGCTCGCGCCCGGCGCCGGGCCCGCTGCCGGAGCCGAGCCGCCCGCCCGGTCGAGCAGCTCCCGGGTGAGCTCCTGCCAGGGTCGGGCGCCGGTGTCGTCGAAGACGGCCCGGGCCGCCTCCCATGCCGCGCGGGCGGCGGCCTGGCGCCTGCGGGCCCGTTCGACCCTGCCCAGGGCGAGGAGCGTACGGGCCTGCTCCAGCGGCAGCCCCAGCCGTTCGAAGGCGGCCGCCGTGCGGTGGAGCAGGCCGCTCGCCTCCTCCACGGCGCCGCCGCGGGCCAGCAGGATCCCGTGTGCGCGGTCCAGCGCCGCCCCCGGTCCCGAGGCCGCGCCGGCCAGGCCCGGCGCGGGCCGTGCGCGCTCCAGCAGTGCGCGGGCCAGGTCGAGCCGGCCCGCGCAGGTGAAGGCCTCCACGGCGTCCGGCTGCCAGCGGAACATGCCCGGGTCGGCCGACGGGACGTGCCGCTCGGCCTCGGCGACGGCCGTGAGCGAGGCCACGGCGTCGGCCACGTCCCCGGTGTGGAGCTGGACCGCGCCCATGACCCAGAGGCTCCGGGACACGTACAGTCCGTCGCCCTCCTCCTGCGAGGCGCGGGCCCCGCAGGAGGCGGTGCGCAGGGCGGCCGCGAAGGATCCGGCGGCGCTCTGCGTCAGCGCGGCGGTGTACCAGGCGGGTCCCATGGACAGCCCCGCCGTGGTGGACAGCCGTACGGCCTGATCGGCCCAGGCGAGCGCCGGGGCGCAGGCGCCGAGGCGGGTGTCGACCTCGGCGAGGCTGCGCCAGATGTCGACCAGGTCCTCGGAGTCGCCCTCGTGCTCGGCGAGCGCGAGCAGCTCCAGGAGCCGATCGCGCGCTTCGGCCAGCCGGTCGTCGAAGACGGCGTGCCGGGCGGCGAGGTACTGGGCGCTGTTGCGGATGCCGGAGTGCTGGGCCGGGACCCCCAGGGCGAGTGCTTCGGCGAGGGTGCCCGGCGCGTCGGCGGTGCCCAGGACCCGTTCCATCCGGGCGCGCATGGTCAGGGCTGCCGCCTGCAGGGGGCGGTGGCCGCCGGCGGCGGCGAGTTCGGCGGCCCGGCCGGCCGCACGCAGGGCCCGCTCCGGGGCCGAGTGCGCGACGTTGGCGGCGATGGCCGCGCGGAGCTCGACGGCGGCGAGGAGGCCGGGGTGGCCGGCCGCCAGTTCCCGGCAGCGTGCCAGCAGCGGTTCCAGGTCGGAGACGGCCTGGCCGTGGGCGTCGACGACGGCGAGCAGCGCGGTGACCTGGTCGGTGGGCTCGGCCCTGCTGGCGGTCAGGGCGTCGGCCGCCTGCCGGGCGGTGTCGACGGAGCCGGCGCAGGCCGCCTCCTGGGCCGCGTACGAGAGCCTGCGGACGCGCACGGCGGACCGGGCCGGCGGGGTGATCTCCGCAGCGAGGAGGAACAGCTCGGCGGCCAGGGCCCGTTCGCCCGCCTCGCGGGCGGTGGCCGCGGCGGTCTCGGTGTCCTCGGCCAGTCCCTGGTCGGGCAGGTCCGCGGCCAGGGCCCGGTGGCGTACCTCGTGAACGGGGTCGCCGACGGCCCGGGCGAGCGTCAGGTGGGCGGCCGCGCGAAGGGGCCTGGCCCCGGAGCGGGCGGCGGCCCGGGCCAGGGCCGCCGCGGTGAAGTGGACGGCGCTCGCCGGGTCCACGCTCAGCACCCCGGCGGCCTGTGCCTGGGCCAGGTGTTCCTCCGCGTCGGAGCAGCCGGCCCTCAGGAGGAGCGGCAGCGAGGGCCGGCTCGTGAGGGCGGCGAGCATCAGGGTGCGCCGGGCCGGTTCGCCGAGCGTGGCGCGCAGCCAGGCCCCGGCCGCGTCGACCGACTGCTCGGCCATGGCGGGCCGGTGCCGCTGTGAGGCGGGCGGCCGCGCGAGCGCCGTACAGGACACGGAGGTCAGCAGGGGGTGGCCGCCGCAGTGGCTCTGCAGGGGGCCCGCCCAGCGGGTGGGCAGGCCGTGCGCGTCGAGCAGGGCGGCCGTCTCCTCGGCGTCGAGCGGGTCCACGTCGATCTGGGCGGGGTGCCCGCCGAGCAGCCGGGCGGCGGCCTGTGCCCGGCCGTGGACGCGTTCGGTGACGATCGCGGTGAGACCGGGTGCGGCGAGGGTGCGCAGGGCGTAGCCGAGGACGTCGGCGCTGGCCGGGTCGAGCCATTGGGCCCCGTCGACGGCCAGGATCCAGCGGCCCGACGCCAGCAGCGCGGTCACCGCGAGGCGGGCGGGCAACTGCTCGGAGGCCGCGAGCGGTTCGTCCGCGCCCCGGTGCAGGATCCGGTCGACCACCTCGTTCTGCCTGCCGGAGAGCGCCGCGAGCTGGGCCGCTCCGCAGTGGGACAGCATCTGGGCGAGCGCGCCGAAGACGTGGTCGCGGTCCTCTTCGACCGTCGTGACGCGCAGCACCGTTCGCGCGGCGCCGGAGCCTGCGCCCGGGCCGGCGTGTGGAGCGCGCAGCACGTCCTCCAGGACGGTGGTCTTGCCCGCGCCCCAGGGGCCGGCGAGCGCCACCCGCCCCTCGCGCTCCAGCACTCCGGCCGCGCGCGCGGCCGCCCCGGGGACCGCGCGCCGGACCCCTGCGGCCGACGCGGGGTTGGCGGGGTGAGCGGGGTGGGCGGAGTTCTCCACGTCACTGTCTGGCGTCACGAGGTGGCACCGTAGGCGGCGGCGGTTCCCGTGACAACGCCGGGGGCCGCCGGGCCGGGGGATCAAGGGTTTCCCCTGATGCCAAGGGGTGCCGCTCCCGGCGATGGTGGTGCCGGGGCCTGTCGTCGCCTTCCCGTCGTCGCCCGCGGGCGGACGGGAAGACGACGGGCCCCCTGGCGGGCCGTCCACACTCCGGGTGCGGGCGCAGACCCGGAGCACCGCTGCCCTCCACGGGAGGAGCGGGGGCGTGGTCTGGACGGCTCGCCGTACTGCGTGCCGGGCCCGGCGCGACGGGCCCGGCACGCAGTACGCGCGCCCGGCGCGGGCTGCGGCCCGCGCCGCGCGCGTGAGGCCCTTCCGGTCGTCACGGGAGGCCCGCCCGGTCGGCGCGTGAGGGCAACGCGGGCCGGAGCGCGGCGGGTTGAGCCGCTGGCCCCCGTGGTGGGCAGCAAGGGATTCCTCCGATGCTCCCGGCACCGGCCCGGGATAACTCTGTTGGCCACCCGGAGTCCGCAGAAGCGGCTCCACGAAATCCGGGCTCCGGGGACGTGAAGCGTCCCGCGCTCCCCCACGGGACGCGCATCCGTACCGGCCTACCCCTCCGGTCCGCCCCCCATGAAGGGATTTCCGTGCGAAATCTGTCAGAAAGGTCCAAGTGGGCCTCCCTTACGGCCGCTTCCGTCACGGCCGTCGTCGCGCTCGGCGGCCTGGGCGTCCTGCCCGCACGGGCCACCGAGGCCGCGCGGCCCGGACCGTCCGCGTCCCCGCAGGTCCTCGACGCCATGCAGCGCGATCTCCACCTCTCCGCCGCACAGGTCCGCGACCGCATCGCCGACGAAGCGGCGGCCTACGAGGCGGCCACCCTCGTCCGGGGCCGGGTCGGCGACCGGGTGGCCGGCCTGTGGTTCGACTCCTCCACGGGACGGCTGAACGCGGCCGTCTCCGACGCGGCGGACGCGGCACTGGTACGGGACGCGGGCGCCGTCGCCCAGCAGGCCCGGTACAGCCGGGCCGAACTGGCCGCCGCCGCCCGGACCGTGACGCGCGACATCGGGTCCGGGATCGCGGGTGTGGTGTCGTGGGGCCCCGACGTCCGGAACAACCGGATCGACGTCACTGTGGACCGGACTGCGCGCAACGCGTCCACGGACGCCTTCGTGACCCGCCTCACCGCCCTGGGCGGCATCGTCCACGTCACGGAAACCTCCGACAGCCCGCGGCAGCAGGCCGACGTGACCGGCGGCGAGAAGTGGGTGCCCGGCAGCGAGAGCCCGTGCTCCATCGGCTTCGCCGCCACCCGGGTCACCGGGGGCGCCAAGACCTTCCTGACGGCCGGCCACTGCACCAACGACGTCAACCAGCCCGCCTACGGCAAGGACGGGACCCGCGTGGGCACGTCCAACAAGGACGGGCAGGGCAGCGTCAACGCCCGGGAAGGCGACATGGGCGTCGTCGACGTGGACCAGTCGGGGTGGAACCTCTCCCCCTACGTCGCGGGCGACGCGACCCACACCCCCGTCGCCGTCACCGGCTCGGCCGACGCCGTGGTCGGCACCGCGGTCTGCCGCTCCGGGCAGACCACGGGCATGCGGTGCGGCGAGGTCACCAAGGTCAACCAGAGCGTGGACTACGGCAGCGTGGTCATCGACGGCCTGTCGTACTCCAACGCCTGTTCCGCGGGCGGAGATTCGGGCGGCGCGTACGTCACCGCGACCGGCGGCAAGGGTGTCGGCCTGCACTCCGGCGGCGGCAGTGCCACCTGTACCTCGGGCAGCGGCGAGAAGTTCACCATCTTCCAGCCCGTGGTCGAGGCCCTGGCCAAGTTCAAGGTGACCCTGGCCGTCACCACGCCGCAGCCTGGCAACGTCACCGTGGCCGCGGTCTCGGCCCAGAACGGCGTCGTCGGCGCCCGGATACCCGAGCTGCGCAACAGCGCCGAGGGCGGCACGGCCCCCTACGCCTGGTCCGCGACGGGCTTGCCCGCCGGGCTGGCCATCGCCTCCTCGACCGGAACCATCACGGGCACCCCCACCACGGCCGGAACCTCCCACGTGACCGTCACCGCCACCGACAACGCCGGCAAGACCGGCTCCGCCTCCTTCTCGTGGACGATCACGACCGCGGGTACGGCGCCGTCCGTGACCAACCCCGGCAGCCAGAGCTCCGCCGTCGGCGCCGCGGCCAGCCTGACGGTCAAGGCCACCGGTGGCACCGCGCCCTACGCCTGGTCCGCGACGGGTCTGCCCGCCGGCCTGGGCATCGGCTCCGCGACCGGCACGATCACGGGCACCGCCACCACGGCCGGTACCTCCACCGTGACCGTCACCGCCACGGACAACGCGGGCAAGGCCGCCTCCGCGACGTTCTCCTGGACGGTCAGCACCGTCACGGGCACCAGCCCGGTCCTGACGAACCCGGGCAACCAGACCGTCTACATCGGCAAGCCCGTCACACTCGCCCTCCAGGCCACCGGCGGCACCACGCCGTACGCCTTCAAGGCCACGGGCCTGCCGGCCGGCCTGAGCATGAACGCCGCCACGGGCGTCATCACCGGCTCCCCCACCACCTGGGGCTTCGGTGGCAGCACCCTGACCGTGACCGACGCGGCGGGCAAGTCCTCCTCGGTCGGCGTCACCTGGAACGTCTACTTCTAGTACTTCTAGTCCGGTTCCAGAGCGCGTGAGCACCTGATCCTGACCCTGATCCTGACCCTGACCCTGACCCTGACAAGTCTCCTCACCCGTTCCGCCCGGTGCCGACCGCCTCCAGACCCCGGAGGCGGTCGGCACCTCCCCGCGGGGCCCCGGCCGACGGCTCAGAGCCAGGCGGGCCGGTCCGTCCCCCAGCGGGAGGGGCCCCGCTCCCCATCGCGGCCGCCGAGCGGCGAGGCCGCGTACCGCAGGGGGCCGTACCCCGAGCCCGTCTCCCGCAGCCACGGTTCCGGGCTGTATCCCGGTACGGCGGCGCCGGCCCGCGGGACTTCGCGGACCAGCCACGACGCCGTCCCCGCCAGGGAGAACCGCAGGGTTCGGCCACCGCCCTCCGCGAGCGCCCGTAGCACCCCGGCGGCCGCCAGGTACCCCGTCCCGTGGTCCAGTGCCTGCGCCGGCAGCACCCCGGGGCCGTCCTCGTCACCGCAGGCGGCGGCGATCCCGTACCCCGCCTGCACGAGCGAGTCGAACCCCCTGCGCCGCGCCCAGGGGCCGCGCCACCCCCACGCGCACAGCTCGGCCACGACCAGACCCGGGCGCCGCGCGAGCAGTTCCTGCGCGCCCAGCCCGTACCGCTCCAGTGCTCCCGGCCGGTATCCCGTCACCACCACGTCCGCTCCGGCCAGCAGGCCGTCGAACACCGCCCTGCCCTCCGGCGCTCCCAGGTCGAGGAGGGCGGAGCGCTTCCCGAAGCCGGTGTCCGCGTAGGCGTCGTCCGCCTCGGGGAGGGCCGGGGAGTCGATCCGCAGGACGTCCGCACCGAGCAGTCCGAGCGTCCTGGTGGCCACCGGCCCCGCGATGACCCGGGTCAGGTCGAGCACCCGTACCCCCGCCATCGGCAGCGCGGTGCCCGCCGCGACCCTGCCGAGGGGCCGCCCGCCCACGCCCGACTCCGTCCGTTCCACCAGGGGGTGCGGCGCGCCGTAGCCCTCCGTCAGCACGGCCACCGCCAGCCCGCCGGCCGCGTAGACCTCCTCCTGGACGTCCACCGCCCGCCGCCGGGCGATCGCCCCGGCCACGCCCTCCCGGGTCCCGGCCCCCAGGACGCTCACCAACGCGGCTTCGTGGTGCGGATAGTTGGCGTGCGTACGCACCCACCCGTCGTCGGCCCGCCAGAAGCCGGACAGCGGCGCGAACGACACGGGCGCCCGGCCGTCCACCAGCAGGTGGCGCTCGCTGACGAACGCCGTGGCCACGGCCCCTTCGTCGACCAGCAGTGGAGACACGTCGTCCGCCCCGCCCCCGGCCCGTACGGCGGCCAGCTCCGCGGCGGCCAGCGCGCACACGCCCACCGTGGCCCGCGCGAGCTCCCTCACGGGCAGCGGCCCGTCCCCCAGACCACTCGGGCCCCGGTAGCCCACCTGCCCCGCCAGCCCTTCGGGACCGCCCAACGCTGCCCATGCCCGTCCGGTCCCGCCGTCACGACTCGTCATGCGGCCATCCTGCCCGCCGCTCCTCGGCCCACGCGGGGCGGGCCGGGGCCCCGATCGGGCGATGTAGCGCTCCAGGGCGTCTCGAATTCGCCCGTACGGCGTTACACGACCCGGAACATGAACATCGCCTCGGCTGCCTCGTCTTCCGTCGCGGCACAGCCGGCGCGTGCGGGGCCGGTGGCGGCCGGTGGCCCGTACGAGGGAGCACGATGACCGACCCGACCGCGGTGGACACCTGGCGTGGAAGGCTTGCCGCGCCTTGCCGTGACGTGTGCGAGGCGCCCGCGTTCTCGCTCACCGTTTTCGCGGTGATCCTCTTCAACGCCGCGCTTCTGGGGGCCGAGACCTACAGCGGCTTCTCCGCCGAGTACAGCGGTCTCCTTGCGGCGACCGAGCGCTTCTGCGTGATCGCCTTCACCCTGGAGATGCTGATCCGCCTCGGCGCGCACGCCGACCGGCCGAAAGCTTTCTTCCAGGACCCTTGGAACATCTTCGACTTGGTGGTCGTCTCCTCGGCCTTCATCCCGTTCCTCCGGGAGAACACCACGCTCCTGCGGCTGCTGCGGCTGGCGCGGGTCCTGCGGACCGCCCGGTTCATGCCCCAGCTGCGGGTCCTGCTGGTCGCGGTGGGCCGCAGCCTGCCCGGTACCGTCAGCTTCCTGTTCGTGGGCGCGCTGATCGTCTACGTGTACGCGATGATCGGCTGGATCTGCTTCGCCGACCACGACCCGCAGCACTACGGGTCCATCGGCCGGGCCGCGCTGACCCTGTTCCTGCTGATGACGCTCGAAGGGCTGGGGGACGCCGTCCACGCGGGGCTGGCCATCTCCCCACTGAGCCTCCTCTACTACGCCTCCTACGTGCTCTTCGGCTCCTTCGTGCTGGTCAACGTCTTGATCGGCGTGGTCCTCAACGCACTCGAGGAGGCGCGGGAGATGGAGGACGAGGCCGAGAAGGAGGAGAAGCGGTCCCTGCTCCTGGCGAAGCAGTCGCCGCCGGACGCCGCCGACGAGCTCCTGCTGCGCATCGCGGCGGTGCGCAGCGCGCTCGACGACATGGAGACCCAGCTCGACGCCGTGCACGCCATGTCGTCGGCGGCCGGGGCTTCCGGCCCGCCGGTTCACGCCTCGGCGGGCTCCCGCTAGCACCGGCCGGGCCCGGCGGACCCGCCGGGCCCGGCCGTCCCCGGGGATGCCCGTCAGCGAGCGGTTCGGCGAGCGGCGCGTCCAGGTTGGGTGGTCGGAGGCGGCCGCGCCGATCGTCACGCTCCCCGCGAACCGGGCCAGTTCCCCGGCCAGTCCGTCGTTTACACCGCAGCCGAGCCCCGACGGGCTGATCAGCGCCCGGGCACAGGACACGGCCGTACCGAGGGCCCAGCCCACGGACTCGGGAGCCGCCGCGGCGGGTCGGCGGTCGGTACGGCCCGCGCCGTGGACGCGGGGAACCGCCGGATGCCCCTGGGGACCGTGGCCCTCGGGGCATCCGGCGGCGTGGCGGCACCCCCCGGGCCGCCGTCGGTTCGGTGACCACCAGAGGATGAGCCCCGCGCTCGCGCGTTGAGGCGAGCGCGGATCATCCCCCGTACGGACCACCGGGTCTCGTCTCCCGTCAGAGCGGCCGGGAGGGCCGGCCGCGCCAGAAGCCGCATTGGTGCTCGGCTGCGAACGCCCGGTCGAGTCGGTCCCCCGCGGGCGCCAGGGTCAGCACCGTGCCGCCCGGTCCGGCCACCGGCCAGGGGCTCTGGCCCGCGACCGCGGGAACCCCGTGGCGGGCGAAGGCACCCCAGTAGCGCTTCATCCGCGTCGCCAGGGCGACTTGGACGGAGGTCAGGGGCCGCTCGCCCATGGTGAAGTCGTGCAGGTAGGCGAGTTCGGCGCTGTGCGCGTTCGACTGGTCCAGGCCCGGAACCTGCGCGCCCGCCAGGGTCGGCGACTCGGGGTCGTCGAACTCGTAGGCGAAGGTGGGCACCTGGCGTGCGAACAGTTGCGCCGTCCAGGCGGTTTCACAGGCGAACGTCGCATCGGTCATGACCGTCGACAGCGCCAGGTACGGGGATCCGTGCGCGGCGACCGGATAGCGGGCGAGGACCTCCGGTCCGGCCGCCCCGTAGCTCGCGAGGACCTGCTCCGCGTACTGCCCGGCCGTCAGGCCGGGCTGGGTCAGCGCGACGAAGAGGCGTGCCTCGGAGCGGGTGCTCCCGATCAGGACCGGGACCTTGTTCCATGACCCGGCCGAGATCGCGGCGGCCGGGTCCCGCGGGAGCAGCCCGTCGCCCGACGCGGGACCCGAAGTGGCACGCGTACGGGCCGCGTCCACCAGCGACCGTCCGGAAGCGGCGCGCAGGCACGCGACGACTCCGGCCGGATCGGGGCAGCCCGCGCTCGCGGCGAAGGCACGCGCCTCGGACTCGGCGCGCGCGCCGTCGGGGGTGCGCAGCAGCGTGCACGGCCCGCTCTGCAGCACGGCCCGGTGGAACAGTCCGGCCGCCGGCGGGGCGGCGAGCAGCCCGCACACCGAACCGCTGCCCGCGGACTGGCCGGAGACCGTGACGTTGCCCGGGTCCCCGCCGAAGGCCGCGATGTTCTCCCTCGTCCAGCGCAGCGCCTGGATCTGGTCCATCAGGCCGAAGGAGCCGGAGCGCAGCGCGTTCTCCCGGCCCAGTTCGGGGAGGCCCAGGTAACCCAGCTGGCCGAGGCGGTAGTTGATGCTGATCACGACGGAGCCGGTGAGTTCCGCCATCGTGCGGCCGCCGAACTGGGTGCCGGTGCCCTGGCTGTACGCGCCCCCGTGCATCCAGAGGATCACCGGCAGCCGGGCCCCCGCGCGGGTCCGGCCGGGCCGGTACACGTCCAGGTACAGGCAGTCCTCGCTGACGGCCGAGGGATCGCGCAGCCCGAACGGCGAGAACTGCAGGCAGGCGGGGGCCTGTTCGGCGGCTTCGCGCGCTCCGTTCCAGTGCCGGGGCGCCTGCGGGGCGCGCAGCCGGTTCTCCCCGACCGGCGCGGCGGCGTAGGGCACACCGAGGAACTCCTGCGCCCCGCCGTGGGCGCGGCCGCGCAGCGCGCCCTGTTCGACGGACACCACCGGGCGGGGCGACCCGGCCGGTGGGCCGCCTGTGACTCCGCCGGGGAGGCCGTCGGGAGAGGCGGCCGCGGGGAGTGCGGTGGCGATCAGCGCGGTGAGGGCCAGCGCCGTGCCGAGTAAGGGTCTTGCCGTGGAAAGCCGGGTGATCCGGCGCGAGAGCCGCTGCATCCGTACTCCTGGGGTCGGGCCGTCCGGGGCGGGACGGGGCGGGGGACGCCCGCCCCGCCTCCGGAAGGCCTGCGGGTGTGGTCGGCGGGTCCTGGCCCGAGGGCCGGGCCCGGCCTAGGGTCGAGTACCAGCCGGAGGGCGAGGACCAGCCGGAGGGCGAGGACCGGCCTGAGGCCGAGGCCTCGCCTGCGAGTGCGCCCTACCTACGGGCGGAGTCCGGTGAGCAGGGCGGCGGTGACGGCGAAGTCGGCCGGTCCGGTGTTCCAGTCCGCGTTCATCGGACTGACGGCGATCTTCCCGGCGCTCACGGCCTCGACGTCACTGCCCCGGGCCGGCGTCTTCAGGTCCACCGTCACGCCGACCTTCCAGGTGCCGTCGCCGGCGTCGGTGAAGTCGGCCTTCAGGAGCGCTTGCGCGTCCTGGAAGGTGGTGGCCACCCCGGCCGGGGTGCCCTTGCCGTCGGCGCCGACGACGGGGTGGTTCACGTTGAGGCCGACGCCCTCGGGCAGCAGGGGGCCCGAGCGGGCCCGCGAGCGCAGCCGGTCGATCAGCTTGACGGCGAAGTCGAGCGTCGGACCCATCGCATTGACCGTGGTCACGGGGTCGGGAGCGACGAGGCCGCCGGTGCTCAGGGCGATGGCGGGTACGCCCGCGTCGAGTGCGGCGACGGCGCCGCCGACCGTGCCGGAGTGGCTGGCGAGCGCGGCCACGTTCGGGCCGTAGTTGGTGCCCGACACGACGAGATCGGGTGCTCGCCCTTCGAACACCTCGGAGAGCCCGAAGTTCACCGAGTCACCGGGGGTTCCGTCGACCGCCCACACCTTCGGCTCCGGGTGGCGGACCGCGAGGGAGGGGGAGTTGGACGTCTTCGTGCCGGCGCCGCTCTGGTTGGTCAGCGGGGCCACGATGGTGACGTCGTGCCCGGCGGCGGTCAGCCGCGCGAAGGCCAGGCGGATGCCGGGCGCGTTGTAGCCGTCGTCGTTGGTGAGCAGGATCCGCAGCGGGCCCGTGGGCACCGGTGCGGGCACCGGCCCGGCCTGCGGTGCGGCCGCTGCGGCGGGCACCGTACCGGCGAGGGCCGGCGCGCAGAGCAGCAGGGCGGCCAACGGCAGAACTCGCTTGCGTTGCACGGAAGAACGCTCCTTGGGAGAGGGAGGGGAAACAGGGACGGGGTGAGGGTCGGCAGGGTGGTGCCCGGCGGACTCGCGACCCTCGGCGCGAGCCCGCCGGAGTGCGGTCCGGGCCGCCGCCCTCGAGGGGCGGCCCGGAGGCTGCGGGGACCCCGGGACCCCGGGACCCCGGGACCCCGGGACCTCGAGGCCGGAGGCCGGGGGCCGGAGGCTTTTCGGCGCCACGGGGCCTGGCGGGGATCAGCGCACGCTGCGGATGGGGAGGATCGCCAGTGCGCCGATCAGCGAGAGGGCGCCACCGACCAGGAACAGCGGCGTGTACCCGCCCAGGGTGGTGACCACGGCGGAGGCGACGAACGGGGCGATGATCTGCGGCCCGGCGTTCGCGATGTTCAGTACGCCCATGTCGCGGGCGGCGTCCTCGGCCCGGGGCAGCACCAGGGTGACGAGCGCGGTGTCGACGGCCATGAAGCATCCGAAGGCCAGGCCGTTGAGCGCGCTGAAGACGAGCATGCCCGTCCACGTCGGACTGACGACCGGGACCACCATGACCAGCCCGGCGAGGGCCGCCGAGACGCCGACGAACACTTTGCGGCGGTTCCAGCGGTCGGACAGCAGCCCTCCGACCACCGTGGAGACGGCCATGGCGACCATCGACACGGGGGTGAGCACCGCCATCGCGGCGGGCGGCGTCATCCCCTCGGGGAGCGTGATGTGGTCGCCGAGGATGTAGAGCTGGTAGCCGACCACCGAGAAGTACCCGAGGACCATCAGGGCGCGCCCGATGAAGGCCCATCGGAAGTCGTGGTTGGCGAGGGCCGAAAGGAAGGCCTTGATCTGCGCCCCCTTGGGGGCGGCGGGCGCGTCCGCGGCGGGCTCGGAGCGCGGTACGTCCCGGCAGAAGGTGGTGAGCAGCAGCGCGGCTCCGGCGATGACCCCGCCGAAGACGAGGTAGCCGGTGCGCAGGTGCTCCGAGGTCTGGGAGGCGATCAGTACGCCGACCGTGCCGCCGATGGGCAGGCCCAGTCCCACCAGCGCGGACGCGGTGCCGCGCCGGGCGGCGGGCACGCGGTCGGGCACGATCGCGGTGACGGCGGCCTGGTAGACGTTCATGGTCGCCTGGACCAGGCACCAGCCGATCCCGACGAGCAGGGCCGTACTGACGCTGCCGAGGACGGCGAGCCCCGCGAGCGAGCCGAGCGCCCCGCCGAGGACCCAGGGGTTGCGGCGGCCGCTGCGGTCGGAGAGCGCGCCTGCGATCGGGTTGAAGGCGGTGGCGAAGATCGCGCTGATACCGCCGATCAGACCCAGGACGGCCACCTTGTCGTCGCCGGCGATCGCGGCGATCTGGGTGGGCAGGAGGACGGAGCCGACGCCCATGTAGACGGCCATCATCGCGGAGTTCGCGACCAGCAGGAGGAGCAGGAGCCCGCGTCCGCGGGAGGGTTCGGGGTCCGCCGGGACGGCGGGCGGGTCGATGATCTCGTTCGTAGCCATGACGACTCCTCGGGGGACGGAGCGGGGAGGTGGCGCGGGGGGACCGCCGGTGCGGTGCGCGGGGAGGACGGAGACGCCGAGGGTGCTGTCGCGCACGAGGGCGTCGCCGGGGGAACGCCGCGCCGAGCGCGAGGCGGCTGACGCGGTGCGACTGCTCGTGCGGTGCGGTGCGTGCGGTGCCTGCGGTGCGGCGTGGTGGGGGTGCGGTGGGGCGCGTTGCGGTGCGTCGGGGATTCGGTGCGGTGCGGTGCGGCACGGCGGGGTGCTGCGTGACGCTGTGCGGTTCACACGATGTTGTTACACGTGTCACTTGCAGTGCTTGGACACTGTGTAGCACTCGATCGCCGCTCTCGCCAAGGGTTAGAGCGAGCCTCAGTACGGATCGTGACCCGCACACGAAGTCGAGTTTGATCACGTGTAACCATCTAAATCAGGGCTCAGGAGGGGTCAGACCCGACCGAGAACCCTCTTGCCCTTGTGGCGGCGGTCACGCTTCCGCAATACTCCGTGCCGCACGCACGCCACCGCCACCACCGAACCCCGACGGAGCCCGCCCACCCCTGCGGCTCAGCCGCGGCACGG
>NZ_JCAXEG010000013.1:0-195151 GCF_059758875.1 Streptomyces sp. GQ60 | reverse complement strand
GCGAGCTGGGGCCGCTGGCCGGCGACGGCGAGGGCGACGACAACGCCCGCGTACTGCGCTACATGGCCAAGCTGACCATCAACCCGGCCATCGCCCACGGCCTGGCCCACGAGATCGGCTCCATCGAGGTCGGCAAGCTCGCCGACATCGTGCTGTGGCGCCCCCAGTTCTTCGGCGCCAAGCCGCAGCTCGTCCTCAAGTCCGGCTTCCCCGCCTACGGGGTCACCGGCGACCCCAACGCCGCCACCGACACCTGCGAACCGCTGGTCCTCGGACCGCAGTTCGGCTCGTACGGGGCCACCGCGGCCGACATCTCCGTCGCCTTCGTCTCGGCCGCGGCGGCGGCCCTGGGCGGCGACGAGATGCCGACCCGCAGGCGCAGGGTCGCCGTCCGCGGCACCCGGGGCATCGGCCCCGGGAACCTGCTCCTCAACTCCCGGGTGGGCGCGGTCGATGTGGACGCGCGCAGCGGACTCGTCTCCCTCGACGGGGAACCCCTGCGCTCCGAAGCCGCCGAATCGGTCTCCCTCAACCGCCTGTACTTCCTTTAAGTCAGCAGAGCTTTTAAGGACCCCCCTGCCATGACCCGCACCACGCCCGTGAACGCCGGATTCCGGATGCCCGCCGAGTGGACGCCCCACGAGCGCACCTGGATGGCCTGGCCCAGCCCCAACCCCACCTTCACCACCGAGCAGGAGCTCGCCGAAGCGCGCGAGGCCTGGGGCGCCGTGGCCCGCGCGGTCCGCTCGTACGAGCCCGTGACCCTCGTCGTCTCGCCCGGGGACGCGGACAGCGCACGCGCCGTGGTGGGCGAGGACATCGAGCTGGTCGAGCGCGAGCTCGACGACGCCTGGATGCGCGACATCGGCCCGACCTTCGTCACCAACGAGGCCGGCGAGCTGGCCGCCGTCGACTGGACCTTCAACGGCTGGGGCGCCCAGGAGTGGGCCCGCTGGGACCACGACTCGAAGATCGCCCGCGAGATCTCCGGCATCGCCGGGACCCGCACCTATAGCACCGCGCTGGTCAACGAGGGCGGCGCCATCCACGTGGACGGCGAGGGCACCGTGCTCCTCACCGACACCGTGCAGCTGGGCAAGGGCCGCAACCCCGACTGGACCCGCGAGCAGGTCGAGGCCGAGATCCACGCCCACCTGGGCACCACCAAGGCGATCTGGCTCCCGTACGGCCTGGCAGGCGACTACGGCACCTACGGCACGCAGGGCCACGTGGACATCGTCGCCGCCTTCGCCCGCCCCGGGGTGGTCATGGTCCACAGCCAGCCCGACCCGGCCCACCCGGACCACGAGCGCGGCAAGACCATCGCCGCCATACTCCGCGCGTCCACCGACGCCCGGGGCCGGCAGCTCCAGGTCGTGGAGATCCCGGCGCCGACCGTGCTGGAGGAGGACGGGGAGTGGGTCGACTACTCCTACATCAACCACTACCTCTGCAACGGCGGCGTGGTCCTGTGCGCCTTCGACGACCCGCGCGACGAGGAGGCGGCGGAGATCTTCCGCGGTCTGTTCCCCGAGCGGACCGTGACGCTCGTCGACGCACGTACGATTTTCGCCGGGGGTGGCGGTATCCACTGCATCACCCAGCAGCAGCCGAAGGTCTGACCCGAGAGGGCGGCCGGGACGAGGAGTGGGCCATGGTGGCGGGTGAGGTACGTGCCGCGCGCAAGAACGCGCCGCCGCGCGAGGACGTACTGGTCGCCGCCATGGCCACCATCGCCGAACGCGGCCTGGACGGTCTGACCATGGCCGGCCTGGGCCGCCAGGTCGGCATGAGCAGCGGCCACCTCCTCTACTACTTCCGCACCAAGGACGAGCTCCTGCTCCAGACCCTGGAGTGGAGCGAGGCGGCGCTCGGCACCCGCCGCCGCGCCCTGCTGTCCCGCCGCGGCCCGGCGCGCGAGCGGCTGCAGTCGTACGTGGACCTGTACGTGCCCGAGGGCCCGCGGGATCCGCACTGGACGCTGTGGCTGGAGGTCTGGAACCGCTCGCAGAACGCGGGGCCGGGGGAGCGGGACCGCCAGGGGGCCATCGAGGGCGCCTGGCACCGCGACCTGGTGGCCCTGCTCGCCGAGGGCATCTCGCGCGGAGAGTTCCGGCCGGTCGACCCGGACCGCTTCGCGGCCCGGCTGCGGGCCCTGCTCGACGGGTTCAGCATCCAGGTCGCCGTCGGCCTGCCCGGGATAGGGCGGGGCGACATCCTCGACCACGTCAGCGAGTTCCTCAGTGAGGCGCTGACCCCGGGGGCCGGAGGCTGAGTCGGCGACCCGGCCCGCCGGCCCGGCCGGCGGCTCCGCCCGCCGCGCGGACGGGTGTGCCCGCATGCTGAGATCCTTGTCCACCCGCGGCATGCGGTATGGCAGACTGCCGACGTGCCTGCTCAGCTCATGATTATGGACAGCAGCGCGCCGGTCCCCAGTGGCCGCTGAGCCGCGGAAGAACTTCGCGGAGGCGGCCACCGTGCCCCAGACCCGCGCGCAGACCTCTCGCACCCGCGAGAGGTCTTTTCGTTTTCCGGCCACGAACATGCCGGGATCGGGCAGCGCGCGATGATGGGGGCAGTGGCGTCGGCCTGCCCGAGGGCGGGCATCCGGAACCACCCATCCGACAGGAGTCAGATCAGCATGACGACGACAGAGGCGACCGAGCCGACTGCGCCGGCTTCGGGCCCCGGCCCCGACGACGGGTTCCACGTCTTCGACACGACCCTGCGCGACGGTGCCCAGCGTGAGGGCATCAACCTCACGGTCGCGGACAAGCTGACGATCGCCCGGCACCTGGACGACTTCGGGGTGGGTTTCATCGAGGGCGGCTGGCCCGGCGCCAACCCCCGCGACACGGAGTTCTTCTCCCGTGCCCGCGCGGAGATCGACTTCAAGCACGCCCAGCTCGTCGCCTTCGGCGCCACCCGCCGGGCGGGCGGCTCGGCCGCCACCGACCCGCAGGTCCGCGCCCTGCTGGAGTCCGGCGCCCCGGTGATCACCCTGGTCGCCAAGTCCCACGACCGGCACGTCGAGCTCGCCCTGCGCACCACTCTGGACGAGAACCTGGAGATGGTCCGCGACACCGTCGCCCACCTGGTCTCCCAGGGCCGCCGGGTCTTCGTCGACTGCGAGCACTTCTTCGACGGCTACCGGGCGAACGCCGAGTACGCGAAGTCCGTCGTACGCGCCGCCCACGAGGCGGGCGCCGACGTCGTGGTCCTCTGCGACACCAACGGCGGCATGCTGCCCGCGCAGATCACCGCGACCGTGGCGACCGTACTGGCCGACACCGGCGCCCGCCTGGGCATCCACGCCCAGGACGACACCGGCTGCGCCGTGGCGAACACGCTGGCCGCCGTGGACGCGGGCGCCACCCACGTGCAGTGCACCGCGAACGGCTACGGCGAGCGGGTCGGCAACGCCAACCTCTTCCCGGTCGTCGCCGCGCTGGAGATCAAGTACGGCCGCACGGTCCTCCCGGCGGGCGCCCTGGCCGAGATGACCCGGATCTCGCACGCCATCGCCGAGGTCGTCAACCTCACCCCCTCCACGCACCAGCCCTACGTCGGCGTCTCCGCCTTCGCGCACAAGGCGGGCCTGCACGCCTCGGCCATCAAGGTCGACCCGGACCTGTACCAGCACATCGACCCCGCGCGGGTCGGCAACACCATGCGGATGCTCGTCTCCGACATGGCCGGCCGGGCCTCCATCGAGCTCAAGGGCAAGGAGCTCGGCGTCGACCTCGGCGGGGACCGCGCGCTGGTCTCCCGGGTGGTCGAGCGGGTCAAGGAGCGGGAGCTCCAGGGCTACACGTACGAGGCCGCCGACGCCTCCTTCGAGCTGCTGCTGCGCGCCGAGGCCGAGGGCCGGGCGCGCAAGTACTTCCGCATCGAGTCCTGGCGGGCCATCGTCGAGGACCGCCCCGACGGCACGCACGCCAACGAGGCCACGGTGAAGCTGTGGGCCAAGGGCGAGCGGATCGTCGCGACGGCGGAGGGCAACGGCCCGGTCAACGCGCTGGACCGCGCGCTGCGGGTCGCCCTGGAGCGCTTCTACCCCCAGCTTGCGAAGTTCGAGCTGATCGACTACAAGGTCCGCATCCTGGAGGGCACACACGGCACGGCGTCCACGACCCGGGTCCTGGTGACCACGACGGACGGCAGCCGCGAATGGAACACGGTCGGCGTCGCCCCGAACGTGATCGCGGCCTCCTGGCAGGCCCTGGAAGACGCCTTCACCTACGGCCTGCTGCACGCGGGCGTGGAGCCGGCGGAGTAGTCGGCGCAAGCCGTCTCGCCGCGCTCCGGCGGGGTGAGACGGCGCGACGGATGTCCCTTATGTTCCGCTTACCCAACATTTCGCCCCTTCGGGTAGCGTCGTGGGTATGAGGACCAGGCTTACATCCGCACTTCTTGGATCGCTGCTGGCCGCTCTGCTGCTGGCGCTGTCCGCGACCGCGCTGCTGGTCGCCCCGCAGGCGTCGGCCGCCGACGGGACCACCACCGTGGCGGAGGCCCTCAAGAAGGGCCCGGTCTACGTGGACCCGCGCGCCGAGGCGCAGCTGCCGCCCGCGCAGGCGGACGCGCTCGCGAAGAAGATCAAGGACGCCGGGAAGCCGGTGTTCGTGGCCGTGCTGCCGGCCACCGCCGAGTTCCCCGCCGCCAGCGTGCTCAAGACGGTCCGTACCGAGACCGGCATCACCGGGCTCTACGCGATCCGGCTCGGGGACGGCTTCAACGCCGGGGCCGACCGGGCCGTCATGCCGGGCAACGCGGTCCGCAACCTGGTCGACGCCGTCAAGGCGGGCGGACCCGCCGACGCGACCGCGAGCACCGAGCTCAACGCCTTCGTCGACCAGGCCCTCGCCCAGGCCAAGGGCAAGGCCCCGGCCTCCTGGGGCACCGCGAGCACCGACAGCGGCGCCCCGGTGGGCGCTCTGATCGGGCTCGGCGTGGTGGCCGCCGTCGGCGGTGGCGGGGCGTACGTGCTGGTCAAGCGCAACCGGAAGAAGAAGGAAGAGCTCCGCCGCGAGTCCATCGCCCGGCTGAGCGTGGTCGTCGACGAGGACATCACGGCCTTCGGCGAGGAGCTGGAGCGCCTCGACTTCCACCCCGGTGAGCCCGGCGCCGACGACGCCATGCGCACGGACTACGAGCAGGGGCTCGACTCGTACGAGAAGGCCAAGCGGATCATGGCCTCCGTGCAGCACCCCGAAGAGGTCAAGGGCGTCACGCAGGCGCTGGAGGACGGCCGGTACGCCCTGGCCCGCCTCGACGCCCGCCGACAGGGCCGGCCGCTGCCCGAGCGCCGCGCGCCCTGCTTCTTCGACCCGCGCCACGGGCCGAGCACCGAGGACGCCACCTGGGCCCCGGCGGGCGGGGCCGCCCGTACCGTCCCGGTCTGCGCGGCGGATGCCGTCCGGCTGCGCGACGGCCTGGACCCGGAGGTCCGCACCGTCGACACCGAGCACGGCCGGCGCCCCTACTACGACGCCGGCCCGGCGTACGGTCCCTGGGCCGGCGGCTACTTCGGCGGCGGCATCCTGCCCGGCCTGCTCATGGGCACGATGCTCGGTTCGATGATGTCCAGTCCGGCCTACGCCTCCGACTTCGGCGGAGGCAACGGCTTCGACGGCGGGGGCTTCGACGGCGGCGACGCCTCCGGGGCCGACTTCAACCCGTCCGACTTCGGCGGCGGGGACTTCGGCGGCGGAGGCGGCTTCGACGGCGGAGGGTTCGGCGGGGGCGACTTCTGAGCCGCCCCCGGGCCCGATCCCGGCGTCGAACCGTCCTGATCCCGGCTCCGGCCGGGGTCAGGCCTGCTTGATCGCGGAGATGTCGAAGGTCAGCTTCACCTTGTCGCTGACCATCACGCCGCCGGCCTCCAGGGCCGCGTTCCAGGTCAGGCCCCAGTCGGAGCGGAGGATCTCGGCCGAGCCCTCGAACCCGACGCGCTCGTTGCCGTAGACGTCGGTGGCCGAGCCGCCGAACTCCAGGTCGATGGAGAGCGGGCGCGTGACGTCCTTGATGGTCAGCTCGCCGGTGATGCGGTACATGTCGCCGCCGAGCTGCTGCGCCTCGGCGGAGCGGAAGGTCATCAGCGGGAAGGTTTCGGCGTCGAAGAAGTCCCCGGAGCGCAGGTGCCCGTCGCGGTCGCCGATGCCGGTGTCGACGGAGGCGATCTTCACGTCGATGGAGGCCGTCGAGCGGGAGGGGTCGGAGCCGTCCAGGCGCAGGGTGCCCTCGTGGTCGGCGAAGGTGCCGCGCACGTTGGTGACCATCGCGTGGCGGACGGTGAACCCGATGCTGCTGTGGGAGGCGTCGATGGCGTAGTCACCGGTGAGAGCGGCGAGGGCCGGGTCCACGTCGAGGGTGGCGACGGCGGTCGCGGCGTTGGCGGTGTCCTGCGTGCGGCGGGTGAAGAGACCCATGGCTTCTCCTTGGTAGGGGTGCCGCTCGATGTCCGGCACTAGTTGAACTTTCAACAACAACGACGCTAGACCCATTCCGTTCAAATTTCAACCTCTGGGTTCCTGGTGCCCCCCGGCGCGGGAGTTTTGTGAGAAGCCCACAAAGGACCAGCGTCCTGCCTGGTGGGCCCCGCTTATCCCGCAGCGGTTCTGTCCGGGCCGGACAGCGGAAGACACCCGACACTGTGTGGATTCGACGGAGGGTTTTACCCGTCCGGCTTCGTAAGGTCATTACATGACCGTTGTGGACCAGATTCCGAGCGAGCCGACGGACGCCCGTGGGCGTGTGGCCGAGCTGCACGACCTGCGCGAGCAGGCGCGGCGCGGCCCGAGCGACCGGGCGACCGAAGCGCAGCACGCCAAGGGCAAGCTCACCGCCCGTGAGCGCATCGCGCTGCTGCTCGACGAGGGTTCCTTCAAGGAGGTCGAGCAGCTGCGTCGCCACCGCGCGACGGGGTTCGGCCTGGAGGCCAAGAAGCCGTACACCGACGGTGTCATCACCGGCTGGGGCACGGTCGAGGGCCGCACGGTCTTCGTCTACGCGCACGACTTCCGCATCTTCGGCGGCGCCCTGGGTGAGGCCCACGCCACGAAGATCCACAAGATCATGGACATGGCCATCGCGGCCGGTGCCCCGCTGGTCTCCCTCAACGACGGCGCCGGCGCCCGTATCCAGGAGGGCGTCTCCGCGCTCGCCGGGTACGGCGGCATCTTCCAGCGCAACACCAAGGCCTCGGGCGTCATCCCGCAGATCTCGGTGATGCTGGGCCCCTGCGCCGGCGGCGCGGCCTACTCCCCGGCGCTGACGGACTTCGTGTTCATGGTCCGGGAGACCTCGCAGATGTTCATCACCGGCCCGGACGTCGTCCGCGCGGTGACCGGCGAGGAGATCACCCAGAACGGCCTCGGCGGCGCGGACGTGCACGCCGAGACCTCCGGCGTCGCGCACTTCGCCTACGACGACGAGGAGACCTGCATCTCCGAGGTCCGCTACCTCATCACGATGCTGCCCTCCAACAACCGCGAGAACCCGCCGGTCCACGAGACCAGCGACCCGGCCGACCGCCGGTCCGAGGTCCTGCTGGACCTGGTGCCCGCCGACGGCAACCGCCCGTACGACATGCTCAAGGTCATCGAGGAGCTCGTCGACGAGGGCGACGTCCTGGAGATCCACGAGCGCTGGGCCCGCAACATCATCTGCGCGCTCGCGCGGATGGACGGCCAGGTCGTCGGAATCGTCGCCAACCAGCCCGGCCACCTCGCCGGCGTCCTGGACATCCACGCCTCCGAGAAGGCGGCGCGCTTCGTCCAGCTCTGCGACGCCTTCAACATCCCGATCATCACCCTCCTGGACGTCCCCGGCTTCCTGCCGGGCGTCGACCAGGAGCACGGCGGCATCATCCGCCACGGCGCCAAGCTGCTGTACGCGTACTGCAACGCGACCGTGCCGCGGATCTCGCTGATCCTGCGCAAGGCCTACGGCGGTGCGTACATCGTCATGGACTCCCAGTCCATCGGCGCCGACCTCACCTACGCCTGGCCGACCAACGAGATCGCCGTGATGGGCGCCGAGGGCGCCGCCAACGTCATCTTCCGCAAGCAGATCGCGGACGCCGAAGACCCCGAGGCGATGCGCGCGCGCATGGTCAAGGAGTACAAGGCCGAGCTGATGCACCCGTACTACGCGGCCGAGCGGGGCCTCGTCGACGACGTCATCGACCCCGCCGAAACCCGCGAGGTCCTCGTCGCCGCCCTCGCGATGCTCCGCAACAAGCACGCCGACCTGCCGTCCCGCAAGCACGGCAACCCGCCCCAGTAGACGTCGAAGGAGAACTGCCACCGATGAGCAACGCGAACGGCACCCTGCTGAAGGTAGAGAAGGGCAACGCCGAGCCCGAGGAGCTGGCCGCGATCACCGCGATCCTGCTCGCCCGCGCCGCGTCCGCCCCCGAGGAGACCTCGGCCGCCGCCGTCCGCTCCCAGGCCGGCTGGCGCCGCCTTGAGCGCACCCCCGGCTTCCGCGGCCCGCGCAGCTGGCAGGGCTAGTACGCGAAGCCGCGCGCGCACCACGTGAAAAGCCCCCCGCACTCCTTCGAGTGCGGGGGGCTTTCGCGTACGACCGGGCCGCGCCGGCCCGGGACGGCTACCGCAGGCGGGCCATCAGGGCGTGCTCGACCAGGGTGATGAGCGCGCTCTTGGCGTCCGCGCGGTGGCGGGCGTCGGTGGTGATGATGGGGGCGTCCGGGCCGATCTGCAGGGCCTCGCGGACTTCCTCCGGGGTGTAGGGCTGGTGCCCGTCGAAGCCGTTGAGGGCGATGACGAAGGGCAGGCCGCTGTTCTCGAAGTAGTCGACGGCGGGGAAGCAGTCGGCGAGACGGCGGGTGTCGACGAGGACCACGGCGCCGATCGCGCCGCGGACGAGGTCGTCCCACATGAACCAGAAGCGGTCCTGACCGGGGGTACCGAAGAGGTACAGGATCAGGTCCTGGTCCAGGGTGATGCGGCCGAAGTCCATGGCGACCGTGGTGGTCGTCTTGTCCCCGGTGTGGGTCAGGTCGTCGATGCCGGCGGAGGCGCTCGTCATGACGGCCTCGGTGCGCAGGGGGTTGATCTCGGAGACGGCGCCGACGAACGTGGTCTTGCCCACGCCGAAGCCACCCGCCACCACGATCTTCGCGGAGGTGGTGGAGCGAGGAGCCGCTCCGCCGTTAGAGCTTGCGAAGTCCACTGAGCACCCTTTCGAGCAGTGTCACATCTGGCTGGCCGCCGGCGGACTCGTCGCCGCCGGGCTGGTGGATGGCTACGAGACCCGCCTCGGCCAGGTCGGCGACGAGGATCCGGGCTACGCCAAGAGGAATGGAGAGAAGTGCCGAGATCTCCGCGACGGATTTGATCTCCTGGCACAGGAGGCAGATGCGCTGGTGCTCGGGCAACTGCCCTTGCAGCCGCGCGGGATCGGCCGTGGTGCTGACCAGTGCCTCGATGGCGAGCTGGTAGCGCGGTCGGGTCCGGCCGCCGGTCATCGCGTACGGACGCACCAGCGGGTTGTGCGCCTGCGGGCGTCCGCCGCGCGGAGGCTGCTGCGAGGACCGGTACTGCCCGGCCTGCTGCGGCCGGCCGTACGGCGGCTGCTGGTACGGCTGCTGCTGCTGGTACGGCTGACCGGAGGCCGGGTCGTGCTCCGGCGAGGGCCGGTTGCTGGGAGCGGAAGGAAAGTTGAAGCGGTTCTGGTCGTGCCCACCCTGCGGCTGCTGCGCGCCGCCATAGGGATGTCCTCCGGGTGTTGTCACGTTTCCTCCTCCGACTCCAAGTACGCAGTACTCCCTGTGGAACTGCGCCACCGCACCCTATGGTGCGGTGACGCGAAACGCACTGCCTGTCTGCTAGTTGAGAAGTCCGCCCTGCAGTTCCGCGCGCAGGTCCGGGGTGAGGACAGTGCCGGCGCGGTCCACGAGGAGGGCCATCTCGTAACCCACGAGGCCGATGTCGCACTCGGGGTGCGCGAGCACCGCGAGCGAGGATCCGTCGGAGACCGACATCAGGAAGAGGAATCCCCGGTCCATCTCCACCACCGTCTGGTTGACGGCGCCGCCCTCGAAGATGCGGGAAGCACCCGCGGTGAGGGAGGTCAGCCCGGAGGCGACCGCGGCGAGCTGGTCGGCCCGGTCGCGGGGGAAGCCTTCGGACATGGCCAGAAGGAGGCCGTCGGCGGAGACCACCACCGTGTGAGACACCCCGGGGGTGTTGTCCACGAAGTTCGTGATCAACCAGTTCAGGTTTTGTGCCGCCTGGCTCATCGCGCTCACACTAACGCTCCTGGTCATAGCTGTTACTTGACTGCTCGGATCCCGCGTTGCGGCCCTGCTCGACGCCGCGTCGCAGGTTGCTCAACCTGCCACGGACGTCCTCCGGGGCCCGGGAGACCTGGGGTCCGCCCTGCGGAGTCGTCTCCGCGGCACCCTCGACCAGGTTGGCCTTGGGAACCCGCCGAGGGAGACCGGACTGGGTGACCCCGCCCGCCTTCGGCTCACGGAGCTTGGCGGCCTGCTGCCAGCGCTCGTCGTTGTTCGAGCGCCAGTCGGCGGGGCCTGCCGTTTCCTCGGTGGCCCGCTCCGGTGCCGCGGGCTGCTGCTGACGCGGCGGCCGCTGCTCGAAGAGGGATCCAGAGGACTCCGTTTCCTGCTGTCCCGGCCGCTGCTGCGGCTGGCTGCCGCGTCGCGGCAGGCCCGCCCCGGTCACCTGGTGGCCGGCGTCGGCAGTGGCGCCCGGACGGTCGAAGCCTACGCGCTCCGGGGCCGGTTCGGGAGCGGCCGGTGATTCCGATTCGGTCCCGTAATCCTGCTGGTAGGAGCCCGAGTAGGTGTTCTGCTGGGGCCACTCGGCCTCTGCAGAACGGGAATCGTACCCGCCGTCGTAGGCCGGTACTTCCTGTCGCTGATCCGTGTACTCGGCTTCCGGATAGGCGTACTCCTGCTGGGTGTACGCGTCGTATCCCTGCCCGGCCTGAGCGGATTCGTAACCGGGGCCGTAGCCCTGAGCGGGCTGCTGCTCGTAACCCTGGTACGGCTGGTACGCGTGCTCCGGCTGCGGTTCCGGATACTGCTCCGCGGGCGCCGTGGGCTCGTCGTACGACGGCTGCGCCTGCGGGTAGCCGACCTGCGCCTCCAGCGCGGCCCGGCGCTCCTCGCGGCCCAGGGACCGGCCGACGGGATCGGCGGCGGGCTCGTCGTAGCCCGGCTGGTCGGCCCGGTGGACCTCGTAGCGGGAGTCGTCGAAGCCGAGCTCGGCGGCCGTGCGCAGCGGGACCGCCTGCTGCGCCTGCTGGCGCGGGATCATCGAGGAGACCGTGAAGTCGTCCGCCGGGATCTCCTCGCCACCGCCACCGTGGGTGATGGCGTCGGGGAGCATGACCAGCGAGGTGGTGCCGGCGGCCTCGCCCGAGGGGCGCAGCTGGACGCGGATGCCGTGCCGGTCGGCCAGCCGGCCGACCACGAACAGGCCCATGCGCTGCGAGATCGCGGCGTCCACGGTCGGCGGGTTGGCCAGCTTGTGGTTGATGTCCGCGAAGTCCTCGGCGGTCAGGCCGATTCCCTTGTCGTGGATCTCGACCATGACCCGGCCGTCGGGCAGACGCGTCGCGTTGACCCGGACCTTGGTCTGCGGGGAGGAGAAGGTGGTGGCGTTCTCCAGCAGCTCGGCGAGCAGGTGCACGAGGTCGGTCACGGCCTGGCCGTGGATCTCGGCGTCGGAGACGCCAGACAGCTCGACGCGCTCGTACTGCTCCACCTCGGAGGAGGCGGCGCGCAGGACGTCGACCAGCGGGACCGGCTGGTCCCAGCGGCGGCCCGGCTCCTCACCCGCGAGGATGAGGAGGTTCTCGCCGTTGCGGCGCATACGGGTGGCCAGGTGGTCCAGGCGGAAGAGGTTCTCCAGCTGGTCCGGGTCGGCCTCGTTGTTCTCCAGCTCGGTGATCAGGCTCAGCTGGCCCTCGATCAGCGACTGGTTGCGCATGGAGAGGTTCGTGAAGATCGCGTTGACGTTGCCCCGCAGGAGGGCCTGCTCGGCGGCGAGCCGGACGGCCTCCCGGTGGACCTGGTCGAAGGCGCGGGCGACCTCGCCGATCTCGTCCTGGGAGTCGATCGGGATCGGCATCACGCGGGTGTCGACCTTGCCCGGGTCGGTGCGCGAGAGCTGGTCGACGAGCATCGGCAGGCGCTGCTCGGCGATGTCGAAGGCGGCGCCGCGCAGACGGCGCATCGCCTTGCCCATCTGGCGGGCCATCATGCCGGCCAGGATGAAGGCGGCGCCCAGGGCCACGACCACGATGGCGCCGGTCAGGATGGCGTCGTTGCGGGCCTCGTCGGAGACGGATCCGGCATCCTTGAGGGCCTTGTCGAGGAGTTCCTTCTCGAGCTGGTTGTAGCCGTCGAACTTGGCGGTCGCGGCGGCCTGCCAGGCCGCCGCGGTGGTACCGCCGAGGGCGAGCTTGGCGGGCTTCTCGCCGCTGGCTATCGCCTCGGTCATACCGGTGAGCGCGGAGTCGTTGACCACCGGCGGGGCGTTGAAGACGGTGCCGGCCTGCTCTGCCGCCTGCTTGGCGGCGGCGAGCTTGGCGGCGCCCTCCTGGGACTTCGCGCCCATGATGTCCTTGAGCCGCGCGACGTCCTCGTCGGTGCCGGCGGCGACGTACTCGCCGATGGCTATCTCTTCGAGGTACGCGTACGAGGAGAAGGCGACGAGCTGAGCCTTGCGGATCTCCTCGTTCTCGCTCGGCCGGACCAGCAGGTGCGTGCCCACCGAGCGCTGCAGCGAGTTCGCGGCCTTGGACAGTTCGAGGGCGTAGACCATGCGGCCGTACGAGGTCACGTTGCCGGTGCCGAGGCCGAGCTCGTTGGAGAACTGCATGAGGTAGTGCTGGACCAGCACGTACCCCTCTTCGGTCGGGATCGGGCCCATCGCCTTGGGGAGGGCCTTCTTAGGCGTCTCGAGCTGCGGCAGGTAGGCCGTCTTGCGGACCTGCTCCAGCTTCGGCTCCTCCTGGCGGAAGAGCTCCAGGCGGCGCTCCAGGCCCTGGCCCGCGGGCAGGTCCTTCGCGGCCTCGGCGAACTTGGCCTTGGCGGCGTCGGTGGCCGAGTAGGCCTTCAGGACGGGCTCGGACTCGCGCTGGCCCCTGAGCAGGGCCTCGGCCGTCAGGTCGCGCTCGTTCAGGAGCGCCTGGCCGTACTCGGCGGCGGCCTGGACGATGCCGGCGGTCTTCTCGGCGTCCTTGGCCTCGTCCCAGGTGTCGATGGAGCCCTTCACCTGGAAGCCGCCCATGACCAGTCCGACGAGGACCGGGACGAGCAGGATGGCGTTCAGACGGGTCGGCACGCGCCAGTTGCGGGGCGAGAACCTGCTGGTGCTGCCACCGCTCACGGATGGTTCCACGGGTACGTCAAAGGATGACGCGGCCGCGCGCGGCGGCGGGGTGAAGTTGCCGCGCGCGGGTTCATCCGCGGGGCTCGAGTTGCTTCGCCTCACTCGACCAACAACCTCTCGGCGGTGCTACTAGCTAGTTCGTTGAATTCCAGCACGGTTAACGGCCGTGTTCCAAACAGTTGAAATCGGCCCTTCCTAGAGCCTTATGCCCCACATAAATCGGACATAAAGAGCGTCCTGCGGCAAAAACGGGGCCAGTTGTGAGCGCAGCGGCACCGGGCGAACGCACCGTGTCGCCAACTCCCGGCAATTCTCTGTCGAAACGTTATGAACGAAGGGGGCGGGCCGTGTCGTATGACACAGCCCGCCCCCCAAAACCAGCCGATGAAACCCTTGTAGCGCGGAGCCCCTACTTGAGCCGCGCCATCAGGGCGTGCTCGACGAGCGTGATGAGCGCGCTCTTGGCGTCCGCGCGGTGGCGGGCGTCGGTGGTGATGATGGGGGCGTCCGGGCCGATCTGCAGGGCCTCGCGGACTTCCTCCGGGGTGTAGGGCTGGTGCCCCTCGAAGCCGTTGAGGGCCACGACGAAGGGCAGGCCGCTGTTCTCGAAGTAGTCCACGGCCGGGAAGCAGTCGGCCAGGCGCCGCGTGTCGACCAGGACGATCGCCCCGATCGCGCCGCGCACCAGGTCGTCCCACATGAACCAGAAGCGGTCCTGACCCGGGGTACCGAAGAGGTACAGGATCAGGTCCTGGTCCAGGGTGATGCGGCCGAAGTCCATGGCGACCGTGGTGGTCGTCTTGTCCCCGGTGTGGGTCAGGTCGTCGATGCCCGCGCTCGCGGACGTCATCACGGCCTCGGTGCGCAGCGGATTGATCTCGGAGACGGCGCCGACGAACGTGGTCTTGCCCACGCCGAAGCCACCCGCCACCACGATCTTCGCGGAGGTGGTGGAGCGAGGAGCCGCTCCACCGCTAGAGCTTGCGAAGTCCACTGAGAACCCTCTCGAGCAGCGTTACATCCGGCGTTCCGCCGGCCTCTCCATTGCCCGGCTGGTGGATGGCCACCATGCCGGCCTCCGCCAGGTCGGCGACGAGGATGCGGGCGACGCCGAGCGGCATGTTCAGCAGCGCGGAGACCTCCGCGACCGACTTGACCTCACGGCAGAGCGTGCAGATCCGCTGGTGCTCCGGAAGCAGCCCGGACAGGTGCATCGGATCGGCCGTGGTGCTGACCAGTGCCTCGATGGCGAGCTGGTAGCGCGGTCGGGTCCGGCCGCCGGTCATCGCGTACGGACGCACCAGCGGCTGGTCGCCTTCCGAGTACGAGTCTCCGTACTGATCGGAATAGGCGGGGGGCGGGGTCATTGATCCTCCGGGCTGGACAGCAAAGGTCAGCGTGCCGTCTGACGGGGCGGCCGGTGGGGGGACGGTATGACGGCCTGGCGGTGGTACTGGGTTCCGGGGCCGCGGCCCCGGTCCCCCGGCCGGCAGTACCGTCCGGCCGGGAGAGCGGCAGTCAGATGAGCAGGCTTCCCTGCAGTTCCGCGCGCAGGTCCGGGGTGAGGACACTGCCGGCGCGGTCCACGAGGAGGGCCATCTCGTAACCCACGAGGCCGATGTCGCACTCGGGGTGCGCCAGTACGGCCAGCGAGGATCCGTCGGAGACCGACATCAGGAAGAGGAATCCCCGGTCCATCTCCACCACCGTCTGGTTGACGGCGCCGCCCTCGAAGATGCGCGAGGCACCCGCGGTGAGGGAGGTCAGCCCGGAGGCGACCGCGGCGAGCTGGTCGGCCCGGTCGCGGGGGAAGCCTTCGGACATGGCCAGAAGGAGGCCGTCGGCGGAGACCACCACGGTGTGGGACACCCCGGGGGTGTTGTCCACGAAGTTCGTGATCAACCAGTTCAGGTTTTGTGCCGCCTGGCTCATCGAACTCAACTATCGCTCCTGCTGGTAAGTGGGGTCGATGTGGTAGCTGCCGGTGGCCGGGCCGGTGGTGCCGGCCTGCCGACCCTGCTGGATACCGCGTCGGAGGTTGGTGAGACGGCCGCGGACATCGTCCGGGGATCGCGAAACCTGGGGGCCGGCCTGTGCTTCGGCCTGCTGCTGCGCGGTGCCGGCCACGAGGTTCGCCCGCGGGACCCGGCGGGGCAGACCCGACGTGGTGATGCCGCCGGCGGCGGGCTGGCGCACGCGCTCGGCCTGCCGCATCAGCTCGTCGTTCGGCGAGGAGCGCCAGCTCACCGTCGGCGCGGCGCCGGTGGCCGTCTGCGCGGAGTCGGCCGGAGCCTGCTCCTGGCCGCGCTGCGGCAGCTCGTGCTGCTGCGGGCGCTGCGGGGAGGCGGGAGCCGGCGCGGACTGCTGCGCCTGCTGCTGGGGTACGGCCGTCGGCGCCTGCGCGGAGGACTGCTGAGCGGCCTCCTGGCGGAACCAGTTCGACTCCAGCGTGTCGAAGATCGGGCTGCGGCCCTCGCCGGTGCCCGGACCGGCCGGGGGCAGCGCCTCCGGACGGGGCGCCTGCGGCAGCCGCGGAGCCTCCGCGCGCGGAGGCGCTACGGGGGCGTAGTTGCCCTGGGGCTGCGGGGCCTGGCCGGGCTGGGCGTAGCCGCCGACACCGGGACCGCCGGGCCGCTGGGCCTGGAAGTCCTGGCGGGGGAACTGCCCGGTGGAAGCCGGGTCGGCGAAGTCCTGGCGGGCGAACTGGCCGGTGGAGGCCGGGTCGCCGAACTCGGGACGGGCGAACTGGCCCGTGGCGCCGTTGTCGTAGCCGCCGCTGCCGCCGGCCTGCGGGGCCGGGGCGTTGAAGTCGGGGCGGGGGAACTCGGACGTGGAACCGGGGCCCGACAGCTCGTCGTGGCCGCGCGGTACGTCGTGTCCGCGCTGGCCCGCACCCCAACTGGTGGCCTGGGGCATCGCGGCGGGTCCGCCGCCCGCACCCGGGAGCTCCGGACGGGGCGCGCCACCGCGCGGCGGAAGCTGCGGCCGGGGGCCGCGCGCGGCCGGGCCGCCGGACTGCTGCTGCGACTGCTGGGGCTGCTGCCCCTGCTGCTGCGGTGCCTGCTGCTGCTGAGGCTGCTGCTGCGGGCGCTCGAAGCCGTTGCCCTGCGGGAAGCCGCCGGGGCCGGACGCCGTGGGGGCGCCGGCCGGACGGGCCTGCGGACCGCCGAAGCCGCCCGGGGCACCGGGACCGGAGACCGGGCCGCGGCCCGGCAGCGGAGCACCGGAACCGAAGGTGCTCTGGGTCTGGCCGCCGGGGCCCTGCTGCTGCGGGGGCCGTCCGCCCTGCGGGCCGGGGCCCTGGGGCTGCCCGCCGGGGGCGCCGTCGCGGCCCGGCAGGGCCGCGCGCTGGCTGCCGGCGGAAACCTGGCCGCGCTGCGGGGCGGCGCCCACGGGGGGACGCGCGCCGGGAGCGGGTATCGAGCCCTGCGCCTGAGCGCCGGGACCGCCCTGACCGGGGGCGCCGGGGGAGCCCGGACCGCCCTGGCCGGGCATCGGGGCCGGCTTCTTGCCGCCCTGGGCGACGTCCACCGGCAGCATGACGAGGGCCGTCGTACCGCCCGAGTCGGAGGGGCGGAGCTGGATGCGGATGCCGTGTCGCAGGGACAGGCGGCCGACCACGAACAGGCCCATGCGGCGGGAGACGGAGACGTCCACGGTCGGCGGCGACGCGAGCCGCTCGTTGATCGCGGCGAGGTCCTCGGGGGAGAGGCCGATGCCGGTGTCGTGGATCTCCACGAGCACGCGGCCGTCGGGCAGCGCGTGACCGGTGACCTTGACCTTGGTCTGCGGGGAGGAGAACGAGGTGGCGTTCTCCAGCAGCTCGGCGAGCAGGTGCACGAGGTCGTTGACGACGCGGCCGGCGACGTCGGTGCCGGGCACCGACGAGAGTTCGATGCGCTCGTACTGCTCCACCTCGGACGCGGCGGCACGGAGCACGTCGACGAGCGGGACGGGGCGGGTCCACCGGCGGCCCGGCTCCTCGCCCGCGAGGACGAGGAGGTTTTCGCCGTTACGGCGCATGCGGGTCGCGAGGTGGTCGAGCTTGAAGAGCGAGGAGAGCTGGTCCGGGTCGGCCTCGCGCGACTCCAGCTCGGAGATGAGCGAGAGCTGGCGCTGGATGAGGCCCTGCGAACGGCGCGAGAGGTTGGTGAACATCGCGTTGACGTTGCCTCGCAGGAGGGCCTGCTCGGCGGCGAGGCGGACGGCCTCGCGGTGCACGTCGTCGAAGGCCGCGGCCACCTGTCCGATCTCGTCGCGGGTGTGCAGACCGACGGACTCCACCGTCGTGTCCACGTCCTGCGGGTCGGACTCGGAAAGCTGCTTGACGAGCTCGGGCAGCCGGTCCTGGGCGACGCGGGTCGCGGTGTCCTGGAGGCGGCGCAGCGAGCGGATCATCGAGCGGGCCATGACGAAGGCGCCGACGAGGGAGACGCCGAGGACGAGGAGGATCAGCGCACCGTTGATGAGCGCGTCGCGCTGCGACTCGTTCTTGAGCTCGCGGGCCTTCTGCTCCATGTCCTCGAGCAGGGTGAGCTCGATGACCTTCATGGCCTGGAGCTTGACGTCGTCCGCGTCGTACCAGTCCATCCAGGAGCGGTTCTTCTCCTTGGCGAACTGGTCCTTGTTGCCGAGCACGCGGCGGGCGTAGTGGTCGGCGGTGGCGATCTCCTGGTTGCCGTCGCCGAGCGCCGCGAGGAGCTCTTCGGGCTTGCCCTGGTAGACGAGCTCGAAGGTTTTCCTCGCCTGCTCTTCGCTGCTCTGCGCGGAGCGGGCGTACAGCCGGTCGTTCTCGGTGAGGTTGCCGGGGATCGCGGGGTCTGCCGGGAGCGCGGCGGCGATGATCGCGCGCTGGATCGAGGCGTACTCCTTGGCGGAGGAGAACGCGGCCAGGGCGCGGGTGCGCTTGATCATCTCGGGGTTCGAGGTGGCCTGCGCCATGTCCTGCGAGAGCGAGAGCAGCGAGACGACCAGCGCGTTGTACTCGGTGACGGTCTGCTGGGCGCCGTTCTGGTACGCGTTCTTGCGGATCTCTTCGAGGTTGTTGAGCCCGTGTGCGATCTGCAGGATGTTGTTGCGGATCGACCGGAGCGTCTCGTCGTTGCCCTCCGCGACGTCGACCTTGTCGGTCGCGGCGGCGAAGGCCCTGACGGCGGAGTCGGTCGAGTCGCGGACGCCCTGTACCTGGGTGTTGACCTTGCCCGACTTGTCGACCGACAGCGGACCGGCGGAGTTGTCACGCTCGGCCTGGAGCATGGCGGCCAGGTTGGTGGCCTGCCGGGTCATGGTCGTCAGCAGCTGCATGTGCTCCAGCTGCGCGATGTCGTTGAGCGAGTCGTTGATGCGGAAGCCACCGAGGGTGGTGGCGGCGACGACCGGCAGGGTCAGCAGCGACACCAGACGCGTGCTGATGCGCCAGTTCTGCATGGCGAGGCGGGAACCGGACCCACGCGAGGTCTGGGGTATCGCGACGTCGCGGCCGCCCGACTCGTCGTCGGCCTTGGATCCGCCCTTGGGCTTGGCCCGGCCCTTCGGCTTCACCGCGGCGGAGCCGTCGGGGCCCCCGCTCTCGACAGCCGGCCCGCGGTTCTGGGCGTGCTGGGGCGAGGAGCCACGGTCGGTCCCGCCGCGCGGGTCCTGCTCCGGCGCGGCTTCCCCACGGCCCTGACGGGCCTGGGGAGACCCCTTGTCATCCCTCTTGAATCGTCCCTGCACTAGCGTCGCAACCTCTGGACCAGGCGTCCCGCCGGGCGACCGGTGGGACGGTGTCGAGTCGTGGGGCAAATGCGCCCCATGGTGGTCGTCGGTGACCGGCGCGTCTCCCTCTCCGTTGCCGCCGCGCTCGGCGCTGTCTCGCGCCACCTGCGCGCCGGCTGATTCCCGCGGCGGTCCCGCGAATTCCAGCACAGAGGCGGATCTCCAACAAGGTGCGAGTTCCGCCCTGGACATTCGGTCACGTCTGGTGACGCATGCGCTACCCGTCGTGCGGGCCAATTCGTACGAAATCGGACTTACGTCGCCCAAACCCTGCGCCTGGCAAGGTGCCCAAGTCGAGATGATCAGGAGCGGAATGGCGCATTCAGTAGCGCAATGTCCGTTTTATGGTGCTGAATTGACTGACCGTAATGCCCGTAATGCCCGGCCACTGGTGAGCAAACTCACATACCCGTGGCCATTGCTTCCCGGTTCGGCGGGGGATTTGGATGTTTAGCCTTGAGCTTTACAGGGTTGCCGCGAGCGACAAGTGGCACCCCGAAGGCATTCCGACGGCACCCGCCGCACCATCCGACCTAGTGAGCCGAGGGCTTCGCACTCCGATGAAGACGACGATGATGTTCCGCAACATAGCCAACCCGCGCCGTACCACCCTCGCGCACCTCAAGGACGCCGAGGAGCTGCAGGCCGTTGCGGTCCCGGAGCACACCGTCGAGCTGCCGGCCCAGACCGCCAACCCGCGCCGCACCATCCTCATGGACGCGCCGCTCGCCGCCGCCGCGCAGTAGCCCTACGGCGCGGGCCCTCCGGGAAGGAATGCGCGCGAGGCGTCGGCCCCCACCGCGTTAGCCTGGAGTCCGCAGACTCCAGCCAGCGGAAATACAGAGGGGCAGACGCAACACGTGCGCATCGCCAGGTTCTCGATCGACGGCAATGTCGCGTTCGGCGCGGTCGAGGGCAGCACTGCCCCCGGCGCCGAAGGTGAGCTCGTCCTCGACATCATCAAGGGCATCCCGTTCGCGGACTTCGAGCTCTCGGGCACGAAGGTCCCGCTGAGCAAGGTCCGGCTGCTGCCGCCCGTGCTCCCGAACAAGGTCGTGGCCATCGGCCGCAACTACGCGGAGCACGCGGCGGAGCTGGGCAACGACATCTTCGACGGCGAAGGCCGTCTGGACGCCCCCATCACCTTCTTCAAGCCCTCCACCTCGGTGGTCGGCCCGGGCGACCCGATCGCGTACCCGTCCTTCTCCCAGGACCTCCACCACGAGGCGGAGCTCGCCGTGGTCATCGGCCGCATGTGCCGCGAGGTCCCGCGCGAGCGCGTCAAGGACGTCATCCTCGGCTACACCTGCGCCAACGACGTCACCGCGCGCGACGTCCAGCAGCGCGAGAAGCAGTGGGCCCGCGCCAAGGGCTTCGACAGCTCCTGCCCCCTCGGCCCCTGGATCGAGACGGACCTCGACCCGAGCGACCTGGCGATCCAGTGCACCGTCAACGGCGAACAGCGCCAGCTCGGCCGCACCAGCCAGATGGTCCGCTCCATCGAGGACCTGATCGTGCACATCACCGAGGCCATGACGCTGCTCCCGGGCGACGTCATCCTCACGGGGACCCCGGCCGGAGTCGGCCCCCTGAACGTCGGCGACGAGGTCGCCGTCACCATCGAAGGCATCGGCACTCTCACCAACAAGGTGATCAAGCGTGGCTAACGCGACCCCCCGCGTACGTTTCTGTCCGTCCCCGACCGGCAACCCCCACGTGGGTCTGGTCCGCACGGCCCTCTTCAACTGGGCGTTCGCCCGTCACCACGGCGGTACGTTCGTCTTCCGCATCGAGGACACCGACGCGGCCCGCGACTCCGAGGAGTCCTACGGCCAGCTGCTCGACTCGCTGCGCTGGCTCGGCTTCACCTGGGACGAGGGTCCCGAGGTCGGCGGCCCGCACGCCCCGTACCGCCAGTCCGAGCGCATGGACATCTACAAGGACGTCGCGCAGAAGCTCCTCGACGGCGGCTACGCCTACCACTGCTACTGCACCACCGAGGAGCTCGACGCCCGCCGCGCGGCCGCCCGTGCCGCGGGCAAGCCCTCCGGCTACGACGGCCACTGCCGCGAGCTGACCACCGTGCAGGTCGAGGCGTACCAGGGCGAGCACCGCTCCTCCATCGTCCGCTTCCGGATGCCCGACGAGCCGATCACCTTCACGGACCTGGTCCGCGGCGAGCTCACCTTCACCCCGGACAACGTGCCGGACTTCGGCATCGTCCGGGCCAACGGCGCTCCGCTGTACACGCTGGTCAACCCGGTCGACGACGCGTTGATGGAGATCACGCACGTCCTGCGCGGCGAGGACCTGCTCTCCTCCACCCCGCGCCAGATCGCCCTGTACAAGGCGCTGATCGAGCTGGGCGTCGCCAAGACCACCCCCGCCTTCGGCCACCTGCCGTACGTGATGGGCGAGGGCAACAAGAAGCTCTCCAAGCGCGACCCCGAGGCCTCGCTCAACCTGTACCGCGAGCGCGGCTTCCTCCCCGAGGGCCTGCTGAACTACCTCTCGCTGCTCGGCTGGTCCTTCTCCAAGGACCAGGACATCTTCTCGATCGAGGAGATGGTGGAGAAGTTCGACATCCCGGACGTCAACGCCAACCCGGCGCGCTTCGACCTCAAGAAGGCCGAGTCGATCAACGGCGACCACATCCGCCTGCTCGACCCGAAGGCCTTCGCGGACGCCTGCGCCCCGTGGCTGCGGGCCCCGCACGCCAACTGGGCGCCCGAGGACTTCGACGCCGCCGCCTGGGAGCGCATCGCGCCGTACGCCCAGACCCGCGTCACGGTCCTGTCCGAGATCACGGCCAACGTCGACTTCCTGTTCCTCAAGGAGCCGGTCGAGGACCAGGCCTCGTGGGACAAGGCGATGAAGGGCGAGCCGGCGGCCCTGCTGACGACGGCCCGCGAGAACCTGGCGGCCGCCGACTGGAACGACCCCGAGTCGCTCAAGCAGGCCGTCCTCACCGCCGGTGAGGCCCACGGCCTCAAGCTCGGCAAGGCCCAGGCCCCGGTCCGCGTCGCCGTCACCGGCCGCACGATCGGCCTGCCGCTCTTCGAGTCCCTCGAGATCCTGGGCAAGGACCGCTCCCTGTCCCGCATCGACGCGACCCTGGCGAAGCTCGCCACCGCGTAGGCACCACCCGTACCTCCCCCCGGGGGCGGCAGCTCCCCAAAGGGCTGCCGCCCCCGGGGCGTTCTCCACCGACTTCTTCGTCGTGCCCCCCGGGCGCCGGCCCCCGGCGTAGGGTCGGCCTCATGGCGATCCGTGCGGTGCTGTGGGACATCGACGACACCCTTTTCGACTACACCGGGGCCGACCGGACCGGGCTCGCGGCGCACCTGGCCGCCGAGGGCCTCGCGGAGCGGTACGGGGCTCCGGCCGAGGCGCTCGCGCTGTGGCGGCGGATCACCGACCGCCACTGGGAGCGGTTCGCGGCCGGGGAGGGGACCTTCCAGGGGCAGCGCCGGGACCGGGTGCGGGAGTTCCTCGGGGCGCCCTCGTGGAGCGACGCACGGGCCGACGACTGGTTCGGGCGGTACGTGGCGCACTACACGGCCGCCTGGGAGCTGTTCCCCGACGTGGTGCCCGCCCTGGACGCCCTGGCCGGCGGCTACCGGCACGGGGTGCTCACCAACTCCTCCGTGGCCAACCAGGACCCCAAGCTGCGCCGCCTCGGCCTGCGCGACCGCTTCGAGGTCCTGGTGTGCGCCGTGGAGCTGGGCGTCAGCAAGCCGGAGGCCGGCGCGTTCCTCGCCGCGTGCGCCGAGATGGGGCTCGAGCCGGGGGAAGTGGTCTACGTGGGAGACCAGCCGGAGATCGACGCCCGGGGTGCCCGTGACGCCGGACTGGCGGCCGTGTGGCTCGACCGCGACGGATCGCGCGGCCCCGGGCCCGAGGGCGTGCACCGGATCGCCGGACTCGACCGGCTCCCGCAGGTGCTGGCCGGGGATACCCGTTTTGGAGCACGGTCAGGCATCCGGTAATGTTCTTTCTGCGCCGCCCGAGCGGGCCGAAAGGCCGGGCCGGAGGCGCTAACCGAACGAAAGTCCCTCAGGGTCTTGAGTTTTGGTGGGCTATAGTGTAATTGGCAACACGAGGGTTTCTGGTTCCCTTATTCTAGGTTCGAGTCCTGGTAGCCCAGCGCAGTTCAGTAGTGACGCAGTGCTTGCCCCCGTTGTGTAGCGGCCTAGCACGCCGCCCTCTCAAGGCGGTAGCGCCGGTTCGAATCCGGTCGGGGGTACAGATCCTTCCCGCGAGATCTCCAGGGTCGCACCCGGATGTTTTGATGCAGGATCGCTAGGGCCCCCGTTGTGTAGCGGCCTAGCACGCCGCCCTCTCAAGGCGGTAGCGCCGGTTCGAATCCGGTCGGGGGTACGGTGTCTAGCTGGTCTAGACCTTTGGGCTATAGTGTAATTGGCAACACGAGAGTTTCTGGTTCTCTTATTCTAGGTTCGAGTCCTGGTAGCCCAGCGCAGTAACAGCTAGCCCCCGTTGTGTAGCGGCCTAGCACGCCGCCCTCTCAAGGCGGTAGCGCCGGTTCGAATCCGGTCGGGGGTACGCACAGGAGAGGCCCTCCGCGTTCATCGCGGAGGGCCTCTTCGCTGTTTCCGGACGGGGGCGGAACGAAGTACGGGCCCGGCGGCGCGTGTGTGTGGACGTGTGCGGCGTCTCACGCGCCCCCGGGCCCGGGGGAGTGGTGGTGGAGGAGGTCTGCGACCGGGGAGAGCCGCTCAGCTGGAGCGGCGCAGCGCCTCGGTCAGCCGGGCGGCCGCGTCGATGACGGCCTGGGCGTGCATGCGCCCGGGGTGGCGGGTCAGGCGCTCGATCGGCCCCGAGACCGATACGGAGGCCACCACGCGGTTCGAGGGGCCGCGCACCGGCGCCGAGACGGAAGCCACACCGGGCTCCCGCTCGCCGATCGACTGCGCCCAGCCGCGACGCCGTACGCCCGAGAGCGCCGTCGCCGTGAAGCGCGCGCCCTGCAGGCCGCGGTGGAGCCGCTCGGGCTCCTCCCAGGCCATCAGGATCTGCGCGGCCGAGCCCGCCTTCATCGGGAGCGTGGAGCCCACCGGGACGGTGTCCCGCAGGCCCGACAGCCGCTCGGCGGCCGCCACGCAGATGCGCATGTCGCCCTGACGCCGGTAGAGCTGCGCGCTCTCTCCCGTCACGTCCCGGAGGTGGGTGAGCACCGGTCCGGCCGTGGCCAGCAGGCGGTCCTCGCCGGCCGCGGCGGCGAGCTCCGCCAGCCGCGGTCCGAGGATGAACCGGCCCTGCATGTCCCTCGCCACCATCCGGTGGTGTTCCAGTGCCACGGCAAGGCGATGTGCCGTGGGTCGTGCGAGCCCTGTCGCCGCGACCAGCCCGGCGAGGGTGGCCGGACCGGACTCCAGTGCGCTCAATACCAGAGCTGCCTTGTCGAGAACGCCGACGCCGCTAGAGTTGTCCATGAAACGATATTCGCGTCTCACACTGTGAAACGCAAGTTCAATTTTTCCAAGAACCAGCGAGTCTGTATGTGCGGGTCCACGAACCACTGGGTCCGAGCCGTCGTCCGGGACGTGGGGTACGGGCGATCAGGCGCACAAGATCTCTATCAAGCGCCGGCACAACCGGCCGGCCGGAGGGAAAGCGATGGGTAGGACACTCGCAGAGAAGGTCTGGGACGACCATGTCGTCCGGCGCGCCGAGGGTGAGCCCGATCTCCTCTTCATCGATCTGCACCTGCTGCACGAGGTGACCAGCCCCCAGGCCTTCGAGGGTCTGCGGCAGGCCGGCCGCAAGGTCCGCCGGCTGGACCTCACCATCGCGACCGAGGACCACAACACCCCCACCATCGACATCGACAAGCCGATCGCGGACCCGGTCTCCCGGGCCCAGCTGGAGACGCTGCGGTCGAACTGCGCCGAGTTCGGTGTGCGCCTGCACTCGCTGGGCGACGTCGAGCAGGGTGTCGTCCACGTGGTGGGACCGCAGCTGGGCCTGACCCAGCCGGGCACCACCGTGGTCTGCGGTGACTCGCACACCTCCACGCACGGCGCCTTCGGCGCGCTGGCGTTCGGCATCGGCACCAGCCAGGTCGAGCACGTGCTGGCGACCCAGACGCTGCCGCTGGCCCGCCCCAAGACGATGGCGATCACCGTCACCGGCGCACTGGCCGACGGCGTCACCGCCAAGGACCTGATCCTGGCGATCATCGCCAAGATCGGCACCGGCGGCGGCCAGGGCTACATCCTGGAGTACCGCGGCGACGCCATCGAGAAGCTGTCGATGGAAGCCCGCATGACCATCTGCAACATGTCGATCGAGGCCGGCGCCCGCGCGGGCATGATCGCCCCCGACCAGACCACCTTCGACTACCTCGAGGGCCGCGACCACGCGCCCGTGGGCGAGGACTGGGACGCGGCGGTCGCCTACTGGAAGACCCTGCGCACCGACGACGATGCCGTCTTCGACGCCGAGGTGGTCATCGACGGCACCACGCTGTCGCCTTTCGTCACCTGGGGCACCAACCCGGGTCAGGGCGCGCCGCTGTCGGCGAACGTCCCCGATCCGGCTTCGTACGAGGACGCTTCGGAGCGCCACGCCGCCGAAAAGGCCCTGGAGTACATGGGGTTGACCGCCGGACAGCCGCTGCGCGACATCAAGGTCGACACCGTCTTCGTAGGTTCCTGCACCAACGGCCGCATCGAGGACCTGCGCGCCGTCGCCGGGATCATCGAGGGCCGCAAAGTCGCCGACGGCGTACGGATGCTGGTCGTCCCGGGCTCGGTCCGCGTCGCCCTGCAGGCCGTGGCCGAGGGCCTGGACAAGGTCTTCAAGGAGGCCGGCGCCGAATGGCGGCACGCGGGCTGCTCGATGTGTCTGGGCATGAACCCCGACCAACTGGCCCCCGGTGAGCGCTCCGCGTCCACCTCCAACCGCAACTTCGAGGGCCGGCAGGGCAAGGGCGGGCGCACCCACCTGGTGTCCCCGCAGGTGGCCGCCGCCACCGCGGTGCTGGGCCACTTGGCCTCGCCCGCCGACCTCGCCGGGTCGTCCGTCGCTACCGCGCCCGCAGGAGTCTGAGAACGATGGAAGCCTTCACCACCCACACCGGCCGGGCCGTCCCGCTGCGCCGCAGCAACGTCGACACCGACCAGATCATCCCGGCCCACTGGCTGAAGAAGATCACCCGCGACGGTTTCGAGGACGGGCTCTTCGAGGCCTGGCGCAAGGACCCGGAGTTCATCACCAACCGCCCCGAGCGCGAGGGCGCGACCGTCCTGGTCGCCGGCCCCGACTTCGGCACCGGCTCCTCGCGCGAGCACGCCGTCTGGGCCCTGCAGAACTTCGGTTTCAAGACGGTCATCTCCTCCCGCTTCGCCGACATCTTCCGCGGCAACTCGCTGAAGAACGGTCTGCTGACCGTCGTTCTGCCGCAGGAGACCGTCGAGCGGCTGTGGAAGCTGACCGAGGCCGACCCGACCGCCGAGATCACGGTCGACCTGGTCGACCGCCAAGTCCGAGCCGAAGGCGTCGTAGCGGAGTTCGAACTCGACGACAACGCCCGCTGGCGGCTGCTGGAGGGGCTGGACGACATCTCGCTCACCCTTCAGAACGAAGCGGACATCGCCACGTACGAAAGCGTCCGGCCGGCCTTCAAGCCGCGCACGATTCAGGCGTGATTCCAGCCTGATCAGCGCTTATTCGCCTTAGGGTGATCACATAGGCAACACTGTGCCCCCTGCCATCCGGCAGGGGGCACAGTCGTGTGTTGAGGCCCCGTGAGGCGACAACTCGCCCCAGATGGCACAATCTGTGCATGGAACGCGACAGTCAACTTGAGCTCTACGGACTTGTCGCCGACCGATTGAAAGAAGCACACACAAGGGTGCGCACACTGCAAGTCCCGGAGGGCGTAAGGATGGCGCTGTCCCGGAAGCTGTTGGTCGTCACGGCCGTGGCGAAGCATGATCTCGCCGACGCGGCAAGGCGCCTGGACAGGTTGATGAAGGACCTCGACGAGGGTCGATTCCCTGAAGGCGACTGATGCGAAGGAACTCCGTAACGGCCTACAACGTTGCGGCACTAGGGTGATAAGCCCGTTTCGTGTTTGATTTGCGGTATATATCCGCCTAACGTGCGAAATAAGCTTGAACACATTCGTTCTGGCGAAGTCTCCGAAGGGGAAGACGTTGAACAAGGCGCAGCTCGTAGAAGCGATTGCCGACAAGCTGGGCGGCCGTCAGCAGGCCGCGGACGCCGTCGACGCGGTACTGGACGCCATCGTCCGCGCGACCGTCGGGGGCGACCGGGTCTCGGTCACGGGCTTCGGCTCGTTCGAGAAGGTCGACCGCCCGGCCCGCTACGCCCGCAACCCCCAGACGGGTGAGCGCGTCCGGGTCAAGAAGACCTCTGTTCCCCGCTTCCGTGCGGGCCAGGGCTTCAAGGACCTGGTCAGCGGCACCAAGAAGCTGCCCAAGGGCGGCGAGGTTTCGGTGAAGAAGGCGCCCAAGGGCAGCCTCACCGGTGGCGCTTCGGCGACGGTCAAGAAGGCCGCCGCGAAGAAGGCCGCACCCGCCAAGAAGGCGGCTGCCGCAGCCAAGACCACGGCGGCGAAGAAGACCACGGCCAAGAAGGTGACCGCCACCGCCAAGAAGTCGGTCGGCAAGACCGCCGTGGCGAAGAAGGCGTCCCCGTCCCCGGCGGCGGCGAAGAAGACCACCGCGACGGCGAAGAAGGCCGCCCCGGCGGCCAAGAAGACCACCGCCACCGCGAAGAAGACCGCGCCGGCGGCCAAGAAGACCACCGCCGCGACGAAGGCGCCCGCCAAGAAGACGGCGACGCGCAAGGCCACCGCGAAGAAGACCACCGCCCGCAAGACCAAGTAGGGCAAGGAGTCACACACGCCGGGCCGGTTTCCCCACGGCGGGGAAACCGGCCCGCGGTGCGCCGGAGCGCCGGAAGGTCAGTGCGCCGGAAGGTCAGTGGACGTCAGTGGACCGGAAGGCCGGTGGGCCGCACGGCCGGCGGACCGGAAAGTCCGGGGGTCAGAAGGTCTGCAGCGTGACCAGCGTGATCCGCAGGCCCGCGCCCTCGCCGTCCGTCTCGATCCGGACCCGCTGCCCGGGGCGCAGCAGCCGCAGGCCGCCCGCGTCGAACGCCGGGGCCTCGAAGGGCACCGGGGTGCCGTCGTCCAGCAGCACGCTGCCGCTGCGGGTCTGGGAGTCGTACGTGTACGCGGTCGCCTGCATACGGGCACTGTATCGGGCCGTATGACGCCCCACGCCGAGGGTCAGGGCCGTGCGCAGGTCCGCCCCCGTGTCCACGTCCCGACGGACGCTCTCGACGCCGACGAGGGCCAATTCCACCGCGCCCGAGGCCGAATGCCGAGCCCGTGACGGGCCGCCGAACGAGGGCGCCAATTCCACGTCCGGAGCAGCGGAAAGCAAGGTCGTCCCGATTCCCGCCGCATCCGCCAGAAATGCCCGGGGAAATCCCGAAGCGGTTTCGAGCACGCGTAGCAATTCGGGTGGCCGCAGCGCCGGAAGATCCGCGTTCATCGCGGCCACCGCCGCCCCCGGCCTGCCCGCCCGTATCTCCCGCGCCCCGTGGGACAGCGCCGCGTTGAGCCCGGCAGCCGGGGAGTCCGGCACGATCCGGGCCCCCAGTCGCGCCAGTTCCGCCCCGGCCGCGGGATCGTCCGTGACGACCACCACATCCGCGACCGCCGCGCAGGCCAGCGCCCCCGCGACGGTGTCCAGCGCGAACGCCAGGGCGAGCCCCGGCCGGGACGCCCCGACGGCCACCGCGAGGCGGCTCTTGGCCACCGCGAGCGGCTTCAGGGGGACCACCAGACTCCAGACGGCGTTCGTGACGGGCCCCTTCCCTCCGGCGCGCTCGCGCGCCGCTCAGACCATGTGCAGGTCATGGTCGGGTCATGCGGAGCCCCATTGTCACCTCATGCCCGGTGGCCCGGGGCCTGGCCCGGGCGTCCGGGGCGTACGGTGTTCTCGACAGAGACCGGACCCGGGGCCACACTTGTCCGGCCCGGAGGCGCCCAAGCCGCGCACCGGTCCTAGAGGAAGGTGTCCGAGTGTCCCGCCGCAGAATCGGCTTCTGGTACCGCCTTGCGGCGGCCATCGCGAAACCGCCGCTGGTAGTGCTCTTCAGGCGGGACTGGCGGGGAATGGAACACATTCCGACCGAGGGCGGATTTATCACCGCCGTCAATCACAACTCATATCTGGACCCGCTGTCCTACGCGCACTTCCAGTACAACACCGGCCGGGTGCCCCGATTGCTCGGCAAGGCTGCCCTCTTCGAGGTCCCCATTGTCGGAGCGATCCTGCGCGGCTCCGGTCAGATCCCCGTGTACCGGGAGTCCACCAACGCCCTGGACGCATTCCGGGCCGCCGTGGACGCGATCGAGCACGGCGAATGCGTGGCCTTTTACCCGGAAGGCACCCTCACCCGGGACCCGGACATGTGGCCGATGGCCGGCAAGACCGGCGCCGCCCGTGTGGCGCTGATGACCAGGGCACCCGTCATTCCGGTGGCCCAGTGGGGCGCGAATCTCGCGATGCCGCCCTACGCCAAGGAGAACAAGGTCAGCCTGTTCCCGCGCAAAACCCTCCAGGTCCTCGCCGGGCCGCCCGTGGACCTCTCCGAGTACTACGACCGGGAACCCACCCCGGAGGTGCTCAGGGAGGCCACCGAGGTCATCATGGCGGCCATCACCGGGCTGCTGGAGGAACTGCGGGGCGAGAGTGCGCCCCCGCAGCCGTACGACCATCGCAACGCCAGGGCGGAACAGCGGCGCAAGGCCGCAGGGGAGGGCAACACGTGACACGTCCCGTGAAGGCAGCCGTATTCGGAACCGGCTCCTGGGGCACGGCCTTCGCCATGGTCCTCGCCGACGCCGGCTGCGAGGTGGTCCTGTGGGGCCGCCGCCAAGAGCTCGTCGACGCCATCAACAGCGGCCGGACCAACCCGGACTATTTCCCCGACATCGAACTCCCCGCGAACATCCGCGCCACCGGCGACCCGGCCGAGGCCGCGGCCGGCGCGGACTTCACGGTCCTCGCCGTCCCCTCGCAGACCCTGCGCGGCAACCTCGCCGCCTGGGCCCCGCTGCTGGCCCCCGAGACCGTCCTCGTCTCCCTGATGAAGGGCGTCGAACTCGGCACCGCCAAGCGGATGAGCGAGGTCATCGAAGAGGTGGCCAAGGTCCCCGCCGACCGCGTCGCGGTCGTCACCGGCCCCAACCTGGCCCGTGAGATCGCCGCCCGGCAGCCCGCCGCCTCCGTGGTCGCCTGTGTCGACGAAGCCGTCGCCCAGCGCCTCCAGGCCGCCTGCCACACTCCGTACTTCCGCCCGTACACGAGCACCGACGTCATCGGCTGCGAGCTCGGCGGCGCCGTCAAGAACGTCATCGGCCTCGCCGTCGGGATCGCGGACGGCATGGGCCTCGGCGACAACACCAAGGGCTCGCTCATCACCCGCGGCCTGGCCGAAGCCACCCGCCTGGGCCTGGCGATGGGCGCCGACCCGCTCACCTTCTCCGGTCTCGCGGGCCTCGGCGACCTCGTCGCCACCTGTTCCTCGCCGCTCTCCCGGAACCACACCTTCGGCACCAACCTCGGCCGCGGGATGACCCTGGAGGAGACCATCGCGGTCACCAAGCAGACCGCCGAGGGCGTCAAGTCCTGCCAGTCCGTGGCCGATCTGGCGCGCCGCCACGGAGTGGACATGCCGATCACCGACACGGTCGTCGACATCGTCCACCACGGCAAGCCCACCCTGGTCGCGCTCAAGGAGCTGATGGGACGCAGCGCCAAACCGGAACGGCGCTGACTGCTTTCCGGATGCGTGAGCGGGTACTCTCGTGGCGATATGAGCAGCGAGAACCTCCCCCAGACCCCTGAGCAGCAGGGCCGCAAGCCCCGCGTGGCCGTCGTGTTCGGCGGCCGCAGCTCGGAACACGCCATCTCGGTCGTCACCGCGGGCGCCGTCCTGCGCTCCATCGACCGCTCCAAGTACGAGGTGCTGCCCATCGGCATCACCACGGACGGCCGGTGGGCGCTGACCGCCGACGAGCCCGCGCGCATGGCCATCTCCGGCGGCGAGCTCCCCAACGTGGCGCAGCTCGCCGAATCCGCGGACGGCGCCGTCGTGCTCTCCGTCGACCCGGCCAGCCGCGAGGTCGTCTACACCGAGCCGGGCGCCGTCCCCAAGGCGCTGGGCGAGGTCGACGTGGTCTTCCCCGTCCTGCACGGCCCGTACGGCGAGGACGGCACCCTCCAGGGCCTCCTGGAGCTCTCCGGCATCCCGTACGTCGGCTCGGGCGTCCTCGCCTCGGCCGTCGGCCAGGACAAGGACTACATGAAGCGGGTCTTCACGTCCTTCGGACTGCGCGTCGGCCCGTACGTGACCATCCGTCCCCGCGAATGGGAGAACGACCGCGAGGGCGCCCTGGCCCGCATCGCGGGCTTCGCGGGCGAGCACGGCTGGCCGCTGTTCATCAAGCCGGCCCGCGCCGGATCCTCGATCGGCATCACCAAGGTCGACGAGCCCGCCGGGCTGGAGGCCGCGATCCGCGAGGCCCGCCGCCACGACCCGAAGATCATCGTGGAGGCGCTGCTCCGCGGCCGCGAGATCGAGTGCGGGGTCCTGGAGTTCGAGGACGGGCCGCGCGCGAGCGTGCCCGCCGAGATCCCGCCGGTCTCCAGCCACGACTTCTACGACTTCGAGGCCAAGTACATCGACTCCGCCTCCGGACTCGTGCCGGCCCCGCTCACCGCGGAGCAGACCGCCGAGGTCCAGAAGCTCGCGATCGAGGCCTTCGACGCCGCGTCCTGCGAGGGCCTGGTGCGCGCCGACTTCTTCCTCACCGAGGACGGCACCTTCGTCATCAACGAGATCAACACCATGCCGGGCTTCACGCCGATCTCCATGTACCCGCGCATGTGGCAGGAGTCGGGCATCGAGTACCCGGAGCTGGTGGACCGCCTGATCCAGGCCGCCCTGCGCCGCTCCACCGGACTGCGCTAGACCCCGGACGCGCAGCCCCGTACGCGGGAAGAGGACCGCCCGCCGCCCCTCGCACGAGGAGGGCGGCGGGCGGTCCTCGTCCGCGCGGGCGGGCCCGGGAGGGTCCGGAGACCCTCAGGAAGAGGAGATGCCCACCGGAACGGTCTTGGCGATCGCGGCGGACAGGCCCACCAGCATCCCCGCATCCGTGGCATGCTCCTTGTCGACCAGGACCTCCGTGTACGCCAGCCGCAGCCCGGTGGTGAACCGGACCCCGCCGTCGTCCAGCCGCTCCACGAGCCAGCCGACACCGTTCACCTCGATGCCGTCCTGCTCCGGATCCAGCATCTTCACGGGCTTGCCGACTCCGCACCGCAGTACGATCGCCGAGCCGCCCCACGCGGCGGTCAGGTCGGACTTGGGAAGCACCGGGGTCCGGTCCAGTGAGGCCACCGTTCCGGGGAGCTCTTTGTGCAGCGCCGCACAGAGGCCCGCCACATCGGCGGGCGGAGCGGACGGCGGTTCCACCCGGGCCTCGGACTCACCCGGGGAACAGCCCGCGACGGCCGCCGAGGCGGCCAGCGCGGTCAGTGCGGCGAGCAGCGAGAAGGGCCGGCGGTGTCGTGACATCACCGGCCAAGAGTAGACGGGGGCTACAGATGGACGACCGGGCAGGTCAAGGTGCGGGTGATCCCCTCCACCTGCTGGACCTTGGCCACGACCATGCGGCCGAGCTCGTCCACGGTGTCGGCCTGGGCGCGCACGATCACGTCGTACGGGCCGGTCACGTCCTCGGCCTGGATCACCCCCGCGATCTGCGCGATGGACTCGGCGACGAACGACGCCTTGCCCACCTCGGTCTGGATGAGGATGTACGCCTGTACCACGGAACCTCCAGGGCGGCCACGAGGATCATTTCCCCTACCCTTCGGGTGGGCCCGGGGATGACGGGTGGGCCCGGGGAAGAAGGGACGCCACGGTACCGCGTCGCCGAGCGCCGCGGGGAGACCCGGGGGTCCGGCTCCACGCACAGCGGGGCGTACGAAGAGCAGAAGTTGACGTATCTGTTGACGGTACCCAGAGCTGTGACGGCTCGCGACCGCAAGCGGACTGGGCAAGAAGGGGCACAGCGATGAAGGGCACTGTGGGCGAGCTGGGGGAGTTCGGGCTCATTCGAGAGCTCACCTCACGGCTCACCACCACCCCGGCGGTCCGGGTCGGCCCGGGCGACGACGCCGCGGTGGTGTCGGCCCCCGACCGGCGGGTCGTGGCGAGCACCGACATCCTCCTGGAGGGCAGGCACTTCCGGCGCGACTGGTCCACGGCCTACGACGTCGGCCGCAAGGCCGCCGCGCAGAACCTCGCCGACATCGCCGCCATGGGCGCGGTGCCGACCGCACTGCTGCTCGGCCTCGTCGTGCCGGCCGAGCTGCCGGCCACCTGGCCCACCGAGCTGATGGACGGCATCCGGGACGAATGCCAGGTCGCCGGCGCGGCCGTGGTCGGCGGCGACGTGGTCCGGGGCGACGTCATCACCGTGGCCATCACGGCCCTCGGCGACCTGCGCAACCACGAACCCGTGCTGCGCTCCGGCGCCCAGCCCGGCGACGTCGTGGCCGTGACCGGCTGGCTCGGCTGGTCCGCGGCCGGCTTCGCGGTGCTCTCGCGCGGCTTCCGCTCGCCGCGGGCCTTCGTCGAGGCCCACCGGCGCCCCGAGCCGCCGTACCACGCGGGCCCCGCGGCCGCCGGACTCGGCGCCACCGCCATGACCGACGTCAGCGACGGCCTGATCGCGGACCTCGGGCACATCGCCGAGGCCAGCAAGGTGCGCATCGACCTGCGCTCGGCGGCCGTCGACATCCCGACGCAGATGCACGACATCGGGCAGGCCGTCGGCGTGGACCCGCTCCAGTGGGTCCTCACCGGGGGAGAGGACCACGCGATCGTCGCGACCTTCCCGCCGGACGTGAAGCTCCCGGCCCGCTGGAAGGTCATCGGCGAGGTCCAGAACCGTTCCGCGCTGCCCCAGGTGACCGTCGACGGCGCCCCCTGGGCCTCCACCGGCGGCTGGGACCACTTCGGCGGCGACACGGCCACCGAGGAACACCTGAGATGAGCGGTTCCGCCGGAGCCCCCGGCTCCCCCGGCGCCCCCGGCTCAATGGAGTCCTCCCGCAGCCGGTCCCACCCGCCGCTGTGCCTGACCGTCGCCGGATCCGACTCCGGCGGCGGCGCGGGCATCCAGGCCGACCTCAAGACGATGCTGGCGCTCGGGGTCCACGGGATGAGCGTGGTGACCGCTGTGACCGCGCAGAACTCGCTCGGCGTCACAGGCGTATGGGAACTGCCCGCGGAGGCCGTCAAGGGCCAGTACAGGGCCGTGGTGGACGACATCGGCGTCCAGGCCGTGAAGACGGGAATGCTGTCCTCCGCCGCCCTCGTGGAGACCGTGGCCGAGCTGCTCGCCGCGACCGCGGCCCCGGCCGTCGTGGACCCGGTCGGCGTCTCCAAGCACGGGGACGCGCTCCTGGCCGCCACCGCGCTGGACGCCGTACGGGGAGAACTGCTGCCCCGGGCCACCGTGGCCACGCCGAACCTGGACGAGGTGACCCAGCTCACCGGAGTCGTCGTGGAGACCGAGGACGACATGCGCCGGGCCGCCGACGCGGTCCTCGCGTACGGGCCCGCCTGGGTGCTGATCAAGGGCGGCCACCTCGCCGCCCACGGGGACGAGGCCGTGGACCTCCTGACGGACGGCGCCGACGAACGCTGGCTGCGGGCCCCCCGCTACGACAACCGGCACACCCACGGCACCGGCTGCACGCTCGCCAGCGCGATCGCGGCGGGCCTGGCCAAGGGCCGGACCGTCCCGGAGGCCGTCACCGAGGCCAAGGAGTACGTCACCGGCGCCATCGCCGCCGGGTTCGCCCTGGGCGGGGGCATCGGACCGGTGGACCACGCGTGGCGGTGGCGCTGAAACGCCCGCCCCGAAACGCCTGTAGGGCCTGCTCCACCCCGTGGGATCACGGGGTGGAGCAGGCCCTACAGGTTTGATCATGTTCGATCAGGCAAAGCAAGAGGCCGGTCCACCAGGTGGACCGGCCTTCTCAGCAACCGGAAAGGGCTGCGCTACGACGGAAGGCGTCAGCGCGAGACCTTGCCGGCCTTGATGCACGAGGTGCAGGCGTTGAGGCGCTTCGGCGTCCCATTGACCACGGCACGGACACGCTGGATGTTCGGGTTCCAGCGACGCGAGGTGCGGCGGTGCGAGTGGGAAATGCTGTTGCCGAAGCTCGGCCCCTTGGCGCAAACGTCGCAGTTGGCAGCCACAGGTCACTCCAAAGACTTCAGGTGCACTTACAGTGAATCCCGGCGCACCGGTATCAGAGATCTGAAGTGGTTTGCCGGGGGAATGGCCCGACTCTCATCGGGCAACCGGAGCAGCATACAACGACTGCCTCGGTCCAAGAAAACTACCATGTCCACGGCCGCCCCCGCCCCGGGGTCCCGCCGGTCCGGCAGTCCTTCGTTACCCTGCGGTGAACCCTGGCCCGCACAAGGAGGAACGCCCGGTGGCGCACCAGCCTCAGCCGTACCCCCTGAACGCCGAAGCGGTACGCGCCTGGAGCTCGCTGGCCCTGGCCGCACTGGGCCGGGCCCGCGAGGACATCGACGCGATCAACGTCTATCCCGTCGCCGACGCGGACACCGGCACCAACCTCTACCTCACCGCCGAATCGGCCGACCGCGAGCTCGCGGACCTCCTCGCCGGGGTGACGGACGGCACAGCCGGAGCCTCCCTCCCCGAGGCCGTACGGGCCTTCGCGCACGGCGCCCTGATAGGCGCCCGGGGCAACTCCGGCACGATCCTCGCGCAACTGCTGCGCGGAGTGGCCGACGTGCTCGGCGACGAGCCCGCCGACCGTGATCCCGCGCGGCTGCTCGCGCGGGCGCTGACCCGGGCCGCCGAGGAGGCGTACCGGGCCGTCGCCCACCCGGTGGAGGGCACCATGCTCACCGTCGCCGCCGCGGCCGCCCGGGCCGCCGAGGCCGCCGCCGGGACCGCCGCCGACGTGGCCGGGGCCGCCTACGACGGAGCCCGCGCGGCCCTCGCCGAAACCCCGGGGCAACTGGCCGTGCTGGGCCGTGCCGGGGTGGTCGACGCCGGCGGCTGCGGACTGGTCGCCGTACTCGGGGCCCTGTGGCAGGCGCTGTCCGGGCGGCAGCCGGCCCCCGAACCGGTACGCGGCCGGGCCGTGCCCGTACCGAGGCCGCCGGAACCCTGCGCCGAGGAGCAGCACGACGGACCCGCCTACGAGGTGATCTACCTGCTGGAGGCCGCCGAGACGGAGGTCGACCGGCTGCGCACCCGGCTCGACGCCCTCGGGGACTCCCTCGTCGTGGTCGGCGGCGACGGCCTGTGGAACGTCCACGTCCACGTGGACGACCCCGGCGCGGCCGTGGAGGCCGCGGTGGTCGCCGGGCGGCCGTACCGGATCCGCATCACGCACTTCGGCGACGAACGCCGCCGGGCCCGCGGCGAGCGCTCCCAGCGCGCGGTCGTCGCCGTCGTCCAGGGCGAGGGGCTGGCCGGGCTGTGCGGGGAGGCCGGCGCCACCACCGTGCTCGCCCGCGACGGGGAACCGCCGGCCGTCGCCGAACTTGCCGACGCCATCCGCGAGGCACACGCCCGGGAGGTCGTCCTGCTCCCGAACGGCGCCGAACTGCGGGCGGTGGCCGCGGCCGCGGCCCAGCAGGCGCGCGCCGAGGGCGTACGGGTGGCCGTCATCCCCACCCGCTCCGAGGTCCAGGGCCTGGCCGCGCTCGCCGTGCACGACCCGGACGGCACCTTCGACGAGGACGTGGTCGCCATGACGGCGGCCGCCGGAGCCACCCGCTACGGCGAACTCGCCGTGGCCGAACGGCAGTCCTTCACCTCGGCCGGCATCTGCCAGGCCGGCGACGTGCTCGGGCTCATCGACGGCGACGTGGCCGTCATCGGCACGGGCCTGGCCGAGACCGCCGAGGCCGTCCTCGCCCGGATGCTCGGATCCGGCGGCGAACTGGTCACCCTGGTCCTGGGCCCCGACGTGCCGGACGCGCTGGCCGAGCGCCTGGAGGCGTACGTCCAGCAGGGCCACCTCGCCGTCGACACCGTCACCTACCAGGGCGGCCGCTGGTCCGCGCCGCTGCTCATCGGGGTGGAATAGCCGCGTTGTCGGCGCCATGGTGTGCAATGGAACACGTGCCCGCGCTCGACGAAGACCTCAAGAAGACCCTCGGCCCCGCCACCGCCAAGGTGCTGGCCGAGCAGCTCGGCCTGCACACGGCCCTGGACCTGCTCCACCACTACCCGCGGCGGTACGCGGAGCGCGGCGAGCTGACCTCGCTGGCCGAACTCGCCGACCAGATCGACGAACACGTCACGGTGGTCGCGCAGGTAGCCGACGCGCGCCTGCTGACGTACCAGGGCAGCCGGGGCGGTGGAAAGCGCCTCGAAGTCACCATCACCGACGGCAGCGGACGGCTCCAGCTCGTCTTCTTCGGATCGGGCGTCCACAAACCGCACAAGGAACTGCTGCCCGGCAGCCGCGCGATGTTCGCGGGCAAGGTCGGGATGTTCAACCACAAGCTCCAGCTCGCCCACCCCGCCTACGAGCCGCTCGGCGCGGACGCCTCGGACCGGGACGCGGCCGCCGCGTTCGCGAGCCAGCTCATCCCGATCTACCCGGCCTGCGCGAAGCTGGAGTCCTGGAAGATCGCCAAGTGCGTGGACGCGGTGCTGCCCAGGGCCCAGGAGGTGGTCGACCCGCTGCCCGGCGTCCTGCGCGAGGACCGCGGGCTGGTCCCGCTCACCGAGGCCCTGCTGAAGATCCACCGCCCGGTCACCAAGGCCGACATCGAGGACGCCCGCGGGCGCCTCAAGTGGGACGAGGCCTTCGTCCTCCAGGTGGCGCTGGCCCGCCGCCGGCACGCCGACTCCCAGCTCCCGGCCGTACCCCGCCGGCCGAGCCCCGGCGGCCTCCTCGAAAACTTCGACGCCAAGCTCCCCTTCACCCTCACCGAAGGCCAGCAGACCGTCTCGAAGGAGATCTTCGACGACCTCGCCACCGAGCACCCCATGCACCGCCTCCTCCAGGGCGAGGTCGGCTCGGGCAAGGCTCAGCCGCTCGACGCACAAGTTCTGACACCCATGGGGTTCCGGCCGATGGGCCGGATCCAGGTCGGGGACGAGGTGGTGGTGCCGACCGGCGAGATCACCGTCGTCGGAGGTGTGTTCCCGCAGGGGGAGCGCGAGGTGTGGCGAGTGGTGCTCTCGGATGGCAGCGCCGTTGAGTGCGACGACGAACACCTGTGGATCGTCGGCACCAGCTGTGGATGGCACCGGGGCCAGGAACCCAAAGTCATGACCACGAGGGAGATCCGATCGGACCTCTACAAGGCCAATGGATCTTCCAAGTGGTACCTGCCGGTAGCCGTACCCGTGGACCTCGCGAGCGGTGACACCCAACCGCTTGATCCCTACCTGATGGGTGTACTCATCGGTGACGGGTCGTTCCGGCACAACCTGAGGCTGTCCACCGCGGACGCGGAGATCCTGGACGCGGTCGAGGCGGCGGTGGCGCCGGACTGCGAGCTGGCCGTCGTTCCAGGATCCCGGTGCGACTACACGATCCGTATGAGCGGGCCGAAGGACGGCACCCGACGGAACCCTGTCATCCAAGCGGTTCGAGACCTGGGGCTGTGGGGTGTGACTTCCCACGGCAAATTCGTCCCGGACGTCTACAAGAACGCAGCGGTCAAGGAACGCCTGGCGGTCCTTCAAGGGCTCATGGACACGGACGGGACGCTTGACGCGAATGGAATGAGCATTTCGTTCTGCTCTGCCTCGCGCCGACTGGCAGAGGATGTGGCCTGGCTCGTGCGATCTCTCGGTGGACGTGCCCGCGTGCTGCCCAAGAAGGCGGCCTTCAACGTCTCAGTCGCCCTCCCTGAGGAGTTCGAGCCGTTCAGGCTGTCGCGCAAGGCGGCACGTATGCGGCCGAGGCCGAAGTACAACACGTTCCGGCGCGGTATTCGCGCCGTGGAGCACGTCGGCGCCAAGCCTGTTCAGTGCATCAGCGTCAAGCATCCGAGCCATGCTTACGTGACCGACAACTTCACCGTCACGCACAACACGATGGTCGCCCTGCGGGCCATGCTCGCCGTCGTCGACTCCGGCGGGCAGGCCGCGATGCTCGCCCCCACCGAGGTGCTCGCGCAGCAGCACCACAGGTCCATCACGGAGATGATGGGCGAGCTCGCCGAAGGCGGGATGCTCGGCGGTTCCGACCGGGGCACCAAAGTGGTGCTCCTGACCGGTTCGATGGGGATGCCCGCGCGGCGCCAGGCCCTGCTCGACCTGATCACCGGCGAGGCCGGGATCGTGATCGGCACGCACGCGCTGATCGAGGACAAGGTGAAGTTCCACGACCTCGGCCTCGTCGTCGTCGACGAACAGCACCGCTTCGGCGTGGAACAGCGCGACGCCCTGCGTTCCAAGGGGAAGCAGCCCCCGCACCTGCTCGTCATGACCGCCACCCCGATCCCGCGCACGGTCGCCATGACCGTCTTCGGCGATCTGGAGACCTCCGTGCTGGACCAGCTCCCCGCCGGCCGCTCCCCGATCGCCACCCACGTGGTGCCCGCCAAGGACAAGCCGCACTTCCTGGCCCGGGCCTGGGAGCGGGTCCGCGAGGAAGTGGAGAACGGCCACCAGGCGTACGTGGTCTGCCCGCGCATCGGCGACGGCGAGGACGAGAACGGCAAGGGCGCCAAGGGCGGGAAGAAGAAGGCGGCGGCCGAGGAGGACGGCGACAGGCGTCCCCCGCTCGCGGTGCTGGAGATCGCCGAGCAGCTCACCCGGGGCCCCCTCGCCGGACTGTCCGTCGAGGTGCTGCACGGGCGGATGGACCCCGCCGACAAGGACGACGTCATGCGCCGCTTCACCGCGGGCGAGGTCAAGGTGCTGGTCGCCACCACCGTCATCGAGGTCGGCGTGAACGTCCCGAACTCCACCGTCATGGTGATCATGGACGCGGACCGCTTCGGCGTCTCCCAGCTCCACCAGCTACGCGGCCGCGTCGGCCGCGGCTCCGCCCCCGGCCTGTGCCTGCTGGTCAGCGAGATGCACGAAGCCAGCCCCGCCCGCGCCCGGCTCTCGGCCGTCGCCGCCACCCTGGACGGGTTCGAGCTCTCCCGCATCGACCTGGAGCAGCGCCGCGAGGGAGACGTCCTCGGCCAGGCCCAGTCCGGCGTCCGCTCCTCGCTGCGGATGCTCGCGGTCATCGAGGACGAGGAGGTCATCACCCAGGCCCGGGAGGAGGCCACCCGCGTGGTCGCCGCCGACCCCGAGCTCACGGAGCTGCCGGGCCTGCGGACCGCCCTGGACGCCCTGCTGGACACCGAGCGCGAGCAGTACCTGGAGAAGGGCTGACGGGTACGACCTATCGTTGGAGGCCTGCACCATCCTCCGCCCCGCTCACCGAAGGACCCCAGATGACCCGCGTGATCGCCGGAAGCGCCGGCGGGCGACGCCTCGCCGTACCGCCCGGCACCGGCACCCGCCCGACCTCGGACCGGATGCGCGAAGGCCTCTTCTCCACCTGGGAGTCGCTGCACGGAGTCGAGGGGGCCCGCGTCCTCGACCTCTACGCCGGTTCCGGCGCCGTCGGCCTGGAGGCGCTCTCCCGCGGCGCCGACCACGCGCTGCTGGTCGAGCCCGACGCCAAGGCCGCCAAGGCGATCAAGGACAACATCAAGTCGGTCGGCCTGCCCGGCGCCGAATTCCGGTCCGGCAAGGCCGAGCAGATCGCGGCCGGCGCCGCGCACGGGGACCCGTACGACGTGGTCTTCCTGGACCCGCCGTACGAGGTCGAGCACGCCGAGCTGTGCGAGATCCTCCTCACACTCCGGTCCAATGGCTGGCTCACCGACGACGCGCTCGTCACCGTGGAGCGCAGGACCCGCAGCGGGGCCTTCCCGTGGCCGGACGGCTTCGAGCCGCTGCGCTCCAGGAAGTACGGCGAAGGCACCCTTTGGTACGGTCGCGCCGCTTCCACCAGCGAAGAGTCATGAAGCCCGCACCCGGGAACGAGGGAATGCAGTTGCGCCGCGTCGTCTGTCCGGGGTCGTTCGACCCCGTCACCAACGGACACCTCGACATCATCGGCAGGGCCTCGCGGCTCTACGACGTGGTTCACGTCGCCGTGATGATCAACCAGTCCAAACAGGGACTCTTCACGGTCGATGAGCGGATCGAGCTGATCCGCGAGGCGACCGCCGGCTACGGGAACATCGTGGTCGAGTCCTTCCACGGGCTCCTCGTCGACTACTGCAAGCAGCGGGAGATCCCGGCCATCGTCAAGGGTCTGCGCGCCGTCAGCGACTTCGACTACGAGCTGCAGATGGCCCAGATGAACATGGGGCTGTCGGGCGTCGAGACGCTCTTCGTCCCGACCAACCCCACCTACAGCTTCCTGTCCTCCTCCCTGGTCAAGGAAGTCGCGGCCTGGGGCGGCGACGTGGCCCACCTGCTGCCCGCACACGTGCACGCCGCGCTGCTGGAGCGTCTGGCCCAGCGCTGACCCCGGTCGCCGACGCTCCCTGCCCCCGGTCCGGGCCGGTGCCAGTCGGTGTCGGCCCCCGGGCCGGTGGCCTTACAGTCGTCCCGTCCGTCTCGGGAACCGCCCGGGGCCGAGAGAGTGCGAGCACCCATGGACGTGCAGAAGAAGCTCGACGAGATCGTCGCGGCCGTCGGCAGCGCCCGGTCCATGCCCATGTCGGCCTCGTGCGTGATCAACCGCGCCGAGCTGCTCGCCCAGCTCGAAGAGGTGCGCAAGGCCCTGCCGGGCTCGCTCGCACAGGCCCAGGAGCTCATCGGCGGCCGGGAGCAGCTCGTCGAAGAGGCCCGTCGGGAGGCCGACCGGATCATCGAGTCGGCGCACGCCCAGCGCGGTTCGCTGATCTCCGACACCGAGGTCGCGCGGCGCTCCCAGGACGAGGCGGACCGGATCCTGGCGGAGGCCCGCCGGGAGGCGGACGAGGTCAAGGCCGAGGCCGACGACTACGTCGACAGCAAGCTCGCGAACTTCGAGGTCGTGCTCACCAAGACCATCGGCTCGGTGGACCGCGGCCGCGAGAAGCTGCTGGGCCGCGGGCCCGGGCTGGACGACCAGGGCTACGCGGACACCGAGGCGCCCGAGCGCAGCCACGACCCCGAGACGCAGCGCCGGCAGGCGGACGACTACGTGGACACCAAGCTGGCGACCTTCGAAGCGGTGCTCTCCAAGACCCTGGAGGCCGTCGGCCGGGGCCGGCAGAAGCTCCTCGGCCGCGTGGCCACCGACGACCTCGGCGCGCACATGGCCGCCCAGGACGCGGCGGGGCACCAGCAGTCGCGCTCCGCGAGCGACGCGGACTTCCTGGCGGGGCTGGCCGAGCCGCAGGCGCCGCTGATCCCCGCACAGGCCCAGGCGCAGCCGGAGCCGCAGCCGGCGTACGGCTCCTACCCCGGTGCGAGCACCGGCTCCACCGGAGCGGACTACGCCGCACATTATTCCGGGCAGCCCGTCCAGCAGGACGCCTACGCGTACCAGGACCCCTACGGCGGCTACCAGCAGGTCCAGCAGCAGCCCGACCCGTACGCGGTCTCGTACGACCAGCAGCCCGACCCCTACGGCGGCTACCAGCAGGTCCAGCAGCAGCAGTCCGCACAGGACCAGCAGGCGGCGCTCGACGAGACCAGCTTCTTCGACACGAGCATGATCAATCTGGACCAGCTGCGCCAGTACGAGCAGGGTCGCTGACCTCGCCGCGGACCTGGATTGGGCTCAGGGCGAAGGGGCGGGTATCCTGGCTCTTCGGTCGCGCGTATGCACCGCGATCCATGCTGCCCTTGAGTGGCGGAAATCTTGATCTTCAGCAGTCTCCAGTGATTTTGTGAAAGCGGGAACAGCCCTGAACACCCACCTCGACCACCGCAACCCCCTCGTGTTCGACACGCACGAGCTGGGTCGGCGTCCTGGTGCCATGCTGCGGCTGTCCCGTGAGATCGCGGCGCCGGCGGACCTCGGTCTCGCCGGAGTCATCGGAGTGCCGGAAGGCAGTCGGCTGAATCTCAAGCTCCGTCTGGAGTCGGTCATGGAAGGGGTGCTTGTCACAGGCACCGCCCGTGGCTCGGCAACCGGGGAATGCGTAAGGTGTCTGGAGGCCGTCGAGTGTGAGCTCAAGGCGGACTTCCAGGAGATGTTCTCGTACCCTGACGCCGACGACCGGATCCGCTCCAAGGCGGAGCCGGCCGACGACGCCGAGGACGACGAGGACACGCTCTTTCTCGAGGACGGTTTGTTCGACCTCGAATCCGTGCTGCGCGATGTGGTGGTGCTCGCACTGCCGCTGCAGCCGGTGTGCCGGGAGGACTGTCTCGGACTGTGCCCCGATTGCGGGCTCAGCCTGAACGACGACCCGGACCACCACCATGACGCCGTCGACATCCGTTGGGCGGCATTGCAGGGACTCGTCACCGATCAGGGCGTCGAGAAGGACAATATGAGCGGCACTGCCTCCGACGGAGTTCAGAGCGCCGCCGAGAAGCAGGAGAAGTAGCCGTGGCTGTTCCGAAGCGGAAGATGTCGCGCAGCAACACGCGCCACCGCCGGTCGCAGTGGAAGGCTGCGGTCCCCACCCTGGTTTCGTGTGAGCGTTGCCAGGAGCCGAAGCTCCAGCACATTGCGTGCCCGAGCTGCGGCACCTACAACAAGCGCCAGGTCCTCGAGGTCTGAGCGGCTGGTGAGAGGCGCAATGTCTGAGCTGTCCAACGCTGAGAAGCAGGCAGTCAGTAACAACGCGGCCTCGTCCCACGTGCTTCTGGAAGGGCGGCTCGGGTATCGACTCGAGTCCGCCCTTCTGGTGCGTGCGCTGACCCACCGCTCGTACGCGTACGAGAACGGCGGTCTGCCCACCAACGAACGGCTGGAGTTCCTCGGGGACTCCGTGCTGGGCCTGGTGGTCACGGACACGCTGTACACGACCCACCCCGACCTGCCGGAAGGCCAACTGGCCAAACTGCGGGCCGCGGTAGTCAACTCGCGTGCACTGGCGGAGGTCAGCCGCGGCCTCCAACTCGGCTCCTTCATCCGGCTCGGCCGGGGCGAAGAGGGCACGGGTGGCCGGGACAAGGCCTCCATCCTCGCCGACACCCTTGAAGCGGTGATCGGCGCGGTCTACCTCGACCAGGGCCTCGACGCGGCCTCGGAGCTGGTTCACCGGCTCTTCGACCCGCTCATCGAGAAGTCCTCGAACCTCGGTGCCGGCCTGGACTGGAAGACCAGTCTCCAGGAGCTCACGGCGGCCGAAGGTCTTGGCGTGCCCGAATATCTGGTCACCGAGACCGGCCCGGACCACGAGAAGACCTTCACCGCCGCCGCGCGCGTCGGTGGCATCTCCTACGGCTCCGGTGTCGGACGCAGTAAGAAGGAAGCGGAACAGCAGGCGGCCGAGTCCGCGTGGCGCGGTATCAGTACCGCGGCGGCTTCCGTGGACGGCGTTGCTCCGGCAGAGGTCCAGGCTCCGGCCGCGACCGAGGCCCCGGCTCCGGCCGAGGACGACGGGGCCCCGGCCCCCACCGATCCGATGTCGAACGCCTGACCCGTTCTTCCGGGAACCCCCGCCCCGCCACCTGCTCCGGCAGGTGGCGGGGCGGACCCGTTTCCGGGCGCCGACCAGCCCGGCCCGGGCGCCCCGCCGGCCCCGTCGGCGTTGAGGCGTGGGTCGGAAGGGCGGGTAGGGGCCGAGCCCCGCAGGGCGGGTCGGTACGCTCGCGGGAGAGAGCCCGATCCGAACCTCCGGAGGAACACCGTGCCCGAGCTGCCCGAGGTCGAAGTGGTGCGGCGCGGGCTGGAGTGCTGGGTGGCCGGGCGGACCGTCACGGCCGTCGAGGTGCTGCATCCGCGCGCGGTACGGCGGCACGCGGGCGGCGGCGCCGATTTCGCGGCGCGGCTCGCGGGGCAGACCTTCGGGGTGCCGCAGCGGCGCGGCAAGTACCTGTGGCTGCCGCTGGAGGAGCAGGAGCACTCCGTGCTCGGACACCTCGGGATGAGCGGGCAGCTCCTGGTGCAGCCCGAGGGTGCCCCCGACGAGAAGCACCTGCGCATCCGGGTCCGGTTCGGGGACGGGGCCGGTACCGAACTGCGCTTCGTCGACCAGCGGACCTTCGGCGGACTGTCGCTGCACCCCTGCGTCCCCGGCAGCGAGGACGGGCTGCCCGACGTCATCGCGCACATCGCGCGGGACCCCCTGGACCCGATGTTCGACGAGGCGGTCTACCACCTGGCGCTGCGAGCCAAGCGCACCACGGTGAAGCGGGCGCTGCTCGACCAGTCGCTGATCAGCGGGGTCGGCAACATCTACGCGGACGAGTCGCTCTGGCGCGCCAAGCTGCACTACGAGCGCCTCACGGCCACCCTCACGCGCCCCCGGAGCACGGAACTCCTCGGCCATGTCCGAGACGTCATGAACGAGGCCCTCGCCGTCGGCGGCACCAGTTTCGACAGCCTCTACGTCAACGTCAACGGAGAGTCCGGCTACTTCGACCGGTCCCTCGACGCCTACGGGCGGGAGGACGAGCCCTGCCGACGCTGCGGCACTCCGATGCGGCGCCGCCCCTGGATGAACCGGTCGAGCTACTTCTGCCCGCGCTGTCAGCGGCCTTCGCGCGCGGTGTCGTAGGCGGACCTGGAAGAGAGCACCACGGGCATGTTGCCCTCCAGCAGCCCGATGAGCGCGTCCACGCGCTCCGCGACCGCCGCGCCGAACGGGGTCAGCTCGTAGTCGACGCGGGGCGGGTTGGTCGGCTGCGCCTCCCGGTTGACGATGCCGTCGCGCTCCAGCGCGTGCAGGGTCTGGGAGAGCATCTTCTCGCTGATCCCGTCCACGCGGCGGCGCAGCTCGTTGAAACGGCACGGCCCCCTGGACAGGGCGCCGACCGTGAGGCTGCCCCAGCGGCCCGTGACGTGTTCGAGCGTCTCGCGGGACGGGCACGCGCGGGCGAACACATCGAAATCACCCGGGGCCTCGGAGACCTGTTCGGGCGCACGGTCGTCCTCGGCCTCGCCACACCTTGGAGTCTGCATGGGTTCAGCCTACTACTCGGTAGCGCCGACGATCCAGGTTGCGCTTTCAAAAAGTTAGTGCTTTCCTTGGGGTCGTTACCACGCCGTGCAACGCCGTGACCCACCACGGTGTCTTCCGAGGGAGAACCGCCTTGTCCGCAGCCACGTACACCCCCGTCGTCTCGATCGCCTACCACTCCGGCTACGGCCACACCGCCGTGATCGCCGAGGCCGTCAAGGCCGGCGCCGTCGACGCCGGCGCGACGGTGCACCTGATCAAGGTCGACGAGATCGACGACGCGCAGTGGGAGCTCCTGACCGCGTCCGACGCGATCGTCTTCGGCGCTCCGACCTACATGGGCACCGCCTCCGGCGCCTTCCACGTCTTCGCCGAGGCCACCTCGAAGATCTGGTTCGGGGGCGGCTGGCAGGATAAGGTCGCCGCGGGCTTCACCAACTCCGGCTCGAAGTCCGGCGACAAGGGCAACACCCTCGACTACTTCCAGACGCTGGCCGCGCAGCACGGCATGAGCTGGGTCAACCTGGGCCTGAAGCCCGGCTGGAACTCCAGCACCGGTTCCGAGAACGACCTCAACCGCCTCGGCTTCTTCGACGGCGCCGCGGCCCAGTCCAACAGCGACCAGGGTGCCGAGTTCGTCCACAAGGCCGACATCGCCACCGCCGAGCACCTCGGCGGCCGCGTAGCCCAGCAGACCCGTGTCCTGCTCGCCGGGCGCGCCGCCCTGGCCTCGGCCTGACGTACCGCCCGGCCGCCGGGCGATGCCGCCCAGCGCGGGGCGCGGTACGAGGGGCGCTACGGGGGGCCGGTACGGAAAACGGGCGGGGGCACGGTCGGGCGCGGCGGATATCGCCGCGCCCGACCGTGCCCCCGCCCGTCGCCGCTGTCAGAAGCCGAAGTTCTGGGTCCACCAGGGGCCGCCGGCGGCGTTGTACACGCCGACGCCCAGGGTGCGGAACTCGCAGTTGAGGATGTTGGCCTTGTGGCCGGGGCTGTTCATCCAGGCCTTCATCACGGCCGCCGCGTCGCCCTGGCCGCGGGCGATGTTCTCGCCGCCCATCCCCGATATGCCGGCCTTGGTGGCACGGTCCCACGGGGTGTTCCCGTCGGGGTCGGTGTGGTCGAAGAAGCCCCGGACGGCCATGTCCTTGCTGAAGGCCCCGGCCAGCGCCGCCAGCGGCGGGTTCGCCCGGACCGGAACGCAGCCGGTCCGCGAGCGCTCCTGGTTGACCAGGGTGAGCACGGCGGTCTCCTCGGCGGAGTGGCCGGCCGAGGTGGGCGGGGTCGCCGGGGCCGCGGGGGCGGAGGGCTTCGGCGCGGAGGGCTTCGGCTTCACCGGCACCGGGGTGGGGCTCGCCTCCGGGGTCTTCGACGGCTCCGTGGAGGGAGACGGGGAAGGCGTGGCCGACGGGGACGGCGAGGCGGAGGGGGAGGGAGTGGAAGAAGGGGTGCCCGCTCCGGTGGAAGCCCGGCCGGAGAGGTTGGCGAGGCCGCCCTGCTGCTGCGGCGCGCTCTCGGGGCTCGGCGATGCCTTGGCCTTGGACTCAGCCGTCTTCGCGTCGGAGCTCGCGGCCGTGACCCCTACGTAGGGGAAGGAGGAGCCGACCGGGACGACGCCCGTGGTGACGGCCGCCGTGCCGAGGACCACGGCCACGGATGCGCCGAGCAGTCCGCCTCGCAGGGCGGTGCGGCGCCTGCCGCCGCGGCGGGGCGCGGCGTGGATTCGGTGGCGTCCCATCGCGGCTCACCTTCCTGGGGTTCGGGATGCTTCAAGATCAACCTTTACTCACCCAAATGGGTGAGCTCATTGCTGCGCGACTGTACGCCATGGCGACAGGGGGTGAGGTGCCCCGGATTTGTTTGCCCGGTTAGCGTTCAGGCATGAACGAAGACGTGCGGATGACCGCCTGGGTACGCGGCCGTGTACAGGGAGTGGGCTTCCGCTGGTTCACCAGGGCCAACGCCATGGAGATCGGCGGACTGACCGGCTTCGCGCTCAACCTGGACGACGGGCGAGTACAGGTGGTGGCCGAAGGTCAACGTGAGAATTGCCACCGGCTCCTGGAGTGGCTGCACGGCGCCGACACGCCCGGGAAGGTGGACGGGGTGACAGAGATCTGGGGCACACCGCGCGGCGGCTACGACGGGTTCGCGATCCGGTGAGGGATCGACTGATCATGCACTGAACACATCGCCCGATGGTCCGCATGCGGTCGGAACTGCGCATTCATCGCCGAGGCGTTGCCGACGCGGCGGATCCGTGGAAGGCTCGGAGACGAGGATGATCTCCACGCCCCTTGTGGGGGCCGGGATGCCCGCCGATACGGGGCGTGATCGTGTTGACCGTCAAACTTTTTGGTGAGACGCTGGAAGCCCCGCGCACCTGAGCTGTTTGGCAGTGCTGGCAGTACACAGTGTCAGCCAAAGATCGATGCAGTGACTGACAGTCGCTGCCGGACATCCGCGGGTGCGATTCCCTCACGACCCACACCGCTTCGGTCGGTCACTCAGTGTGGAGGACCATCCATCATGGCAAAGGCGCTTCTCGGTTACGTCGGCGGTTCCGACCCGCGACTCCTCGCCGAGATGCGACGGCTTCAGCAGCGCGTCCAGGACCTCGAGTCCGAGCTCGGACGAATCCAGTCCGAAAACGACGCTCTGAACGCGGCCGCCGCACAGCACGGAGACTCGCTGCTTGACAGCATCGACCTCGACGTACCCCAGGCGGAGCCTGCGCTCACCTGATCCGCGCTCCCTCGTCGCTCGATCAACAGAACCGCATGATCTGCAAGGGACGCTTCGGCGTCCCTTCTTTCTTTCCGTTCCCGCTCCGGCTCCGTATGCCGCCGTTTCCACCCGCGGACGCGGCTGCCGGGCGGCGTTGCGCCAGGTGGGGGGCCCATTCCTTTAACGTCTGATGTGCCCTGCACCTTCAGGGGCGAAACCGAACGCGAGAGGTAGAGTCCGGCGGCGTGCACCTCAAGTCCCTGACCCTGCGTGGCTTCAAATCCTTCGCGTCCGCGACCACCCTGCGCTTCGAGCCGGGCATCACCTGTGTCGTGGGCCCCAACGGCTCCGGCAAGTCCAACGTGGTGGACGCGCTCTCCTGGGTCATGGGCGAACAAGGGGCCAAGTCCCTGCGCGGCGGGAAGATGGAAGACGTCATCTTCGCCGGCACGACCGGCCGCCCGCCGCTCGGCCGCGCCGAGGTCTCGCTCACCATCGACAACTCCGACGGCGCGCTGCCGATCGAGTACGCCGAAGTCACCATCACGCGGATCATGTTCCGCGGCGGCAGCAGCGAGTACCAGATCAACGGCGACACCTGCCGCCTCCTCGACATCCAGGAACTGCTCTCCGACTCCGGCATCGGCCGCGAGATGCACGTCATCGTCGGACAGGGCCAGCTGGACTCCGTACTGCACGCCGATCCGATGGGCCGCCGCGCCTTCATCGAGGAGGCGGCCGGAGTGCTCAAGCACCGCAAGCGCAAGGAAAAGGCGCTGCGGAAGCTGGACGCGATGCAGGCCAATCTCGCGCGCGTGCAGGACCTCGGCGACGAGCTGCGGCGCCAGCTCAAGCCCCTCGGGCGGCAGGCGGCCGTGGCCCGGCGCGCGGCCGTGATCCAGGCGGACCTGCGGGACGCACGGCTGCGGCTGCTCGCCGACGACCTCGTGACGCTGAAGGGCGCGCTCGACGCGGAGATCGCGGACGAGGCGGCGCTGAAGGAACGCAAGGACGCGGCCGAGGCGCAGCTCGCGGCGGCGGTACGGCGGGAATCCGAACTCGAGGAGGCCGTACGCGAACTCGCGCCACGGCTCCAGCGGGCGCAGCAGACCTGGTACGAGCTGTCGCAGCTCGCCGAACGGGTGCGCGGGACCGTGTCGCTGGCGGACGCCCGGGTCACCTCGGCCTCCGCGCCGGCCGAGGAGGAGCGGCCGGGCCGGGACCCGGAGGAGATGGAGAGGGAAGCCGCGCGGATCCGCGAGCAGGAGGCGGAGCTGGCGGCCGCGCTGGAGGCGGCCGCGCGGGCGCTGGAGGACACGGTCTCCCACCGGGCCGAGCTGGAGCGCTCGCTGGCCGACGAGGAACGGCGGCTGCGGGACGTGGCGCGGGCCATCGCCGACCGGCGCGAGGCGCTGGCACGGCTGAGGGGCCGGCTCGGCGCGGCCCGCTCCCGTGCGGGCGCGGCCCAGGCGGAGATCGACAGGCTGGTCGTGGCGCGGGACGGGGCGCGGGCGCGGGCGGAGGAGGCGCGCGAGGAGTACGAGGCGCTGGCGGAGGAAGTCGGCGAGGAAGAGCCTTCCGGGGCGGGCGCGGGGCAGGGCTCTGCTACCGGCTCGGCTTCGGGGTCCGCTTCGGGGCTCGGGGAGTACGAGGCCGCGCGGGCGGAGCTGGCGGCGGCGGAGGCCGGACTCGCCGAGACCCGGGACGCGTTGGCCGCGGCGGAGCGTTCGCGGGCTGCGGTGTCGGCGCGACGGGACGCCCTGGCGATGGGACTGCGCCGCAAGGACGGTACGGCGGAACTGCTCGCCGCGCGGCTGGAGGGGCTGCTGGGGCCGGCGGCGCAGCGGCTGTCCGTGACCCCGGGGTACGAGGTCGCGGTGGCGGCGGCGCTGGGCGCGGCCGCGGACGCGGTGGCCGTCACGTCGACGGCGGCGGCGGCCGGCGCGATCCGGTACCTCCGGGAGGGCGACGCGGGAAGGGCCGCCTTCCTGATCGCTTCGGGCGCGGTGGCCTCCGGCGGTTCGGCGGTGGGGGGCGGGGTCCCGGGCCAGGCGGCGGCCTCCGGAGGTTCGGTGGCGGTGGCCGGGGTCCCGGGCCAGGCGCAGGCCCCGGATTCGGGCGCGGCCTCTGCCTCGGGCCAGATTCAGGCCCGCGATGCGGCCCCGGCTCAGGCGGCCCGGGCCGCGGTGGCCGCCGCGGATCAGGATCGGGCGGCGGGTTCGGGCCCGGCGGCCTCCGCGGCGGGGCTGAAGGGGCCGGCCCCGGCGGTGGCCGCGCCGGGTGTGGCGGTCGGCGGGGCTCAGGTGTCGGCTCCGGGGTGCACGGAGCCGGCGGTCGCCGCCGCGGGGCTCGTGCAGGGGGACGCCGAGGTCGTTCGGGCCGTGGCCTGGGTGCTGCGGGACTTCGTTGTCGTCGGGGGGCTCGACGAGGCCGAGGCGCTCGTCGCCGCGCGGCCCGAGCTGGTGGCCGTGACCGCCGAGGGCGACGTGCTCGGCGCGCACCTCGCGCACGGCGGGTCCGCCGGGGTGCCCAGCCTGATCGAGGTGCGGGCCGCCGTCGACGAGGCCGCCGCGGAGCTGGCCCGGCTGGACGGCCGCTGCCTGGTGCTGGCCGGTGAGAAGGAGGCCGCCGACGCGCGCCGGGTGGCGGCCGGGGCCCGGGTCGAGGAGCTCGGGGAGCTCCGGCGGGCCGCCGAGCGGGCCCGGGCCGGCGTCGCCCAGCAGCTCGGGCGGCTCGCCGGGCAGGCGAAGGGGGCGCTGGGCGAAGCCGAGCGCGCGGCCGCGGCCGCGGCCACGGCGCAGGATGCGCTGGAGCAGGCGCTGGCCGACGTGGAGGAGTGTGCGGAACGGCTCGCCGTCGCCGAGGAGAACGACCAGGTCGAGGAGGCGGCGCAGGAGCCCGACACCTCGCGCAGGGACCGGCTCGCGGCCGACGGGGCGAACGCGCGGCAGACCGAGATGGAGGCCCGGCTGCAGCTCAGGACCCATGAGGAGCGGGTGAAGGGGCTCGCGGGCCGGGCCGATTCCCTCGACCGCGGGGCCCGGGCCGAGCGGGAGGCCCGTGCCCGGGCCGAGCGCCGCCGGGAACGGCTGCGGTACGAAGCGCGGGTGGCCGCGGCCGTCGCCTCCGGAGCCCGCCAACTGCTCGCGCACATCGAGGTGTCGCTGACCCGCGCCGTGCGGGAGCGCACGTCCGCCGAGTACGCCAAGGGGGTGCGGGAGCGCGAGCTCGACGAGGCCCGGGGCCTGGGCCGCGGCCTGAAGGGCGAACTCGACAAGCTCACGGACTCCGTGCACCGCGGCGAGGTGCTCGGCGCCGAGAAGCGCATGCGGATCGAGCAGGTGGAGAACCGTGCGCTGGAGGAGTTCGGGATGGCGGCGGACGGTCTCGTCGCCGAGTACGGTCCGGACCAGCCGGTGCCGCCCAGCCCGTCCGTGGACGGGGAGGAGCGGGACGCCGCGGAGGCGGACGCCGGGCCGGAGCCCTTCGTGCGGGCCCGGCAGGAGAAGCGGCTGAGGGCGGCCGAGCGTGCCTACCAGCAGCTCGGCAAGGTCAATCCGCTGGCACTGGAGGAGTTCGCCGCGTTGGAGGAGCGGCACAAGTTCCTCAGCGAACAGCTGGAGGACCTGCGTAAGACCAGAGCCGACCTCCTTCAGGTCGTGAAGGAGGTCGACGAGCGGGTCGAGCAGGTCTTCACGGAGGCGTACCGGGATACGGCCCGTCAGTTCGAGGGGGTGTTCTCGCGGCTGTTCCCCGGCGGCGAGGGCCGGCTGATCCTGACGGATCCCGACAACATGCTCACCACGGGCGTCGACGTCGAGGCCCGGCCGCCGGGCAAGAAGGTCAAGCGGCTGTCGCTGCTCTCGGGCGGCGAGCGCTCGCTGACCGCCGTGGCCCTGCTGGTCTCCATCTTCAAAGCGCGGCCCAGCCCGTTCTACGTGATGGACGAGGTCGAGGCGGCGCTCGACGACACCAACCTCCAGCGGCTGATCCGGATCATGGAGGAGCTGCAGGAGAGTTCGCAGCTGATCGTGATCACGCACCAGAAGCGGACGATGGAGGTCGCCGACGCGCTCTACGGGGTCTCGATGCAGGGCGACGGGGTCTCGAAGGTCATCAGCCAGCGCCTCCGGTGACGCCTCCCCGGGTGACACGCGTCAGCCGTCATCCTTTCAAGAAGTGAACCTCGAATCTCCCTCGGTTCACGCCAATGGCCGCAAGCGGCGCGCTCACCTTCATTCCACCCTCCCTCTTGACTTCAAGAAATGAACACATAAGCTCGCTCCCGCTGTATCCCTTCGGGTGGTGCCCGATCTTGACCTGTGCGCCACTGGAAGGAATTACCCCCACCCGCCCGTCACCGCATCCGGGCACGCAGGAGCAGACCTTGACCAGCAGCACAGCGCGGGCCTCGGCGTCGGGCAGCGGCCCTGCATCGCAGCCCGACCACCTCGGGCACGTCATCTTCATCACCGCGGCCGCCGCCATGGGTGGATTCCTCTTCGGCTACGACAGCTCCGTCATCAACGGCGCGGTCGTCGCGATCCGGGACCGCTTCGACGTGGGGCCCGCCACCCTCGCCCAGGTGATCGCCGCCGCGCTGATCGGCTGCGCCCTCGGCGCCGCCACGGCCGGCCGCATCGCCGACCGGATCGGCCGTATCCGCTGCATGCAGATCGCGGCCGTCCTCTTCACGGCCAGCGCCATCGGCTCGGCCCTGCCCTTCGCCCTGTGGGACCTGGCGATGTGGCGGGTCATCGGCGGCTTCGGCATCGGCATGGCCTCGGTCATCGGCCCGGCCTACATCGCCGAGGTGTCCCCGCCCGCGTACCGCGGCCGGCTCGCCTCCTTCCAGCAGGCCGCGATCGTCATCGGCATCGCCGTCTCCCAGCTCGTCAACTGGGGGATCCTCAACCTCGCGGACGGCGACCAGCGCGGCAAGATCGGCGGCCTGGAAGCCTGGCAGTGGATGCTCGGCGTGATGGTGGTCCCCGCCGTGCTCTACGGGCTGATGTCCTTCGTGATCCCGGAATCCCCGCGCTTCCTGATCTCCGTCGGCCGCAACGCCGAGGCCCGGAAGGTGCTCGCCGAGGTCGAGGGCGAGCACGTCGACCTCGACGGACGCGTCGCGGACATCGAGCACGCCATGCGCTCCGAGCACAAGTCCACCTTCAAGGACCTGCTCGGGAGGCGGGGCTTCCTGCCCATCGTCTGGGTCGGCATCGGCCTGTCGGTCTTCCAGCAGCTCGTCGGCATCAACGTGATCTTCTACTACAGCTCCTCGCTGTGGCAGTCGGTCGGCATCGACCCGAGCGCCTCGTTCCTGTACTCCTTCGAGACCTCGGTCGTGAACATCATCGGCACGGTGATCGCGATGATCTTCGTGGACCGGATCGGCCGCAAGCCGCTCGCCCTCATCGGCTCCACCGGCATGGCGATCTCGCTGGGCATGGCCGCCTGGGCCTTCTCGTACAAGTCCGGTGCCGGCGACGACATCGCGCTGCCGCACGCCCAGGGCATCGTGGCCCTGGTCGCCGCCAACTGCTTCGTCCTCTTCTTCGCGCTGTCCTGGGGCGTGGTCGTCTGGGTGCTGCTCGGGGAGATGTTCCCCGGCCGGATCCGCGCCGCCGCGCTCGGCGTGGCCGCCGCCGCCCAGTGGATCGCCAACTGGGTCATCACGGTGTCGTTCCCGACCCTGTCGGACTGGAACCTGTCCGGCGCCTACGTCATCTACACGGTCTTCGCCGTGCTCTCGATCCCGTTCATCCTCAAATGGGTGCCGGAGACCAAGGGCAAGGCGTTGGAGGAGATGGGCTGACCACCCCCGCCAACGGCCCCTCTCCTCTCGGAGGAGGCGCTGCCCCGTCTCAGTCCTTGAGGCGGGGCAGCACCTGTTCGCACAGGAGCTGCAGGCTCCGCCAGCCCTCGTCCACGGGCATCCCGCCGCACAGCGGGTGCAGCACCAGGTTCCCCGCCTCGGCGCCGCGGGCGTACGCGACCGCCTCGTCCGGGGTCAGGATGCGGTACACGCCCTCGGCACGCAGCTCCGCCACCGTGTGCGCGCCCGACCGTACGGCGCTGCGGATGTCCTTGGACTGCCAGGAGGCGTACATCCCGGCCTCGTGCAGGAAGCGCTCGCCGTACTGGTCCCACGCCCGGTCCGGGTCCTCCGCGATGTGCAGCAGCGGGGTCTCGGCCGCCGGCATCATGCAGAAGCCCTCCGTGCCGTACTCCGCGAGCTTCGCGTGGTAGTACGCCTCCAGCTCGGGCAGGTGCGCGCTCGGGAAGAACGGCAGGCCCAGGCGGGCCGCCCGGCGGGCCGCCGCCTCCGAGCTGCCGCCGACCAGGAGCAGCGGGTGCGGCTGGGTGAAGGGCCGCGGGGTGACCCGTACGGTACGGCCGCGGAACTCGAACGGCTCGCCGGTCCACGCCTTCAGCAGGGTCTCCAGCAGCTCGTCCTGGAGCTTGCCGCGCCGTCCCCACTCCACGCCGTGCTGCTCGTACTCCTCGGGCCGGTAGCCGATGCCGGCCACCGTGACGAGGCGGCCGCCGCTGAGCAGGTCCAGTACGGCGATGTCCTCGGCCACCTTCAGCGGGTCGTACAGCGGGCCGATGATCGCCGAGACGGTGACGGCGATCCGGCGGGTGGCGCCGAAGACCGCGCCCGCGAAGGCGAAGGGGGAGGGCAGCCAGTTGTTGTCGGTGCCGTGGTGCTCCTCGGTCTGGATGGTGTCGATCCCGCGGTCGTCGGCGTACTTCGCCATCTCCAGCGCGGCCTTGTAGCGGGCGGAGAGGGTTTCCGGGGTGCCGTTCGGATCGATGAGGTTGAACCGGGCCACGGTGATGGGCATGGAGAAGTCCCCCTTCGCCGGAGGTGGGTGGGCGGGCGAAGGGGGACGTTAGCTGACGTCGCGTCAGTTGGACAGGGATTCGGCGGGGACCCGCTCCCGCGCCGGGGCCTCGGCGGCCTCCGGGCTCCGCGGAGCCGCCGGGGTGCGCGGGAGGACCGCGTACAGCACGGCCGAGGTGACGATGCCGGCCGCCCAGCCCAGGCCGTTCCGCCCGATCCAGGTGGTGGCCAGCGGACCGCTGAACCAGTCGACCTTCGTGAACAGCAGGCCCGCCACCAGGGCCAGGCCCCAGGCGGTCATGGCCTGCCAGGCGAACCCGCCCCGGTACCAGTAGGCGCTGCTCCGCGTGGTGTCCAGCAGCGCGGCCCCGTCGTAGGAGGTGCGGCGCAGCATGTCCACGCCGAAGACGCCGATCCACGCGGAGAAGGCCACGGCCAGCAGGGTCAGGAAGGAGATGAACGAACCGAAGAAGCTGGTCGCCACCACCATCAGCAGGAAGCCGAAGACCAGGCTGATGACGGCGTTGACGCTGACCGCCGCCGCGCGCGGGACCTTGATGCCGAGGGTCTGGGCGGTGAAGCCCGCCGAGTACATGGACATCGAGTTGATGAGCAGCATGCCGACGAGCGCGATCAGCAGGTACGGGACCGCGATCCAGGTGGGCAGCAGTTCGCCGATGAAGGACACCGGGTCCTGCGCGGTGGCCAGGTCGGGGGTGGCGACCGCCATGACCGCGCCCATGAGGACCATCGGGATCACGACGACGGCCGCGCCGCCGATGGTCGCGCCGACCATGCCCCTGGCGGAGGCGGTACGGGGCAGGTAGCGGGTGAAGTCCGGGCCGGACGGGACCCAGCTGATGCCGCCGGCCGCGATGGTGCCGATGCCCGCGATCATCATCGCGGTGGAGCCGGCGGGCTTGGCGAAGACGGCGGACCAGTCGGTCTCGGCGATCAGGTAGCCCAGCACGAGCACGCTGAAGGCGCCGAAGAGGTACGTGGACCACGTGGAGCAGACGCGCAGCGCGTTGATGCCGAGGCCGGAGACCAGGAAGGTGCAGCCGACGAAGAAGACGAGGGTGACGACGATCAGAGCGGTGCTCTTCTTGATCCCGAAGACCAGGTCCAGGACGGTCAGGACGGCGTACGCGCCGCTGACCGCGTTGATGGTCTCCCAGCCCCAGCGGGCGACCCAGATCAGGGCGCCGGGGAAGAGGTTGCCGCGCTGGCCGAAGACGGCCCGCGAGAGTGCCATGCCGGGGGAGCCGCCGCGCTTGCCGGCGATGGATATGAGTCCGACGAGCCCGTAGGAGACGACGGGTGCGGCGATCGCGACGACGAGCACCTGCCAGATGTTCAGCTTGTTGAAGATGACGAGACCGGCGCCCATGGTCAGCAGCAGCACGCTGATGTTGGCGGCGACCCAGGTCGGGACGAGCTCGCGCACCCGGCCGCGGCGCTCGGCGTCCGGGACGGGCTCCAGGCCGCGCGACTCGACGGCGGTCTCGGCAGACATAGGTGTACTCCGTGGGGGCGGCGGGGCGTGGGGGATTGCTCATCATCATAGGTTCGCCGCAAAAAATACAAACAGAGGCTTACGTCCTGGTATGAACCTCCAGGGTCCCCGGCTCGGGGCGCGCGTGGCCGATACTGGGTCCGTTATGGAAATCCTCATCCTTGCCGTAGTCATCGCCCTGGTCGCGGTCGGTGCGATCAGCGGGCTCGTGGTCAGCAGCCGCAAGAAGAAGCAGCTGCCCCCCACGGCCCCGCCCAGCACGCCGACCATCACTGCCCCGCCCGCCGAACCGCAGGTGGGGGAGGACGCCGCACCGACGGCGGAAGAGCCGCGCCGCACGATCGAAGAGGTCGTGCTGCCCGAGGCCGAGGCCGAGGCCCCGGTCGCGGAGCCCGAAGCCCCCGTCGCCGAGGTTCCGGCCGCGCCCGAGATCGAGGTGCCCGAGCCCACCGCCGGCCGTCTGGTCCGGCTGCGCGCCCGCCTCGCCCGGTCGCAGAACACGCTCGGCAAGGGGCTGCTCACGCTGCTCTCCCGCGAGCACCTCGACGAGGACACCTGGGAGGAGATCGAGGAGACCCTCCTCGTCGCCGACGTCGGTGTCGCCCCCACCCAGGAACTGGTGGACCGGCTCCGCGAGCGGGTCAAGGTGCTCGGCACCCGCACCCCCGCCGATCTGCGCGCGCTGCTGAAGGAGGAGCTGGTCACGCTCCTCGACACCGACTTCGACCGCACGGTGAAGACCGAGAGCGGCGTGGACACCCCCGCCGTGATCATGGTCGTCGGCGTCAACGGCACCGGCAAGACCACCACCACCGGCAAGCTCGCCCGCGTGCTCGTCGCCGACGGCCGCAGCGTCGTGCTCGGCGCGGCGGACACCTTCCGCGCGGCCGCCGCCGATCAGCTCCAGACCTGGGGCGAGCGGGTCGGGGCGCGCACCGTGCGCGGCCCGGAGGGCGGCGACCCGGCCTCGATCGCCTACGACGCGGTCAAGGAGGGCATCGCCGAGGGTGCCGACGTGGTCCTCATCGACACGGCCGGCCGGCTGCACACCAAGACCGGCCTGATGGACGAGCTCGGCAAGGTCAAGCGCGTCGTGGAGAAGCACGGCCCGCTCGACGAGATCCTGCTGGTCCTGGACGCCACCACCGGGCAGAACGGCCTGACCCAGGCCCGGGTCTTCGCGGAGGTCGTGGACATCACCGGCATCGTGCTGACGAAGCTCGACGGCACCGCCAAGGGCGGCATCGTCATCGCCGTCCAGCGCGAGCTCGGAGTCCCGGTCAAGCTCATCGGCCTCGGTGAGGGCGCGGACGACCTGGCCCCCTTCGAGCCGGAGGCCTTCGTCGACGCCCTGATCGGCGACTGAACGCCCCGACGCTCCTACGCCGGCCAGTGCCCCCGAGGTCCCCTGGACCCGGGGGCACTGCCATGGGCGGAGTCCGGGGTTACGGGCGGCGCAGCCGGTGGCAGAGGTAGGCGAGGGTGCCCAGCAGGAGGCGGGCCTGCGGGGGATCCCCGGCCGAGTCCAGTGCCGGCGGCCGCAGCCAGCTCAACGGGCCGAGGCCCGCGAAATCCGAGGGCGGGGCTGTGACGTAGGAGCCCTGGCCCAGGGCGCGCAGATCGAGACCGGCGTCGTCCCAGCCCATCCGGTACAGCAGCTGCGGCAGCCCGGCCGCCGCCCCGGGGGCGACGAAGAACTGGGCCCGGCCGTCCGGGGTCGCGGTCACCGGGCCGAGCGGCAGGCCCATCCGCTCCAGCCGGACCAGCGCCCGCCGTCCGGCTTCCTCGGACACCTCGATGACGTCGAAGGAGCGCCCGACGGGGAGCAGCACCGCGGCTCCCGGATACCCGCTCCAGGTCTCGGTGACCTCGTCGAGCGTGGCTCCGGCCGGGACCGTCGGAGCGAGGGCCAGCGGATGCGCCCCCGGCGCACCGCACCTCGTATGACCGCAGGAGCAGTCGCGGGCGGGCCCCGCGGCCCGGGCGCCGGGGACCACGTCCCAGCCCCAGAGTCCCGTGTACTCCGCCACCGCCGTGCACTCCGAGGTCCGGCCGCGGCGCCGAGCGCCGGAACGGAACTCCCTGGTGCCGCGGCTGCCGCCGATCGTGAAGCCCATGCCCATGCCCCCTCCAACGGGTCGGACGTGCCGGTGGTTACGAGGTCGGCCGGACCGGATGCCCGGCGCACTCCTCGCCGCGCGCGCCCCGTGCGCACTCCTGTCCAACCGATCGGTTCTGCCTTCGTGTCAAGTGAATCGCGCCTGGCGGGTGGCGAGTTCATACGAAGGGGTGGCGAATGGTGGCGTTTCCGGGATCGACCTCGCCGAAGGGGTGATCGTAGGATTACTTTCGGTGCACGAAGCGCGAAGGAAGACGTGTCCGCGGGTATGCCGGAGGCATGGTGTGAAGGACCTGTGAAGACCGTTTCCCGACTGGGTTTCGTGTTGAAGAGGCTGACGGATGGGGGCGTTCCAGTGAGCGGCAACGGCGCAAGCGGAACGGGTGCGGAGTCCGGCGTGCCGTCCGCCGCGACACCGGACCAGGACTCCGCGCGGGATTCCGACCAGGATTCCCCGCAGGACGCCACGGTCCGCAACGAGCAGCTGACGTCCTGGTTCGTCCGCAGCGGCTGGTCCAAGGGCGAGCTCGCCCGCCAGGTCAACCGCCGCGCCCGCCAGATGGGCGCCCATCACATCAGCACCGACACCTCGCGGGTCCGCCGCTGGCTCGACGGAGAACAGCCCCGCGAGCCCGTCCCGCGGATCCTGTCCGAGCTCTTCTCCGAGCGCTTCGGCTCCGTCGTCGCCATCGAGCACCTGGGCCTGCGCACCGCCCACCAGACCCCCTCCGTCTCCGGCGTCGACCTGCCCTGGGCCGGGCCGCAGACCATCGAGCTGCTCGGCGAGTTCTCCCGCAGCGACCTGATGCTGGCCCGCCGCGGCTTCCTCGGGACCTCGCTCGCCCTGTCCGCCGGCCCCGCCCTCATCGAGCCCATGCAGCGCTGGCTCGTACCGGTCCCGGCCGCCGACCCGGGACCCCGGGAGGCGGGGCCGACGGGCGCCCTGAGCGGCCACCGGCCGCCCCGGCTCTCCGAGCCCGAGGTGGACCTCCTCGAAGCCACCACCGTGATGTTCCGCCAGTGGGACGCCCAGTGCGGCGGCGGACTGCGCCGCAAGGCCGTCGTGGGCCAGCTCCACGAGGTCACCGACCTGCTCCAGGAGAACCACCCGGCACCGGTCATGAAGCGGCTCTTCAAGGTCGCCGCCGAACTCGCCGAACTCGCCGGCTGGATGAGCTACGACATCGGCCTGCACCCCACCGCGCAGAAGTACTTCGTCCTCGCGCTGCACGCCGCGAAGGAGGGCGGGGACAAGCCCCTGGGCTCGTACATCCTCTCCAGCATGAGCCGCCAGATGATCCATTTGGGCCGCCCCGAGGACGCCCTGGAGCTGATCCACCTGGCCCAGTACGGAAGCCGCGACTGCGCGGGGCCCCGGACCCAGGCCATGCTGTATGCGATGGAGGCCCGCGCCTACGCCAACATGGGCCAGCCCAGCCGCTGCAAGCGGGCCGTGCGGATGGCCGAGGACACCTTCTCCGACGTCGGCTTCGACGCCGAGCCCGAGCCCGACTGGATCCGCTTCTTCTCCGAGGCCGAGCTCAACGGCGAGAACTCCCACTCCTACCGGGACCTGGCCTACGTCGCGGGCCGCAGCCCCATGTACGCCTCCCTCGCCGAACCGGTCATGGAGCGCGCCGTCGAGCTCTTCGCGAAGGACGAGGAGCACCAGCGCTCCTACGCCCTCAACCTGATCGGCATGGCCACCGTCCACCTGCTCCAGCGCGAGCCCGAGCAGGCCACGGTCCTCGTCGGCCGTGCCCTGGACGTGGCGGGAAAGGTGCGGTCCGAACGGGTCAACACCCGACTGCGCAAGACCGTCGACACCGCCGCGCGCGAGTACGGCGACGTCGCGGACGTGGCGCGGCTGACCGACCACCTCGCCTCCCGCCTCCCCGAGGCCGCGGAGGCCGTCTGACGGCCGTCCCGGCCGCCCCAAGGCCCCCGGCCGCGGCAGTCACCCCGTGAAGCCCGATCAGGCTCCCCCAGCCAGGTTCCCCGGGTCATCGCCGCGGCCGGGCACCCCTTTGCCGCTAAACCGCGGCCGCTCTCGCGGAGGTGGCGGTTCGCCGTCGTGGTTGCTCAATTGATGATTGCGGCTGTTCATCGGGCTGTAACAGGCCGGACCTCTTCGTCATCGACGTGAAACACCTGGCGGCGCCGCCGGAAACCGGCCTGCGCGAATCTCAGGGCCAATAACCGGCCAGCCCCCCGGCCGGAACACCCTCAGGCCTGATTCGAACCAGCGCCGCTCAGGTTTTCACGATCGCCCGCACGCGAACGTACCGACGACGAGGAGACGCCGATGGCATCAGCCATCACGACCCTCGCGGCAGACGCCCCCACGCTGTCTTCCGCGAACACCGGGTTCATGCTCATCTGCTCCGCCCTGGTCATGCTGATGACCCCGGGACTCGCCTTCTTCTACGGAGGCATGGTCCGCGTCAAGAGCAGCCTCAACATGCTGATGATGAGCTTCATCAGCCTCGGGATCGTCACGATCCTCTGGGTCCTCTACGGATTCAGCCTCGCCTTCGGCGCCGACTCCGGCTCGCTCATCGGCTGGTCCTCCGACTACGTGGGACTCAGCGGCATCGGCATCACCGAGCTGTGGGACGGCTACACCATCCCCGTCTACGTCTTCGCCGTCTTCCAGCTGATGTTCGCGATCATCACCCCGGCGCTGATAAGCGGCGCGCTGGCCGACCGCGTCAAGTTCAGCGCGTGGGCCCTCTTCATCACCCTCTGGGTGACCATCGTCTACTTCCCCGTCGCCCACTGGGTGTGGGGCGCCGGCGGCTGGCTCTTCGAGCTCGGGGTCATCGACTTCGCCGGCGGCACCGCCGTCCACATCAACGCGGGCGCCGCGGCCCTCGGCGTGATCCTGGTCATCGGCAAGCGCGTGGGCTTCAAGAAGGACCCGATGCGCCCGCACAGCCTCCCGCTCGTGATGCTCGGCGCGGGCCTGCTGTGGTTCGGCTGGTTCGGCTTCAACGCGGGCTCCTGGCTCGGCAACGACGACGGCGTCGGCGCCGTCATGTTCGTCAACACGCAGGTCGCCACCGCCGCCGCCATGCTCGCCTGGCTCGGCTACGAGAAGCTGCGCCACGGCTCCTTCACCACCCTCGGCGCCGCCTCCGGCGCCGTCGCGGGCCTCGTCGCCATCACCCCCTCCGGCGGCGCCGTCTCCCCGCTCGGCGCGATCGCCATCGGCGTCATCGCCGGTGTCGTGTGCGCCATGGCCGTCGGCCTGAAGTACAAGTTCGGCTACGACGACTCCCTCGACGTCATCGGCGTCCACCTCGTCGGCGGTGTCCTCGGCTCCCTCCTCGTCGGCCTCTTCGCCACCGGTGGGGTCCAGTCCGACGTGGCCGGCCTCTTCTACGGCGGCGGCCTGGAGCAGCTGGGCAAGCAGGCGATCGGAGTCTTCTCCGTCCTCGCCTACTCTCTCGTGGCATCCGCGGTACTCGCCTTCCTCCTCGACAAGACGATGGGGATGCGGGTCACCGAGGACGACGAGGTCTCCGGCATCGACCAGGTCGAACACGCCGAGACCGCCTACGACTTCAGCGGAGCCGGCGGCGGCTCCTCCTCCCGGAGCACCGCCGTCCCCGCCCCTGTCGCCGCCGCGAGCAAGAAGGTAGACGCATGAAGCTCATCACCGCGATCGTGAAGCCGCACCGGCTGGACGAGATCAAGGAAGCCCTGCACCGCTTCGGAGTCCAGGGACTCACCGTCTCCGAGGCCAGCGGCTACGGCCGCCAGCGCGGACACACCGAGGTCTACCGGGGCGCCGAGTACACCGTGGACCTCGTACCGAAGATCCGCATAGAGGTGCTCGTCGAGGACGGCGACGCGGAAGACGTGATGCGGATCGTCGTCGACGCCGCCCAGACGGGCAAGATCGGCGACGGCAAGGTGTGGAGCATCCCCGTGGACTCGGTCATCCGGGTCCGCACCGGCGAGCGCGGCGCTGACGCGCTCTAGGTGATTGGAACCCCTGGGTGACGAGTGTCGAAGAGACCACTGACGGCAACACCGCCGACCAGGGACCCAGCGGGTACGCCGCGGCCCGGCTGCGACTCCTCCAGGAGGAGTCGCGGTCCGGGCCTTCCCGGCGTTCCGCCCTGGCGGCCCTGACCGACGACTGGCTGAAGGCGCTGTTCGCCACCGCCGTACGCGAGACGGGCGTGCGGGGCGCCGCGCTCGTCGCCGTCGGCGGCTACGGCCGCGCCGAACTCTCCCCCCGCAGCGACCTCGACCTGGTCCTGCTCCACGACGGCAAAGCCGAACCGCGGGCGCTGGCCGCCCTGGCCGACCGGCTCTGGTACCCCGTCTGGGACCTCGGCCTCGCCCTCGACCACTCGGTGCGCACCCCCGGCGAAGCCCGCAAGACCGCCGCCGAAGACCTCAAGGTGCACCTCGGACTGCTCGACGCCCGGCCCGTCGCGGGCGACGCCGGGCTCCTCGCGGGACTGCGCACCTCCGTCCTGGCGGACTGGCGCAACCACGCCGCCAAACGGCTGCCCCAGCTGCACTCCCTGTGCCGGGAGCGGGCCGAGCGGGCCGGGGAGCTCCGCTTCCTGCTGGAACCCGACCTCAAGGAAGCCCGCGGGGGACTGCGCGACGTCACCGCGCTGCGGGCCGTCGCCGCGTCCTGGCTGGCCGACGCCCCGCGCGAGGGCCTCGCCGAAGCCCGGCGCCGGCTGCTCGACGCCCGGGACGCGCTGCACCTGGTGACCGGCCGCGCCACCGAGCGCCTCTCCCTCCAGGAGCAGACCCCGGTCGCGGCGCAGCTCGGTCTGCTCGACGCCGACGCCCTGCTCAGGGAGGTGTACGAGGCCGCGCGGGTGGTCTCGTACGCCGGTGACGTGACCTGGCGCGAGGTCGGGCGCGTGCTCCGGGCGCGGTCCGCCCGCCCCCGGCTCCGCGGGCTGCTCGGCACCCGGAGCTCCGTACCGGAGCGGGCGCCGCTCGCCGAAGGCGTCGTCGAGTCCGACGGCGAGGCCGTACTGGCCCTGGCCGCGCGGCCGGACCGGGACCCGGTGCTGCCCCTGCGGTTCGGCGCGGCCGCCGCCCAGGCCGGGCTGCCCGTCTCGCTGCACGCCGTACGCCGGCTGGCGGCGCAGGCGAAGCCGCTGCCGGTGCCGTGGCCGGCCGAAGCCCGGGAGCAGCTGCTGACCCTGCTGGGCGCGGGGGAGCCGACGGTGGCCGTGTGGGAGGCGCTGGAGGCCGAGGGCATCATCACGAAGCTGCTGCCCGACTGGGAGCGGGTGCGGTGCCGTCCGCAGCGCAACCCGGTGCACACCTGGACCGTGGACCGGCACCTCGTGGAGACGGCCGTCCGGGCCTCGGAGCTGACCCGCCGGGTGGGCCGCCCCGACCTCCTCCTGATGGCCGCGCTGCTGCACGACATCGGCAAGGGCTGGCCGGGCGACCACTCGGTGGCCGGCGAGACGATCGCCCGCGACATGGCGCTGCGGGTGGGCTTCGACGCCGAGGACGTCGCCGTGCTGGGCGTCCTCGTCCGCCACCACCTGCTGCTGATCGACACCGCCACGCGGCGGGACCTGGACGACCCGGCCACGGTCAAGGCGGTGGCCGAGGCGGTCGGGTCGCCCGGCACGCTGGAGATCCTGCACGCCCTGACCGAGGCCGACGCGCTGGCCACCGGCCCGGCGGCGTGGAGCGCGTGGCGCGGCTCGCTCGTGGCCGACCTGGTCGCGCGGGTCGCCGCCGTGCTGAGCGGGGCCGCCCCGGCGGTGACGGAGCTGGAGATCCCGACCACGGAACAGGAGCGCCTGGCGGTGGAGGCGCTGCGCACCGGGGAGCCGGTACTGGCCCTGCACGCCCGGCAGGAGGAGGACGCGGTCGGGGTGGAACTGGTGGTGGCCGTCCCCGACCAGCCGGGAGTACTGCCCGCGGTGGCCGGCGTACTGGCACTGCACCGGCTCACCGTGCGGGCGGCCGACCTGCGCTCGATGGAGCTCCCGGACCGGCTGGGCGAGGTTCTGGTCCTGCGGTGGCGGGTGGCGGCGGAGTACGGGGCCCTGCCGCAGGCGGCGCGGCTGCGCACCGATCTGGTGCGGGCCCTGGACGGCTCGCTGGACGTCCCGGCGAAGCTCGCGGACCGCGAGGCGGCGTACCCGCGGCGGCGCGGGGTGGTCCCGCCGCCGCCCCGCGTCACGGTGGTACCCGAGGTCTCCTCCCTGGCCACGGTCCTGGAGGTGCGCGCTCCCGACGCGGTCGGGCTGCTGCACCGGATCGGGCGGGCGCTGGAGTCCTCCGGGGTGCGGGTGCGCAGCGCGCACGTGTCCACGCTCGGCGCGAATGCCGTGGACACGGTGTACGTGGTCGACGCCGACGGCAAACCCCTCGCCGGCCCGGCGGCGGCAGCCCTGGCGGGGGCGGTCCAGGTGGCCCTGGCGTAGCGGTGGCGGCCGCTGCGCGGGGCCGTCCCCTACCCACCCTTCCACCGTTCCCCGGGGCTCCGCCCCGGGGAACGGTCCTCCAACGCCGGACGGGCTGTGAGCGCGCCGGCGGGGCTGGATTTTCCAGCCCCGCCGACGTTTGAGCGCGGGGGCCGGGGCGGAGCCCCGGGAATCGGCGAAAGGGTGGGGTGGGGGAAAGCCGCCCGCAGGGCCGAAGGGGTAGCGCGGCCCGATACCCTGGGGGACGACCACACGCCCCCGACCCGAGGAATCGCGACCACCGTGTTCGATACGCTTTCCGACCGCCTCAGCGCGACCTTCAAGTCCCTCCGGGGCAAAGGCCGCCTCTCCGAGCAGGACATCGACGCTGCGGCGCGGGAAATCCGTATCGCCCTCCTCGAGGCCGACGTCGCCCTTCCCGTCGTCCGCTCCTTCATCGCGAACGTCAAGGAGCGCGCCCGCGGCGAAGAGGTCTCCAAGGCCCTGAACCCGGGCCAGCAGGTCCTCAAGATCGTCAACGACGAGCTGGTCTCCATCCTCGGTGGCGAGACCCGGCGGCTGCGCTTCGCCAAGACCGCGCCCACCGTGATCATGCTCGCCGGCCTCCAGGGTGCCGGTAAGACCACCCTCGCCGGAAAGCTCGGCCTGTGGCTGAAGGGGCAGGGCCACGCCCCGCTCCTGGTCGCCTGCGACCTCCAGCGCCCCAACGCCGTCAACCAGCTCTCCGTCGTGGCCGAGCGGGCCGGCGTGGCCGTCTACGCCCCCGCGCCGGGCAACGGCGTCGGCGACCCGGTCCAGGTCGCCAAGGACTCCATCGAGTACGCGCGCACCAAGCAGTACGACGTGGTCGTCGTCGACACCGCCGGCCGCCTCGGCATCGACCAGGAGCTGATGCAGCAGGCCGCGGACATCCGCGACGCCGTCAGCCCGGACGAGATCCTCTTCGTCGTCGACGCCATGATCGGCCAGGACGCGGTCAACACCGCCGAGGCCTTCCGCGACGGCGTCGGCTTCGACGGCGTCGTGCTCTCCAAGCTCGACGGCGACGCCCGGGGCGGTGCGGCGCTCTCCATCGCCCACGTCACCGGCAAGCAGATCATGTTCGCCTCGAACGGCGAGAAGCTCGACGAGTTCGACGCCTTCCACCCGGACCGCATGGCGGGCCGGATCCTCGACATGGGTGACATGCTCACCCTGATCGAGCAGGCCGAGAAGACCTTCTCGCAGGCCGAGGCCGAGAAGATGGCGGCCAAGCTGCAGAAGGGGCCCAAGGAGTTCACGCTCGACGACTTCCTGTCCCAGATGGAGCAGGTCCGCAAGATGGGGTCCATCTCCAAGCTGCTCGGCATGCTCCCGGGCATGGGGCAGATCAAGGACCAGATCAACAACATCGACGAGCGCGACGTGGACCGCACCGCCGCGATCATCAAGTCGATGACCCCGGCCGAGCGCCAGGACCCGCACCTCATCAACGGTTCGCGCCGCGCCCGCATCGCCAAGGGCTCCGGCACCGAGGTCAGCGCCGTCAAGTCGCTCGTCGAGCGGTTCTTCGAGGCCCGCAAGATGATGTCCCGCATGGCCCAGGGCGGCGGCATGCCGGGCATGCCCGGCATCCCCGGGATGGGCGGCGGCCCCGGCCGGCAGAAGAAGCAGGTCAAGCAGGCCAAGGGCAAGCGCAAGAGCGGCAACCCGATGAAGCGCAAGGAAGAAGAGGCCGCGGCAGCCGCGCGCCGCGAGGCCGGTCCGGAGGCGATCGAGCCCGCGGTCGGCGGCAACCCCTTCGGCCTTCCCGCGGGCGGTGCCCAGTCCGGTCAGTCCGGCAATGAGTTCGACCTGCCGGACGAGTTCAAGAAGTTCATGAAGTAGCGGTTCGTGAAGTAGCAGTACGGAGCCACGGGAGCCCCGGCCGGATCAATCCGGCCGGGGCTTCGCCGTATGGGCTCCCGCCAGGGGCGATGGTCCGTTTTGTCGCCTATCGTCGGCCGGGAGGACGGCAGAAGGAGGCCACGTGCCCAGCCCCACCCCCGTACCGCCCCGCGACCGGGCCGATACGCCCTGGCGCTCCGAAGGCGCACCCCCCGCCCCGCCGCCGAAGAAGCGGATGCCCGGAGGCTGGCGCGGCCTGATCCTCACCGCCCTGATCGTCTACCTGATCACCAACCTGGTGCTCTCCTTCTTCAACGAGGGCGACGAGCCGACCATCTCGTACACCGAGTTCAGCAAGCAGGTGGCGAACGGCAACGTCTCGAAGATCTACTCCAAGGGCGACGCCATCCAGGGCGAGCTGAAGACCGGACAGCCCAAACCGGACGGGGACAAGGGCGACTACAAGAAGTTCGTCTCCCAGCGGCCCGCCTTCGCCGACGACGACCTGTGGGCCGACCTCACCAAGCAGAACGTCGTCGTCACCGCCTCCCCGGTCGTCGAACAGCGCAGCTTCCTGGCCAACCTGCTGATCTCCCTGGCCCCGATGCTGCTGCTGGTCCTCCTGTGGGTGGTCATCGCCCGCCGGATGGGATCGGCGATGGGCGGCGGCATGGGCGGGCTCGGGCGCAAGACGCCGCCCAAACCGGTCGAGCTGGAGGGCGCCGAGCGCACCACCTTCGAGGACGTCGCCGGCATCGACGAGGTCGAGGGCGAGCTCAACGACGTCGTGGACTTCCTCAAGAACCCGGACGAGTACCGCAAGATGGGCGCCCGCATGCCCGGCGGCGTCCTGCTCGCCGGCCCGCCCGGCACCGGCAAGACCCTGCTGGCCCGCGCGGTGGCCGGCGAGGCCGGGGTGCCCTTCTTCTCCGCCTCCGCCTCCGAGTTCATCGAGATGATCGTCGGCGTCGGCGCCTCCCGGGTGCGCGAACTCTTCTCCGAGGCCCGCAAGGTGGCCCCCGCCATCATCTTCATCGACGAGATCGACACCATCGGGCGGGTCCGCGGCGGCGGCGCGGCCATGGGCGGCCACGACGAGCGCGAACAGACCCTGAACCAGATCCTCACCGAGATGGACGGCTTCTCCGGCTCCGAAGGCGTGGTCGTCCTCGCCGCGACCAACCGGGCCGACGTGCTGGACCCGGCGCTGACCCGGCCGGGCCGCTTCGACCGCACCGTCATGGTCTCCCCGCCCGACAAGGCCGGCCGGGAAGCCATCCTGCGCATCCACACCAGGGACATCCCGCTCGCCGCCGGCGTCGACCTCGCGCAGATGGCCCGGACGACCCCGGGCATGACCGGAGCCGAGCTGGCCAACCTCGCCAACGAGGCGGCCCTGCTCGCCGTGAAGCGCCAGCAGAAGGAGGTCACCCAGTCGGACCTCTCCGACGCGCTGGAGAAGGTGCAGCTCGGCGCGGAACGGCCGCTGGTCATGGCGGACGAGGAGCGCCGCCGTACCGCGTACCACGAGAGCGGACACGCCCTGCTGGGCATGCTCCAGCCCGGCGCCGACCCGGTCCGCAAGATCACCATCGTGCCGCGCGGGCGGGCCCTCGGCGTCACCCTCTCCACCCCGGACGCGGACCGGTACGCGTACACCGAGGAGTACCTGCGCGGCCGCATCATCGGCGCGCTGGGCGGCATGGCCGCCGAGCAGGTGGTCTACGAGGTCATCACCACCGGCGCGGAGAACGACCTCGAACAGGTCACCAACATCGCCCGCGGCATGGTCGGCCGCTGGGGCATGAGCGAACGCATCGGCCGCCTCACCGCCATCCCCTCGGACGGACAGAGCCCCTACGGCCTCTCCGCGGCCCCCGCCACCCTCGACGCGGTGGACCACGAGATGCGCCGGATCGTGGACGAGTGCTACGAGAAGGCCTGCCTCCTGCTGCGCGAGAACCGCGACAAGCTGGACGCCCTCGCGGAAGCCCTGATGGCCGGCGAAACGCTGGACGAACCGGCCGCCTACGCCGCCGCGGGCATCACCCGGCTCCACAAGTGAGCGCCGTGCGGGGCCGGTCGGCGGCCCCGCACGGCGACGGTCACCCCGGTTACGCCGTACGGGCGATGACGTACCGGAAGATGTTCGGCAGCCAGACGGCCCCGTCACCCCGTTCGTACGGGTGAAGCGCCTCCGCCAGCTCCTTCTCCACCTGGACCGGGTCGGAGTGCTCGTACAGCCCGGTCGACAGCAGCCCGCGCACCGCGCTGTCCACGTCGGCGTACCCGAAGGGGCAGAACACCCGCCCCGACCCGTCCGGCACCAGCCCGGCGGCGGCCGCCATCGCGTCCAGGTCCCGCGCCGCCGGCCCGCCGCCCAGGACCGAGGGCACCGTGCACCGCTCCGCCGGACCCCAGTCGGCCAGCACCACCGCGCCGCCGGGCCGGCGCAGCGCCGGCAGGGCCGCGGCCAGGGCGCCCGGGGCGGGCGAGAAGGCCAGCAGGACGTCGTAGGGCACCGCGGGTGCGGGCGGGGCCGGGAGGACCTCCAGGAGGCGCTCCCGGGCCAGCGTCCGGCGTGCCGGATCCGTCTCCACGCCCGTGGCCAGGGCTCCCCGGCCCGAGGCCAGCAGAAGGGCCAGTCCGGCCCCGCAGCCCAGGCCCAGCAGCCGGTCGCCCGGCCCGACCTCCAGCCGGTCGTAGACCGCTTCGTACAGCGGTACCAGCATCCGTTCCTGGATCTCCGCCCAGTCCCGCGCGACAAGCGTCGCCGTCGGCGTCGGTGTCATCGAAAGAGCGCTCCTGATTCCGTGTCGCCCCCATGCCCCCGTTGCCAGGGAACTCCCGATTCGCCCCCGCGTCCAGAGGAGCGCGCCACCCGATTCGCACCCGATTCACGTTCGGCACTCCGGGCGCCGTACCATTCGCGCCATGGCAAAGGCACCCGTTCTCACCCCCCAGGCGGAGGATTTTCCCCGCTGGTACCAGGATCTGATCAACAAGGCCGAGCTGGCCGACAACGGTCCGGTCCGCGGCACGATGGTCATCCGGCCGTACGGCTACGGCCTGTGGGAGCGGATGCAGCAGGAGATGGACGCGCGCATCAAGGACGCGGGCGCCCAGAACGCGTACTTCCCGCTGTTCATCCCGCAGTCGTACCTGACGAAGGAAGCGGAGCACGTCGAGGGCTTCGCCCCCGAGCTCGCGGTCGTCACGCACGGCGGCGGCAAGGAGCTGGACGAGCCGATCGTCGTCCGCCCCACCTCCGAGACGATCATCAACGACTACTTCTCCAAGTGGGTCCAGAGCTACCGCGACCTGCCCCTGCTGATCAACCAGTGGGCCAACGTGGTCCGCTGGGAGATGCGCCCGCGCATCTTCCTCCGTACGAGCGAGTTCCTCTGGCAGGAGGGCCACACGGCCCACACCACGTACGAGGACGCCCGCGACTACGCCGCCCGCATCCACACGGACGTGTACGGCGACTTCATGACCAACGTGCTCGGCATCGACGTCGTGCTCGGCCGCAAGACCGCCAAGGAGCGCTTCGCCGGCGCCATCAACACCCTCACCCTCGAGGGCATGATGGGCGACGGCAAGGCCCTGCAGCTCGGCACGAGCCACGAGCTCGGCACCAACTTCGCCAAGGCCTTCAACACGCAGTACCTGTCGAAGGAAGGCAAGCAGGAGCTCGTCTGGCAGACCTCGTGGGGCGTCTCCACCCGCATGGTCGGCGGCCTGATCATGTCGCACGGCGACGACAACGGCCTGCGGGTCCCGCCGCGCCTCGCGCACGTCCAGGTCGTCGTCATGGCGATCAAGGGCGACGAGGCCGTGGCGAAGGTCCGCGAGCTGGGCGCCCAGCTCAAGGCAGCGGGCCTGCGGGTGTTCGTCGACGACCGCGTCGACACCCCCTTCGGCCGCCGCGCCGTGGACTGGGAGCTCAAGGGCGTACCGGTCCGCGTCGAGATCGGCCCCCGCGACCTGGAGGCCGGCACCGCGATGCTGGCCCGCCGGATCCCGGGCGGCAAGGAGGCCGTGCAGATCTCCGACCTCGCCGCCCTGCTGCCCAAGGTGCTGGAGGAGGACCAGGCGCAGCTGCTGCGCGAGTCCCGCGAACGCCGGCTCGCCCGTACCTCCGACGTCTCGACCATCGAGGAGGCCGCCGAGGCCGCCATCGCCGGTGGCTGGGCGCGGATCCCGTGGGCCGACCTCGGCCCCGAGGGCGAGGCCAAGCTCGCCGAGCAGGCCGTCTCCGTACGCTGCCTCATCGCCGAGGACGGGTCGGTGCCGCAGGCGGACGACGCCCCCGGCAACCTCGCGATCGTCGCGCGCTCGTACTAGCCGGTCCGGCTGACGGCTCTCACGCCCCGGCGTGCGGCACTCGCCGCACGCCGGGGCGGTGCCCGTCGCCATCGGCCGGTAGGCCGCGTTACGTACCGACTCCTCCTGAGATATGCGCGCCCGTCCTCGTCCGGACGCATGAGGCTGAACTGACTGGTACGTGCAAAAAATTTGGAATGGCCCGGAATCGGAACACCGGGGCACCCCGGCTCGTTGTCACGACGTGAGCACGACACCACCTGTCCTCGCCGCAGAGCTGGCGCAGGCGTGGGCCGATATTCAGCGGTACCACTCCGAGCTGCCTGACCTTGCCGCGCCCGAGTCCCTGATCGGAGAGTCCTCGTCCGCCTGCGGCGCCGAGCTCTCCTTCGAGCGACTGCTCCACGAGGCAGTCCACGGCATCGCCGCAGCCCGCGGAGTGCGTGACACTTCGCGCGCCGGCCGCTACCACAACCGCAGGTTCCTCGCGATCGCCGAGGAGATGGGGCTGGACCACACCGACGAGCCGCACGCGAGCAGCGGCTTCTCCCTGGTCTCGCTCAATCCCGAGGCGAAGAAGCGCTACCGCCCTACCATGGAGCGCCTCCAGCGCGCGCTGAAGGCCCACACGGTCGCCACGGCCGCCGACACCAAGCGCAGTTTCCGCGGTCCGGCCGCCCGGCACGGGTCCTCCGGCGGCGGCGTCCGCGTCAAGGCGGTCTGCGACTGCGGGCGCAATGTGCGCGTCGTCCCGTCCGTGCTGGCTCAGGCCCCGATCGTGTGCGGAGGCTGTATGAAGCCCTTCCGCATCCCGGACGTGGCCATCGCGGTGGCCTCCTGACCCGGCGGGCACGCTCCGCGACCTCCCGGCCGAGCGCGCCGCGGGCGTGTGGCACAATGGACAGCTGTACTCGACAGTCGCATAGGACCCCTCTCTCCTCCGGCTGACGCGTCCATCGGGCACCCGAGTACCGCAACCCCACGTGGCATCTCATGTGCCCAACCACGTCAAGTTCAGGAGACACCACTCCAGTGGCAGTCAAGATCAAGCTCAAGCGCCTCGGCAAGATTCGCCAGCCGCACTACCGCATCGTCGTCGCCGACGCCCGTACCCGTCGGGACGGTCGCGCGATCGAAGAGATCGGTATCTACCACCCGACGTACAACCCGTCGCGCATCGAGGTCAACGCCGAGCGTGCGCAGTACTGGCTGTCGGTCGGCGCCCAGCCCACCGAGGCTGTGCTCGCCATCCTGAAGCTCACCGGTGACTGGCAGGCGCACAAGGGCCTTCCGGCCCCCGCGCCGCTGCTGCAGCCGGCGACGAAGGAGAACAAGCGCCGCACCTTCGAGGAGTTCGCCAAGGCCCTCGAGGGCATCGGCGAGGGCAAGGGCGAAGCCATCACCCAGAAGGCGAAGAAGGCCGACAAGAAGGCGGACGAGGCCGAGGCCGAGACCGCCGAGTCGACCGAGGCCTGAGCATGCTCGAGGAGGCTCTTGAGCACCTCGTGAAGGGCATCGTGGACAACCCCGACGAAGTGCAGGTCGCCTCGCGCAACCTGCGCCGTGGGCAGGTGCTGGAGGTCCGGGTCCACCCCGACGACCTCGGCAAGGTGATCGGCCGCAACGGCCGCACCGCACGTGCTCTGCGTACCGTCGTGGGCGCCATCGGCGGCCGGGGGATCCGCGTCGACCTCGTCGACGTGGACCAGGTTCGCTGAGCAGTTGAATCACCGGCACGGGCCGGGGAGGGCATACGTGCCCGCCCCGGCCCGTCGTCGTCTGAACAGGAGAAATGCAGTGGAGCTGGTAGTCGCGCGGATCGGCCGCGCCCACGGGATCAAGGGTGAGGTCACCGTCGAGGTGCGGACCGACGAGCCCGAGCTGCGGCTCGGACCCGGCGCCGTACTCCGGACCGACCCGGCGTCGGCGGGACCGCTGACGGTCGAGACGGGACGGGTGCACAGCGGAAGGCTGATGCTGCGCTTCGCCGGGGTCAAGGACCGCACCGGCGCCGAGGCGCTGCGCAACATCCTGCTCATCGCCGACGTGGACCCGGCGGAGCTGCCGGCCGAGGACGACGAGTACTACGACCACCAGCTGATGGACCTCGACGTGGTCCTCGAGGACGGCACCGAGATCGGCCGGATCACCGAGATCTCCCACCTGCCCTCGCAGGACCTGTTCATCGTCGAGCGGCCGGACGGCACCGAGGTGATGATCCCCTTCGTCGAGGAGATCGTCGCCGAGATCGACCTCGACGAGCAGCGCTGCGTCATCACCCCGCCGCCCGGTCTCATCGACGAGCGCGAGGCGATCGTGGTCTCCACCCGGGACGAGGACGCGGCCGAGGCCGAGGACGAGGACGAAGGCGAGGGCTCCGGGGCGGACGGGGACGCCGACGCGGACGGGAAAGACGCCTGATGCGTCTCGACGTCGTCACGATCTTCCCCGAGTACCTGGAACCGCTCAACGTCTCCCTGGTCGGCAAGGCGCGGGCGCGCGGCCAGCTCGACGTACACGTCCACGACCTGCGGGACTGGACGTACGACCGGCACAACACGGTGGACGACACCCCGTACGGCGGCGGTCCCGGCATGGTCATGAAGACCGAGCCCTGGGGCGAGGCCCTGGACGCGGCGCTGGCCGACGGCTACGAGGCGGGCGCGCACGGGCCCGTCATCGTCGTCCCCACCCCCAGCGGCCGCCCGTTCACCCAGGAACTGGCCGTAGAGCTCTCCGAACGCCCCTGGCTGATCTTCACGCCGGCCCGGTACGAGGGCATCGACCGCCGGGTCATGGACGAGTACGCCACGCGCCTCCCGGTCTACGAGGTGTCCATCGGGGACTACGTCCTGGCCGGCGGAGAGGCGGCCGTCCTGGTCGTCACCGAGGCCGTGGCCCGGCTGCTGCCCGGGGTGCTGGGCAACGCCGAATCGCACCGCGACGACTCCTTCGCGCCCGGCGAGATGGCCAACCTGCTGGAGGGGCCCGTCTACACCAAGCCCCCGGAGTGGCGCGGCCACGGGATCCCGGACGTGCTGGTCAGCGGCCACCACGGCAAGATCGCCCGCTGGCGCCGTGACGAGGCCTTCCGCCGCACGGCCGCCAACCGCCCGGATCTGATCGAGCGCTGCGAGGCCTCCGCCTTCGACAAGAAGGACCGCGAGCTGCTGAGCATCCTCGGCTGGAAGCCGTCTCCCGACGGCCGGTTTTGGCGCAGGGCCCAGGCCGTGGAAGAATAGGCGGCTGCTGTGTGCTCGCGGACGCCCCTGCCACAGGGGGACCGTCGCCCGCCGAGTCCCGCGGCTCCCGAATTCTCTCCGGAATCCCCGCATCGGCGACCTGTGGCGTCATGCGAAGAAAGCAGACGAATCCCATGTCTCACCTGCTCGATGGCGTCAACGCCGCCACCCTGCGCTCGGACGTCCCGGCCTTCCGCCCGGGTGACACCGTCAACGTTCACGTCCGCGTGATCGAGGGCAACCGCTCCCGTATCCAGCAGTTCAAGGGTGTCGTCATCCGCCGCCAGGGCGCCGGCGTCTCCGAGACCTTCACGGTCCGCAAGGTCTCCTTCAGCGTCGGCGTGGAGCGCACCTTCCCGGTCCACTCCCCGATCTTCGAGAAGATCGAGCTCGTCACCCGCGGTGACGTGCGTCGCGCCAAGCTGTACTTCCTCCGTGAGCTCCGCGGCAAGGCCGCGAAGATCAAGGAGAAGCGCGACCGCTGATCTGCTCCCGGGGTTCAGGGGAAGGCCGGATAGGCTCGCCCCCGATGGACACCGAAGCACCTCACACGCAGCGCGGCCGCTCTTCCCCCGACGAGGGGGAGGAGAGGTCGCGTTTCGTGCTTTCCGGAGCGGATTCCGCCCCGGATTCCGGAGCGGATCCCGCCCCGGGCCCCGCCCCCGACAGGGCCGGCTGGCTGACCTGGCGGCGCGTCGGGCTGATCGGCGTGGCCTGCGCCGTCTTCCTGCTGCTGTTCAGCAACTTCGTGCTCCAGCCCTTCCTGATCCCGAGCCGCTCGATGGAGCCCACGCTCGCCGTCGGGGACCGGGTGCTGGTCAACAAGCTGGCGTACCGTTTCGGCGGCGCTCCGGAGCGCGGGGACGTCGTGGTCTTCGACGGCACGGGCTCCTTCGTGCGGGAGGCCCCGGACGGGAATCCGATCGGCGAAGCCCTGCACGGGGCGGCCTCGGCGCTCGGCCTGGCCGAGCCCTCGGACACCGACTTCGTGAAGCGGGTCGTGGGCGTCGGCGGCGACGACGTGGTGTGCGACGAGAACGGCCGGATCAAGGTCAACGGGGTGCTGCTGGACGAGCCGTACCTCTTCCCCGGCGACTCGGGATCGAGAGTGCCGTTCCGTGTCGTCGTGCCCCTTGGGAGGCTGTGGGTCATGGGTGACCATCGTTCCCAGTCCCGGGACTCCCGGGACCACCTGGGGGAGCCGGGCGGGGGGATGGTACCGGTGGAGAAGGTGATCGGGCGGGCCGACTGGATCGGCTGGCCGGTGTCGCGCTGGGGTGACGCGGGTTCCGCGGGCGGTGGCCGTGGGTAGCCGCGGGCGCCCGCCGGGCGGCCGGTACGAGGACGCGGCCGCCGCCGAGCCGGAGCGGGACGCGGGGGCCGAGCCCCCGGAGCCCGGAGGCCGGGCCGAACGGCGTCGCCTCGCCCGCCGCGTCCGGCGCAGACGGCGTACCCGCCGCGTGGGCGAGCTGCCCCTGCTCGTGGTGGTCGCGCTGTGCATCGCCCTGATCCTCAAGACCTTCCTCGTCCAGGCCTTCTTCATCCCGTCGGGATCCATGGAGCAGACGATCCGGATCGGCGACCGGGTCCTGGTGGACAAGCTCACCCCGTGGTTCGGCTCCGAGGTCGAGCGCGGGGACGTCGTCGTGTTCAAGGACCCGGGAGGGTGGCTGGGCGGCGAAAGCGTCCAGCCCGCCGAGGACCCCGTGGGGATCAAGCAGATCAAGCAGACCCTCACCTTCATCGGCCTGTTGCCCTCGGCGAACGAACAGGACCTGATCAAGCGGGTCATCGGCGTCGGCGGCGACAGCGTGACGTGCTGCGACTCCCGGGGCCGGGTCAGCGTCAACGGATCGCCGCTCGACGAGCCGTACGTGAACCCGGGCAACGCGCCCTCGGAGATCCGTTTCGAAGTGCGGGTGCCGGCCGGCCGGATCTTCGTCATGGGCGACCACCGGGCGAACTCCGCCGACTCCCGCTACCACCTCGACGAGGCCCTCCACGGCACGATCGACGAGAAGGACGTGGTCGGCAGGGCCGTGGTGATCGCCTGGCCCTTCGTGCACTGGCACCGGCTGGAACAGCCCGCCACCTTCCGCATGGTTCCCGACCAGGCGCGCGCCGGTCGCCGCGCGCCCCGTGGGCGCCGGGGCGGCTCCTCGTTCGCATAGTGTGTCCTTGGTCTCCCGCGCCTTCGGGAACTCCCGCTCGTTAGGGGAGGGGAGGGCCCGTGCCTCATCAGGCCGGGCGTCGATTTCCGAACGAGGAGTGGATGTGGGGGACGTGGCGGTTGGTGCACGGTCCGGACGCGACGAGGGCGGCGAGGAGCCGAACGACTCCTCCGGGCCCGATGCCGTAGAGAACGACGGCGACGCGCAGGACGGCGCCGGGGCACGCCCGCACCGTTCGTTCTGGAAGGAGCTGCCGCTCCTGGTCGGCATCGCCCTGCTGCTCGCCCTGCTGATCAAGACCTTCCTGGTGCAGGCGTTCTCGATCCCCTCGGACTCGATGCAGAACACCTTGCAGCGCGGTGACCGGGTCCTCGTGGACAAGCTGACGCCGTGGTTCGGATCCGAGCCCGAGCGCGGTGAGGTCGTGGTCTTCCACGACCCGTCGAACTGGCTGAGCGGGGAGCCCACCCCGGACCCCAACATCGCGCAGAAGGCCCTCAGCTGGATCGGCCTCATGCCGTCCGCCGAGGAGAAGGACCTGATCAAGCGGACGATCGCCATCGGCGGCGACACGATCGAGTGCAAGAAGGGGGGACCGGTCATCGTCAACGGCAAGGAGCTCGACGAGCCGTACATCTTCCCCGGCAACACCCCGTGCGACGACTTCCCCTTCGGTCCGCTCACCGTGCCCAAGGGCAAGATCTGGGTCATGGGCGACCACCGGCAGAACTCGCAGGACTCCCGCTACCACCAGCAGGACCCCACCCAGGGCTTCGTACCCGTCAGCGATGTCGTCGGACGCGCCGTGGTGGTCGCCTGGCCCATCACCCGCTGGTCCACCCTGCCGGTTCCGGACACCTACGACCAGCCGGGTCTCGGCACGCAGACCAAGGCCACCGCCCTCGGCCTGGACGCCGCCGGGCTGGCGCCGGTCGGGCTCGGCCCGGCCGCGCTCGGGTTCGCCGGCGCGGTGCCGGTCGTGCTGTGGCGCAGGCGGAGGCTGACCGCGGGCCGTACCGGCAGGTAGGGTGCCGCCCAGGTCGACGATCTCCGAGTGTGGGGGCGCTTGCAATGGGCGGAACACGAGCAATACGAGCAGGTGACGGCGATGGCCGCGGTGCTCTCGGCAGCGTGCTGTCGGGAATCGCCGTGGCCATCGGCTTTGTGCTCTTCCTGGGTGGATTCGTGTGGGGAGCCGTCGTGTACCAGCCGTACACGGTGCCGACCGACTCGATGGTGCCGACCGTGAAGCCCGGAGACCGGGTGCTGGCGCAGCGCATCGACGGCGGGGACGTGCGCCGCGGGGACGTGGTGGTCTTCAAGGACGAGCAGTGGAGCGATTCGCCGATGGTCAAGCGGGTCGTCGGCATCGGCGGGGACACGGTCAAGTGCTGCGGCGACGGCGGCCGGATCACCGTGAACGGCAAGGAGCTGGACGAGCCGTACATCGAGGCGGAGAAGCTCGACGTGGCGGGCGCTCCGGGCGGGTCCGCCTCCCGGACGCCGTTCGAGGTGACGGTGCCCGAGGGCAACCTCTTCCTCCTCGGCGACCGGCGCGGAGCCTCGCTGGACTCCCGGGCACACCTGGAGGAGGCCGGACAGGGGACGGTGGCCCGCACGGCGGTGAACGCCCGTGTCGACGCCCTCGCGTGGCCCGACATGGCGATGCTGGAGCGGCCCGAGGCGTACGCGGCCCTGCCCGGTGGGACCTCGACGGCGGGGCCGCTGCTGCTCCAGGTGTCCGCGGTGGTGGTCGGAGCCGCGCTGGTGGTGCTCGGAGCGGCGTACGGGCCGGTCGTACGGGTGCTCGGGCGCGGGCGGAGGCGGGAGCGGGCCGATGTCCGCTGACGCGACGGCGGGGCCGGGGGCAGCCTCCGGGCCGGGGGGCGTTCCCGGATCGGCCGCCGTTCCCGAATCGGGGGCCGATCCCGGATCGGGAGGGCCGGGCGGATCGGGTGGGCCGCGCAAGGTGGCGCGGGTGATCCTGCTGGACCCCGAGGACAGGATCCTGCTGCTGCACGGTTTCGAGCCGGGCAACCCGGCGGACACCTGGTGGTTCACCCCGGGCGGCGGTCTGGAGGGGGCCGAGACCCGCGAACAGGCCGCGCTCCGCGAGCTCGCGGAGGAGACCGGGATCACCGACGTGGAGCTGGGGCCGGTGCTGTGGCACCGCTACTGCTCGTTCCCCTTCGACGGGCGCCGCTGGGAGCAGGACGAGTGGTACTTCCTCGCCCGGACCACCCAGACGGCGACCGTGCTGGGAGGCCTCACCGAGCTGGAGCGCCGCAGCGTCTCGGGTACGAGGTGGTGGACCTCCGAGGAACTTCTTGCGGCCCATGAGACGGTGTACCCGACCAGACTCGCAGAGCTGCTCCGCAGGCTGCTCGACGACGGTCCCCCGGGTGCGCCCGTGAACCTGGCCCCGGAAATCGTTTAGGGGCGCACGGGCCTGGCGCACAATAGGGGGACGCACGGCTGAAGGGGAACATGCCATGAGTGCCGAGGACCTCGAGAAGTACGAGACCGAGATGGAGCTGAAGCTCTATCGCGAGTACCGCGACGTCGTCGGGCTGTTCAAGTATGTGATCGAGACCGAACGCCGTTTCTACCTCACCAACGACTACGAGATGCAGGTGCACTCGGTGCAGGGGGAGGTTTTCTTCGAGGTCTCGATGGCCGACGCGTGGGTCTGGGACATGTACAGACCGGCCCGGTTCGTCAAGCAGGTGCGGGTGCTGACCTTCAAGGACGTGAACATCGAGGAGCTCAACAAGAGCGATCTCGAACTTCCGGGCAGCTGATTTCCCCGTCCGGCGCTTGAATCCTTCGCCTGATTCCCTCGCCGGGGTGACGCGGTCGTCCACATCGCCCCGGCTGTCCACCAAGATCCACTAGGTGGGCGGGGACGCGGGATCGTCGGTGCCGGAGGTGGTGCCGGATGAACGCGAAGGGCGTGGCACAGCAGGCATTGGGGCGGTACGGCGAGGACCTCGCGTCGCGGCGGCTCACCGAGGCCGGGATGACCGTGATCGCGAGGAACTGGCGGTGTCGCGGCGGGGAGATCGACATCGTCGCCCGGGACGGGGACGCCCTCGTCGTGTGCGAGGTCAAGACCCGGCGGGCGGGGGAGTTCGAACATCCCATGGCCGCGCTGCGGCCCGCCAAGGCGGAGCGCTTGCGCAGGCTCGCCGGGCGCTGGCTGGCCGACCACGGCGGACCACCCCCGGGCGGGGTGCGCATCGACCTCGTCGGCGTCCTCCTGCCGCGGCGCGGCGGGCCCGTGGTGGAGCACGTCAGGGGGGCGGCCTGATGGGGTTCGCACGGGCCTGCTCGGTCGCCCTCGTGGGCGTCGACGGCGTGGTGGTGGAGGTCCAGGCCGACCTGGAGCCCGGGGTGGCCACCTTCGCCCTGGTGGGCCTGCCCGACAAGACCCTGGTCGAGAGCCGGGACCGGGTCAGGGCGGCCGTGGTGAACTCCGGCGCCGCCTGGCCGCAGAAGAAGCTCACCGTCGGCCTCAGCCCGGCGTCGGTCCCGAAGTCGGGCGCCGGCTTCGACCTGGCCGTGGCCGCCGCCGTCCTGGGCGCCGCCGAAGTGGTCGACCCGAAGGTGATCGCCGATCTCGTCCTCATCGGCGAGCTGGGGCTGGACGGCCGGGTGCGCCCCGTCCGCGGGATCCTGCCGGCCGTGCTCGCCGCCGCCGAGGCCGGATACCGGCAGGTCGTGGTCCCGCAGCAGTGCGCGGCCGAGGCCATGCTCGTCCCGGACGTCTCGGTGCTCGGGGTGCGCAGTCTGCGGCAACTGATCGCGGTGCTCACCGAGGGGGAGGTCCCAGAGGAGGATCCGCCGGATCCGCCGGGGCGCCCGGACCCGATGCTCGCCGGGCTGGTCGTCCCCGGCGCCGGACTCGGCACGGGGGTGGCCCGCGACGGCGACGGGCGGGACTTCCCCGATCTCGCCGACGTCGCCGGACAGCACGCGGCGCGCCGGGCCCTGGAGGTGGCTGCCGCCGGAGGCCACCACCTCTTCCTGAGCGGGCCGCCGGGCGCGGGCAAGACGATGCTGGCGGAGCGGATCCCCTGGATCCTGCCCCCGCTCACCCGACAGGACTCACTGGAGGTGACGGCCGTCCACTCGGTCGCGGGAATCCTGCCCCCGGGCGAACCGCTCGTCGCCCGGCCCCCGTACTGCGCCCCGCACCACTCGGCCACCATGCAGTCCCTCGTCGGGGGCGGAGCCGGTGTGGCCAGGCCCGGAGCGGTGTCCCTGGCCCACCGGGGGGTGCTGTTCCTCGACGAGGCGCGGGATGCGCTTTGACGCCGCAGCGGACAGTACAGCACCGGCCCGGCAGGCGCAGGCCCCGTGACCCCTGGCGCAGCTCAGAGGCTGCGAGACGGCCTGTGCGCCTGCGGTACACCCAACGGCGCAGGCGGAGGGAGATCGCCCCGCACAGGCCCGGCTAGGGCTGCTCGTTGCCTGGCGGGTCGAGAGCGCAGGACAGTTTCCCGTTCCGGAAAACCGAACCCCTTGCCTTGCCCTCCTGGTGATCGGGACCATGGGGCACGGCACCGGATGACCGAGACCAGGGGGTAAGGCGTGAAGGTTCAAAAGCTGGCCACGACCTGCGAGAACGGGGACTGTCCGACGCTGTACGCGACGGATAGGGGAACGTTCCTGGTGCAGGGCGAAGTGCCAGCCGACCACGGTCTACAGATTCCCGCACACGAAACCCTGGTCGAGATTCCGATGGACCTAATCCGGAAGGCGATTCGTGATCAGCTCATCTAGCAACCTGGCAGAGCGCTTCAAGACCTTCGAGAGGGAAGCCTTCCGTCTGGAGATCCTCGACGATTACAACATCCCGTCGAGTGCCGAGAATCTGCGCGCTTTCCTGGCGGGTGAGCCGCAACCTGCGGACTATAACGCCGGGTGGGTAGAGACTGTGCGCACTGCCACGGAGGCAGGGAAGCGCATGTATCGAGTGCACATCGTGACTCGTCCACTGACGGACTATCTCCGGTATGAACTTGGCTGGGGGTACATCAAGAACATGACCGGCGGAGAGGAGTTCTTCATCCTCGACGTCACGGACAAGCCCAACCCTCTGAGTGGTGCGCCGGACTTCTGGCTATTCGACGAGGCTGCACCTGTCGTCATGAACTATGACGAGAGCGGGACTTTTCTTGGGCCGGACTTCCGGGCGGCTGAAACAGCTTCGGAATTCGTCAGCTACCGGGATACTGCGATGGCTCACGCTGAGCCTTTCGCTGCATGGTGGGCAAAGTACGGCGTGTGAATAGAACAGAACTTGGCGCAGCGCTGCGGGCACTTCGGCTGGCATCCGGTAAGGAAGCTAAGGCCGTGGCCCGTAGCGCTGTCATGTCTAATCCGAAGCTGTCGAAGATCGAGAACGGCCACGTGGCTCCGGCAGTGTTGGACGTAGAGCGCATCCTGACGGCCTTGGAAGTGTCGGCGGAGGTCAAGGCCGAGTACATGGCTGCGGCTCGGGCACAGGCCACAGAGGCGACGGCGTGGCGACTGTTCAGGCGCATGGGCTTCCATCGGAAACAGGAACAGATCCGGGCGCTGGAAGCGTCGATGAAACTCCTCCGCCTGTTTCAGCCCTCCCTAGTCCCTGGACTTTTGCAGACTCCGGAGTATGTGCGTGCGGTACTGCGGGGGAAGGGGCTAAGCGAGGATCAGCTATCGCGGACTATCGGCGCGAGGATCGAGCGCCAGGCAGTCATGTATGACTTGAACAAGACTCTGTGTTTCGTTATCACGGAACCGGTACTGCACTGGCGTATTCTCCCGCCACTCATGATGGCCGGACAGTTGGACCGGATCGTTTCTGTCTCTCGCCTGCCGAACGTAGACGTGCGTGTTGTCCCTTTGCGGTGTCCGCAGCAAGACGTGCCGGGACACTCTTTCGTTATTCGAGACGATCGCATGGTGACCGTAGAGACAACTCACGCCGAGGTAATCGTGACCGATCCACGGGACGTTTCCCTGTACGTCGATAAGTTTGAACGCTTCGCATCCGTGGCGCTTACCGGTGACGACATGCGATCCATGCTCACGGACATCCGGGATGGATTCTTGCGCGAACGGGAAACCGGCTAGGTCAAGCCAGCGGCGCGAGACATCATGGCCTTCCCCAGGCGGCGGAGCGGGAAGGCGCACGGTGTGAGCGAAAGGCAGACGACCATGACCGGACCGGTACACCTGACCCTTCCCCATCCACCCCCGAAACCGGCGGTTGGCTGTGGTGTCTGTGAGGCGCTGGCCGGACAGCGACAGGCAGCACGGGATAGGGGCGACCTGTCGGCCGCGACGGATGCTGATGTGGAGATCGGCAACCATCCGCATCGGACGCGGCGGCCGAGGTGACCCGGTCTGTTCTGCGGTACGTGCGGCATCGGATCACGCAGCACCCGGATACCGAGGTGACGTTCGAGGCGGAGTGCCTTCACTGCCAGTGGCAGGCGGAGCCGTCGACGGACAGTGCGGCCGTCGATGTGGAGTGCATGAGCCATACCGGCCGGAGCAACCATCGTGGGTTCCGCCGTATCTGCACTTCGTTCGCGGCGGTTGTCCGCGACGAGTAGTCACAGGCTCCTGCCCTTCCCGTATTCGCGGCGGTGCGATGCGGTGGGGGCAGGCCAGTTGTCCCCCGATCGGACAAGCCTTGGGCAGGAGGCAGGTCGTGCCTCCGTCTGAGCTGACGTGCTCAGGCTCTCGCCCCGGTCCGCCCTCGTATGCGGGGTGCCGTGCAACCACCCGGCGCACGGTGAGGGACACGGCCCCTGTCAGTCGCCCCCGTGACTGGCAGGGGCTTACCCATGCCGGACATGACGATGCCCCCGACGCGAACGTCAGGGGCTTGTCAGAACGCCTGTGTGCCTGTCTCAGGCGCTCTCTCCGATGTGGCGGTACAACGTGGCACGGGAGATCCCCAGCGCCTTAGCGATGGCACTGACGCTCTCCCCCTTGGCGTGCCGAGCACGGGCCACGGCTAGCTTGTCGTCGTCCACCACGGACGGACGCCCACCGTGGTTGCCCTTGCGGGCCGCAGCGTCGAGCCCTTCCAACGTCTTCTCCCGGATGCCTTCCCGCTCGACCTCCGCACTGACGGCGAGGACGGCGAACACGATGGCTCCCGCACCGTTGGGGTCGTAGACCCCCTGGAGGGGGCCGGACAGGAGTTCCAGTTGGATGCCGTCCGCCTGGAGGGTGGAGGACAGGGACATCAGCTCTGCCGCACTGCGAGCGAGACGCTTCATCTCGACCACGGTCAGGATGACCGGCTGGTTAGGTGCTGCCTGCTTGAACTCGCGTGCCAGCGTGAGCGCCTTCTCCAGCTCCGGCCGCTCCTTCACGCGGGTACTGATCTTCTCCGAGAACACGCGGGTGCACTGCGCCCCCGCAAGGGCATCCAACTGGGACTGGAGTTCCTGACCCACGGTGGAGCATCGGGCGTAGCCAAGGCGGATCGCTGCGCCCGGCGTCCCTTCGGGTGCCTGTGTGACGGGTGCGCCTGCCGTCCACGGCTTGCCGGGGTTGCGGTCGGCAGGAGTCTTCACGGTCAGTTCCGCCTTGAGCGCGGGCACCAGGGCGAAGCGGCCTGTGTGGTAGTTCGCTGCGACCTTGCCCGCGCCGGTACGGCACGGGCTTCCTGCGGGTGCCTGGCACTTCGGGCAGTCGTGGCGCTCGACCTGTTCGGCCGGGGTGATCGTCTTCGTCATGACAGGACCGTCTCATAAACGTGTCTCGAAAGCCAGTCGTGAGACGGATCTTTTGAGACGGGTTTCGAGACGGCGAGACGGGAGCGAAACGGACACCGCCGAGAGGCTGGCCGACTGTCTCACTAACGATGGTTTATGAGACACCCTGCCCTTGGTCCTGGTGGGCACTGACGTGCCCCTCGGTACGGCTGCCTGCGCTGGCCAGCGTGAGGCGCTGTGCGCCTGTCTCCCGGCCTGCTGGCCAGCGCTCGACCGCAGGCAGGTAGTCGCCCTGTCGGGCGCTCTGGTCGGCGTGCAGCCGTACGTCTGTCGACGGCAGGCAGAGGCGGCGGTCAGGCAGGCGACGGCGAAGGGGTGGGGGTATGACCCCCGAAGGGGGCAAGGTCGGATCGCCGTGTCTTAGCAGCTCAAATCCTGCCACGGTTTCAGGGTCTTTCAGGCTGGCTCTGATCCTCCGGCCGGCTGCGGGATAGTGCCAGGTCACAGGCTTACGCCTGCACTACTGGCAACGGCGGAACAGTGCAGAGAGTGAAGCCTTTTGCCGAACCTCTTACGGCTTCACCTGGTGGCCGCGTAGCGGCCCATCGAAGTGGGCTTCGGACTGTGGCGGCGGAGCCGCCCCCTGTCGCTTCCCTCTGTCGCTGACAAAGCTTGAGGCTTGCAGTTCCCCAGTGGTCTGCGTGCTGGTCGGCCGGAGGCCGCCAGTGTCCAGAGGACTGACGTACTTACTGAGGGAGGAGCGAGGCTTGCCGAGCGGAGCGAGGTAGCTGGTGGTGGTGACACTTCCTATAAGGCGGCACCACCACCACCACGACTCAGGCGGTCTCGGCGGACTTCCTGACCCACCGCCCGTCAACGCGTTGCAGCGCATCTCTGAGCTTGGCCCGTACGGTCTCGGGACTCTTGCCGACGATGCGCGCGTAGCGCTTGGACAGCGGCGCGTACGTTGCCTCTTCCGGCTGCTCCTCGACGATCCGTGCGATGAGGTCGGCATCCCACTGCTGTGCCTTCGGGAGACGGCTGACGACCTTAAGTCCGGGCTCTGCCCGCTCCCAGATGGGGACCTCGCTCGACTCGTCGGCGCGGCGCACAGTGACGCTCAGGTCCAGTTCTTCCCTGGCCCGGTTGCTCGCCGTCTGGAGTCGCCTGCCGTGCTTCCCGGAGTTGCGCAGTGCGATCAGCCCACGGGCACCGGCACCGATGGCCCGTCCACCGATGGGGGAAGAGGCGACGCTCATCCCTTCCCCTGTCCCCTTCGGGGTATGGGTGACGAGCAGGGTCGGGATGCCTGCCTCGCTGATCGGCCGCAGGCTCCGCATGATCCGCTGCGCCGTGACGGATGAAGCGATGTCCTCGCCGGGGGCGAGAGCCCCGATGATGTTGTCCAGCACGAACAGGCCCGGCCTCATGTCTGCCAGGTCCGCAGCGATGCCCGCCCAGTAACCGGGGTGACCGTGATCTTCCACGGGGAAGATGGTCACCGCGTGATCCGGCACCGCGCCGTACAGTCGCTCTCTCAGTTCCTCTGGTGCGCCGTCGTCGGTCACACCGAACACGATGTGGTCCAGCTTCCGGAGCACGGGCAGTCCCAGGAACGTCGGCTCACCGTTGAGCAGGGCTATGCCCATGCCCGCACTGAGGAGGGTCTTACCGGCCTTCGGCTCCCCCGACAGGACCGTGGTCCGGGTGGTGAGGAGATCCCCGATGAGGAACGCGTCCTCGTACGGGACACGCTTGATCTGGTGGAGCTGTAGCCCCTTGTCCTTGATGGCTCCCACTGGGATAGCCGCCTTCCTGTGAGGCGCACACGGGCGCGCCAGTGACCCCCGCCGGACGGCGGGACATGTGTCTCCCTCTCTTCGCGGGGGTGGACCGGCCATGACTGGCAAGGTCTCTTCACAGGAGCGCCCAAGGCTTGCGGCCTGGACTCGGTCTCGTGCAGTCGGGAGCGACGGCGGCGACCTAGTCCGGCATCATACAAAAGCGAAAAGGGCCCCCGTGGTGGGGGCCCTCCTCGTGAGAGTTATGCGTGTGTCGCGGTGTGCTGCCTTATCCGGTCACTGAAGTCGCGCGGGAACATGATCTCGATACGCCCGATGCGCTGAATCACTCTGCCTTCATCCAGTGTTACCAAGAGTTTCCCGCTTACGTACTGAGCCGGGACGTCCTCGTTGTGCACCGTGACCCGCAAGCCAGAGGCGCGCAGTTCCTTGCTCTTGCCTTCGGCAGTGGTGAGCTGGGACCAGCGCTCACCGTAGGTCTCTCCGGTGGGTATCTCTTCCCACGTGTCCGGCCGCGTCGGCAGTGCGATCAGTTGTTCCCGCTTCCTGTCCATCCGGCTGTACTCCTCGCGGTACTCCAGCTTTCCGGTCTCGGATGAGTAGAGCCCTGCTTCGCGATCCTCTCGGAGTTCCTGCATGGCGCGGGTCACTTCGTTGATGTCGTTGGTGTGGTCGATGCCGGGGCGGAACACCTTGCGGACGATCTCGATGTGTCCGGCTACGCGGAGGAACTCCTCCTCGATCGTGCTCTCCAGCTTCGGACCACTGATGGACCTGCTGTCGGCGCAGAGCAGGCCAGTGATGGCCTTGTTCGCGCACCGGTAGTAGCTCCAGTTCCGTCCGGGGTATCGGTACAGGGGCTTGCCGCAGGTGCAGAAAGCGACGCGAAGCAGAGGGGAACCGCCCGTGCGGTTGCCTGCCCTCTTGTTGCTGTTCTCCTCCAGCTTGGCGCTGACCCGCTCCCAGTCCTCTTTGGAGATCAGCGGCTCCGCCCGCTGAAGAGGCAAGCCGTCCTTGTCCCGAACGAGACGGGTGCGCTTCTCCTTACGGCCGTCAGACAGGGTGACTTCCTCGGTCATCTCCACTTGGCCGAGCAAGGTGTGAGAGCGCAGCATCTTGATCAGGTTGCCTACCCGCCAAAACGCCCCCTTGGGTTCCTTCCCACCACGGATTCGCTGCGCATCCAGCGGGGGCGGTGTCTTGTCTCGGTTCTCGTTGAGCCATCGGCAGACGCTGTTGGCGGACTGTCCATCGATGATCCGGCGGACGATCTCCCGCAGGGTCTCGGCAGTGTTCAGGCCGTACTCATCAGGTACCAGCTTCCATCCGTCGCCGGTCTCCTGCTTCTCCGGCCGGTAGCCGTACGGCACGAAGCCGCCGCGCCAGCGGCCCTCTTTCATCAGGTGGGTATAAGAGGACTTGGCCCGTGCCTTGATGGCTTCAAGCTCTCCCTCGGCAAAGGAAGCGATGAGCTGAAAGAGGATGCGTCCCATGGGGGAGGACAGGTCTATGTCCCCTTCGGCAGTGGCGAGCTGCTTCCCGTTTCGGTCGCACCACTCGGCCAGGACGTTGACGTGGATTACCCGACGAGAGATGCGGTCGAGCTTCCACGCGGCCAGGATGTCGAACTCCGAAGCGCGGGATTCCTCCCAAGCGAGACGGTGCTCGATGTCGCTTGCATCCTTACCGATGGTGGACGGCAGCCACTTGCCGAACTCCGGACGCTTCCACGGTTCGATACCGCCGGACACGTCGACATCCTCGACCCAACCGATGATGACGTGACCCTTACTGTCCGCCCATCCCTGTATGGAGGCCCGCTGTCGGACGACCGACGTGCTTTCGTCGCTTGCCCTAGACAGGCGGAGTACTCCGAGGACCCTTGCCACTGTTGCTCGCTTTCTTTCCGCCCGCCCACACATCGGGGGGCGACAGTCGTTCGATTATGACTGGTGTCAAAGTGGCTCCCTCGATGAGGCCGCGGAGTTCAGCACCAAGGCCCTGGACGCCCTGCGGCAGCCCCTCGAAGCGGGACACGTGGTCATCGCCCGTGCCGCCGGGGTGGTACGCCTGCCGGCCCGGTTCCTGATGGTGCTCGCCGCCAACCCCTGTCCGTGCGGGCGGCACACCCTGCACGGGACCGGATGCGACTGCCCGGCCTCGGTGGTCCGCCGCTACCAGGCCCGGCTGTCGGGGCCGCTGCTCGACCGGGTGGACCTGCGGGTCGAGGTCGAGCCGGTCACCCGCTCCGATCTGCTGGGGTGCGGCGGCCGCGGCGAAGCCACCGCGGTGGTCGCCGCGCGGGTCCGGGAAGCCCGTGACCGGGCGGTGGCCCGGCTCGGCGGCACACCCTGGAGGCTCAACGCGGAGGTCCCCGGTCACGAGCTGCGGACCCGCTGGCCGACCGCCCCGGGTGCGCTGGCGCAGGCCGAGCGGGACCTGGAGCGCGGCCTGCTGACCGCGCGGGGTCTCGACCGGGTGCTCCGGGTGGCCTGGACAGTGGCCGACCTGAGGAGCCGGGACCGCCCCGACGCGCTGGACGTGGCGGTCGCCCTCGAACTGCGCACCGGAATCGCCCGCGGAGCCGCGGCGCACCTGGACGCGGCCTCATGACGGCTCCGGCGTCGGCCCCCGAACCCGGCCCGGAGCAGGAGCCGGAGGCGGAAGCGGAGGGCGAGGTCCTCGCACGGGCCGCGCTCACCCGGGTCCTGGAGCCCGGGGAGGAGCACGGCGGGCGGTGGCTGCGGGAGTACGGGGCCGTCGGGCTGATACGGCTGCTGACCGGGCCCGCGCCGGAGCCCGGGGTGCTGACCGGGGTCGGCGGCGAGCGGCTCGCCGGATACCGGCGCCGGGCCGCGGCGGCCGACCCGCGGCGGGACCTGGCGGTGGCCGCCGAGACCGGGTCGCGGTTCGTCTGCCCCGGGTCGGCGGAGTGGCCGAGTCAGCTGGACGACCTCGGTGACGCCCGGCCCGTCGGCCTGTGGGTGCGGGGCAGGCCGAGCCTGCGCGCCTGGGCGCTGCGCTCCGTGGCGGTGGTCGGGGCCCGCGCGTGCACGCCGTACGGGGCACACATGGCCCAGAGCCTGGCCGGTGAACTGGCCGAGCACGGCTGGGTGGTCGTCTCGGGCGCCGCCTACGGGATCGACGGCGCCGCCCATCGCGGGGCCCTCGCCGCCGGCGGAGCCACGATCGCCGTGCTGGCCTGCGGGGTGGACGTGTCCTACCCGCGCGGGCACGCCGGACTGCTCGGCCGGATCGCCGCCCAGGGGCTGCTCCTCGGCGAGCTGCCGCCCGGCAGCCACCCCACGCCGAGCCGGTTCGTCCTGCGCAACCGCGTCATCGCCGCCCTGACCCGGGGCACGGTCGTCGTGGAGGCGGCCCACCGCAGCGGGTCCCTGGTCACCGCCCGGCGGGCCCAGGCGCTGGGGAGGATCACGATGGGCGTCCCCGGCCCGGCCACCAGCGGGCTCTCGGCCGGCGTGCACGAACTGCTGCGCGGCGAGGCCTCACTGGTCACGGACGCGGCGGAGGTCATCGAGCTGGTCGGGAGGATGGGCGAGCTGGCCCCCGAGCGGCGGGGACCCGTGATCGCCCGGGACCTGCTGGGCCCCGACGCGGTCCGGGTGCTCGAAGCCCTCCCGGCGGGGCGCCTCGCCGACCTGGAGGAGCTGGCCCTCGCGGCGGGCACCGGCACTGATGAAGTCATCGGCAGACTGTACGAACTTCACTCTCTGGGGTTTGTCGAACGGCAGGGCGACGGCTGGCAGTTGACCCCGAAGAGGCCGAGAGGAGGCGCATAAAGCGGAGTCACCCGGCGAGGCGGTCGTTGACCTGGGACGTTCCGGTGAAAGAGTGAAGCCGATGAGAGACGCGGTCTTCCCGGTGGCACCCGCCGGGACCGTGCGCCAGGCGCCGGTCCCGGGTCGCCCGCGCGAGTCGGGCCGCCCGTGCGGGCCCGCGCGATCCCGTACTCTTCGCGCACCGCGACACTTCCGTCACGCTACGCTCCCAAGGAATCCGGCTCCGGCAAAGGCGAAGCATGCCCCAGCACACCTCAGGGTCCGACCGCGCTGCGGTGCCCCCCGCTGCGCGCGGCAGCGAGCGGTCCACCGCGCCCTCGTCCCTGGAGGTGCTGTGGCGCTCGTACAAGGACTCGGGTGACGAGCGGCTGCGGGAGCAGCTGATCCTGCACTACTCGCCCCTCGTGAAGTACGTGGCGGGCCGCGTCAGCGTCGGCCTGCCGCCCAATGTGGAGCAGGCCGATTTCGTCTCCTCGGGAGTCTTCGGACTGATCGACGCCATCGAGAAGTTCGACATCGAACGGTCCATCAAGTTCGAGACGTACGCGATCACGCGCATCCGCGGAGCGATGATCGACGAGTTGCGGGCGCTGGACTGGATCCCCCGCTCGGTGCGGCAGAAGGCGCGCGCCGTCGAACGGGCCTACGCCACGCTGGAGGCCCAGCTGCGGCGCACCCCGACCGAGCACGAGGTCGCCGGGGAGATGGGCATCGGCGTTGAGGATCTCCACGCCGTTTTCAGTCAGTTGTCGCTGGCCAACGTGGTCGCCCTCGAAGAGCTGCTGCACGTGGGCGGTGAGGGCGACCGCCTCTCCTTGATGGACACACTGGAGGACACCGCCGCCGACAACCCGGTGGAGGTCGCCGAGGACCGGGAGTTGCGGCGGCTGCTGGCACGGGCCATCAACACGCTGCCCGAGCGGGAGAAGACGGTGGTGACGCTCTACTACTACGAGGGCCTCACGCTCGCCGAGATCGGCAACGTCCTCGGGGTCACCGAGAGCCGCGTCAGCCAGATCCACACCAAGTCGGTCCTGCAGCTGCGGGCGAAGCTGGCGGACGTCGGCCGCTGATCCGGGCCACCGGGGCGTGGCGGCGGGGCCGAGAGCGTGCGACGGCCTTGCGGTACATCCGTAGAGTGGACGCGTGCCCAGGATTCGAGCGGCCTCCGTGGCCGAGCACCGGTCGATGCAGCGCGGCGCCTTGCTGGACGCCGCGCGTTCCCTGCTGTCCGAAGGGGGGACGGAAGCGCTGACGTTTCCCGCCCTCGCCGAGCGGACCGGCCTCGCCCGGTCCTCCGTGTACGAGTACTTCCGGTCCCGTGCGGCCGTCGTCGAAGAGCTGTGCGCGGTGGACTTCCCCGTGTGGGCGGCCGAGATCGAGGCGGCGATGTCCGAGGCGGAGGCGCCGGAGGCGAAGATCGAGGCGTATGTGCGCAGCCAGCTCGGGCTGGTGGGGGACAAGCGGCACCGGGCGGTCGTGGCGATCTCGGCGAGCGAACTGGACGCCGGGGCGCGCGAGAAGATCCGCGCGGCGCACGGGAGCCTGATCGCGATGATCGTGGAGGCGTTGGGCGCGCTCGGGCAGGCGGAGCCGAGGCTGGCCGCGATGCTGCTCCAGGGTGTGGTGGATGCCGCGGTCCGGCGGATCGAGGCGGGGGCGGGGGAGGATCCCGTCGTGGTCACGGACGCGGCGGTGGCGATGGCCCTGCGAGGCGTCGGGGGCTGACCCGGCCCTGGGGCCACTCTTGGCCCCACACCCGGCTCCGGTTCCCGGCGCCGGCCATGGCCGGGGGGCCCGGTCCTGCGTCGTGGCGGGCCGGTGGGGTGGTCGGCTGCCCTGCGGGGCCGTCCCCTACCCGCCCTTCCACCGTTCCCAGGGCTCTGCCCTGGTCCGGTCCTCAAGCGCCGGACGGGCCGGGGAGGGTACCGGGATGCGCCCGGCCCCCTGGGGCTCCGCCTCAGACCCCGGTCCTCAAACGTCGGACAACTGACATGCCCCGCCTTGGGCGCCGGGCGGCTGGAGGGCTCCGGTCCTCGGGTGGCGGGTGGGGGTGGCAGGGGTAGGAGGCGGGGGGTCGGGCGGGGGAGGAGGGCCAGGGGGTTGAGGTAGGTCTCGGCGCGGAGGAGGCCCCAGTGGAGGCAGGGACGCGGGCAGTGGGGGCCGTCCGTGAGCAGGGCCACCACCTGGCCCGTCGTGACCTCGTCGCCCTCCGCCACCAGCGGGCGGACCGGTTCGTACGTCGTGCGCAGGCCGTTCGGGAGGGTCAGCGAGAGGACCCCGCGGCCCGCGACCGGGCCGGCGTAGTGGACCCGGCCCGGGCCGACCGCGCGGAGCTCCGCGCCCACCGGGGCCGCCAGGTCCACCCCGCGGTGGCCCGCCGCGTACGGGGTCGGGGGCGGGTCCCACCAGCGGACCACCGTCAGGGGTGACGGGAGCGGGCGTCCGCCCGGGGCCCCCGCGGGGCTCGGAGCGCGCCGCGGCTCCGGCGGCGGGGCCAGAGCGAGGCCCAGGGTGAGGATCAGGGCGAGCAGCAGCTTCGTCATGGGGGAAGAATCCCGTTTCCGGAGCCGGTCCGTCCGGGCCTGTGGACGGGCGGAGCGGTGTGGATGACCGCGTCACCCGGCATACCACCGGGTCCCGTACACTTCTTGTGGCGATCCGGGTCACCGGATCGACTTCGCACGCCCCAGCACCAGCCCGAAAGGGCCCAGGTGACAGCGTCTCTCGGTCCCCTCGTCGGGGGCAGGGCGCGACAGGGGCGTCAGGAACCAAACCGAGAAAACAAGGAGATGGCCATGGCCGTCGTAACGATGCGGGAGCTGCTGGAAAGCGGCGTCCACTTCGGTCACCAGACCCGCCGCTGGAACCCGAAGATGAAGCGCTTCATCTTCACGGAGCGCAACGGCATCTACATCATCGACCTGCTGCAGTCGCTGTCGTACATCGACCGCGCCTACGAGTTCGTGAAGGAGACCGTCGCCCACGGCGGTTCCATCATGTTCGTCGGTACCAAGAAGCAGGCCCAGGAGGCCATCGCCGAGCAGGCGACGCGCGTTGGTATGCCCTACGTCAACCAGCGCTGGCTGGGTGGCATGCTCACCAACTTCTCCACCGTCTACAAGCGCCTTCAGCGTCTGAAGGAGCTTGAGGCGATCGACTTCGAGGACGTCGCCGCCTCGGGTCTCACCAAGAAGGAGCTCCTGGTCCTCTCTCGCGAGAAGATCAAGCTGGAGAAGACCCTCGGTGGTATCCGCGAGATGTCGAAGGTCCCCAGCGCCGTCTGGATCGTCGACACCAAGAAGGAGCACATCGCCGTCGGTGAGGCGCGCAAGCTCCACATCCCGGTCGTCGCGATCCTCGACACCAACTGCGACCCCGACGAGGTCGACTACAAGATCCCGGGCAACGACGACGCGATCCGCTCCGTCACCCTGCTCACCCGCGTGATCGCCGACGCCGTCGCCGAGGGCCTCATCGCCCGTTCCGGTGCCGCCACGGGCGACTCCAAGCCGGGCGAGAAGGCCGCTGCCGAGCCGCTCGCCGAGTGGGAGCGCGACCTGCTCGAGGGCGAGAAGAAGGCTGACTCCGACGAGTCGGCCGACGCCGCGGCCGCTCCGGCCGAGGCCGCTGCCGAGACCCCCGCCGCCGAGGCTGAGGCCGCTCCGGCCGCCGAGGCCGAGGTTGTCGCCGAGGCCGTCGTCGAGGCTCCGGCCGCCGACGCCGAGCAGGCCTGACCCACTGAGAGCGCCCGGCGTTCACGCGCCGGGCACTCACAGCACGGACGATGACGGCGGGGGAGCCGCGCCACGAGCGCGACTCCTCCGCCGTTCACCCGTAGATCTACGACTTCGAGAGAGAATCACAGACTCATGGCGAACTACACCGCCGCTGACGTCAAGAAGCTCCGCGAGCTCACCGGCGTCGGCATGCTGGACTGCAAGAACGCGCTGGTCGAGTCCGACGGTGACGTCGACAAGGCCGTCGAGGCGCTCCGTATCAAGGGTCAGAAGGGCGTCGCCAAGCGCGAAGGCCGTTCTGCCGAGAACGGTGCCGTCGTCTCCGTCATCTCCGACGACAACACCTCCGGTGTCCTCGTCGAGCTGAAGTGCGAGACGGACTTCGTCGCCAAGGGCGACAAGTTCCTTGCGGTCACCAACGAGCTGGCCAACCACATCGCCGCGACCTCGCCGGCCGACATCGAGGCGCTGCTGGCGTCCGAGATCGCCCCCGGCAAGTCCGTGCAGGCGTTCGTCGACGAGGCCAACGCCAACCTCGGCGAGAAGATCGTCCTGGACCGCTTCGCGCAGTTCACCGGCGGTTACGTCTCGGCGTACATGCACCGCACGATGCCCGACCTGCCGTTCCAGATCGGCGTCCTCGTCGAGCTCGACAAGGAGAACGCCGAGGTCGCCCGCGGCGTCGCGCAGCACATCGCCGCGTTCGCGCCGAAGTGGCTCTCCAAGGACGACGTCCCCGCCGACGTCGTCGAGTCCGAGCGTCGTGTGGCCGAAGAGGTCACCCGCGCCGAGGGCAAGCCGGAGGCCGCGCTGCCGAAGATCGTCGAGGGTCGTGTCAACGGCTTCTTCCGCGACAACACGCTGCTCGGCCAGGCGTACGCCCTGGACGCCAAGAAGTCCGTCCAGAAGGTTCTGGACGAGGCCGGTGTCACCCTGGTGCGCTTCTCGCGCATCAAGGTCGGCATCTGAGTCCGTCCGTACGCGACGGGCACCGGACCCCGGTAGGGTCTGAAGCAGTCGCCCGCGTTCGCGCAGGGCGACCGCAGATCTGACGAGGAGGCCATTGCCGTAGAGGGAACCGCGAGGACCCACCGGCAATGGCCTTCTTCGTATGTGCACGAGGAGATCTCCATGAATCAGGGCGTGGACACCCACACCGCTTCCGACGACAAGAGCGACCAGGACAAGAAGGGCCGCCGCTTCATGCTGAAGCTGTCGGGCGAAGCCTTCTCCGGTGGCGGAGGACTGGGCGTCGACCCCGACGTAGTCCACGCCATCGCCCGCGAGATCGCCGCGGTGGTCCGCGACGGCGCGGAGATCGCGATCGTGATCGGCGGTGGCAACTTCTTCCGCGGCGCCGAACTCCAGCAGCGCGGCATGGACCGGGCCCGGTCCGACTACATGGGCATGCTCGGCACGGTCATGAACTGCCTCGCCCTCCAGGACTTCCTGGAGAAGGAAGGCATCGACTCCCGCGTCCAGACGGCCATCACCATGGGCCAGGTCGCCGAGCCGTACATCCCGCTGCGCGCCGTGCGCCACCTGGAGAAGGGCCGCGTGGTCATCTTCGGCGCCGGCATGGGCATGCCCTACTTCTCCACCGACACCACGGCCGCCCAGCGCGCCCTGGAAATCGACGCGGAAGCCCTCCTCATGGGCAAGAACGGCGTCGACGGGGTCTACGACTCCGACCCGAAGAAGAACCCGGACGCGGTGAAGTTCGACGCGCTGGAGTACAGCGAGGTGCTGTCGCGCGACCTCAAGGTCGCCGATGCCACCGCCATCACGCTGTGCCGCGACAACAAGCTGCCCATCCTGGTCTTCGAGCTGCTCGCCGAGGGCAATATCGCGCGCGCCGTCAAGGGTGAGAAGATCGGCACGCTCGTGAGCGACCAGGGCACCCGGGCCTGAGCAGGCCCCGTCCGCCTGAACCATCCATTTCTGACATGCAGGAGCACGTGGTGACCGAAGAGATCCTCCTCGAGGCCGAGGAGAAGATGGAAAAGGCCGTCGTCGTCGCCAAGGAAGACTTCGCCGCGATTCGCACCGGTCGTGCGCACCCGGCGATGTTCAACAAGATCGTGGCGGAGTACTACGGCGCCATCACGCCCATCAACCAGCTCGCCTCCTTCTCGGTCCCCGAGCCGCGCATGGCGATCGTGACCCCGTTCGACAAGAGCGCCCTGCGCAACATCGAGACGGCCATCCGCGACTCGGACCTGGGCGTCAACCCCAGCAACGACGGCAGCATCATCCGGGTGACCTTCCCCGAGCTGACGCAGGACCGCCGCAAGGAGTACATCAAGGTCGCGCGCACCAAGGCCGAGGACTCCAAGGTGTCGATCCGCGCCATCCGCCGCAAGGCGAAGGACGCCCTCGACAAGCTCATCAAGGACAAGGAAGCCGGCGAGGACGAGGTGCGCCGCGCCGAGAAGGAGCTCGACGACACCACCGCGAAGTACGTCGCGCAGGTGGACGAGCTCCTGAAGCACAAGGAAGCCGAGCTCCTCGAAGTCTGATGAACGACACTTCCTGGCAGCCGGAGCCGGTTCCGGCGGGTCCCGCCTACGATGCGCAGGTGGGCCCGCACACTCGGCCCATGCCCATCGTGCCCGATGCCGCCGGCCGTGACTTCGACGACCGGGAAGCACGCGATCGGGGGGCCGCCGCTGACGGCGGCCCCCTCTTCCGCGCCGATACGCCGCCGCAGGAGCCCATGCCCAGCCCCCCGCCGACCCCGCCTTCGCCGGGACCGCAGGACGCCTCGCCACCGCCTCAGAAGAAGCGTGCCGGGCGGGACCTGCGTGCGGCCATAGGGGTCGGAGTGGGCCTCGGCGCGGTGATCTTCGCATCGCTGCTCATCGTCAAGGCGGTCTTCGTCGGCGTCGTCGTCGTGGCGGTCGTGGTCGGCCTGTGGGAGCTCACTTCGCGGCTCCAGGAGAAGAAGGGCATCAAGGCCCCGCTGGTCCCGCTCGCGATCGGCGGTGCGGCGATGGTCATCGCCGGGTACGTCCGCGGGGCCGAGGGCGCCTGGGTGGCCATGGCGCTGACGGTGCTGGCCGTCCTCGTCTGGCGGATGACCGAGCCGCCCGAGGACTACCTCAAGGACGTCACGGCGGGCGCCTTCGCGGCGTTCTACGTGCCCTTCCTGGCCACCTTCGTCGCGATGCTGCTCAGGGCCGACGACGGGCCGCAGCGGGTGATCACCTTCCTGCTCCTGACCGTGGTCAGCGACACCGGGGCGTACGCGGTCGGCTGGCGCTTCGGCAAGACCAAGCTCGCCCCGCGCATCAGCCCCGGAAAGACGCGCGAGGGGCTCTTCGGAGCGGTGGCCTTCGCGATGGGGGCCGGCGCGCTGTGCATGGAGTTCCTGATCGACGGGGGCGTCTGGTGGCAGGGCCTGGTGCTCGGCCTCGCCGTCGCGGTCAGCGCCACGCTCGGCGACCTCGGGGAATCCATGATCAAGCGGGATCTCGGGATCAAGGACATGGGCACGCTGCTGCCGGGCCACGGCGGCATCATGGACCGGCTGGACTCCCTGCTTCCGACGGCCCCGGTCGTCTGGCTGCTGCTCGCCGCGTTCGTCGGTACCGGCTGACCTGCGAGAAGGCGCCCGTACAGGCGGGGCGGTTACTCTTGGAAGGCGCGCTGCTTCTGCGGCGCGCCTTTCGTCTTACAAGGAGTACCTGCCATGGCCCGCCCAGTCCCGGGAGAGCTCACTTTCGTCGCCCCTCGTGGAGCGAAGAAGCCGCCCCGGCACCTCGCCGACCTCACCCCCGAGGAGCGCCGGGAGGCGGTCGCCGCGATCGGCGAGAAGCCCTTCCGGGCCAAGCAGCTCTCCCAGCACTACTTCGCCCGGTACGCGCACGACCCGGCCGAGTGGACCGACATCCCCGCCGGCTCCCGCGAGAAGCTCCAGCAGGAGCTGCTGCCGGACCTGATGAACGTCGTCCGCCACATCTCCTGTGACGACGACACCACCCGCAAGACCCTGTGGAAGCTGCACGACGGCACGCTCGTCGAGTCCGTGCTGATGCGCTACCCGGACCGGGTCACCATGTGCATCTCCTCGCAGGCGGGCTGCGGCATGAACTGCCCGTTCTGCGCCACCGGACAGGCCGGTCTCGACCGCAACCTGTCGACGGCCGAGATCGTGCACCAGATCGTCGACGGCATGCGCGCCCTGCGCGACGGCGAGGTCCCCGGCGGGCCCGCCCGGCTGTCGAACATCGTCTTCATGGGCATGGGCGAGCCGCTCGCCAACTACAACCGCGTCGTCGGCGCCATCCGCCGGCTCACCGACCCGGAGCCCGACGGCCTGGGCCTGTCCCAGCGCGGGATCACCGTCTCCACCGTGGGCCTGGTCCCGGCGATGCTGCGCTTCGCCGACGAGGGCTTCAAGTGCCGTCTCGCCGTCTCCCTGCACGCCCCGGACGACGAGCTGCGCGACACCCTGGTGCCCGTGAACACCCGCTGGAACGTCCGCGAGGTGCTCGGCGCGGCCTGGGAGTACGCGGAGAAGTCCGGCCGCCGGATCTCCATCGAGTACGCCCTGATCCGCGACATCAACGACCAGGCGTGGCGTGGCGACCTGCTCGGCAAGCTGCTCAAGGGCAAGCGCGTGCACGTCAACCTGATCCCGCTGAACCCGACGCCGGGCTCGAAGTGGACCGCCTCGCGGCCCGAGGACGAGAAGGCCTTCGTCGAGGCCATCGCCCGCCACGGGGTGCCGGTCACCGTACGCGACACCCGTGGTCAGGAGATCGACGGCGCGTGCGGCCAGCTCGCCGCCTCGGAGCGCTGATTTACGCCAGGCGATGTTTACTTTCGGCCACGGGGTACCCTGTGGCCGAACCAATTTCATATTCCGACAGGGGAGCGCCACAGCGCTGAGAGTGCGGTAACCGTCACCGCAGACCCTCTGAACCTCGCCCCGGTCATTCGGGGTAGGAAGTTCGGTCACCACTCAAGCTGTTGCGCCCTGCCCGGCGTCCGCTCCACAGAGCGCCGGGCGGGGCCGCGTCTTCTCCTGGACATCCCAGGAGGAATGCACCAATGAGCACCACCAAGAAGATGGCGGGCGTCGCGCTCGTGGCCGCGCTCGGCGTCACCACGCTCAGCGCCTGCGGCGGCGACGCCAAGGACAAGTCCGCCGGGGCGAGCGACGCCCCGAAGTCCAAGACGATCACCCTCGTCTCGCACGACTCCTTCAACGTGACCGACACGGTCCTCAAGGAGTTCGAGCAGCAGAGCGGCTACACCGTCAAGGTCCTGAAGTCGGGCGATGCGGGCGCGGCCCTGAACCAGGAGATCCTCACCAAGGGCTCCCCGCGCGGCGACGTCTTCTTCGGCGTGGACAACACGCTCCTCTCCCGGGCCCTCGACAACGGCATCTTCACGCCGTACGAGGCCAAGGGGCTGGCTGACGTGAAGCCCGAGTTCGTGCTCGACAAGGAGCACCGGGTCACCCCCGTCGACTCCGGCGACATCTGCGTGAACTACGACAAGGCGTACTTCGCAGACAAGAAGCTCGCCCCGCCGCAGACGCTGGACGACCTGATCAAGCCGGAGTACAAGAACCTGCTGGTCACCGAGAACGCCGCGACCTCCTCGCCCGGCCTCGGCTTCCTCCTCGCCTCCGTCGGCAAGTACGGCGACGAGGGCTGGAAGGACTACTGGACCAAGCTCAAGGCCAACGGCGTCGAGGTCGTCGACGGCTGGGAGCAGGCCTACAACGAGCGCTTCTCCGGCTCGGCGGGCGGCAAGAAGGCCAAGGGCGACCGCCCGCTGGTCGTCTCCTACGCCTCCAGCCCGCCGGTCGAGGTGCTCTACGGCGAGCCGCAGCCGGCCGAGGCCCCGACGGGCGTCGCGACGGGCACGTGCTTCCGGCAGACCGAGTTCGCGGGCCTGCTCAAGGGCGCGAAGAACGAGGAGGGCGGCAAGGCGCTCCTGGACTTCCTGATCTCCAAGAAGTTCCAGGAGGACGTGCCGCTCCAGATGTTCGTGAACCCGGTGACCAAGAGCGCGGCGCTGCCGGAGCTGTTCACCAAGCACGGCGTCGTCATCGAGAAGCCCGAGACCGTCGCCCCTGAGGCCATCGCCAAGAACCGCGACCAGTGGGTCAAGACGTGGACCGCCCTCGTCGTGAAGTAGGACGAGTGAGCAAGGTTCCGAAGGAGAGCGGGCGGGCCACGGCCGCCAGGCTCGGTCTGATGGCCGTGCCGCTCGCCTTCTTCGGGCTGTTCTTCGCGTACCCCGTCGTCGCGATCGTCGGGCGCGGGCTCAAGACCGACGACGGCTGGCAGTTCGGCCGGATCGGCGAGGTGCTGGCCCGGCCCGACATCGGCGACGTGCTCTGGTTCACCACCTGGCAGGCGCTCGCGTCCACGGCGCTCACGCTCCTGATCGCACTCCCCGGCGCGTACGTCTTCGCGCGCTTCGAGTTCCCCGGTAAACAACTGCTGCGGGCGCTCGTGACGGTGCCGTTCGTGCTGCCGACGGTCGTGGTCGGCACCGCGTTCCTGGCGCTCGTCGGGCGGAACGGCCTTCTTGACGAGGTGTGGGGGATCCGCCTCGACACGACCGTCTGGGCGATCCTGCTCGCCCACGTCTTCTTCAACTACGCCGTGGTCGTCCGCACGGTCGGCGGATTGTGGGCGCAGCTCGATCCGCGCCAGGAGGAGGCCGCCCGGGTGCTGGGCGCCGGGCGGTTCGCCGCCTGGCGGCGGGTGACGCTGCCCGCGCTGGTCCCGGCGGTGGCCGCCGCCTCGCTGATGGTGTTCCTGTTCACGTTCTCCTCCTTCGGCGTCGTGCAGATCCTGGGCGGGCCCGCGTACTCCACCCTGGAGGTGGAGGTCTACCGGCAGACCGCGCAGCTCCTGGACCTGCCGACGGCCGCGGTGCTGACGATGGTGCAGTTCGCCGCCATCGCCGCGATCCTCGGCGTGCACGCCTGGACCGTGCGCAAGCGTGAGGCCGCGCTGCGGCTCGTCGACCCGAGCAGGACGGCGCACCGGCCTCGCGGCGCGGCCCAGCGCGCCCTGCTCGGCGGGGTGCTGCTGACGGTGGCGCTGCTGATCGTGCTCCCGCTCGGGGTGCTCGTGGAACGCTCCCTCGACGCCCCGGGCGGCTACGGCTTCGGCTTCTACCGGGCGCTCCAGGAGGTGGGCGCCGGCGGCGGAACGTTCCTGGTGCCGCCGATGGAGGCCATCTGGAACTCCTTGCAGTACGCGCTCGCCGCCACCGCCATCGCGCTGCTCGTCGGCGGGCTCGCGGCCGCGGCGCTGACCCGGCGCGCGGGCCGCTTCGTACGGGGCTTCGACGCACTGCTGATGCTCCCGCTGGGGGTGTCGGCCGTGACCGTGGGCTTCGGCTTCCTCATCACCCTCGACGAGCCGCCGCTGGACCTGCGGACCTCGTGGATCCTGGTGCCGCTGGCGCAGGCGCTGGTGGGCGTTCCCTTCGTCGTACGGACCATGCTGCCGGTGCTCCGAGCGGTGGACGGGCGGCTGCGGGAGGCCGCCGCCGTGCTCGGGGCCTCACCGCTGCGGGCCTGGCGGGAGGTGGACCTGCCGATGGTGCGGCGGGCCCTGCTGATCGCGGCGGGCTTCGCCTTCGCGGTGTCCCTCGGGGAGTTCGGGGCGACCGTCTTCATCGCGCGGCCCGACCATCCGACGCTGCCGGTCGCCGTGGCCCGGCTGCTGGGGCGGGCCGGGGAGATGAACTACGGGCAGGCGATGGCCCTGAGCACGATCCTGATGCTGACGTGCGCGGTGTCCCTGCTCCTGCTGGAGCGGCTGCGACCCGACAAGACCTCCGGAGAATTCTGATGACCCTGCTTCAGCTGGAAGGGGTGTCGGTCCGCTTCGGTGAGCGCGCGGTCGTGGACGCCGTCGACCTGGCGGTAGTCGAGCACGAGATCGTGTGCGTGCTGGGCCCCAGTGGGAGCGGCAAGTCCACCCTGCTCCGGGTGGTGGCCGGGCTCCAGCCCGTCGCCGCCGGGAGGGTGCTCCTGGGCGGCGCCGACCAGGCCGCGGTGCCCGTACACCGGCGGGGGGTGGGCCTGATGTTCCAGGACCACCAGCTGTTCCCGCACCGGGACGTGGGCGGCAACGTCGCCTTCGGACTGCGGATGCGGAGGGCTTCGAAGCAGACCTCCGAGGCCCGGGTCACCGAGCTCCTGGAGCTGGTCGGGCTCCCCGGGGCGCAGGGCCGGGCGGTGGCCTCGCTGTCCGGCGGCGAGCAGCAGCGGGTCGCGCTGGCGCGGGCGCTGGCGCCTTCGCCGCGGCTGCTGATGCTGGACGAGCCGCTCGGGCAGCTGGACCGGGGGCTGCGGGAGCGGCTCGTGGTGGAGCTGCGGGAGCTGTTCTCGCGGCTGGGCACGACGGTGCTGGCCGTCACGCACGACCAGGGCGAGGCGTTCGCGCTGGCCGACCGGGTCGTCGTGATGCGGGACGGGCGGATCGCGCAGGCCGGGACCCCGCTGGAGGTGTGGCAGCGGCCGGCGTCGGAGTTCGTGGCGCGGTTCCTGGGCTTCGAGAACGTCGTCCCGGCGGTGGTGTCGCGCGGGGTCGCCACGACTCCGTGGGGGAAGGTGGCTGTTCCGGCCGGGGCCGTGGCGGGGGAGTGCCAAGTCCTGATCCGGCCGGCGGGGGTTCTGCTGTCGCCCGCGGGGCTGGGGTGCGAAGTGGTGTCGCGGACCTTCCGGGGAACGCATGTCGCGCTGCTGCTGCGGCCCGAGGCGGGGCCGACGCTCGAGGCGGAATGTGATCTGGCGGGGGCGCCGGGGGTCGGGGACCGGGTCGCGGTGGGCTTCGCTCCGGCCGAGGTGGTCGTGCTGCCGGGGGAGTAGGGCCGCCGGGGGAGTAGGGCCGCCGCGCGGGGCGGGGTCCGCCAGAGGAGCCGGACCCGCGCCTCGAGCGCCGACGATGGTGCCTTCAGCCGATCGGAGCCGGTTCCGGGACGGGGACGTCTCCGTCCGCGCCCTCGTGGTTGCCGTACCAGGCGACCGCCACCGCGCCGGTCACCGCCAGGACGAAGCCGAGGACCGCGAGCCAGGCCATGCCGGGGCGGGACGCGTCGCCGAGCCAGAGCACGCCGATCGCGCCGGGGAGCACGGTTTCACCGACCACCAGGGCGGCGGTGGCGCCGTTCACCGAGCCGATCTGGAGCGCCACGGTGTGCAGGTACATGCCGCCGACCCCCGCCAGCAGGATGGCGTAGAGGGCCGGGTCGGTGAGGAGCGCGGTGAGGGAGAACGGCTCGATGCCGTTCAGGATCCGGACCCCGACGCCCAGCGCGCCGAACGCCAGACCCGACAGCAGGCCCGCCAGGATCGCGGCCCGGGCGCCGAGGAAACGTACCGCGACCGTGCCGCCCACGATGATCAGTACGGTCACGGCCAGCAGCCACCAGTGCGTGGCGGCCGGTGCGTAGTGGCCGCCCTCGTGGCCCGCCGCCGTCGCCAGCAGGACCAGCGCCGCGCAGACGACCCCGATCGAGGTCCATTCCTTGCGGGTCAGCCGGATGCCGAGCAGCTTGACGCTCAGCACGGCCGTGATCACCAGGTTGGCGCTGATGACCGTTTGGGACAGGAAGAGCGGCAGGAGGCGGGCGGCCAGCGCGCCCAGGCCGAAGCCCACGAAGTCCAGGATCGTGCCGACGATGAACTCCCAGGTCATCGCGGCCTTCGCCGTGGAGGTGAGGTTCGGGCCGCCGTGCTGGGTGACCCCGGCGGCGGCGGGCGACATGCGGGCCGCCCGCCGTGAACCCACGGCTTGCAGGACGGATCCCGTGCCGTAGCAGATGGACGCCGCGATAGCGGTCAGCAGGCCTATGAGCACCCGAGGGCTCCGTTCACGTCTGGCAGGTTTTACGTAGTGCGTACCTCTTCCAGACGTGGAAAAGGGGAGAGGAGTTGCCTGACCGGGTCAGGTTCTCCGGGTCACTTCATCGCGGCGAGGGCGGCCGGGACCTCGGACACCGAGTCGACCAGGGCGATCCGGGACTCCATCGCCCGGCCCCGGGCCAGCGCCTGGAGCAGCGGCCAGGCAGGGAGCCGCTCGGTCCAGTGGACGCGGTCGACCAGGATCATCGGGGTCGGCTCGCCCCGGGACTCGTAGTGGTTGGGCGTCGCGTTGTCGAATATCTCCTGGACGGTGCCCGCCGCGCCCGGCAGGAACACCACGCCCGCGTTGGACCGGGCGAGCAGCCCGTCCTCCCGGGTGGCGTTCGCGAAGTACTTCGCGATGTGGCCGGCGAAGGGGTTCGGCGGCTCGTGTCCGTAGAACCAGGTCGGGATGCCCACCGAGTCGCCGCCCGTGACCGCCGGCCAGCGTTCCCGTACGGCGAAGGCCGCGCGCGCCCAGTCGGAGACGGACGGGACGAAGGAGGGGGCCTTGGCCAGCATCCGCAGGGCTTCGGGCAGGGCCTCGTCGGGGGCCGGGGCGAGGTACGCGCCGAGATTGGCCGCCTCCATCGCGCCGGGGCCGCCGCCGGTGGCCACGGTCAGGCCGGAGCGGGCCAGCGTCCGGCCGAGTTCGGCCGCGCCGCGGTACGCGTCGCCGCCGCGGGCCATGGCGTGGCCGCCCATCACACCGACGACGCGGGCGCCGGCGAGGTGTTCGTCGAGGGCGTCGGAGATGGCGTCGTCGTGGATGGAGCGCAGCATCGAGGAGTAGATGTCGCCGTCCGCCTTCGTCTCCTGGAACCAGGCGTACGCCTCGGCGTCCGGAGTGGCCTCGTAGCCGGCGGACAGCCCGGTGAAGAGCTCCTCGGCCGTGTAGAGCAGACCCCGGTAGGGGTTGAAGGGGAGGTCGGGGACGGGCGGGAAGACGAGGGCGCCGTCCGCGCGCACCTTGGCCGAGGCGTCCGGTTCCATCGCGCAGCCCAGGAACACGGCGGCCGAGGTGTCGGCGGACAGCAGGGCGAAGGTCCGCTCCAGCAGGTTCACCGACTGGATGCGGTACCCGCTGAGCGAGCCGCGGGCCACGACCCGGTCGAATTCGGCGAGGGTCTCGATCTCGGTCTCGATGTAGGGGTGGAGCATTCGGCCCACCCTAAGGGCTGCCCGCCTCAGCGGGTCAATGCCAGCGACGTCAGCTGCGACACACCCCAGCTGAGCGGCAGGCACACGGCCACCAGCGCCGTGGCCCGTACGGTCGCGGCCGTACGGAGGACCTTGCCCGGGGTGCCGAGCGCGGTCAGCGTCTCGCGGGTGGCGGCCCGGGCCTGGCGGACCTCGAGGGCGGAGGTGAGCAGGGTGGCGGCCGCGCACAGCGTCACCAGGGCGGCGGCGGGCGCGGTCAGCGGGCCGAGCGGGACCTGGAGGCCGCCGTGACCGCGCAGGGCCAGGGCGCTGAGGGCGCCAGCCCCGACGGCGCACAGGACGCCGAGGGGTGCGCCCAGCCGGGGGGCCTCCTCCTGGAGGGCCCGCCCGGCCAGCAGCCGGAGCGCGCCCGGGCGGACGGCCTGGACGAGTGCCCCGCAGGCGTAGGCCAGGCCCGGACCGGCGAGGGCGAGTCCGAGGGCGGTCAGTGCCCAGCCCGTCGGCACGCCGGTTCCGCCGGGGCGGGCGAAGGCCAGCGCGGCGAGTCCGCAGGCGGTGAGGGCGATGCCCCAGGGCAGTGCGGTCTGCGGCGCGGGCCGGGGGTGCGGGCGCAGGGCGAGGGCGGTGGCGATCGAGGCGGCCAGTGGGAGCAGGGCCAAGAGGGTGAGGGCGGCCGCCACGGGCAGGGGCTGGCCGGCGTGGAGCAGTCGCGCCCCGGCGCCGTCGAAGGGCAGCCCGGTCACGTCCCCGCGCAGGTGGAGGAAGACGGCCAGGGCCACGGCGCTGCCGAGGGTGCAGGCCACGGCGGTGGAGATCGTCGCGACCAGGGTGAGCCGTAGGGGTCCCAGCCCGGCGGCGTCCAGCCCTTCGAGGGGCCGGGTCGCGGGGTCGGTACGGGCCACGGCGACGGCGAACTGCACGGTGACGGCGAGGGGGACCAGCGCCCACAGCAGCTGAGGGAACGATCCGGCGGGCCGGGCCGTGGCCTGCGCGAGCACGTACAGCAGCAGGAAGCCGCTGCCGGCCGAGGCGGCGGCGACGAGCAGTCGGCGCAACTGGACCAGCGGCCGGGAGCCGCGGGCTAGGCGGAGAGCGAGCACGCGGCCTGGTCCTCCGGGGGCTGGGGGAAGGAGGTCGGTGAGAGCCCGGCGGCGGCCGCGGCGGCGGGCCGGCCGTCGAGCAGGGCGAACCGCCGGTCGGCGACGGCCGCGGTCTCCTCGTCGTGGGTGGCCAGCAGCACGGTGATGCCGTGGGAGCGGGCGGCCGTGGTGAGCGTGCGCAGCAGCAGGGAGCGCTCGGCGCGGTGCAGCGGGGCGGTGGGCTCGTCGGCGAAGATCACGGCGGGCAGGTTCGCGAGGGCGCGGGCGAGGGCGACGCGCTGGGACTCGGACCGGTTGAGGGCGCCGGGGTGCTTGCGGGCGAAGGCGCCGATGTCGAGGCGGTCCAGCCATTCGCAGGCGGCCCGTTTGGCGGTGCGGTGGGGCACGCCCGCGATCAGCAGCGGCAGGGCGGCGTTCTCCCACACCCGGAGCTCCGGCAGCAGCCGCGGCTCGGGGCCGATCCAGCCGAAGCGGTCGCGGCGCAGCCGCTCGCGGGCCAGGGTGCCCATGGTGTGCACGGGGACGCTGTTGAACCAGACCTCGCCCTGCTCGGGGCGCGACTGTCCGGACAGGCAGCTCAGCAGCGTGGTCTTGCCGCTGCCGCGGGGGCCCGTGACGGCGAGGACCTCTCCCGCGCGGACGCCGATCGAGACTCCGATGAGTCCCGGCGAACCTTCCCCGGACTTCGTCCGGGGGGACCCCCTGTGGGAGTAGTGAAGGGACCGTGCCCAGAGCAGATCGTCCTGGGGCAGGGCATGGTCCGGCCGTGCGTTGTCCGGCGCAGCGTTGTCCCGTGTGGCCACCATGGCGTACACCTCCGTCCGGGGGAACGAAGCGGAGCCCGCTTGGTCACTGGCACCGCAATGAGATGTAAAGAGATGAACGTCTTGGATGGTGACAGCACACGGCCCGGACCCCCGCGTTCTCACTCGAACGGAGGATCCGGGCCGTGTGGTCCGGCAGTGTGCCGCCTGCGGGACGGTGGGAGGACCGGGCTGGTTAGAGCTTGGTCCAGGCCTCGGTGAGCACGCGGCGCAGGATGCCCTCGATCTCGTCGAAGGTGCCCTGGTCGGCGATCAGCGGCGGGGCCAGCTGGATGACCGGGTCGCCACGGTCGTCGGCGCGGCAGTACAGGCCGTTCTCGAAGAGCGCCTTGGAGAGGAAGCCGTAGAGCACGCGCTCCGTCTCCTCGTCCGTGAAGGACTCCTTGGTGACCTTGTCCTTGACGAGCTCGATGCCGTAGAAGTAGCCGTTGCCGCGGACGTCGCCGACGATCGGCAGGTCGTGCAGCTTCTCCAGCGTCGAGCGGAAGGCGTCCTCGTTGTCCAGCACGTGCTGGTTGAGGCCTTCCTTGTCGAAGATGTCGAGGTTGGCGAGCGCCACCGCGGAGGACACCGGGTGTCCGCCGAAGGTGTAGCCGTGCAGGAAGGTGTTGTCACCCTTGTAGAACGGCTCGGCGAGGCGGTCCGAGATGATGCAGGCACCGATCGGGGAGTAGCCCGAGGTCATGCCCTTCGCACAAGTGATCATGTCCGGGATGTAGTCGAACTTGTCACAGGCGAACATCGTGCCGAGGCGGCCGAACGCGCAGATCGTCTCGTCGGAGACGAGCAGGACGTCGTACTCGTCGCAGATCTCGCGGACCCGCTGGAAGTACCCGGGCGGCGGCGGGAAGCAGCCGCCGGCGTTCTGCACCGGCTCCAGGAAGACGGCGGCGACGGTGTCGGCGCCCTCGAACAGGATCTCCTGCTCGATCTGGTCGGCGCACCAGCGGCCGTAGGCCTCGGGGTCGTCGCCGTAGATCGGGGCGCGGTAGATGTTGGTGTTGACCACCTTGTGCGCGCCGGGGACCAGCGGCTCGAAGGGGGCCTTGAGGGCCGGCAGGCCGGTGATGGACAGGGCGCCCTGCGGGGTGCCGTGGTAGGCGACCGCACGCGAGATGACCTTGTACTTGGTGTGCTTGCCCTGCAGCTTGAAGTACTGCTTGGCGAGCTTCCACGCGGTCTCGACCGCTTCGCCGCCACCGGTGGTGAAGAAGACCTTGTTCAGGTCGCCCGGGGCGTAGTGCGCGAGGCGCTCGGCGAGCTCGACTGCCTTGGGGTGCGCGTACGACCAGATGGGGAAGAACGCGAGTTCCTGGGCCTGCTTGTACGCGACCTCGGCCAGTTCCTTGCGGCCGTGACCGGCGTTGACCACGAACAGGCCGGCGAGACCGTCCAGGTAGCGCTTGCCCTTGTCGTCGAAGATGTAAGTGCCCTCGCCGCGCACGATGGTGGGTACGGGCGAGTTCTCGTACGACGACATGCGGGTGAAGTGCATCCACAGGTGGTCGTAGGCGGTCTTGGAGAGGTCCTGGCTCACGGCTATCGCGTTCCCCACATGTAGGTCTGCTTCTTCAGCTTCAGGTAAACGAAGCTTTCGGTTGATCGCACGCCGGGGAGCGCGCGGATCTTCTTGTTGATCGTTTCGAGCAGGTGGTCGTCGTCCTCGCAGACGATCTCCACCATCAGGTCGAACGAGCCCGCGGTCATCACCACGTACTCGCACTCGGCCATCGCGGTCAGCGCGTCGGCCACCGGGTCGAGGTCTCCCTCGACGTTGATGCCGACCATCGCCTGGCGCCGGAGCCCCACGGTGAGCGGGTCGGTGACGGCGACGATCTGCATGACGCCCTGGTCGAGCAGCTTCTGTACTCGCTGGCGCACCGCTGCTTCGGACAGGCCGACGGCCTTGCCGATCGCCGCGTAAGGACGGCGACCGTCCTCTTGCAGTTGCTCGATGATCGCCAGGGACACAGCATCGACCGAAGGGGACGGTTGTCTGTTCCTGGAATCTGCGCTTCGACTGACCACGACCTCACTGTGCACGAGGAGTCGTCTGTTCCGCAAGGCGAGAACGATGTAATTCGTTGTTTGGAGAGTCGGATCTCACTGATTCCGTAGTTCGTGATGCGTAGGCCTGTCGAAAACGGCGTCTGAGAGACTAGGCTGAGTAGCTGTCTCAACCACTGGACATGTGATCACAGGAGTGTGGCTGTAGTGACCACCGAACTGCGTCGTCTGCGCAACTACATCGGCGGGGAGTTCAAGGACGCCGCCGACGGGCGGACCACCGAGGTGGTCAACCCCGCCACGGGCGAGGCGTACGCGACCGCTCCCCTCTCCGGCCAGGCGGACGTCGACGCCGCCATGGCCGCCGCCGCCGCGGCCTTCCCGGCCTGGCGCGACGCGACCCCCTCCGACCGCCAGAAGGCCCTGCTGAAGATCGCGGACGCCTTCGAGGCCCGCGCGGACGAGCTGGTCGCCACCGAATCGGAGAACACCGGCAAGCCCCTCGGCCTCACGGCCAGCGAGGAGCTGCCGCCGATGGTGGACCAGATCCGCTTCTTCGCGGGCGCCGCGCGCCTGCTCGAGGGCCGCTCGGCCGGCGAGTACATGGAGGGGATGACCTCGATCGTCCGCCGTGAGCCGGTCGGTGTCTGCGCCCAGGTCGCGCCGTGGAACTACCCGATGATGATGGCCGTCTGGAAGTTCGCCCCGGCCCTGGCCGCGGGCAACACCGTGGTCCTCAAGCCCTCGGACACCACCCCGGCCTCCACCATCCTGATGGCCGAGATCATCGGCTCGATCCTGCCCAAGGGCGTCTTCAACGTCGTCTGCGGCGACCGCGACACCGGCCGCGCCATGGTCGAGCACCGCACTCCGGCGATGGCCTCCATCACCGGCTCGGTGCGCGCGGGCATGCAGGTCGCCGAGAGCGCCTCCAAGGACGTCAAGCGCGTCCACCTGGAGCTGGGCGGCAAGGCCCCCGTCGTGGTCTTCGAGGACGCCGACATCGCCAAGGCCGCCGAGGACATCGCGGTCGCGGGCTTCTTCAACGCCGGCCAGGACTGCACCGCGGCCTGCCGGGTACTGGTCCACGAGTCGATCCACGACGAGTTCGTCGCGGCGCTGGCCAAGAACGCGGCCGACACCAAGACCGGCCAGCCGGACGACGAGGACGTGCTCTACGGCCCGCTGAACAACCCGAACCAGCTCAAGCAGGTCGCGGGCTTCATCGAGCGCCTCCCCGCCCACGCCAAGGTCGAGGCGGGCGGCCACCAGGTCGGCGAGAAGGGCTACTTCTACGCCCCGACCGTGGTCTCCGGCCTCAAGCAGGACGACGAGATCATCCAGAACGAGGTCTTCGGCCCCGTCATCACGGTCCAGTCCTTCACGGACGAGGGCCAGGCCCTGGCGTACGCGAACGACGTCGAGTTCGCCCTCGCCTCGTCCGTGTGGACCAAGGACCACGGCCGCGCGATGCGGATGTCCAAGAACCTCGACTTCGGCTGCGTGTGGATCAACACCCACATCCCGCTCGTCGCCGAGATGCCGCACGGCGGGTACAAGAAGTCCGGCTACGGCAAGGACCTCTCCGCCTACGGCTTCGAGGACTACACGCGCATCAAGCACGTCATGACCTCGCTCGACGGCTGACCCGGAGCCGGGCGGGCGGCCCGCCGGCCGCCGCACCGACCAGGTCACAGCCTTGAAGGGGCGGGTAGTAGACACCTTGTCTATTGCCCGCCCCTTCGGCGTTCCACAAGGCTCCTCCCATGCCTGAACTCGCCTTTTCCCGTCGCGCGGCGCTGCGCGGCCTCGGTGCCGCGGGGCTGCTGGCCGCCCTTCCCGGCTGTGGTGTCCCCGCCGCGTACGTCCCCGAGAGCCGGCGGGAGGGGCAGGACCACTCCGGGAGCGACCGGAGCGTCTCCTTCTCCAACTGGCCCCTCTACATCGACACCGACGAAGAGGACGAGAGCAGGCGTCCGACGCTGGACGCCTTCGCCGAGAAGACCGGCATCGAGGTCCGGTACACCGAGGAGATCAACGACAACGACGAGTTCTTCGGCAAGATCAGCCCGTCGCTGATGAACCGCCGGCAGACCGGTCACGACCTGGTCGTGGTCAGCGACTGGATGGCCGCCCGCTTCGTCCGCCTGGGCTGGGCCCAGAAGATGGACCGCTCGGCGCAGGCGAACGTGGCCAGGCACCTGGACCCGCAGCTGCGCTCCCCGGCCTTCGACGAGGGCCGGCTGCACACCGTCCCCTGGCAGTCGGGGATCACCGGCATCGCCTACAACCGCAAGGCCCTCGGCCGGGAGATCAAGTCGGTCAAGGACCTGTGGCAGCCGGACCTGGCCGGCAAGGTCACGCTCTTCTCCGGCCTCGACGAGTCCTTCTCCCTGCTGATGCAGGGCAACGGCGTCGACGTCACCCAGTGGACCGAATCCGACTTCCACCGGATGTGCGACCAGGTGGAGAGCATGGTGAAGAAGAAGCACATTCGCCGCTTCACCGGCAACGACTACACCTCCGATCTCGGCAAGGGCGACGTACTGGCCTGCCAGGCCTACTCCGGAGACGTGATCCAGCTTCAGGCCGACAACCCCGACATCGAGTTCGTGGTTCCCGAGGAAGGCGGCGAGCTCTGGGCGGAGAGCCTGCTCGTCCCCAACCTCGCCCGGCACAAGGCCAACGCGGAAGCCCTGATCGACTTCTACTACGACCCGGAGGTGGCCGCGCTGCTCGCCGCCTACGTCAACTACGTCTGCCCGGTCCCGGCCGCCCGTGACGTACTGGCCGCCTCCGACGACCAGGAGACCGCCGAACTGGCCGAGAACCCGCTGATCTTCCCGGATGACGAGATGCGCAAGCGGCTCGTCGTCGCCCGTGACATCTCCTCGGCGGAGCGCTCGCCCTTCGCGAAGCGCTGGAACGGCATCGTCGGCCTCTGAGGGCCGGGGCCGGTCTGGTCCGGCCACAGAACTGAACATGTTCAGCAAATCTGCTGAACATGTTCAGAAAGCTGCGTAGGCTTCCTTCCATGAGCGAGAGAAGCGCCCTTCAGCGGCGGATCCGTGCCTGGCTTGCCCTGTTCCTCGTCTGCCTGGTGCTGAGCGGACTCACCGCCTTCCCCTTGGTGAGCGAACTCCGCTGGGCCAATGCCCTGGTGGACCACGAGTGGCTCCGCCGTGTCGGCGACGGGCTGGAGCGGGCGGACTCCGAGTACCCCTTCCTCCTCTACGGCACGGACTGGCTCGCCTTCGCCCACCTGGTGATCGCCGTCTTCTTCTACGGAGTCCACCGCGACCCCGTCCGCAACATCTGGATCGTCGAGGCCGGCATGATCGCCTGCGCCGGCATCGTCCCCCTGGCCCTGATCTGCGGGCCCATCCGGGGCATTCCTGTCTGGTGGTCGCTGATCGACATCTCGTTCGGCGTCTTCGGAGTGGTCCCGCTGCTGATCCTGCGGCGCATGATCAAGCGGCTGGAGGCCATGCCGTCAACGGGCGAAGGCGGCCAGCACGACGGCGAGGGCGACCGGGTTCATGTCCCGGCCCTTGGCGTCGGTTGAGTTGACCGAGTACACGAGGGTGCGGGACAGGTCGCGGGTCCCGCCTATCGCCGTGTTGTAGCCGTGCCGGCCGCCCGTCTTGCCCCAGGCGACCGTGCCGTCGGGCAGCGTGATCCGCGACATGCCGGCCGTCATCGTCGCGGCCTCGCCCGTGGCGAAGTCCTTCACCGCGGGGACCGTGAACATCTCCTCCAGCTGCGCCGCCGGCACGAGGCGTCCGCTGAACAGGGCGACGGTGAACCGCTCCAGGTCGGCCGTGGTGGAGATGATGTCGCCCGCCGCCCACCGGTCCGAGGAGTTCCACCGGGTCACGTCCCGCAGCTCGGTGGAACCGTCCGCCCGCACCACCGCCTGGTACCCGTGGTTGTGGCGACCCGGTATGCGGGTCTGGAAACGGCCCGGGAACGAGGTGTCCCGCAGCCCCAGCGGCTTCAGGACCCGCGCCCCGACCGCCTCCTCGTACGTCGTGCCGGTCACCTTCTCGATGAGCGCGCCCAGCACCGTGTAGTTGATGTTCAGGTAGTGCTGGGCCGTGCCCGGGACGAACTCGCGGCTCTTGGCCACCGCGTCGGCGATCTGCCAGTGCGGATCGGTCACGTCGAAGCGGTGCTCCCACTGGGCCTCGAAGGAATCGCCCGGACCGCCGGCCGCCGGTATCCCGCTGGTGTGGTTGAGCAGCTGCCGGACGGTGACCGTGCCGTACGCCTCGGGGACGGTCCCGGGCAGGTACCGGCGGACCGGCCCGTCGAGGTCCACCTTGCCCTCGGCCGCGAGCTGGAGCACCACCGCCGAGGTGAAGGCCTTGGTCACCGAGCCGGCCCGGAACCGGCCCTCCTCGATCGCCTCGCGCCCGGTGCGGATGTCCGCTACACCGGAACTCCCCTGCCAGCCACCGCTCGTGCCGCCCACCCGTACCAGCGCGGCCGTCGCCTCCTCGTGCCCCGCCCCGAGCCCCGCGATCGCCCGCTCCAGCGCCGTGGCGTTCGGCGGGGTCGAAACCTGCGGCGTCGAAGCAGGCGGGGTCGGAGCCTGCGGGGTCGCATCCCGCGATGCCGGGCTCCGCACGGCGGCCGGGTCCGAGGCAGCCGAAGCCCGCGCCGGGCCGGCCTGGGCGACGGCCGGTCCGGCCGCGACGCCCAGGACCAGCGCGGTGGCGATCAGTGTGCGGGTCGTTGCGTTCATGGTGGGATCCCCCTGTCGGCTCTCCGGGCGACTTCCGCCCCGATGACCTCAATGCTGCTGGTCACAGGGGTAGTTGCGGATCACCACCGAGAGGGGTCTTTTCCGGTACGACAACTCGCCCCCCAGAGCGAGGAGGTCCGCCTCGTCTCACTCCCCAGAGGGAGATACCTGAGAGCCAGCCGCGACCAGACCCGTCTCGTACGCGCAGATCACCGCCTGGATCCGGTCCCGCAGCCCCAGCTTCGACAGCACGTTGCCCACATGCGATTTCACCGTGTGCTCGCTCACCATCAGCTCCACCGCGAGCTCCGCGTTCGACAGCCCACGCCCCAGGTGCAGCAGCGTCTCGCGCTCGCGGGCCGTCAGCACCTCCAGCCGCTCCGCGGACAGCGCCTCGCCGGCCGCCGGGCGGGCCGTCGCCGCCGTGTACTCCGCGATCAGCCGCCGGGCCACCGAAGGCGCCAGCAGGGACTCGCCCGCCGCCACCACCCGTACGGCGTGCACCAGATCGTCCCGCCGCACGTCCTTGAGCAGGAACCCGCTGGCCCCCGCGTGCAGCGCCTCGTACACGTACTCGTCCGAGTCGAAGGTCGTCAGCATCACCGTCCGGCAGGAACTCGTCCCCGAGATCTCCCGGCACGCCTCGATCCCGTCCAGCACCGGCATCCGGACGTCCAGCAGCGCCACGTCGGGCGCGAGGGACCGTACCGCCGCGACCGCCGCCGCCCCGTCCCCGACCTCCGCCACCACCTCGATGTCCTCCTGGACGTCCAGGATCATCGCGAAGCCGCTGCGCACCAGTTCCTGGTCGTCGGCCACCACCACACGGATCGTCACTTCCCCACCTCCGCGCCCGACGTTACAAGCACCACCCGCACCTCGAAGCCGCTGCCGTCCGGACCGGGACCCGTCCGGGCGGTGCCCCCGTGGGCGGCGGCCCGCTCCCGGATGCCGATCAGGCCGTGCCCGCCCGCTCGCGCGGGGGGCACCACGGAGCCGCCACGGGCTCCGGCGACCGGGTCCGGACCCCGCCCGTCGTCCGCGACCGTCACGGTGAGGTCCCGCTCCCCGTACTCCAGGCGCACGGCCACCGTCGAAGCCCCGGCGTGCTTGACCACATTGGTCAGCGCCTCCTGCACCACCCGGTGCACCGTCGCCTCCAGCGCCGCCGGCAGGGCGCGCACCGAGCCCGTGCGCTCGAAGGTCACCTCCGGCCCGCTGCCCCGGACCCGCTCCAGCAGCCCCGCCAGCTCCCCGATGCCGGGCTGCGGCGAGCGCGGCGCCGCCTCGTCGGTGCGCAGCACCCCCAGCATCGTGCGGAGCTGCGCCATCGCGTCCCGGCCCGTCTCCGCGATGGCCTCGAACGCCGCCTCGGCCCGCTCGGGGGCCCTGCGCACGGCCACCGGACCGGCCTCCGCCTGCACGATCATGATGCTGACCGCGTGCGAGAGGATGTCGTGCATCTCCCGTGCGATCCGGGCCCGTTCGCGGGCGGCCGCCTGCTCCGCCTCGATCCGGTTGGCCCGCTCCAGCTGGGCGGCCCGGTCCAGGAGGGCCGCCGTGTACGCCTGCCGGGTGTGCTGGAGCCGGCCCAGCGCGTACGCGGCCCCGGAGACGAAGAAGGTGAAGAGCAGTTCGCGCGCGGTTCCGGTGTTCCAGTACACCGACAGGGCGACCGTGAGGACCGTGAGCCCGCCGACCGCCAGCCGCACCCGGGTCGCGCACTGCAGGGCGACCGTGTAGAAGGCGAGCAGTCCCGCGTACGGAAGCGGCTGCCCCGGGCCGTCGCCGCCCAGGTTGTACACCCCGCCGGCCACCAGGATCGCGACCAGCACCGTCACCGGAGCCCGCCGCCGCCAGATCAGCGGCAGCACGCCGAGCGTGGTCATCGCGTACGAGGCCCAGTCCGCGGGCGGCGACCCGGCCGGCCGGGGCACCACGAAGGGCATCGTGACGGCCAGTTGCACCAGCAGCGTCAGCCCCAGGTCCTGCCGGCGCGGCCCGGCCCGCCGGATCCACGCCCCGAGCTCCCCCCAGGCCCGTATCACCGGCCGAGCTCGGCCCGTACGGCTCCCAGCGCGTCCACCCGGTTCGTCGTGATCGCGTCCACCCCCGCCTTGACCAGCGCGCGCATCGCGCGCTTGGTGTCCGGGGTCCAGGCCGACACCAGCAGGCCGTCCCGGTGCAGGGCGTCCACCAGCTCCGGCCCGACCAGCCCGAAGCGGTAGTTGAGCCAGGTCGGCGCCACCGCGTCGATCAGCACCCGGCGCGGGGGAGCCAGGGTCGTCCACGTCAGCGCGATCTCGGCGCCCGGATCGGCGGCGCGCACCGCCAGCATGGTGGCCGGGCCCGCGCAGTAGTACGTACGGTCGCGGGCCCCGCACTCGCGGACCTGGCCGACGACGGTCCGTACGGTCTCGGCCGTCGCACCCGGCAGGTCGATCATGACCCGGCCCGCACCGGCGGCCATCAGGGCGTCGCGCAGGGTCGGGATCGCGCCGTCCGCCAGCTCCTTCAGCTGCGGGGCCGTCACGTCTTCGAGCCGCACCTCATGGCCCCACAGCCGCTGGAGGTCCTCGTCGTGGAGCAGTACGGGGACCCCGTCGCGGGTCATCCGCACGTCGATCTCCACCGCGTCCGCCCCCCGGTCGAAGGCGGAGCGGATCGAGGGCAGGGTGTTCTCGCGGACGCGGTAGGGATCCCCGCGGTGGCCTACGGCAGTCAGGGTGCGCATGCACCCATTCTGCGCAAGCGTCAGGAAGCCAGCCAGGCGGAGGTGTACGTGTCGATCTCGGCGGTGAGCTTCGCCTTGCCGGCCGGGTCCAGGAAGGAGGCCTCGACGGCGTTCTTCGCGAGCTGGGCGAGGCCGCGCTCGTCCAGGTCCAGGAGCCGCGCGGCCACCGCGTACTCGTTGTTGAGGTCGGAGCCGAACATCGGCGGGTCGTCGCTGTTGATGGTGACGAGCACGCCGGCCGCCACCATCTCCTTGAGGGGGTGCTCGTCGAGGGTGGCGACGGCGCGGGTGGCGATGTTGGAGGTGGGGCAGACCTCCAGCGCGATGCGGTGCTCGGCGAGGTGGGCGAGCAGCTCCGGGTCCCGGGTGGCGCTGGTGCCGTGGCCGATGCGCTCGGCGCCCAGCTCGCGGATCGCGTCCCAGATGGTCTCCGGGCCGGTGGTCTCGCCGGCGTGCGGCACGCTGTGCAGTCCGGCGGCACGGGCGGCGTCGAAGTACGGCTTGAACTGCGGGCGCGGCACCCCGACCTCCGGGCCGCCCAGGCCGAAGGAGACCAGGCCCTCGGGGCGCAGGTCCAGGGCGAGGCGGGCGGTCTCCGCGGCGGCCTCCTGGCCGGCTTCGCCGGGGATGTCGAAGCACCAGCGCAGGATCACGCCGAGCTCGGCCTCGGCGGCCTTGCGGGCGTCCTCGATGGCCTCCATGAAGGCCTTCTCGTCGATCCCGCGGCGCGTGGAGGAGTACGGGGTGATGGTGAGCTCGGCGTACCGGATGTTCTGCCGGGCCATGTCGCGGGCGATCTCGAAGGTGAGGTCGCGCACGTCGTCGGGGGTGCGGACCAGGTCGACGACGGAGAGGTAGACCTCGATGAAGTGCGCGAAGTCGGTGAAGGTGAAGTAGTCGGCGATGGCCTCGGGGTCCGTGGGGACCTTGGAGTCGGGGTGCCGGGAAGCGAGTTCGGCCACGATGCGGGGGGAGGCCGAGCCGACGTGGTGGACGTGCAGTTCTGCCTTGGGCAGCCCCGCGATGAAGGGGTGCAGGTCGGACATGAGGGTGCCTCCGGAGGACGCGGTGCGGATGGAACGGGCTTCATCGTAGGCAGGACCCGCGCAGCGGAAGGGGCCTGTCGGAGGGAGCGCTTAGCATGGCCGTACGAGAGGGGGGCGCCGTATGACCGATCAGAGCCCCGAGTCGCGAGACCCCTGGGCGCCGCCGGAGCAGCCCGCGGTCGATCTGGGCAAACAGCAGGGCGGGCCGGGGGCGTCGGGGGCGCCAGGGGTTCCGGGGGTGCACGACCAGCAGACCGTCACGGGGATGCCGGGGGCGGGCGGCCACCCGGGCGGCCACCCGGGCGCGCCGCTTCCCGGGCAGACGCCGCCGGCCGGGACCGGCCCGATACCCGCCGGGGCGCCCGTGCCCCAGCCGGGGCAGACGCCCGCCTACGGGTACCCGGCCCAGCCGGATTCCGCGGGGTACGGATATCCCGCCGCGCAGCAGCCGGTTCAGCAGCCCGGATACCAGGGCTACCCCGGTTACCAGGGCTACCCCGGTTACCCGGGAGGCGGCGGATACCCGGTGTACCCGCCCAGGAGCAACGGGTTCGGGGTCACCGCGCTCGTGCTCGGGATCCTCTCCGTGGTCACGTGCTACTTCGGCCTCCTGTTCGGCGTCCCGGCCGTCATCTTCGGCGTGCTGGGCCGCGGCAAGGCCAAGCGCCAGGAGGCCGACAACGAGGGCATGGCGCTGGCCGGCATCATCACCGGCGCGGTCGGCATCGTGATCAGCTGCGCGTTCATCGTGTTCTTCGTCGTCGTCGCCGTCATGTCCGAGGACGGCGGCTCCGACTACGACTCGGAGTTCTCGTCTTCGTACGACAACACGCAGGTGCTCCACCGGGGTTGACCCGCGCCCGGCGGGCACGGCGGAGGGCCGGGCGGGACGCGCGCGTCCCGCCCGGCCCTCGCGCCGAGCTGTCAGGCGGCCGTGTCCGGCCGCGCGGTCACCCACGGCCACGTGGCGTCCCGGCCGTCCTCGATCAGGGACACCATGCGGAAGGCCGCGTCGGTGAGCCCGCCGAAGGTGTGCCGGTTCGCGGACCCGGAGGGCGCGTGGCCCACCCGGTACCCGGCGAGGTTCCAGGTGTAGACCGGGACCGTGTCCGGCACCAGGGCCGTCGGATCGCCGCCGTAGGCGTACGCGGCCTGCTCGTCGGTGACGATCAGGACCCGGTCGTGCCCGGCGTAGTGCGCGCGCACCGCCTCCGCCGTGCAGGTGCCGCCGAGGTCCCGGAACCGCTCCAGCACCTTCAGCACCGACTCGCCCCGCCGGAAGCCGACCACCTTGCTGGTGGAGCCGAACTGCACCAGGTCCGCGTCCTCGGCGCGCAGCGCCAGCGCCGTCCCGAAGACGGCCCCCGCGTCGGCCCGGTTGAGCTGCGAGCGGTCCGACAGCGGCGACCACATCGACCCGGACCGGTCCACCAGGACCAGCGTCCGCCCGGGCAGGGACGGTACGTGGGCCAGGGAGTGGCCCAGCGCCCGCTCCAGCGGGTACGCCCAGCGCAGCGAGGGTGCGTGCTGGTGGGCGGCCAGGTAGCGGAAGGGGAACTGCCGGGCCCGGGCGACGGTCTCCGGGTCGGAGATCTTCGCCGCGACCCGCTCGGCCACCGCGTCCGACACCCCGGCCTCGTCGAAGTTGCGCAGGTTGCGCAGCAGCGCCATCGCGCCCATGGACGGGATGACCGCCTCCCAGGCGGCCGCGTCCATCGGCCCCTGGAGCCAGCCGGCCAGCGCCTCCCAGGTCATGCCCGCCGCGGCGAGCCGCCCGGCTCCGTCCGCCGCGGTGACCACGGCCCGGCGCTCCGCCACGGGCAGCTCCATCAGGGCCCGGTGCGCGAGCAGGGTGCGGTTGCCCGGCGGGACCTCGGCGGTCTCCGGGTTGTGCCGGCGGTCGAGGGCGTACCGGAACAGCTCGCCCTGCCAGGGCTTGGCCGGGTCGGGGGAGGCGTGCACGAGGTTGAGGACGTCGCCGAAGCGGTAGCCCCGGGAGGCGGTGTCGTACTTCAGCAGCGAGTTGCCGGAGTAGAGGCGGCGCACCGCGTCGGCGATCCCGCGCTTGACGGGCTTGGGCACGTTCCGCCCGTACGCGGCCGTCCAGTAGGCGAGCAGCTCGCCGGGCTCGTCCGCGCGCAGCAGGACGGAGTCCACGACCTGCCGGTTCGACGGCCCGCCGGTCGCTCCGGCGTCGAGCCGCGCCTTGACGTACTCGGCGGCGCCGACGAGCGAAGCCGTCCGCATGTTGCCGTCGCGGCGAAGCCAGCCGAGCAGACCGGCGGTCCACTCGGGGTCCTCCACGGCAAGGGTGCGCACGAGCGCGCCGAACCGGCCGTCGCGGGCCTCGCCGGACTCGTAAGCGGTCTGCTGCGTCACGAAGTTGGCGACGGCGAGCAGGAACAGCTCGGAGCGCGGATCGCGCACGAAGCCGGGGCTGCCGTGGCCGTTGGCTGCGCGGCGGCCCGTCGAGCGGACCGGTGAGGCGGGTGCGGGTGCGGTGGGCGCCGCCTTGGAGCGGAGCAGATTGAAGCGGACCATGTGAATCCCCCCGAATTCAGTTGAAACCGGGGGAGGCGTGACGTACGGGAGGCCCGAGATCGGAAGTCGACGACGGACTTGTGTCAGCTGCTCTCACCATCTGAGCTACCGGCCGGAGCCGGGCGGGACTCGAACCCGCGACCCGCTGATCCGGAGAAGTAACCGTTGTCTGCGCACCGGGCTTCCCGTACGTGCGCCTCCCGAGATCAAGGTGGCGGCGGCTTGGATTTCTCTGCAAAAGAAGGAGCCGCAGCCCGCGCACCGGGAGGTGCGTGAAGCAGTGTCCAGAGATCGAGGTCGGCGAAACCACGTGGTGCTCTACCAACTGAGCTACACCGGCCCGAAGCCGGTGACGGGACTCGAACCCGCGGCCGCCCCATTAACAGTGGAAGTAGGTCTCACCTGCGCACCTGGACAAGGATCACGCTAGACGCCTTTCCCCCGCGTCCGCGAGCGATTAAAGCTCCGCCCGCAGCCGCTCGCGCGCCTCCATGAGGGCGAAGCCCAGCAGGTTCAGGCCGCGCCAGCGCGCCGGGTCCAGCGCGCGCTCGTCGTCGGCGGCCAGTCCTATGCCCCAGATCCGGTCCATCGGGCTGGCCTCCACCAGGACCCGCTTCCCGGTCGAGAGCAGGTACGAGGCCAGTGCCGGATCGGAGCCGAACTTGTGCACGCTGCCCTCCACCACCAGCGCGAACCGCTCCCGCTCCCACACCACGTCGTCGAAGCCGCGCACCAGCCGCCCGGCCTTCTTCGCGGCCGCCGGACTCTTCGCCTCCAGAGCCGCCCGCTCCGCCTCGGCGTCCTCGAACAGGCGCGCCTTTCCGGCCATCATCCAGTGCTCGGCCGTGGCGTACCGCACGTCACCCACGGTGAACTCGGACGGCCACCACTGGCTGAGGCAGCTCGGTCCGAGCGTTCCGTCGGGCCGCGGACGGTGTCCCCAGAACGGCAGGAACTTCGGCCGCTCACCCCGGCTGACCTGCCCGATCAGTTCCTCGATCTTCTCCATGCATGCGAGTCTCGCAGGAGCAGCGGACACTTCGTACGGGATTTCGGGCGCGCCTCGACACATGGTCGACCGATTCCGTCGCGTAATCAAAAGGAAACAACGGAATCACTTGGCCGAGGGGTGTACCTCTGCCAGGATCGGCACTCAATTCGAGCTGTAGCTCGAACTGTAGCTACGGAGAGCGTGAGAGCGTGATGGGCAACCGCTTCCAGGTCAAGGTCCAGGTCAAGGACCGATTCGCCGCAGGCGCGCAGTACATCGACGGGCAGCTGCGGCCCGGCACCTCGGGCCGGTCACACACCGTGATCGACCCCGCGACGGGCGAGGAGGTGCTCACCTACGAGCTGGCCTCCACCGCCGACGTGGACGCCGCCGTCGCCGCCGCCAAGAGGGCCTTCCCCGCCTGGTCGGGGGCCACCCCCGGAGAGCGCTCCGACGCGCTGCACCGGCTGGCCGGCGTGCTGGCCGAGCGGGCCGAGGAATTCGCGTACGCGGAGTCCCTGCAGTGCGGCAAGCCGGTCAAGCTGTCCACGGAGTTCGACGTGCCGGGGACCATCGACAACACCGCCTTCTTCGCGGGCGCCGCGCGCCACCTCCAGGGGCAGGCCGCCGGCGAGTACTCCGGGGACCACACCTCGTACGTACGCCGCGAGGCGATCGGGGTCGTGGGCTCCATCGCGCCGTGGAACTATCCGCTGCAGATGGCCGCCTGGAAGATCCTTCCGGCGATCGCCGCGGGCAACACCATCGTCCTCAAGCCCGCCGAGCTCACCCCGCTGACCTCCCTGATGTTCGCCCAGGCGGCCAAGGAGGCGGGCCTGCCCGACGGCGTGGTCAACATCGTCACCGGCGCCGGCCGGGACGCGGGCGAGCACCTGGTCGGCCACCCGGACGTGGTCATGACCTCCTTCACCGGGTCCACCGCCGTCGGCAAGCGGGTCGCCGAGATCGCCACCGCCACCGTCAAGCGGCTCCACCTGGAGCTCGGCGGCAAGGCCCCCTTCCTCGTCTTCGACGACGCCGATCTGGAGGCCGCCGCCCACGGCGCCGTCGCCGCCTCCCTGATCAACACCGGCCAGGACTGCACGGCCGCCACCCGCGCCTACGTCCAGCGCCCCCTCCACGACGCCTTCGTCGCCCGGGTCGCCGAGCTGATGGCGACCGTCCGCGTCGGAGACCCCTTCGACCCGTCGACCGACCTCGGCCCGCTGGTCTCGCACGCGCACCGCGACCGGGTCGCCGGTTTCGTCGAGCGGGCCCGCGCGTACGCCACCGTCGTCACCGGCGGTGAGACCCCCGGCGCCAGGGAAGAGGAACGCCACCTCGCGGACGGCGCGTACTACCGGCCCACGCTGATCTCCGGCGCCGCCCAGGACAGCGAGGTGGTCCAGTCCGAGATCTTCGGGCCGGTCCTCGTGGTCCTGCCCTTCGACACCGACGACGAGGGCATCGCGCTGGCCAACGACACCCCGTACGGGCTCGCCGCCTCCGCCTGGAGCCGTGACGTGTACCGGGCGAACCGCGCCACCCGCGAGATCCAGGCGGGCTGCGTGTGGGTCAACGACCACATCCCGATCATCAGCGAGATGCCGCACGGGGGCTACAAGGCCAGTGGCTTCGGAAAGGACATGAGCACCTACTCCTTCGAGGAGTACACGCAGGTCAAGCACGTGATGTACGACAACACCGCGGTGGCCGCGAAGGACTGGCACCGCACGATCTTCGGGGACCGCACCTAACACCTTGCGACTGCCGTCGCGTGGCCAGTAGCCGCCCGACCAGCGGCCCGCACCCATCCCGAAAGGGCACCTCCCATGGAGCAGTTCGAGCCCGACCGCCTCTCGGCGGCGCAACTCGCCGCGATGCGGCGCAGCCTCACCACCGGGCGCGGCGCCCTCACCCGCCGCTCCGTGCTGCGCGCCTCCGGAGTCGGAGCGCTCACCCTCGGCGGCCTGTCCGCGCTCGCCGGCTGCGGCATTCCGCCGGCCAAGCGCGCGGAGGGCAACGCCGCGGCCTCCGACGACCACTCGGCGCAGGAGAAGGAGATCAACTTCTCCAACTGGACCGAGTACATGGACACCAGCGAGGACGAGAAGTCCCGTCCCACGCTGGAGGAGTTCACCAAGCGGACCGGCATCGAGGTCAAGTACACCGAGGACATCAACGACAACGTCGAGTTCTTCGGCAAGATCAAGCCCCAGCTCGCCGCGGGCCAGGACACCGGCCGCGACCTGATCGTCGTCACCGACTGGCTCGCCGCGCGCATCATCCGGCTCGGCTGGGCCCAGAAGCTGGACTCCTCCCGGCTCCCGCACGCCTACGCCAACCTGAGCTCGCAGTTCCGCAGCCCCGACTGGGACCCGGGCCGCGCGTACAGCTACCCCTGGACCGGCATCAACACCGTCATCGCCTACAACACCAAGGCGACCGGCGGGAAGAAGGTCGACTCCGTCACGCAGATGCTGGACGACCCCTCCCTCAAGGGCCGCGTCGGCTTCCTCACCGAGATGCGCGACAGCGTCGGCATGACCCTGCTCGACCAGGGCAAGGACCCGGCGAAGTTCACCGACGCCGACTACGACGAGGCGATCGGCCGGCTCCAGAAGGGCGTGGACAAGAAGCAGATCCGCCGCTTCACGGGCAACGACTACACCGCGGACCTCGACAAGGGCGACCTCGCAGCCTGCCTGGCCTGGGCCGGCGACGTCATCCAGCTCCAGGCCGGCAACCCGGACATCCAGTACGCGATCCCGGCGCCCGGCTACATCACCTCCAGCGACAACCTGCTGGTCCCCGTGAAGGCCCGGCACAAGGCCAACGCCGAGCGGCTCATCGACTACTACTACGAGCTCCCGGTCGCCGCCCAGCTGGCCGCCTACATCAGCTACGTCTGCCCCGTCGACGGCGTCAAGGACGAGCTGGCCAAGATCGATCCGGAGCTCGCGGACAACGTCCTGATCGTCCCCGACAAGGCCATGGCCGCCAAGTCGCACGCCTTCCGCTCCCTCACCAGTGAGGAAGAGACGGCGTACGAGGAGAAGTTCGCCAAGCTCATCGGAGCCTGACGGTCCCGCCGCCGTCCCCGCCGGCACCGGGCACCCGTACCGGCACCTGCCCCTTCCACGACACACCACCGAAGGCCCAGGCCCATGACTGACAAGACCGAAGGCGGCGACGTCCGCCTCGCCGGGATCAGCAAGCACTACGGATCCTTCACCGCCGTGCACCCGCTGGATCTCACCATCCCCCAGGGGTCCTTCTTCGCCCTGCTCGGCGCCTCGGGCTGCGGGAAGACCACCACCCTGCGCATGATCGCCGGTCTGGAGGAGCCCTCCACCGGCACCGTCAGCCTCGGCGACCGCGAGGTCACGCACCTGCCGCCGTACAAGCGCCCGGTCAACACGGTCTTCCAGAGCTACGCCCTCTTCCCGCACCTCGACGTCTCGGAGAACATCGCCTTCGGGCTGCGCCGCCGCGGCATCAAGTCGGTCAAGAAGCAGGTCGACGACATGCTGGAGCTGGTCCAGCTCGGCCAGTTCGCCCAGCGCAAGCCGCACCAGCTCTCCGGCGGCCAGCAGCAGCGCGTGGCCGTCGCCCGCGCGCTCATCAACCACCCGCAGGTGCTGCTCCTCGACGAGCCGCTCGGCGCCCTCGACCTCAAGCTGCGCCGCCAGATGCAGCTGGAGCTCAAGCGCATCCAGACCGAGGTCGGCATCACCTTCGTGCACGTCACGCACGACCAGGAGGAGGCCATGACCATGGCCGACACGGTCGCCGTGATGAACGGCGGCCGCGTCGAGCAGCTCGGCGCCCCGGCCGACCTGTACGAGAACCCGAAGACGACCTTCGTGGCGAACTTCCTCGGCACCTCCAACCTCATCGAGGCCGAGGTGCTGGAGGCCGGCGCGTCCGACGTCGTCGTCTCCTCGGCCGGTACGAAGCTGCGCGTCCCGGCGGCGCGGTGTTCGACCACACCCCGCGCCGGCGGCAAGCTGCTGGTCGGGGTGCGCCCGGAGAAGATCTCCCTCGTCCACGCGGACGCGGAGGACACGGTCGCGGCCGGCCGCAACAAGGTCGCCGGCAAGATCGCGGCCACCTCCTTCATCGGAGTCTCCACCCAGTTCGTCATCGACAGCCCGGTCTGCCCGGAGCTGGAGGTGTACGTGCAGAACATCGAGCGCGACGCCCGCCTCGTCCCCGGCGCCGACGTGATATTGCACTGGAACCCGGCCCACACCTTCGGCCTGGACGCGGCGCAGGACATCGACGCCGGCATCGAGACGGTCGAGGAGAGCGCGTGACCGCCCCCGCGACCCTGCCCGAGGTCGCCGCTTCCGCCGAGCCCCCGGTGCACAAGCCGTCCCTGAAGAAGCGCCTGGTCCCCTACTGGCTGCTGCTCCCGGGCATCCTGTGGCTGCTCGTCTTCTTCGTGCTGCCGATGATCTACCAGGCCTCGACCTCGGTGCAGACCGGCTCCCTCGAAGAGGGTTTCAAGGTCACCTGGCACTTCCAGACGTACTGGGAGGCCTTCGCCGAGTACTACCCGCAGTTCCTGCGCTCCCTGCTCTACGCCGGCACCGCGACCGCGCTGTGCCTGCTGCTGGGATACCCGCTGGCCTACCTGATCGCCTTCAAGGCGGGCCGCTGGCGCAACCTGCTCCTGGTGCTGGTCATCGCCCCGTTCTTCACCAGCTTCCTGATCCGCACCCTCGCCTGGAAGACGATCCTGGCCGACGGCGGCCCCGTGGTCGACGTCCTCAACACGGTCGGCTTCCTGGACGTCACCAGCTGGCTCGGCATGACCGAGGGCGACCGCGTCCTCGCCACGCCGCTCGCGGTCGTCTGCGGTCTGACGTACAACTTCCTCCCCTTCATGATCCTTCCGCTCTACACCTCGCTGGAGCGCATCGACACCCGCCTCCACGAGGCGGCCGGGGACCTGTACGCCCGACCCGCCACGGTCTTCCGCAAGGTGACCTTCCCGCTGTCCATGCCGGGCGTGGTCTCCGGGACCCTGCTCACCTTCATCCCGGCGAGCGGCGACTACGTCAACGCCGAACTGCTCGGCTCCACGGACACCCGCATGATCGGCAACGTCATCCAGTCGCAGTACCTGCGCATCCTCGACTACCCGACGGCGGCCGCCCTGTCCTTCATCCTCATGGCCATCGTCCTCGTCATGGTCACCATCTACATCCGCCGAGCGGGGACGGAGGACCTGGTCTGATGAAGAGCGCCACCACCTGGCTGCGCCGCAACCTCGTCGTGATCGCGGGGCTCGGCACGCTGGCCTACCTGATCCTGCCGAACGTCGTCGTCACGGTCTTCTCCTTCAACAACCCCACCGGGCGGTTCAACTACGCCTGGCAGGAGTTCTCCCTCGACGCGTGGAAGGACCCCTGCGGGGTCGCCGACCTGTGCGAGTCCCTGTCCCTCTCGCTCCAGATCGCCCTCTGGGCCACCATCGGCGCGACCGTGCTCGGCGCCGCCATCGCCTTCGCGCTGGTCCGCTACCGCTTCAAGGCGCGCGGCGCGGTCAACTCGCTGATCTTCATGCCGATGGCCATGCCCGAGATCGTGATGGCGGCCTCGCTGCTGGCCCTCTTCCTCAACATGGGCATTCAGCTCGGCTTCTGGACGATCCTGATCGCCCACGTCATGTTCTGCCTCAGCTTCGTCGTCGCCGCCGTCAAGGCCCGGGTGCTCTCCATGGACCCCCGGCTGGAGGAAGCGGCCCGCGATCTCTACGCCGGACCCGTGCAGACCTTCCTGCGCGTCACCCTGCCGATCGCGGCCCCCGGCATCGCGGCGGGCGCGCTGCTCTCCTTCGCGCTCTCGTTCGACGACTTCATCATCACCAACTTCAACTCGGGCAACACCGTCACCTTCCCCATGTTCGTGTGGGGATCGGCCCAGCGCGGTACGCCTGTACAGATCAACGTCATCGGCACCGCGATGTTCGTCATCGCGGTCCTGGTGGTGCTGGCCGGCCAGATGGTCGCCAGCCGCCGCAAGAAAGCACAGCCCAAGTAACACCTGTAGGGAGTTGGAAGACATGGCCCCAGACGCCATGCGCACCGCTGCACGATCTCTTTCCGAAGCGAAGCCGGTCTCGTACTGGCTGGACGACCCCGGCAAGCCCGCCGCCGAGCCCGCCCTCACCGGCGACGAGCACTGCGACCTGCTCGTCATCGGCGCCGGCTACAGCGGCCTGTGGACCGCGCTGCTCGCCAAGGAGCGCGACCCCGCCCGGGACGTCGTACTGATCGAGGGACACGAGGCGGGCTGGGCCGCCTCGGGCCGCAACGGCGGCTTCTGCGCGGCCTCGCTCACCCACGGCCTCGCCAACGGGATGGCCCGCTGGCCGGACGAGCTCGCCAAGCTGGAAGACCTCGGCGCCCAGAACCTCGACGCCATCGAGGAGGCGGTCGCCCGCTACGGCATCGACTGCGACTTCGAGCGCAGCGGCGAGATCGACGTGGCCACCGAGCCGCACCAGGTCGCGGAGCTCCGGGAGTTCCACGCGGAGGCCGCGCGGCTCGGCCTCGCCGGGCGCTCCGAATGGCTGGATGCGGACGCCGTACGGGCCGAGGTCGACTCCCCGACCTTCCTCGGCGGGATCTGGGACCGCGACGGCGTCGCCATGCTCAACCCGGCGAAGCTCGCCTGGGGCCTGAAGCGGGCCTGCCTGGAGCTGGGCGTGCGGATCTACGAGAACACGCGCGGGCTGGACCTGACCGGCTCGGGGGACGGGATGGCCGTGCGGACCCCGTACGGGCGCGTCTTCGCCCGCCGGGTGGCGCTGGGCACCAACATCTTCCCGTCGCTGGTCAAGCGGGTGCGCCCGCTGACCGTCCCGGTCTACGACTACGCGCTGATGACCGAGCAGCTGACCGAGGAGCAGGCCGCCTCGATCGGCTGGAAGAACCGGCAGGGACTCGGCGACAGCGCCAACCAGTTCCACTACTTCCGGATCACCCCCGACCGGCGGATCCTGTGGGGCGGCTACGACGCGATCTACCCGTACGGCGGGAAGCTCGACGCCGAGCACGACCACCGGCCCGAGACGTACCTCAGGCTCGCCGAGCACTTCTTCACCTGCTTCCCGCAGCTGGAAGGAGTGAAATTCAGCCATGCCTGGGGCGGGGCGATCGACACCTGCTCGCGCTTCTCCGCCTTCTTCGGCACCGCGCACGCCGGCAAGGTGGCCTACGCGGCCGGCTACACCGGGCTGGGCGTCGGGGCCACCCGCTTCGGCGCCGACGTGATGCTCGACCTGCTCTCCGGGGAGAAGACCGAGCGCACCGAGCTGGAGATGGTCCGCTCCAAGCCGATGCCCTTCCCGCCCGAGCCCTTCGCCTGGACCGGCATCACGATGACGAAGTGGTCGCTGGCCCGGGCCGACCGGCTGGGCGGGCACCGCAACCTGTGGCTGAAGACGCTGGACCGCCTCGGTCTCGGCTTCGACAGCTGAGGTCGCGATCGGTGTGCTGATCGGGTAAGTGACCTCTGCGCGCCCCGGGCGCACATCGCCCCCGGCGGTGTGACTCGCTTCACTACTTTGGAGTAACGAAACCCGCGTCATACCTGCGCCCGGCCCCGCTCTCTCCTGTGAGAACACTTCACCTCACAGAGAGCGGAGGCCGGACGATGGCGATCCCGGGGGACAAGACGGCAGTGGAATGGCTGGTCTCGGTGGCGCTCGATCCGGACGCCTGCCGGTGGGAGTGGGAGCGCAACCCCCTCGGGGTCGCCCTGCTGCCCGCCGGCCGCCAGTGGGACGTGCTGATCCTGCCGGGGGAGCTGGGGCGCACCACCCTCGACGTGCTGAACGCACTGCTGGAACGGCCCGGCCCGGTGCTCGCCGATTTCGGCGATTCCAGGCTGGGCTTCTTCGTGCCCCCGGGCACGGCGTCCCGCTGGATCGGCACGGGCGTACGGGGAGCCGGACACGGGACCTGGATCGTGGTCCCGTACCCCGGCCGGGCCACGGGCGGGGTCCGCTGGCTCGTGGTCCCGGACGGGCAGGGCACGCTCACCGATCCGGTGGTGCTGGAACTCGCGATGCACGAGGCGGCGGCGCGCGTCGTGGGGCGGGAAGGCGGGGAGTCTTGACAAGAGCATTGGTCTGGACCATCTTGGGCGCCGCTGTGCCTTCCCCCACCGCTTCCCCACGCGCGGCCCGGCTCCATCCCCCCACGTACCGGAGGCAGTTGTGCGCTCCAGCCGTTCCCATCGCCCCACCCGCCCCGCCAGACCCGCCGTCATGCGCTCCGCACTCTCCCTTCTTACCGCCGCCGCCCTCGCGGCCACAGGCCTCCTCGCCACCGGCCGGCCGGCCGCGGCGGCCGACGCGGACCTCATCCGCAACGGCGGCTTCGAAGCCGGCCTCGACGGCTGGAGCTGCTCGGCCGGCAGCGGAGCCACCGTCAGCACCCCCGTGCACGGCGGCACTTCCGCGCTCAAGGGCACCCCGGCCGGGCAGGACAACGCCCGCTGCTCCCAGACCGTCACCGTCAAGCCCGACTCCGCGTACACGCTGACCGCCTGGGTGCAGGGCGCGTACGTCTACCTCGGCGCGACCGGCACCGGGACCACGGACGTGCAGACCTGGACGCAGAGCCCGGGTGCCTGGAGGCAGCTCGTCACGAGCTTCCGTACCGGCGCGAGCACCACCTCGGTGACCGTGTACACGCAGGGCTGGTACGGCCAGCCGCCGCAGTTCACCGACGACGTGACCCTCGTCGGCCCCGACCCCGGCGGCTCCGGACCCGGCGAGCCCCAGATCCCGGCCGCTCCCGCCGGGCTCACCGCGTCCGCCTCCTCCGCCACCGCCGTCGGCCTCTCCTGGGCGGCCGCGACGGGGGCGACCTCGTACAAGGTCTACCGGGACGGCGCCAACCCGACCGCAGTCAACGGCACTTCGGCGACGGTCACCGGCCTCACCGCCTCCACGACGTACTCCTTCCAGGTCAGCGCGGTCAACGCGGCCGGGGAATCCCCCAAGGGCGCGGCCGTCCCCGTCACCACGCCGAGCGGCGGCGGCGACCCCGGCAACCCGGGACTGCCCGCCCACGCCCTGGTCGGCTACCTGCACGCCAGCTTCGCCAACGGCTCCGGCTACGTCCGGATGGCCGACGTACCCGCCTCCTGGGACGTCATCAACCTGGCCTTCGGCGAACCCACCTCGGTGACCTCGGGCGACATCCGCTTCCAGCTCTGCCCGGTCGGCGAGTGCCCCACCGTCGAATCGGCCGCCGAGTTCAAGGCGGCCATCAAGGCCAAGCAGGCCGCGGGCAAGAAGGTCCTGATCTCCATCGGCGGCCAGAACGGACAGGTCCAGCTCGGCACCACGGCGGCCCGCGACACCTTCGTCGCCTCCGTCGGCAAGATCATCGACGAGTACGGGCTCAACGGCCTCGACATCGACTTCGAGGGCCACTCCCTCTCCCTGGCCACGGGCGACACCGACTTCCGCGCCCCCACCACCCCGGTGATCGTCAACCTGATCGCGGCCCTGAAGACCCTGAAGACCAAGTACGGCCCGGACTTCATCCTGACGATGGCCCCCGAGACCTTCTTCGTCCAGCTCGGCTACCAGTTCTACGGATCCGGCCCCTGGGGCGGCCAGGACCCGCGCGCCGGCGCCTACCTCCCGGTCATCCACGCCCTGCGCGACGACCTCACCCTGCTCCACGTCCAGGACTACAACTCGGGCCCGGTCATGGGCCTCGACAACCAGTACCACTCCATGGGCGGAGCCGACTTCCACATCGCCATGACGGACATGCTGCTCACGGGCTTCCCGGTGGCCGGCAACACCGCCCGTGTCTTCCCGGCGCTGCGCGCTGACCAGGTCGCCATCGGCCTGCCGGCCACGACCAACGCGGGCAACGGACACACCTCCCCGGCGGAGGTCGGCAAGGCGCTGGACTGCCTGACCAAGAAGTCCGGTACGAGCTGCGGCTCCTACCAGACCCACGGCACCTGGCCCGCCCTGCGCGGACTGATGACCTGGTCGATCAACTGGGACCGCTTCGGCAACTGGGAGTTCTCGAAGAACTTCGACGCCTACTTCGGCGGCTGACCGGCGCCGCCGCCATCGGGCACGGCGGGGCCGGGGCGAAACCGCCCCGGCCCCGCCTTCCCGCGGGCGGCGCGCACCCCGAACAGGAGCGGCGTGCACATCAGGAGGCTGGCCAGGACGTCCAGGGGCCAGTGGTAGCCGCGCAGGATCAGCCCCGCCGCCGTCAGGGCGGTGAGGGCGGCCGCGAGGGGGACGGGCCAGCGGCCCCAGCGGCCCCGGGCGTACGGGCGCACGAGCAGGGCCGCGCCCACGTACGCCACGTACGCGGTGGCCGTGTGGCCCGAGGGGTAGTAGCCCGAGGCCCAGGGCTCCAGCGGGCCCGGCCGGCCGGTCCACACCTTCAGCGGGACGACGAGGGCCGGCACCAGGGCCATGGCCAGCACCGCTGCCGCCGCGCCCCGGCGGTTGCCGCGCCACGCGGCGCAGCCGGCCGCGAGGAGCAGGACGGGGAGCGCGACCGGGACGTTGCCGAGGTCGGAGAGGCGCTGGGTGAACGCGTCGGGGACGGTGCGCACGAGCGCCCGGCTGAGGGCGGCGTCCGGGACCAGCAGGGGCCCGGATACGAGGACCTGCCAGGTGGCCAGGGCGAAGAGCGTGACGCAGAGTGCGGAGATCGCCGGGATCGCGGAGCCCGCCGGGAGGGCGGGGAAGAGAGTGGCCGGCCGCCCCGGAACAGGGGGGGTGGTTCCGGGGCGGCCGCCCGGATCGGGTTGCCGGGCGCCCCGGGGGGTTTGGGGCGTGCGGCCGTCCGATCGGTGAGGAGTGTGCGCGAACGCATGCCCAGTGCGGCGCTGGGGAAGCCCGGTACTGGTGTCGCCCCCGGTTTCCCGGGAGCGGGGTGTCTCACTCATCTGCAGAAACCGTACGCCAGCGGAAGGGGGACCGACAGCGGGAAAACGCTCCCGCCATCGGCCCCCCACACCTTCTTCACAGTGCCCGACCGTTACCCCCGGTAGTGATCGCGTGGTGATCGAGGATCGTGCCCCCGCGTTCTACCGGCTGTGTCAGACGTTCGATCAGAGCGCCGCGAACGCGGCCTCGATGACGTCCAGGCCCTCGTTCAGCAGGTCGTCGCCGATGACGAGCGGCGGCAGGAAGCGGAGCACGTTGCCGTAGGTGCCACAGGTGAGGACGAGCACGCCCTCGGCGTGGCAGGCCTTGGCGAGCGTGCCGGCCGCCTCCGGGTTCGGGGTCTTGGACGCCGGGTCCCGGACCAGCTCGATCGCGATCATGGCGCCGCGGCCGCGGATGTCGCCGATGATGTCGTACTTCTCCTGCATGGCCGTCAGGCGGGCCTTCATGACCGACTCGATCTTCTTCGCCGCGGCGTTGAGGTCGAGCTCCTTCATGGTCTCGATGGAGCCGAGCGCGCCGGCGCAGGCCACCGGGTTGCCGCCGTAGGTGCCGCCCAGGCCGCCGCCGTGCACGGAGTCCATCATCTCGGCGCGGCCGGTCACGGCGGCGAGCGGCAGGCCGCCCGCGATGCCCTTGGCGGTCGTGATGAGGTCGGGGACGATGCCCTCGTCCTCGCACGCGAACCACTGGCCGGTGCGGCAGAAGCCGGACTGGATCTCGTCGGCGACGAAGACGATGCCGTTGTCGTTGGCGAACTTCACGATCGCCGGGAGGAAGCCCTTGGCGGGCTCGATGAAGCCGCCCTCGCCGAGGACCGGCTCGATGATGATCGCGGCGACGTTCTCGGCGCCGACCTGCTTGACGATGTTGTCGATCGCCTGGGCGGCGGCCTCGGGGCCGCAGTTCTCGGCGCCGGTCGGCCAGCGGTAGCCGTAGGCGACCGGGACGCGGTAGACCTCGGGGGCGAACGGGCCGAAGCCCTGCTTGTACGGCATGTTCTTGGACGTCAGGGCCATCGTGAGGTTCGTACGGCCGTGGTAGCCGTGGTCGAAGACGACGACGGCCTGGCGCTTGGTGTACGAACGGGCGATCTTGACGGCGTTCTCGACGGCCTCGGCGCCGGAGTTGAACAGCGCCGACTTCTTGGCGTGGTCGCCCGGGGTGAGCTCGGCGAGGGCCTCGCAGACCTCCACGTAGCCCTCGTAGGGGGTCACCATGAAACAGGTGTGGGTGAAGTCGGCGAGCTGCGCGGCGGCGCGGCGCACGACGGCCTCGGCGGAGGCGCCGACGGAGGTCACGGCGATGCCGGAGCCGAAGTCGATCATGCGGTTGCCGTCGACGTCCTCGATGATGCCGCCGCCCGCGCGGGCCGTGAAGACGGGGAGCACGGAGCCCACGCCACCGGCCACCGTCGACAGGCGGCGCGCCTGCAGCTCCTGCGACTTGGGGCCGGGGATCGCGGTGACGATGCGGCGCTCCTGCGGGACAGCGGTCATAGGGGGCTCCTGGGGGGTGTTTTCGGACGCACTCGTGTCTTTGTCCGCAGGCTAGGCCCGGGAGGCGGGGTCCTGCATGCTCCGTTCGGGAGTGGTGCCCGCGTGTCCTTGTCCGTGACGGCCATAGGAAGGAATCCGCGCATGTCTTGTGGATCATGGCCGGGTACGGGCCGCGGGGCGGCGACGGCCACTAGATTGAGCGCGCAGCGCAGCGCGGCACCGGGCAGGGGGCAGGGGATACATGGACACCGACGGCACGCACGGCGGGGACCGCGGCAGGTACGGCGGCTCGCCCGATGTGGGGCCCGGCGGTCCCCAGATCCCCCGGCCGGCCGGCCCGCCGCCCTCGCCGCCGCGACCGCTCACGGCCCCGCCGCCGCCCGCGTACGCACCGGGAAGCCCTGCCGCGGGCGTCCCCGCGGCTCCCGCGGGGGCCTCCTTCACCGCTTGGCTGAGCACCCCGCGGCCGGAGACGAAGCCCGGCATCTGGCGCTACGCCTACACCCCGGCCGTGCCGAAGCCCGCCACCAACGGCCGGTCGCTGATCACCCGGGTCGTGGTCTCCTTCCTCGTCTTCTTCGTGTGCTGGCAAGCCTTCCTCGACAAGAACCTCCCCCTCGACGGATCCCCGCTCTACTACTTCACCCCTGACAGCTGGTGGACGGGCAACCTGGTCAAGGCGCCGATCGACCACCGCGGCCAGGCGGCCGGTCAGTTCTACGAGCTGCTGGTCACCGTGGGCCTGTTCCTCGGCTTCGCCAAGCTGGGAGGCTGGCGGACCGCCTTCGACCAGCTGATCGCCGCCCGAGGCCCCTGGTACCGCGCGACGGGCGCCGCGGCAGGAGCCCTCGCCGTCGTGCTGCTGATCCAGAACCCGACCCCGATCCTCATGGTCTATCCGCTGGTCTTCGGGCACCTGCCGTACGCGGAGCTCGGCGAGACGGGCGGTGCGGTGGTCACGAACGTCCTCTACGTACTGATCTACGCACCCCTCCTCCTCTTCTTCGCCCGCCTCGGCGGCTGGGCCGCCTTGCTGAGGGGCCTCCGGTCTCCCGCACTCCCCGACGAGCTTCCGCGCACGGCGGCCCCGGGCGGCCCGGACTCTCCGGCCGGCTGGCCTCAGTTGCGGGCCGCCGGGCTGGTGGAGTCCGCGGACCGGCTGGCCGCGGAGGCCGCGGCGGGGCGGATGAACGACGTCGACCACGCACGGATCCGACGGGCCTGGGAATCCGTGCGGGCCGATCCTTCGCGGCGCCCCGCCTTCGTGGAAGCCGTACGGGCGAAGGGCGCGGCCGCCTGCGGCCATCCGTCGGGCGCCCGCGATCTGCCCGTCCGCGCGGCCTCCCACGACCTGACCGTCGGGCAGGTCCGGCTCGGCCGGGTCACCGGTGCCGAGCCGAACCCCCGGGAACGCCGCGGGACCGGGCTCGCCCTCGACCCGGGTGTGCTGGGCACGTCGGTCCTCGCCGTCGGCCCCTCGGGCTCGGGCAAGACCCACCGCCTGGTCAGGCCGGTCGTGGAATCGCTGGCCCTCCAGGCGCTGGCCGGACAGGCCGCCGTGATCGCCGTCGGCGCCGCGGGAGCCCAGCTCGGGCCCGACGACGCCTACGACATCGTGGTGCGCCTGGGCGACCCCGCATCCGTCCACGATCTCGACCTCTACGGCGGAACCGGGGACGCCGACGAGGCGGCTTCCTTCCTCGCCGAAGCCTTCGTGGGCGATCTGCCGGGCGTCGACGTACGCCGGTCGGCGACGGCACTCACCCAGATCCTCGGCCCGTTCCACGCCGTCCACGGCCGTTTCCCGACCGTGCCCGAGCTGCGGGCGCTGCTCGAACTGCTGCCGGCGGCGGTCGAGGCGCTGCGGCACGAACTGGAGGGTTCGGGGCAGCAGGCCATGCTGCGCGAGCTCGACACCCGGGCGCGGCAGCACGGCGTCCACGGCGACCCGGGACCCGTTCTCGCCGACCGGGCGGCGCTGCTGGACCGGCCGGCGTTCCACGGCTTCTTCGACACCACCGGCGGCGGCCGGCCCTTCTCCCTCCGCGCTCTGGAACACCCCGTGCGGGTCCGTGTGGACCTCCCCGAGCGCGCCCATCCGGATGCCTCCCGGCTGCTGGCCCGGCTGCTCCTCGCCCAGTTCAACGCGGCGGCCGCCGCCCGTGCCGACCGCTCCCTCTTCGCCCTCCTGGCCCTTGACGACGCTGCGCACACCCTCACCGCCGAGGCCGTGCGCGGCATGCACGGCCTCCGCTCGGCCAACGCGGGAGTCCTGCTGGCGCTGCGCACCCTGGACGACGTACCGGAAGCGCTGCGCACCCCGCTCCTCGGAGCTGTCGGCTGCCGGATGGTCTTCTCCGGGGTCACCACGTGGGACGGCAAGTGGTTCGCCGACGCCTGGGGGACCGAGCTGGTCGAGACGCGGGACGTCACGACCCGTACGGTCTACGCCGACCAGCCCTTCACCCGGGCCGTGCACGCCGTGCGCAAGGTGATCACCGGCAAGGCCGTCACCACGGACGCGGTCACCGTGCGCCAGACGGAGCGGGAGCGCTGGTCGGCCTCCGCCCTCGCCAACACCGTGCCCCCCGGCCACGCCGTGCTCTCCCTCACCTCCGTCCGCGGCGAGCGGGCCGCCCCGCTGCTGGTGCGGCTCGGAGGACGGGAATGAGGGCGGGGCGGGCGGCGGGCGGGGCCGGGCGGGGAGGGGGCGGGCCGGACGAGCCGGACCCGTACGGGGTGGCAGAATCGAGGGGAGCCGTTCGTACGACACGGCGAAAACCGCGGTGGTGTTCCACGGCGAGAATCCTCCGTCGGCATCTCGCCGCCGAACCCCTCCTCTCCCTAAGGCGCCCCGGTACCCATGCCGCTCACCCTCGCCTCGCTCGTCCAGCACTCGGCGCTCAAACTCAGCGTCCGGGCCGGGGAGGGCCGCCTCGACACTCCCGTGCGCTGGGCCCACGTCAGTGAGCTCGCCGACCCCGTCCCGTACATGGAGGGCGGGGAGCTGCTCCTCATCACCGCCATGAAGCTGGACGCTGAGGACCCCGAGGAGATGCGGCGCTACGTACGCCGGCTCGCCGCGGCCGGGGTCGTCGGGATCGGCTTCGCCATCGGCGTGAACTACGACGCCGTGCCCGAGGCCCTCGTCGAAGCCGCCACCGCCGAGGACCTGCCACTGCTGGAGGTGCCCCGGCGCACCCCGTTCCTCGCCATCAGCAAGGCCGTCTCCGCCGCTCTCGCCGCCGACCAGTACCGGGCCGTGACCGCGGGCTTCGAGGCGCAGCGCGAGCTGACCCGGGCCGCACTGTCCGCCGACGGGCCCGCCGAACTGCTGACGAAGCTGGCGGCGCACGTGCACGGCTGGGCCGCCCTCTACGACACCTCGGGCGCCGTCGTCGCGGCCGCGCCCGACTGGGCGGCGCGCCGGGCCGCCCGGCTCACCCCCGACGTGGAACGGCTGCGCGAGCGCCCGGCCCCCGCCAGCGCCGTGGTGGGCGGCTCCGAGGACCGGGTGGAGCTCCAGTCGCTGGGCACCGGGCGGCGGGCGCGCGGAGCCCTCGCGGTCGGCACCGGAGCCCCGCTCGGCACGGCGGAGCGGTACGCCGTCCACTCCGCGGTGGCCCTGCTGACCCTCACCACCGAACGCTCCCGCTCCCTGCACGACGCGGAGTCCCGGCTCGGCGCCGCCGTGCTGCGCATGCTGCTCGCCGGCCAGGCGGAGCACGCCCAGGCCGTGGCCGGGGACCTGTACGGGGCCCTGCTCGACGCGCCGTTCCGGATCCTCGTGGCGGAGCCCGCGCTGGCGGGCACGGCCCAGCCGGAGGGCCTGGCGCTGCTGGCCGACGCGGTGGAATCGGCGGCGGCGCGCACCGGGGAGACCCTGCTGGTGGTGCCGGAGCCCGGCCGGCTCGTGGTCCTGGCGGCCGACGGGGGCTCGGCCGTCCAGGCGTGCGCGGAACACGCGGACGCCCTCGAATCGCGCCGCGGCCGGGAGTCGGGCGAACCGGAGCCGGACGAGCTGGTCCTCGGCCTGTCGGCGCCCGCGGCGGCCTCCGGCGTGGCGGCGGCCTTCAAACAGGCCGACCAGGCCCTGGCCGTGGCCCGGCGGCGCGGCCGCCCCATGGTCGAACACGAGGACCTCGCGGCGGGCTCCGTCCTCCCGCTCCTCGCCGACGACGCGGTACGGGCCTTCGCGGACGGTACGCTCCGCGCGCTGCGCGAGCACGACGAGAAGGGCCGGGGCGACCTGGTGGCCTCCCTCCAGGCCTGGCTCTCCCGCCACGGCCAGTGGGACGCGGCGGCGGCCGACCTCGGCGTCCACCGCCACACGCTGCGCTACCGGATGCGGCGGGTGGAGGAGATCCTGGGCCGCTCCCTGGACGACCCGGACGTCCGCATGGAGCTGTGGCTCGCCCTGAAGGCGACTTCGACCCCGGCGTAGCCCCGACCGGGGAGCCGCCGCTGCGCGGGGCCGTCCCCCACCCGCCCTTCCACCGTTCCCCCGCTCCGCCCGGACCCGGTCCTCAGGGGCCGGGAACATTCAGCCTCGCCGGCGTTTGAGGCGCCGGGTCCGGGGCGGAGCCCCGGGGAACGGGCGAAGGGCGGGTAGGGGACCAACCCCCGCGCAGCGGCCGCCCGCGCACGGCGCAGCCGAGCCGCCCGGAGCCCCGTACAGCCCCCGGCGGGGCCCCGCACGGGCCGGGCCGCCCCCGACACTGACAAAGCGGCGCGCCGCGCCACGCACGTACTCCACCCCGGACAAACGCCGAAACCCCGGCGGAGTCCTACGGTGGAGGGGACAAGGACCCACCGCACACACTCCGAAGGGCCGGGATCAGCATGACTTCCACCCACGCCTTCTGGCTCGCCGGCCGCCAGGCCACGGGCGACGACAGCTTCGACGTCCACTCCCCGTGGGACGACCGCCTCGTCGGCACCGTGAGCGTCCCGACCGACGCCCAGGTCGAAGAGGCCGTGGCCGCGGCGTACGCCGTGACGGCGGAGTTCTCCGCGACCCCGGCCCACGTACGCGCCGAGGCCCTGGCCCACGTCTCCCGCCGGCTCGCCGAGCGCACCGAGGAGATCGCGCTGCTGATCTCCGCCGAGAACGGCAAGCCGATCAAGTGGGCCCGCGGTGAGGTCGGCCGTGCGGTGTCCGTGTTCCGCTTCGCCTCCGAAGAGGCCCGCCGCTTCAACGGCGGAGAGGCCCAGCGCCTGGACACCGACGCCGGCGGCGTCGGCCGCCTGGCCCTGACCCGCCGCTTCGTCAAGGGGCCGGTCCTGGGCATCGCGCCCTTCAACTTCCCGCTGAACCTGTGTGCCCACAAGGTGGCCCCCGCCATCGCCGTCGGCGCGCCGATCATCCTGAAGCCGGCCCCGGCCACCCCGCTCTCCGGTCTGATCCTCGGCGAGCTGCTGGCAGAGACCGACCTGCCGGCCGGCTCCTGGTCCGTCCTCCCCGTCGCCAACGACAAGATGCCGGAGCTGGTCAAGGACGAGCGCCTGCCCGTCATCTCCTTCACCGGTTCCGACAAGGTCGGCTACGCCATCCAGCAGTCCGTGCCGCACAAGCACTGCACCCTGGAGCTCGGCGGCAACGCCGCGGCCGTGGTCCTGGAGGACTGGTCCTCGGAGGCCGACCTCGACTGGGCCGCCACCCGCATCGCGACCTTCTCGAACTACCAGGCCGGCCAGTCCTGCATCGGCGTGCAGCGCGTGATCGCCGACGCGACGGTCTACGACCGCCTCGTCGAGAAGGTCGTCGCCAAGGTCCGCGAGCAGGTCACCGGCGACCCGGACGACTCCGCCACCGACGTCGGCCCCCTCGTCTCCGAGGACGCCGCCAAGCGCGTCGAGTCCTGGGTCGACGAGGCCGTGGCCGCCGGAGCCAAGCTGCTCACGGGCGGCAAGCGCGAGGGTGCCTCGTACGAGCCCACCGTCGTCGCGGAGGTGCCCGAGGGCGTCACCCTCGCCACCGAGGAGGTCTTCGGACCGGTCCTCACCCTGCGCCGGGTCGAGAACACCGACGAGGCCTTCGCCGCCGTCAACGACTCGAAGTTCGGTCTGCAGGCCGGTGTCTTCACGCGGAACATCCAGACCGCGTTCCGCGCGCACCGCGAGCTGGAGGTCGGCGGCGTGATCGTCGGCGACGTCCCGTCCTACCGCGCCGACCAGATGCCCTACGGCGGCGTCAAGCAGTCCGGTGTGGGCCGCGAGGGCGTGCGCTACGCGATGGACGACTACACCTACGAGCGGGTCCTGGTCCTCAGCGGCCTCGACATCTGACCGAACTCGTACGGCCACCAAGCCGACGGCCGGAGCCTACTGTGCGGGGGCTCCGGCCGTCTTCCTTTGCCCCTGGGGGCCGCGGGACCCGTCACCCACCCGCCCGTGACCCCCGAAGCCACGGGCCGCGGACGCCGTGTGGCAGGGCCGTGAGCGCCCGGTGTGCAGCCACACCGCCGGGCGAGACGATCCTCGGCCGACGAATCGAGTCGCACGTGTCCTACCTGGTCCGCCACCGTCCCGTAGCAGACCCCGCCCTGCGCCTGGTGTGCTTCCCGCACGCGGGAGGCGGCGCGGGCTTCTTCCGCGACTGGCCCCGGTACCTGGATCCTTCGGTCGAAGTCGTGGCAGTGCGGTACCCGGGACGCGAGACCCGCATGGGGGAAGCGCTGATCCCGACGATGGACGAGCTGGTCCCGCTGGTGGCCGTGGAACTCCTGGCCGAGACTCCCGTGCCCACGGTGCTCCTCGGCCACAGCATGGGAGCGGCCGTGGCGTACGAGAGCCTCCTGCGCCTCGAAGCCGCCGGGGCGGACCACGTCGCGCGCCTGTGCGTCTCGGGTCGCGGACTTCCCGCGCCCACCGCCGTGCCGCCTCCGCGCACCGACGAAGACCTGATCGCGGCCGTCACCGGCCTGGGCGGTCCCCACGTGGAGGTCTGGAGCAACCCGGAACTGCGCGAGCTGTTCCTGCCGGTCATCCGCAACGACTTCCGCCTGATCGACACCTACCGCCGCCGCGAGGACGCTCCGCTGCTGCGCGCGGAGGTCGTGGCCCTCACGGGTGACCGCGATCCCCGCCTCACCCCGCTCGGCGCCCAGGCATGGTCGAAGGTCACCGCGGGCGCCTTCGCCTCCCACGTCTTCGAGGGCGGTCACTTCTACCTCGTCCCCCATGCGGAGCAGGTCGCCCGCCTGGCCGTGGCCCGTCTCACGGCGCCTGAGCGCGCCTGAGCCCGGGGCCGCGTGCGCCGGTAGGGGGACGCTCGGGGCGTCCCCCTTTTACCGCCGCTTCCCCGCCGCCGGAAACGGGTACGACTCACTGGTAGCACCCACCGGTAAGCACCCCCTCTCTCGGCGGCGAGGTGAGCCCCCTCATGTCCGCAACACAGCCCGGCGACAGTGACACCCAGCCCGCACCACCCGCACGGCCCGAACAGCCCAAGGTGACCGAGCGCGAGGCACGGCAGGTCGCGGAAGCGGCCCGGGAACAGAACTGGCAGCGGCCGAGCTTCGCCAAGGAGCTGTTCATGGGACGGTTCCGGCTCGACCTGATCCACCCCCACCCGGTCCCCGCCGAGGAGGACGTCCGGCGCGGAGAGGCCTTCCTGGCCCGGCTGCGGGAGTTCTGCGAGACCTCCGTCGACGGAGCGCGCATCGAGCGCGAGGCGAAGATCCCCGACGAGACCGTGCGCGGGCTCAAAGAGCTCGGCGCGCTCGGCATGAAGATCGACCCGAAGTACGGGGGCCTCGGCCTCACCCAGGTGTACTACAACAAGGCGCTCGCCCTCGTCGGCTCCGTCAGCCCGGCCATCGGAGCCCTGCTCTCCGCCCACCAGTCGATCGGCGTGCCCCAGCCGCTGAAGATGTTCGGCACCCAGGAGCAGAAGGACGCCTACCTGCCGCGCTGCGCGACCACCGCCATCAGCGCCTTCCTCCTCACCGAGCCCGACGTCGGCTCCGACCCGGCGCGCCTGGCCACCACGGCGGTCCCCGACGGGGAGGACGCGTACGTCCTGGACGGGGTCAAGCTCTGGACCACCAACGGGGTCGTCGCCGACCTGCTCGTCGTCATGGCCCGGGTTCCCCAGAGCGACAACCACCGCGGCGGGATCACCGCCTTCGTCGTCGAGGCCGACTCGCCGGGCATCACCGTCGAACACCGCAACGCCTTCATGGGCCTGCGCGGCCTGGAGAACGGCGTCACCCGCTTCCACCGCGTGCGGGTCCCGGCCGCCCAGCGCATCGGCGCCGAGGGCGCCGGGCTGAAGATCGCGCTGACCACGCTGAACACCGGCCGGCTGTCGCTGCCCGCCATGTGCGTGGGCGCGGGCAAGTGGTGCCTGAAGATCGCCCGCGAATGGTCCGGCGTACGCGAGCAGTGGGGACGGCCGGTCGGCCTGCACGAGGCCGTCGGCGCCAAGATCTCCTTCATCGCGGCCACCACCTTCGCCCTGGAGGCCGTGGTCGACCTGGCCTCCCAGATGGCCGACGAGGACCGCAACGACATCCGCATCGAGGCCGCCCTCGCCAAGCTCTACGGCTCCGAGATGGCCTGCCTGATCGCCGACGAGCTGGTCCAGATCCGCGGCGGGCGCGGCTTCGAGACCGCCGAGTCCCTCGCCGCTCGCGGCGAGCGGGCCGTCCCGGCCGAGCAGATGCTGCGCGACCTGCGCATCAACCGGATCTTCGAGGGATCAACCGAGATCATGCACCTGCTGATCGCCCGCGAGGCCGTGGACGCCCACCTGTCGGTCGCCGGCGACCTCATCGACCCGGAGAAGGCACTGGGCGACAAGGCGAAGGCGGGCGCCCGCGCCGCCGGGTTCTACGCCCGCTGGCTGCCCCAGCTCGCCACCGGCGCCGGCCAGGTCCCGGGCACCTACCGGGCCTTCCACCCGGGCGGCCACCCCGACCTCGCCACCCACCTGCGCTACGTCGAACGCGGGTCGCGCAAACTCGCCCGGTCGACCTTCTACGCCATGTCCCGCTGGCAGGGCCGGATGGAGACCAAGCAGGGGTTCCTCGGCCGGATCGTCGACATCGGCGCCGAGCTCTTCGCGATGAGCGCGGCCTGCGTGCGCGCCGAGCACCTGCGGGCCTCCGGCGAGCACGGCCGCGAGGCCTACCAGCTGGCCGACGCCTTCTGCCGGCAGTCCCGGCTCCGCGTGGAGGAGCTCTTCGGGCGGCTCTGGGACAACACCGACGACCTGGACCGCAAGGTCGTCGCCGGGGTCCTGTCCGGCACCTACACCTGGCTGGAGGAGGGCGTACTCGACCCCTCAGGCGACGGCCCGTGGATCGCCGACGCCGCCCCCGGCCCGTCAACCCGCGAAAACGTCCACCGGCCGCTGCGCTGACCTGCAATCATCTCGGGACGTCGGACGGACGTACGAGGATGAGTACGAGTACGGGTACGCGTACGAGCACAGCGCGAGGCGGACGAGAACGATGCCGACGGCCGAGGAAGACCGCACCAGCCGACGGCTGGCCTGGTGCGTGGCGCACGTGCTGCGCCACGCACCGGACCACGTCGTCACCGACATGATCGGCCGGCTCGACGAGCCCGCCTTCAAATACCTGTGCCGGGACGAATGGCTCGCGGCCTCGACCGTCACCCTGCTGCTCCGCCACGGAAGCGCGGCCGACCGGACCTACGTCGCACGCAACCCCCGCGTCGTGGGCCGGCCGCTGCCCGGCCTGCCCGGGCCCGCCCGGTACGCCCGCCGCCGGACCCCGCCGGAACTCCTGCCGGTGCTCCGCGCCGAGCTCGGCCGGGACCCCGGCGAGGGGCCGCTCACCGCGGCCGAGCTCATCGGGCTGCTCCGCCGGCACGGCCGGCGCGGGCCGCGGGTCCCGCTGGACATCCTGGCGCTCCGCCACCACCCGGACCCGGAGCTGCTGCTCGCCGAACACCTCCGCCGGCCGCTGCCGGCCGGCTCCGTCGAAGCCCTGCTGCTCGTCGAGGACCTGCCCCGGGAGAGCGTCCACGGGCTGCTCGCCACCGCGGCGGCGGAGACGCGCTCCTGGCACCGGCCCGCCGTGCGCGCCGTGCGGATGGGCCGGGTCACGCACGAGGAGCTCGTCGCCCACGTGGCCCCCGCGCACCGCACCCTGCTGCTCACCGACCTGACCGGGGCCCGCGGCCTGCGCTGGAGCCTGCCCGAGCGGACGGGGATGCGCACGGCCGTCGCCCGGGCTCTGCGCCCCCTGCGCGACGACCCCCGGCTCTGGGCGGAACTGCTGCGCCACGCCCCCGGCTTCCCCGGCACCCTGCCGGTCCTGGTGGCCAGGATCGTGCGCGGCACCCTGCCGGAGCCCGCCGGAGCACCCCCGGTCCCCGCGCTCGCCGAGGCGGTGCGCTCCGTCGCGCCCGGGGCCGCCGAGCCCGTCGCGGGCGTGGACCGCGAACTGGCCCTGGCGAGCCTCGCGGTGCCCATGGAGTCCGTCCAGGAGGACGTCCGGTGGGTGCGCGACTGCCTCGCCCGCGGGCTGCTCACCGGCGAGGACGTGATCCGGCACAAGGCGCCCGCCTGCTGGGCCCTGGACGAGGACCACTGGCTGGGTGAGGTGGACCACCCCGACCGCCACGAGCCGGCCGCCCCGGTGCTCGCCGCGCGGGCCGAGGCCGACCGGCTGTTCGCGCTGGCCCTCGGCTCCGATCCGGACGCCTGGTGGCGGGTGGCCAGTACCCTCCCGGACTTCGCCGGGACGCTCCCGCACCTTCTCCTTCGGGTATCGGAGGGGGGCTCCGTCTCCGGGCGCCCCTGAGTTGCGGCAACATGGGTCCATGAGCGACCGCCCATCCCCCCTTGCCGATCCGCACCTCCTCTTCGACCCCGCGGCCGGCCGTCGGGACATCGTCATCCTCGGCTCCACCGGGTCCATCGGGACCCAGGCCATCGACCTCGCCCTGCGCAACCCGGACCGGTTCCGGGTCACGGCCCTGTCCGCCGCCGGCGGCCGGGTCGCGCTGCTGGCCGAGCAGGCCCGGCTGCTGCGCGTGAACACCGTGGCCGTCGCGCGCGAAGACGTCGTACCGGCCCTCAAGGAGGCGCTGGACGCCGAGTACGGCGCCGGTGAGCCGCTGCCCGAGATCCTCGCCGGACCGGACGCGGCAACCGAGCTCGCCGCCTCCGAGTGCCACACCGTCCTCAACGGCATCACCGGTTCCATCGGCCTCGCGCCCACCCTCGCCGCGCTGCGGGCCGGGCGGACGCTGGCGCTGGCCAACAAGGAGTCGCTGATCGTCGGCGGCCCCCTGGTGAAGGCCCTCGCGAAGCCGGGCCAGATCATCCCGGTCGACTCCGAGCACGCGGCGCTCTTCCAGGCCCTCGCGGCGGGCACCCGCTCCGAGGTCCGCAAGCTCGTGGTCACCGCCTCCGGCGGGCCCTTCCGCGGCCGCACCCGCGCCGAGCTGGCCTCGGTCACGGTGCAGGACGCACTGGCCCACCCGACCTGGGCGATGGGCCCGGTGATCACCGTGAACTCGGCGACCCTGGTCAACAAGGGGCTGGAGGTCATCGAGGCGCACCTGCTCTACGACATCCCCTTCGAGCGGATCGAGGTCGTCGTCCACCCGCAGTCGTACGTGCACTCCATGGTGGAGTTCACGGACGGCTCCACGCTGGCCCAGGCCACCCCGCCGGACATGCGCGGCCCGATCGCCATCGGCCTCGGCTGGCCCCAGCGGGTCCCGGACGCGTCCACCGCCTTCGACTGGACCAAGGCGTCCACCTGGGAGTTCTTCCCGCTGGACACCGAGGCCTTCCCGGCGGTGGGCCTGGCCCGGCACGTCGGCGCCCTGGGCGGTACCGCGCCCGCCGTGTTCAATGCGGCGAACGAGGAGTGCGTAGAGGCGTTCCTGGCCGGCCGGCTCCCGTTCACAGCAATCATGGATACGGTCTCTGCCGTGGTCGATGAGCACGGGACCCCCGCCCGGGGAACTTCCCTCACGGTCGCGGACGTCCTTGAAGCGGAGACCTGGGCCAGGGCCCGGGCACAGGAGAAGGCGGCTCGGGCCGCCGTGGAGGCGCGCGCATGACCGTACTGCTGACCTTGATCGGCGTGCTCGTCTTCGTGGTCGGGCTGCTCTTCTCCATCGCCTGGCACGAGCTCGGCCACCTCTCCACGGCCAAGCTCTTCGGCATCCGCGTGCCCCAGTACATGGTCGGCTTCGGCCGGACCATCTGGTCGCGCAAGAAGGGCGACACCGAGTACGGGCTCAAGGCCATCCCCATGGGCGGGTACATCCGCATGATCGGGATGTTCCCGCCGGGCGAGGACGGCAAGGTCACCGCCCGCTCCACGTCGCCGTTCCGGTCGATGATCGAGGACGCGCGGTCGGCGGCGTACGAGGAGCTGGAGCCCGGCGACGAATCGCGGCTCTTCTACACGCGCAAGCCGTGGAAGCGCGTGATCGTGATGTTCGCGGGACCGTTCATGAACCTGGTCCTGGCCATGGCGATCTTCTTCGGCGTGTGGATGACCTTCGGGGTGCAGCAGACGACCACCCGGGTCCAGACCGTCTCCGAATGCGTGCTCAAGCAGAGCGAGAACCGCCAGGTCTGCAAGGACGGCGACCCGGTGGCCCCGGGCAAGGCCGCGGGCCTGCAGGTCGGCGACGAGATCGTGGCCTTCCAGGGCAAGCGGATCGAGGACTGGGACACCCTCCAGAAGAACATCCGCGGCACCATCGGACCCGCCACCCTCACCGTCCTGCGCGACGGGCAGAAGGTGACGCTCCACGCGAGCCTCGTCGAGAACCGCGTGGGCAAGACCGACGGCCACGGCGGCTACGTCAAGGGCGAGTACGTCTCGGCCGGCTACCTCGGCGTCGGTCCGAAGTCCGTGATCGCCCCGCTCACCTTCACCCAGTCCGCGGACCGGGTCGGCGAGGTCGTCGAGAGCAGCGTGCAGGGCCTGGCCCAGCTTCCGAGCAAGATCCCGGCCCTGTGGAACTCGGTCTTCAACGGAGCCGAGCGGGAGCCCGACTCGCCGATGGGCATCGTCGGCGCGGCCCGTATCAACGGGGAGATCGCCACCCTGGACATTCCGAGCGAGCAGCGGATGTCGATCATGCTGAACGTCCTGGGCATGTTCAACCTCTCCCTCTTCCTGTTCAACATGCTGCCCCTGCTGCCCCTGGACGGCGGGCACATCGCGGGCGCCCTCTGGGAGTCGGTGCGGAGGGCCTTCGCACGGGTCTTCCGGCGCGCCGACCCGGGCCCGTTCGACGTGGCGAAGCTGATGCCCGCGGCGTACGTGGTGGCCGGAGTCTTCCTCTGCTTCACCCTGCTGGTACTGGTCGCAGACGTGGTCAATCCCATTAAAATCACCTGATCGAAACATCTGCGGGACGACGTACGGGCCACCCGTACAGCAAGCGGTACGGAGCCGGGCACGCATCGTGCCCGGCTCCCTACGTTCGAGTGGCACACCAGCGGCGATGCACGGGAGCCGTGCCGGTTGGCGTAATCTCGGACGTTGGAGCCCGCCGATCCCGGCACCTATATCCACACCTTGGGGTTGCACAGCAGATGACTGCCATCTCTCTCGGAATGCCGGCCGTGCCGACGAAGCTCGCGGACCGCAGGGTCAGCCGCAAGATCCAGGTCGGCTCGGTGGCCGTCGGCGGCGACGCACAAATCTCCGTGCAGTCGATGACGACCACCAGGACCTCCGACGTCGGGGCCACGCTCCAGCAGATCGCGGAGCTGACCGCTTCCGGCTGCGACATCGTCCGCGTGGCCTGCCCGACGCAGGACGACGCCGACGCGCTCGCCGTGATCGCGAAGAAGTCGAACATCCCGGTCATCGCCGACATCCACTTCCAGCCGAAGTACGTGTTCGCCGCGATCGACGCCGGCTGCGCCGCCGTCCGCGTGAACCCCGGCAACATCAAGCAGTTCGACGACAAGGTCAAGGAGATCGCGCGCGCCGCCAAGGACGCCGGTACCCCGATCCGGATCGGCGTCAACGCCGGCTCGCTCGACGCGCGACTGCTGAAGAAGTACGGCAAGGCCACGCCCGAGGCGCTGGTCGAGTCCGCGCTGTGGGAGGCCTCCCTCTTCGAGGAGCACGGCTTCAGCGACATCAAGATCTCGGTCAAGCACAACGACCCGGTGGTCATGGTCAACGCCTACCGCCAGCTGGCCGCCCAGTGCACCTACCCGCTGCACCTCGGCGTCACCGAGGCCGGCCCGGCGTTCCAGGGCACGATCAAGTCCGCCGTCGCCTTCGGCGCACTGCTGTCCGAGGGCATCGGCGACACGATCCGCGTCTCGCTGTCGGCCCCGCCGGTGGAGGAGATCAAGGTCGGCATCCAGATCCTGGAGTCGCTGAACCTCAAGCCGCGCCGCCTGGAGATCGTCTCCTGCCCGTCCTGCGGGCGTGCGCAGGTCGACGTCTACAAGCTGGCCGAGGAGGTCACGGCGGGCCTGGAGGGCATGGAGGTCCCGCTGCGCGTCGCGGTCATGGGCTGTGTCGTCAACGGCCCCGGCGAGGCCCGTGAGGCCGACCTGGGCGTCGCCTCCGGCAACGGCAAGGGCCAGATCTTCGTCAAGGGCGAGGTCATCAAGACCGTTCCCGAGTCGAAGATCGTCGAGACCCTCATCGAAGAGGCGATGAAGATCGCCGAGCAGATGGAGAAGGACGGCGTGATGTCGGGCGAGCCGACGGTCGCCATCGGCGTGTAGCTCCCCGCAGGGGACCGACCGCGCGGCTCCGGAAGACGACGGTGACGGGCCCGGGGCCGCAGGTGCGGCCCCGGGCCCGTCGCCATGCGGGTCCCCGGTATGCGGGGCCCCGGGCGGAACCGGCCGGGAGGTGCCCCCGAGGGGCCTCGGGGGCATCTCCGAGCCGGTCCGGGTACAGTGCGGAGATCAGCAGACTTGCATGGTGAGGCCCCAGTGTTGACGCAGACCACCACCCGGGTCCTTGAGCCCAGTGATCTTGACGCCGCGCTCGACATCCTCGGCCGCGAGCCGGTCGAGAACGCCTTCGTCACCTCCCGGGTCCAGATCGCCGGGCTCGACCCGTGGCGCCTGGGCGGCGAGATGTGGGGCTGGTACGCCGACGGCGAGCTCCGCTCCCTCTGCTACGCCGGCGCCAACCTGGTGCCCGTCTGCGCCGAACCCGACGCGGTACGGGCCTTCGCCGACCGCGCCCGGCGCACCGGCCGCCGCTGCTCCTCCATCGTCGGCCCCGCCGAGGCCACCCGGCTGCTCTGGCAGCTCCTGGAGCCGAGCTGGGGCCCGGCCCGCGACGTCCGCTCCCGCCAGCCGCTCATGGTCATGGACCAGCCGTCCACCGCGGTGACCGCCGACCCCCGGGTCCGCCGCATCCGCAAGGACGAGATGGACATGATCATGCCCGCCTGCGTGGCCATGTTCACCGAGGAGGTCGGCATCTCCCCGATGACCGGCGACGGCGGCCTGCTCTACCAGGCCCGGGTCGCCGAGCTGGTCGCCGGCGGCCGTTCGTTCGCCCGCATCGAGGACGGCAAAGTCGTCTTCAAGGCCGAGATCGGCGCCGCGACCTCCCGCGCCTGCCAGATCCAGGGCGTCTGGGTGGCCCCCGAGTTCCGCGGCCGCGGGCACTCCGAGACCGGGATGGCCGCCGTCGTCGCGTACGCGCTCCGGGACGTGGCTCCCGTGGTCAGCCTGTACGTCAACGACTTCAACACCGCCGCGCGCGCCTCCTACCGCCGGGTCGGCTTCCGCGAGGTCGGCGCGTTCATGAGCGTGCTGTTCTGAGCGTGCTGTTCCGATCTTCCTGTTCGACCCCGCGGTCGGCCAGTAAGGTCGCCGCATGATGCCAACCCCCGCGGGAGAAGACCCCGGCCGGCCCGCCGGACTGCGCATCGGGCCGCTCGACCTCGCCGCCCGGGTCGACGAGGCCCTGCGCGTGCAGGCCATGGCCTTCGGGCTCAGCGAGGAGGAGGTCGGCATCCGGCGCTACATCGTCCAGCGCCACATGACCTGCCGCGGCGCCCGCGCGCTCGGCGCGTTCACCGAGGACGGGGTGCTCGCCGGGTTCGTCTACGGCATGCCCAACGACCGCACGCACTGGTGGTCCGGCATCGTCGAGCCCTACCTGCGGAGCGGCGGCCACGACAGCTGGCTCGACGACTCCTTCGTGATCACCGAACTCCACGTCCACCCCGGGTTCCAGGGAAAGGGCGTCGGCCGCGCCCTCATCACCCTGATCACCGACACCGCAGCCGAGGAACGCTCGATCCTCTCCGCGATCGACACCGACAGCCCGGCCCGCGGCCTGTACCGCTCCCTCGGCTACACGGACCTCGCCCGCCAGGTCCTCTTCCCGAGCGCGAGCCTCCCGTACGCCGTCATGGGCGCCCCGCTGCCGCTGCGCAGGCCCTGACCCCGGTCGCGCCGACCCCGCACGGCCCGACCCCGTGGCCCGCAAACGGTTTCCGCGGCCCCCGCGGGCCCCGGTAGCCTCCCGTCATGTCAACGCAACACGTGCAGCGCATGTCCCGCCTCATGGCCAAGACCCTCCGCGAGGACCCCGCCGACGCGGAAACCCTCAGCCACCGCCTGCTGGTCCGGGCCGGCTACGTCCGGCGCAGCTCCGCCGGGGTGTGGAGCTGGCTGCCGCTCGGCAAGCGGGTCCTGGACAACGTCTCGCGCATCGTCCGCGAGGAGATGGACGGGATCGGGGCGCAGGAAGTGCTGCTCCCGGCGCTGCTGCCGAGGGAGCCGTACGAGGTCAGCGGGCGCTGGTCGGAGTACGGGGACCTGCTCTTCCGGCTCAAGGACCGCAAGGGCGCGGACTACCTGCTCGGCCCCACCCACGAGGAGATCTTCACCCTGGTGGTCAAGGACCAGTGCACGTCCTACAAGGACCTGCCGGTCATGCTGTACCAGATCCAGACCAAGTACCGCGACGAGGCGCGGCCCCGCTCGGGCGTCCTGCGCGGCCGCGAGTTCCAGATGAAGGACTCGTACTCCTTCGACGTGTCCGACGAGGGCCTGGCGGAGGCCTACCGGCTCCACCGGGAGGCCTACGTACGCATCTTCGAGCGGCTCGGCCTCGACCACCGGGTGGTGTCGGCGGTGTCGGGCGCGATGGGCGGATCGGCGTCGGAGGAGTTCCTGGCACCGGCCCCGGCCGGCGAGGACACCTTCGCGGACTGCCCGTCCTGCGGCTACGCGGCCAACACGGAGGCGGTGACCTTCGCCCTGGCCCCGGCCGATGCGCAGTACGGCCCGCTGGAGGAGATCCCGACCCCCGGCACCCCGACCATCGAGACCCTGGCGGCGCACCTGGGCGTCCCGGCCTCGGCGACGCTGAAGAACCTCCTCGTGAAGGTGGACGGCGAGATCACCGCCGTCGGCGTACCGGGCGACCGCGAGGTCGACCTCGGCAAGCTCGGGGAGCACCTGGCCCCTGCGGTCGTGGAGCTGGTGACGGCGGAGGACTTCGCCGACCGGCCCGACCTCGTACGGGGCTACGTGGGCCCGCAGGGCCTGGAGAAGGTCCGCTACCTCGCCGACCCCCGCGTCGCGCCGGGCACCTCCTGGGTGACGGGGGCCAACAAGCCCGATACGCACGCCCGGAACGTCGTCTGCGGCCGCGACTTCGAGGTGGACCGGTACCTGGACGTGGTCGTCGTCGAGGAGGGCGACCCCTGCCCGGCCTGCGGCGCCGGGCTGCGGCTCGACCGGGCCATCGAGATCGGGCACATCTTCCAGCTCGGCCGGAAGTACGCGGACGCGTTCGGGCTCGACGTCCTCGGCAAGGAGGGCAAGCCGGTCCGGGTCACGATGGGCTCGTACGGCATCGGGGTCTCCCGCGCGGTGGCCGCGCTGGCCGAGCAGACGGCGGACGAGCGGGGCCTGTGCTGGCCCGCCGCGGTCGCCCCGGCCGACGTCCACGTCGTGGCGGCGGGCAAGGCGGTGCCGCTCGCCCTCGCGGAGTCGGCGGCGGAGTCCCTGGCCGGGGCCGGTCTCCGCGTCCTCCTGGACGACCGGCCCGGCCTGTCGCCCGGCGTGAAGCTGACGGACGCGGAACTCATCGGGGTCCCGTGGATCCTGGTCGCGGGCCGCCGGTCCGCCGAGGGAGTGGTGGAACTCCAGGACCGCCGCTCCGGGACCCGCGAGGAACTCCCCCTGCCGGAGGCGCTGTCCCGCCTGACCGGCTCCGCATAGCCCTGCGGGGCTGCTCCCCGGCTCCGCGCAGCGCCTAGCCGCGCTCGTCCGGCTCCGGAGGGGGCGGGGAGCCGTCCAGGCAGGGCTCGTCCGCCGCCCGGGGGCCGAGCCCGGCATCCGCAGCCGTCGCCGCGGGGGCAGGGCCGATGCGCGCAGGCGCGTCCGCAGGAGCGGGGCCCGGGGTGCTCGCAGGCGCCGCCGCAGGCGGAGGGGCCGCGCGTTCCAGGAAGCGCAGGAGTTCCACCGGGAACGGGAGGACGAGGGTGGAGTTCTTCTCCGCCGCGACGGCCACGACCGTCTGGAGCAGGCGCAGCTGAAGCGCCGCGGGCTGCTCCGACATGACCTCCGCCGCCTCCGCCAGCTTCCTCGACGCCTGGAGCTCCGCATCCGCGTTGATGATCCGCGCCCGCCGCTCCCGGTCGGCCTCCGCCTGCCGCGCCATCGACCGCTTCATCGTCTCCGGGAGCGACACGTCCTTGATCTCCACCCGGTCGATCTGGACGCCCCAGCCCACGGCCGGACTGTCGATCATCAGCTCCAGGCCCTGGTTGAGCTGCTCCCGGTTGGAGAGCAGATCGTCCAGGTCGGACTTGCCGATGATGGACCGCAGCGAGGTCTGTGCCATCTGGGAGACGGCGAACCGGTAGTCCTCGACCTCGATGATCGCGTTGGCCGCGTCCACCACCTTGAAGTACACGACCGCGTCCACCCGCACCGTGACGTTGTCCCGCGTGATCCCCTCCTGGGCGGGCACCGGCATGGTCACGATCTGCATGTTGACCTTGTGCAGCCGGTCCACGACCGGGACCACGAAGGTGAAGCCGGGCCCCCGGACGCCGCCCCGCAGCCGGCCGAGGCGGAAGACCACGCCCCGCTCGTACTGCTTCACCACCCGGGCGGCGGCGCCCGCGTAGGCCGCGATCCCGACGCCCGCGACGGCGCCGGCTGTCAGCAGTTCCTGGAGCATGGCGGCCTCCTGCCGGGCAGGTCCCCCCAAGGGACTTATGCCCTACAACCAGCCCGCGAACTCCAGCAGCAGCTCCGCGTCCCGCCGCCGTCCGGCGGCCAGCGCCCGGTTGCCCGATTCGACGGCCCGGAACAGGGTCCAGCCGCGCAGCCGGTCCCGGTCCACCTCCAGGGCGTCGGCCAATTTGTTCACCCGCCGACGGGCGCCCGAGGCCCCCGCCGAGGAGGCCATCTGGTCCTCCAGCCGGTCCCGTACCAGCCGCGCCAAGTCGTACGCCCGCTCGCCGACCATCGGGTCCGGGCCCACCGCCAGCCACGGAGCCCGCTCGCCGGCGAGGACCTTGCCCTGCCGGAAGGCCCCGTGCAGCAGCAGCTCCTCGGCCGGCGCCGCCGTCAGCTCCTCGCGGGCCGCGAGCGCCGCGGAGGCCAGCTCCGCCGCCTCCGGGGGAGCCTTGCGGAGCACCTCGGCCTGCGCGGAGGTCCGCTCGGCGACCGTCTCCCAGCCGTGCCCCGGCGCCGGGGCCACCCACAGCCTGCGCAGCGTGCCGCAGGCCTCCAGCAGCGCCTTCGCCTCCGGCAGCGACCGCAGCGAGACCTCGGGGTGCAGCCGCTCCAGCAGCAGCGCCCCGTCCTCCTCGTGATGGCGCGTGTCGAGGACCCGTACGGCCCCGAAGCCGCCCCAGTGCGCCAGCGCGGCCAGTTCCCGGTCGGGCCGGAGCTCCGGCGGCGCCAGCTTCAGCGCGGCCGGGGTCCCGTCGGAGTACCGGACGAGGACGACCAGGCTGCTGCGGCCGCCGGGGGCCTGCACCCGCTGGGCCTGCACCCCGTGCCGGGCCAGCGCGTCCTCCGCGAGCCGGGGGAGCTGCTCCAGCCAGTCGGAGACGTGCGCCGATTCCGGCAGCTCGCCGAGCGCCCGTACGAGCCGCTGCGGCGGTTCGAAAGCCATGCGTGAGTGGTCCCTTTCAGCTGTGCCCGGGCTCGTCGCGCATGCTTGCGCGCTAGGCCGGCGGTGTGTCCGCGCGTTCCGTGAGCCCAGGGAAGGCTACGCCGACACCACGCCAGCGTGCCCCGCGCACGGCCGCGGCGCTGAGCGCGTCAGCCGCCTCGCGGCGCAACTGGCCCTCGGTGGCGCGCACCAGATCGGAGTACGCGCCCGCCACCCGGTCCTCGATCCCGGCGGCCAGCCGCTCGGCGTCGGCGGGCGTGCGCACGGTGAACGGCAGCGTGTACGCGGCCTCCGAGGGGCGGGGGGAACCGCCCAGCTCACGCACGGTGCGGGCGAGCGCGTCGCGCCGCGCGAGGTGGTCGCCGTACGCCTCGCGGGCCTCGGCGGAGCGGGCGGCCGAGGCCCGGGCCCCGATCACGCCGTAGCCGTACGCGGCCGCGTGCTCCGCGGCGAGCGCGGCCTGCGCGGCCTCCAGGACCTGCGCGGCGGGGGAGGGGGCGGGGGTCACGAGGAGGCTCCCGGGTTCGAGGTCAGCAGGTACGCGTGCACGTGGCCGCACGCCGCCACGGAGGCGAGCATCCGGGCCAGCTCCCCGGGGGCGCCGGCCAGGGAGATCGTCCGGGCCTCCGCCAGGCTCCGCTCGGCGTCCGCGAGGGCGGTCAGCGCGTCGCCGGGCACGGCGGGCACCGGCACGGCACCGGGAGCGGGGGGAGCGGCGGCCGCGGCGCCGGACGGGACGGACGAGGGCAAGGCCGAGGGCGGGGCCGCGGAGCGGGAGGGCGGGGACGAGGACGCCGCGGACCCCTCGCCGGCGAGGGCCGCCGTGTGCGCCGCGACCGAGGCGCGCAGCGGTGCGAGGCGCTGCGCGAGGGCCGGATGGGCCGCGGTCGTGGCGTCGTAACGTTCCAGCAGCCCCTCGCTCTCACGAACGGCCGTCTCGCGCATCCGCCGTTCGAGTGGAACCTCGCGGGCCGCGGCGGGCGGCCCTTCGTCGGAGCAACCGCTGAGCAGCGCGGCTCCGGCGATGCCCGCGGCACCGGCGAGCAGGCCTCTTCGCGACGGCAGGATCGAGGGCACGGAGACGTCCTTGGGGGTGATGGCCGGCAGGGTGTGATCACGGTACCCGGGGCCCCGTCCACAGCGCGGACGGCAACACCCTCCGCGACCGGATACCCTTTGACCTGACGCACGACGGAAATCACAACAGCACACGCGGCCGAGGAGTCACCCGGATGAGCACCACCCAGAGCGACAGGCTGCGCGCATTGCTGGAGCCGCTCGTCGCCGCCAAGGGCCTGGACCTCGAGGAGATCGAGACGTCCAAGGCGGGCAAGCGCCGGATGCTGCGCATCATCGTGGACTCCGACGAAGGCGTGGAGCTGGACGCGTGCGCCGAGCTGAGCCGCGAGGTCTCGGACCTGCTGGACGAGACCGACACGATGGGTGAGGACGAGTACGTCCTCGAAGTGAGCTCGCCGGGCGCGGACCGCCCGCTGACCGAGCACCGTCACTACATCCGGGCGATCGGCCGGCTCGTGAAGTTCCAGACGTCGGACGGCGGGGAAGTGATCGCCCGCATCCTCGACGTCGACGACGAGGGCATGGACCTCGAAGTCCCGGGCGTGAAGGGCCGCAAGGCGACCGCCCGCCGCATCGTATTCACCGACATCGCCAAGGCGCGTGTCGAGATCGAGTTCAACCGCAAGGACAAGAAGGAAGAGGAGGCGTAGTCGTGGACATCGACATGAGTGCCCTGCGGGGTCTGGTCCGGGAGAAGGAGATTTCCTTCGACCTGCTCGTCGAAGCGATCGAGTCGGCCCTCCTCATCGCGTACCACCGCACCGAGGGAAGCTTCCGGCGCGCACGCGTCGTGCTCGACCGCACCAACGGTCACGTGATCGTGTGGGCGACCGAGGACCCGAGGGACCTGGAAGAGGGCCAGGAGGCCAAGGAGTTCGACGACACCCCGTCGGACTTCGGCCGCATCGCCGCGACGACCGCCAAGCAGGTGATCCTGCAGCGTCTGCGCGACGCCGAGGACGACCTGACCTTCGGCGAGTTCCTGGGCCGCGAGGGTGATGTCATCACCGGCGTGGTGCAGCAGGGCAAGGACCCGAAGAACGTCCTCGTCGACATCGGCAAGATGGAGGCCATGCTGCCGGTGCAGGAGCAGGTCCCCGGCGAGGAGTACACGCACGGACTGCGCCTTAAGTCGTACGTCGTGCGGGTGGCGAAGGGCGTTCGCGGTCCGTCCGTGACCCTGTCGCGCACCCACCCGAACCTGGTGAAGAAGCTGTTCGCGCTGGAGGTCCCGGAGATCGCCGACGGCAGCGTCGAGATCTGCGCGATCGCCCGTGAGGCCGGTCACCGCACCAAGATCGCCGTGCGCGCCAACCGCTCCGGCCTCAACCCGAAGGGCGCCTGCATCGGCCCGATGGGCAGCCGCGTGCGCAACGTGATGGCCGAGCTGCACGGCGAGAAGATCGACATCGTCGACTGGTCGGACGACCCGGCGGAGATGGTCGCCAACGCCCTGTCACCCGCCCGGGTGAGCGCGGTCGACGTCGTCGACTGGGACACCCGCTCCGCGCGGGTGACCGTGCCCGACTACCAGCTGTCGCTGGCCATCGGCAAGGAGGGCCAGAACGCCCGCCTCGCCGCTCGCCTGACCGGCTGGCGCATCGACATCCGTTCCGACACCGAGCAGCCCTCGGACGGCGAGGACCGCGACCGGGGCGAGCGCCGCGACGACCGGGGCGACGAGCGCCGGGACGACCGGCGCGACGACCGCAGCGGGGAATAAAACCTGTACCGCCCGGAGCTGTTCAGGCGGTACACAAGAACGGCAGGGGCGACAAGAGCCCTGCTCGACGTGCACGGCTGTCCGCCGCCGAGGTTTCGGCGGCGTGACCCGGCACTCGTGATCACGACAACATCCGTTCGATTTTTCGCCCGAAGGGGTGAGGTCGGTGCGGGGAGGTAGACTTAAGCGTGTCTGGCCGGACGCAAGCCCGCGCATGCCCCGAACGCACCTGTGTGGGGTGTCGGGAGCGAGCGGCCAAGAGCGATCTGCTGCGCATCGTGGCGGTCGGTGACAAATGTGTCTCCGATCCTCGCGGTACGCTGCCCGGCCGGGGTGCCTACGTGCACCCCGCCGTGGTCTGCCTCGACCAGGCTGTCCGCCGTAGGGCGTTCTCCCGGGCCTTCAAGTCCGCAGGACCGTTCGACGCGGCGGAACTGCACAATGCCGTGGCCGATGAGGCCGAGGCGACACCGTAAGCACGTAGTACGGCACGGATCACCGTGCGGTCAGGTACCTCGCGAGTTGGAAGTAGGTCGAGATTGCGATGAGCACCCCTCGATGAGTACGCGATGAGTACGAGCATGAAGTAGACACGGTCCGGCGTAACCCGGACCTAAAAGGAGCGAAGTGGCTAAGGTCCGGGTATACGAACTCGCCAAGGAGTTCGGAGTTGAGAGCAAGGTCGTCATGGCCAAGCTCCAGGAACTCGGTGAGTTCGTCCGTTCGGCGTCCTCGACGATCGAGGCGCCGGTCGTACGCAAGTTGACCGATGCTTTGCAGGTCCCCGGCGGCAACGCCGGCAAGTCCGCTGCGAAGCCGGGTGAGCCCCGCAAGGCCGCCCCCGCCAAGCCCGGGGCTCCCACCCCGGGTGCTGTTGCACGTCCCGCTGCCCCGAAGCCCGGCGCCCCGGCCCCCAAGCCGGTCGTTGCCGAGGCCCCGGCCGTCAGCGCCCCCGCCCCGGTGACCCCGACCGCCGCCCCCGGCGGCCCGCGTCCGGGTCCCAAGGCTCCGGCCGCCCCGAAGCCCGCTCCGGCGGCTCCCGTGGCGACCGAGTTCTCCGCGCCCCCGGCGGCTCCGGCCGCCTCGGCTCCGGCGCGCACCGAGCGTCCCGCCGGTCCCGGCGCGACCCCCGGCCCGCGTCCGGCGCAGCAGCGCCCGGAGCGTCCGGCCCAGGGCGGCCAGTCCGGCGCCCGTCCCGGCGCCCCGCGTCCGGCCGGTGCCGCTCCGGCGCGCACCGAGCGTCCCGCCGGCGGTTCCGCCGGTGGTCCGCAGGCTCCGCGTCCGCAGGGCGCCCGTCCGGCCGGTCCCCGTCCGGGCAACAACCCCTTCACCTCTGGTGGCTCCACCGGCATGGCGCGCCCGCAGGCGCCCCGTCCGGCCGGCGCTCCCCGTCCCGGTGCCCCCGGCGCCGGTGACCGCCAGGGTGGCGCTCCCCGTCCGCAGGGCGGCCCCGGCGGCGCTCCGCGTCCCCAGGGTGCCGGTGCGGGTCGTCCGACCCCGGGCGGCATGCCGCGTCCGCAGGGCGGCGCCCCGCGTCCCGGTGGTGCTCCCGGTGGTAACCGTCCCAACCCGGGCATGATGCCGCAGCGTCCCGCTGCCGGTGGTCCCGGTCCCCGTCCCGGTGGCGGCCCCGGTGGCCGTGGTCCCGGTGCCGGTGGTCCCCGTCCCGGCGGTGCCGGTGGCGCGGGTCGTCCCGCGGGCGGCGGCTTCGCCGGTCGTCCGGCCGGTCCGGGCTCGCGTCCGGGTGGCGGCGGCGGCTTCGGCGGTCCCCGTCCCGGTGGTGGCGGCTTCGGCGGCGGTCCGGCCGGTGCCGGTGGTGGCGGTCGTCCCGGCTTCGCCGGGCGTCCCGGTGGTCCCAATGCCCGTGGTGGCACGCAGGGTGCCTTCGGCCGTCCCGGTGGTCCCGCGCGTCGTGGACGCAAGTCCAAGCGCCAGCGTCGCCAGGAGTACGAGGCCATGCAGGCCCCGTCGGTCGGCGGCATCATGCTGCCGCGTGGTCACGGCGAGACCGTTCGCCTGTCCCGCGGTGCCTCCCTCACCGACTTCGCGGAGAAGATCAACGCCAACCCGGCGTCGCTCGTCGCCGTGATGATGAACCTCGGCGAGATGGTCACCGCCACGCAGTCCGTCTCCGACGAGACCCTCGAAATGCTGGCCGGCGAGATGAACTACGTCGTTCAGATCGTCAGCCCGGAGGAAGAGGACCGCGAGCTCCTCGAGGGCTTCGACATCGAGTTCGGCGAGGACGAGGGCGGCGAGGAATTCCTCATGCCGCGTCCGCCGGTCGTGACCGTCATGGGTCACGTCGACCACGGTAAGACCCGACTGCTCGACGCCATCCGCAAGACGAACGTCGTTGCGGGCGAGGCCGGTGGCATCACCCAGCACATCGGTGCCTACCAGGTGGGCACCGAGGTCAACGGTGAAGAGCGCAAGATCACCTTCATCGACACCCCCGGTCACGAGGCGTTCACCGCCATGCGTGCCCGTGGTGCCAAGTCGACCGACATCGCGATCCTCGTGGTCGCGGCCAACGACGGCGTGATGCCGCAGACGATCGAGGCGCTCAACCACGCCCAGGCCGCCGGCGTTCCGATCGTCGTCGCGGTCAACAAGATCGACGTCGAGGGTGCCGACCCGGTCAAGGTGCGCGGTCAGCTCACCGAGTTCGGTCTGGTCGCCGAGGAGTACGGCGGCGACACGATGTTCGTCGACATCTCCGCCAAGCAGGGTCTGAACATCGACTCCCTGCTCGAGGCCGTCGTCCTCACCGCCGACGCCTCGCTCGACCTGCGCGCCAACCCGGAGCAGGACGCTCAGGGTATTGCGATCGAGTCCCACCTCGACCGCGGCCGCGGTGCCGTCGCCACCGTCCTCGTCCAGCGCGGTACCCTCCGCGTCGGCGACACGATGGTCGTGGGCGACGCCTACGGCCGAGTGCGCGCCATGCTCGACGACAAGGGCAACAACGTCGAGGAAGCGGGTCCCGCGACCCCCGTCCTGGTCCTGGGTCTCACCAACGTCCCCGGCGCCGGCGACAACTTCCTCGTCGTCGACGAGGACCGCACCGCCCGTCAGATCGCCGAGAAGCGTGCTGCGCGTGAGCGCAACGCCAACTTCGCCAAGCGCGTCCGCCGGGTGTCCCTGGAAGACCTCGACTCGGTCCTCAAGGCCGGCCTGGTCCAGGAACTCAACCTCATCATCAAGGGCGACGCGTCCGGTGCGGTGGAGGCTCTCGAGTCCTCGCTGCTCCAGCTCGACGTCGGCGAAGAGGTCGACATCCGCGTCCTGCACCGCGGTGTGGGTGCGGTCACCGAGTCCGACATCAACCTGGCGATGGGCTCCGACGCCATCGTCATCGGCTACAACGTCCGTGCGGCCGGCCGTGCCGCGCAGATGGCGGAGCGCGAGGGTGTCGACGTCCGCTACTACTCGGTGATCTACCAGGCCATCGAGGAGATCGAGGCGGCTCTCAAGGGTCTCCTCAAGCCGGAGTACGAAGAGGTCGAGCTCGGTACGGCGGAGGTCCGCGAGGTCTTCCGCTCGTCCAAGCTGGGCAACATCGCCGGTGTCCTCATCCGGTCCGGCGAGGTCAAGCGCAACACCAAGGCGCGGCTCCTGCGCGATGGCAAGGTCATCGCCGAGAGCCTCACCATCTCCGGTCTGCGCCGCTTCAAGGACGACGTCACCGAGATCCGCGAAGGCTTCGAGGGCGGTATCAACCTCGGTAACTTCAACGACATCAAGATCGACGACGTCATCGCGACGTACGAGATGCGCGAGAAGCCCCGCGCGTAAGCGCGAGGCGGTTCGCACCGTGTCGTAGGCAGCTGTAACACCGGGGCCGGTCGGCGGAATATCCGTCGATCGGCCCCGGCCGTTGCGTGTACGGTTCTGATGACCCTGCCGCGCGACGGCCGGCAGGCCACCGAACCCGCACCGGCGGGATATCCGGAACTGCATGTACGTGGGGACTCTGTCCTTCGATCTGCTCCTCGGCGACGTTCACTCGCTGAAGGAGAAACGCTCCGTCGTCCGGCCCATCGTGGCCGAGCTCCAGCGCAAGTTCTCAGTGAGCGCGGCCGAAGTGGGCGACCAGGACCTGCACCGCAGGGCCCGTATAGGGGTCGCTCTGGTGAGTGGGGACACGGGGTTCCTCTCGGACGTACTGGACCGCTGCGAGCGGCTGGTCGCGGCACGTCCGGAAGTGGAGCTGCTGTCGGTACGACGCCGGCTCCACGGTGATGAAGACTGAACGCAAGACTTGAGAAGGAGACGGACCAGTGGCCGACAATGCGCGGGCGAAGAAGCTGGCGGACCTCATCCGGGAGGTGGTGGCCGAGAAGCTGCAGCGTGGCGTCAAGGACCCCCGCCTCGGTACGCACGTGACCATCACGGACAGCAGGGTCACCGGCGACCTGCGGGAGGCCACGGTCTTCTACACGGTCTACGGGGACGACGAGGCCAGGGCCAACGCGGCAGCGGGCCTGGAGAGCGCGAAGGGCGTACTGCGCTCCGCGGTCGGCCGGGCGGCGCAGACCAAGTTCACGCCGACCCTGACCTTCGTGGCGGACGCCCTCCCGGAGACCGCCAAGGGCATCGAGGACCTCCTGGAGAAGGCGCGTACCTCCGACGCCCAGGTGCGGGAGGTGTCCTCCGGCGCCCAGTACGCCGGCGACGCCGACCCGTACAAGAAGCCCGACGAGGACGACGCCGACGGCTCTGACGAAGACGGGGACGCATCCGCGTAATGAGCACCAACGCAGGGAAGACTCCGGACGGCCTGGTCATCGTCGACAAGCCGTCCGGTTTCACTTCGCACGACGTGGTCGCCAAGATGCGCGGGATCGCCAAGACCCGCCGCGTCGGCCACGCCGGCACGCTCGACCCGATGGCGACGGGCGTGCTGGTCCTGGGCGTCGAGAAGGCCACCAAGCTCCTCGGCCACCTCGCGCTCACGGAGAAGGAGTACCTCGGCACCATCCGGCTGGGCCAGAACACCCTGACGGACGACGCCGAGGGCGAGATCACCTCGTCCACCGACGCCACCGGCGTCACCCGGGAGGGCGTGGACGCGGGCATCGCCAAGCTGTCCGGCGCGATCATGCAGGTCCCGTCGAAGGTCAGCGCCATCAAGATCAAGGGCGTGCGCTCCTACAAGCGCGCCCGCGACGGCGAGGACTTCGAGATCCCGGCCCGCCCGGTGACCGTCTCCTCGTTCCAGGTGTACGACATGCGGGAGGCGGAGGCCGAGGACGGCACCAAGGTCGTCGACCTCGTCGTCTCCGTGGTCTGCTCCAGCGGTACGTACATCCGCGCGCTCGCGCGGGACCTCGGCGCCGACCTCGGCGTCGGCGGGCACCTCACGGCGCTTCGGCGCACGCGGGTGGGCCCGTACAAGATCGACCGGGCGCGCACGCTCGACCAGCTCCAGGAGGAGCTGACCGTCATGCCGATCGGCGACGCGGCGGCCGCCGCGTTCCCGCGCTGGCAGCTCGACGCCCGGCGGGCGTCGCTGCTGGCGAACGGCGTGCGGATCGACATGCCGGAGGAGTACGAGCCCGGCAAGACGGTCGCGGTCTACGGGCCGGACGGGCAGCTGCTCGGGCTCGTGGAGAGCAAGGGCGGCAAGGCGAAGTCGCTGGCCGTCTTCGTCTGATCGGGTTGGTCCGTCTGCTGCGGCCGATGCGTCTGATCCGGCCGGGGCGGACGGCCGGCCTTCGATTGACGTGGAGCGGTGAGCGCACATGGACTGCTGCTCACCGCTCCACGACCCCCCTCGGGTAGGTCTCTATCCACCCGGACCCTCTTATTCACCCGTCCGAGCAGGCGCTCGGAGTGAATGGAGGGAGCGTAAGGGGGCGCTTTCGCCACGCGTGCTGTTCTTGCTGATCTTCACCTGCCTACCGTCGTGCCTACGGGGCACGCGCGGCGGGGAGTGGTGCGGTGACGGCGGAACTGATCAGGATCTGCGATCTCGCCGGGCGGCCGCGCGGGAGCGGGTTCGTCGCGGACGACCGCGGGACGGTGCTCACCAGCCACGGGGCGGTGGACGGAATGGCCCGGCTGGTCCTGCACGGGCCGGCGCCGGGGGAGCGGACCTGGACGGCTGGGGCCTCGGACGTGACCGCCCTGCCGGAGCTGGGGCTGGCGCTCGTACGCAGTGACGGGCTCGGGGTCCGGCCGCTGCCGGTCGCGCCGCGGGGGGTGATCGCTCCCGGGACGTACGTACGGCTGTCCGCGCGGGGCTGGCGCCAGGCGCGGGTGCTCGGCGCTGCCGAGGCCACCCGCACGGCGACGGACCGCTTCCACCTGCTCCCGGCCGCGCTGGAACTCGCCATCGGGACCGACGGGCGCGACGCGCTGCGGCTCGGCGGCGAGGTCTGCGGGGGACCGGTGCTGGACGCCGGAACCGGAGCGGTGCTCGCGGTGCTGGGCACCGCTCTGCGGGCGGAGCACCGATCCGGGGGCCTCGCCGTGCCCCTCGTGGCCGCGGCCGCCGCCGATCCGGACGGGCCCCTCGCCGCGCTGCTGGAACGCAACGCCGCCACCGTGCCGGGCTACGGCGCCGACCTGAACCTCGCGGGAGCCCTGCAGCTCACCGGGACCACGCTGGGCGCGGCCCTCGCAGCCCGGGGACCGGAACCGGTGGACCGTCCGGAGATCGCCGCCGAACTCGACGCCTTCACCGCCGGGGACCGCGCGGTCCTCGCCCTGGTCGGCCGCCCCGGAACCGGCCGCACCACCGCACTCGCCGCCCTGGCGGTACGCCGTGCCCGCGGCCCGCGCCCGGCCCCGACCCTCTGGCTGCGCGGCGCCGACCTGCGGGCCGAGGACACCTCGCTGGCCGACGCCGTGGCCCGGGCGCTGACGGAGGCGGGCCGGATCCTGGAGGTGCCGGCCGCCGCTCCGGGACCAGACCCCGCATCGGAGCTGGCCGCACTCGTGGCTTCGGCCGGGCGGGCCCTGCTCGTCGTCCTGGACGGGCCCGAGGAGATGCCGCCGCGGCTCGCGGAGCGGGCCGGGCCGTGGACCGCGGCCACCGCCGCCTGGCTCGGCGCGAGCGGGGCCCGCCTCGTCGTGGCCGCCCGTCCCGAGCACTGGGAGGCGGCCGGGCGGCTCTACCCGCCGGGGATGCTCCGCACCCCGGCCCGGCCGGCCCGGCGGCTGCCGCCCGCGGTCCCGATCGGCGATCTCACCCCCGAGGAGGCGGCTTCGGCCCGCGCCCGGCTGGGGATCCCGGCCGGCGCCGTCGCCGCAGCCGACGCCCGGCACCCGCTCACGCTGCGGCTGCTCGCGGAGGTCCGCGCGGCCGGGGTCACCGCGGGCAGTCCGTCGCGCGACGAGGTGTTCGCCGCGCACCTGGACCTGCTGTGCCTGCGCGTGGCCGTCCGGGTGTCCGCCGCGCTCCCGCAGCCCCGTAGACACGGCGGGGCCGCGGACCCGGGCGGCGCCGACGGGCCGGACCCGGCCGGGGTGCACGGCCCCGGGGCGGTCCGGCTGGCCGCGCGGGTGGCCGGGCGGGTGCACGAAGCCGCCCGGCGGTGTCTGGGACCCGGCCGGGGACAAGTGGACCGGGCCGCCTTCGAGGAACTGTTCCCCTGGCGGTCGGGGTGGGCCTCCGCGGTGCTCGCCGAGGGGCTGCTGGTGCCCGCCGGCGAGGGCTACCGCTTCGCCCACGAGGAGTTCGCCGACTGGGTGCAGGCCGCCCACCTGGACCTCCCCGCCGCCCTGGACACCCTGGGCCGCGACGTGCCCCGCCACCGCATCGGGCCCGTGCTGGAGGCCCTGCGCCTGCTTCCGCCGGGGGAGCGGGCGGCGGTGCTGGCACGGCTCGTGGCCCTGCTCGGCGAGGCCACCGGCCCCGAACCCCGGTGGTGGGCCGCCCGCCTGGTCGGCGAGACCCTGCTCGGCGCCCCCGACGCCACGCCGTACCTCCCGGTCCTGCGGGCCCTGGCCGGACACCTGGCCGGACACCCGGCCGGGCCCGCCCCGGCGGGCGGCACCCGGACCCCGCCCCGGGCGGACGGACCGTGCCCGGCCCCGGCGGCCCCGCCCCCGGCCGGCTCCGCGGCGTACGCGGGCGCCCTGGGCGATCCCGGCCCGGCAGGGGGCACCGGGTGGGCGGGACCCCGAACCGCCGGGGATCCGCGGAGCCCCGACCAGACGGGCGGCGCGCGGACCGCCCAGGGCTGCGGGGACTCCGAGGAGGGGGAGTTCGGCGGCTGGTTCTGGACCCGGGTGCGGGTGGCCGAGGCCGAGCGGTTCGAGCTGCTGCGGCGGCTGGTGCCGCACGACCACCGCCTCCTCGATGCCGCCGCCCGGCGGCTGGTCCGCGCACCGCGGCTCGTGCAGCCGCTGCTCTGCTGCTGGTTCCGCGACGAGCGGCGGCTGACCGGGCGGCCCGGCGCCACCGTAGCCACCGCCGCGCAGGCGCTGCTGCACACCCACCGCCGCCTCGCCGTCGACGACCTCGCCGAGGCGCTCGTCACCGCCGCCCACCCCCGCGCCGACGAGCTGCTCGCCGTACTCGCCGAGGACGAGCCCTCCGCCCTCAGCCGGGCCGTGGACCGCTGGGCCCACGACGAACGGCCGGGCCGCCGGGTCGCGGCCGCCGCGTACGGGCCGCTCACCGCCCCGCACGTACGGACACCCGCCGACCGGGAGCTGCTGCGCTACGCCGCGCAGGCCCTCCTCGCCCGCCCCGCGGACTCCTCCCTGCACGGCAGCGCCCTCGGGATGCTGCTCCGCGACCCCCAGGTACGGGCCCGCTACCTTCCCGAGGCACTCGCCTGCTTCCGCGACCCCGGGCGCGGTCCGCGGCTGCCCGCCGCCGCGCTGGTCGCCGCGCTCCCCGTGCTGCCCGACCCGGACGCGGTGTTCGCCGTCCTGCGGGAGCGGGCCGACGGGGAGGTCGTGCGCGCGCTGGCCGCGCTGACCACGCCGGGCCTGGCGCGGCGCGCGGCCGACCTCGTACGGGACCACCTCGCGGGGCATCCGCAGGACGCCGCGCACGCCGCCGAGTTCGTGGACCGGCGGCTCGAACAGGGGCTGGCGGCCGCCCCCGTGCTCCGTCCGCTCGTACGGGACCTGCTGGGCTCCGGCCCGCCCCCGGTCCGGGCCGCACTGGCCGGCGTACTGGCCGCCCCGGGCACCGAGTCCTCGCACACCCTCCGCGGCGAGCTGGCCGAGGCACTGCTCCGCGAGGAGCTCGACCCGTCGGTGCTCGACACCTTCCTCGGCGCGCTGGCGGCGGGGGCGGCCGCCAGCGCGCCCGACCGTACCCGGGAACTCCTGCGGCGCACCGGCCGGCAGTTGCTGCGGGCACCGGGCGGGCCGGCCGTCTTCGAGCGGCGCACGGTCGAGCTGGCGCGCGCCGAGCCGGCCTTCGGGGCGCTCGTGGCCCGCTGGCTGGAGCGTGCGCCGCAGGAGGCGGCGGCGCTGCTCGGGCCGAGCGCGCGCCGGACCGTCGAGACCCTGACCCACAGCGCGTCCCCGCCGCACGACGCCGATGATGGGCGGCGGCCACCGGCATGGCAGTCTTAGACCTGCAATCGGCAACCAGGACAGGGCCTAAAGGGTTCGGGCGAGGAGCGGTCACAGTGCAGCGCTGGCGTGGCTTGGAGGACATCCCCCAGGACTGGGGACGCGGCGTCGTCACCATCGGCTCCTACGACGGCGTCCACCGGGGTCATCAGCTGATCATCGGACGGGCCGTGGCCAAGGCCCGGGAGCTCGGGGTCCCCTCCGTCGTCGTCACCTTCAGCCCGCACCCGAGCGAGGTCGTGCGCCCCGGCAGCCACCCGCCGATCCTGGCCCCCTACGACCGGCGCGCCGAGCTGATGGCCGGGCTGGGTGTGGACGCGCTGCTGATCCTGCCCTTCACGGCGGAGTTCTCGCAGCTGTCCCCGGCCGACTTCATCGTGAAGGTGCTCGTCGACAAGCTGCACGCGCTGGCGGTCATCGAGGGGCCGAACTTCCGCTTCGGCCACAAGGCCGCCGGCAACGTCGAGTTCCTGCGGCAGCTCGGCGCCACCTACGACTACGAGGTCGAGGTCGTGGACCTGGTGGAGCGCGGCGAGGCGGGCGGCGGAGTGCCGTTCTCCTCCACGCTCGCGCGCAAGCTCGTGGCGCAGGGCGACATGGACGGGGCGGCCGAGATCCTGGGGCGCCCGCACCGGGTCGAGGGCGTCGTGGTGCGCGGTGCGCAGCGCGGGCGCGAGCTCGGCTACCCGACGGCGAACGTGGAGACGCAGCCGCACACCGCGATCCCGGCCGACGGGGTGTACGCGGGCTGGCTGACGGCGGACGGCGAGCGGATGCCGGCGGCGATCTCGGTCGGCACGAACGTGCAGTTCGACGCCACCGAGCGGACCGTGGAGGCGTACGCGATCGACCGCATCGGACTGGACCTGTACGGCATGCACGTGGCCGTCGACTTCCTCGCCTACGTGCGCGGGATGGCGAAGTTCGAGTCGCTGGACGGGCTGCTGGAGGCCATCGCGGACGACGTGAAGCGCGCGCGGGTGCTGACGGACGCGTACGACGCGGAGCACTGACGGCCCCAAGGGCCCACGGCCGACCGGGCCGTTGGACGTGAGCAACGGGCGAGGGCCCGTACCGTCCCGGGGAATCCGGGGGCGGTACGGGCCCTCGTGCGCGTGCCGGCCGGTCAGCCCAGCCGCGGATCGCGCGGGGGCCCGCCGGGCTGGGGCTGACCGGGCTGCTGGGGCCAGGGCCGGCCGGGGGTGGGGTAGGGCTGCTGCCCGTACGGGGGCGGCTGCTGCTGCTGCGGCTGTTGCGGCTGCTGCGACTGCGCTTGTGGCTGCGGCTGCGGGTAGGGCTGCTGGGGCGGCTGCGGCTGGCCCCAGTGGTTCTGGGGCGCTTGCTGCTGGGCGCGGATGAAGTCCTCGGCGACCAGGGCGGAGAGGTTGAAGTAGGCCTCGCGCGTCTTGGGCCGGAGCATGTCGAGGTCGACCTCGGCGCCGGCCGCGAGGTGGTCGTCGAAGGGGACCACGACGACACCGCGGCAGCGGGTCTCGAAGTGCCGCACGATGTCCTCGACCTTGATCATCTTGGCGGTCTCGCGGACCCCGGAGATCACCGTGAGGGAGCGCGAGACGAGGTCGGCGTACCCGTGCGCGGAGAGCCAGTCGAGGGTGGTGCTGGCGCTGCTCGCGCCGTCCACCGACGGGGTCGAGATGATGATCAGCTGATCGGCCAGGTCCAGGACCCCGCGCATGGCGGAGTAGAGGAGGCCGGTGCCCGAGTCGGTGAGGATGATCGGGTACTGGCGGCCGAGCGTCTCGATGACGCGGCGGTAGTCCTCGTCGTTGAAGGCCGTCGAGACGGCCGGGTCCACGTCGTTGGCGATGATCTCCAGACCCGAGGGCGCCTGGGAGGTGAACCGGCGGATGTCCATGTACGAGTTCAGGTACGGGATCGCCTGGACCAGGTCCCGGATCGTGGCCCCGGTCTCGCGGCGCACGCGGCGGCCGAGGGTGCCGGCGTCGGGGTTCGCGTCGATGGCCAGGATCTTGTCCTGGCGCTCGGTGGCGAGCGTGGCGCCGAGGGCGGTGGTGGTCGTGGTCTTGCCGACGCCACCCTTGAGGCTGATGACGGCGATCCGGTAGCAGGACATGACCGGCGTGCGGATCAGCTCCAGCTTGCGGCGCCGCTCCGCTTCGGCCGCCTTGCCGCCGAAGCGGAACAGGCCGCCGCCACCGGAGGCGTTGTTGCCGCTCTTCGCCTTCTGCTTGCCGCGGAGCAGGCGGTCGGAGGACAGCTCGACGGCCGCGGTGTAGCCGAGGGGGGCGCCGCCGGAGGGCTGGGGGGTGCCGTAGCGGGGATCGTGCGCGTGGGGGCCCTGGGGGCCATGCGGGCCTTGGGGGCCGGGGCCCTGGGGGCCTTGCTGCCACGGGCCGCCGCCGTGGGGGTCGGCGTACTGCTGCTGATGCTGGGCGGGCGGGGGGAACCCGTAGCCGGGGTCCGCCTGCTGGGGGTGCTGCTGCTGTTGCTGCTGCGCGGGCGGGAATCCGTATCCGGCGTCCGGCGTCCGGGGCTGGGGCCGCGAAGGCGGCTGGATGTCGTATCCGCCGCCCTGGGAGGCCGGAGGTGTGGACAACTCCGGGGACCACTGCGGACGTTCGGAACCGGGAGCCGCGTCGGACCCGGCGGATCCCTCGAAGGTGCCCGCCGCCCGCGGCGCCGGCACGACCGTCCCCGCGGGGGGAGTGGGCGTACGCACGATGCCGGCGTACGGAGCCGCTGCGTCCGGCTGGGCGGGCGGGGCGGACGCGTACGGGTCGCTCAAACCGCCCCGCTCGGCAGCGGACTCGGGCGAAGCCGGGGCGTAGGGCTCGCCCGGGGAGCTCTGCGCATCCGACGGGTGCGCCGGGTCGGCGGGCACGGACTCCGAAGACGGCGGCGCGGCACCGTCGGCGCGACCGGCCGCCGAGGCGTCGGACGCGGCGGCACTGCCCGGGGCCGGCGCGTGAGGCGGAGCCGGGGTGTACGGCGGAAGTCCGGAGTCCGCACCGGACACCGACGGGTTCGACGGCTGGGCGCGCTCCGGTCCGGGCGTCTGCGGCGGGGCGGCGCTGTCCGAAGCCGACGCGTACGACGGCTGCGCGGTAGCCGGGGCCGGCGCATGCGGCAGGACGGCGGTGTCCGGTGCCGAGGGGTTGGACGGAAGTCCGGTGGCGGGTGCCGACTGGTGCGGGGTGGCGGTGCTGTCCGGAGCCGGCGGCGGGTACGACGCCAGGGCGGCGTCCGGGGCGGAGGGGTAGGGCGGGAGGGCGGTGTCCGGTGCCGAGGGGTTGGACGGAAGTCCGGTGGCGGGTGCCGACTGGTGCGGGGTGGCGGTGCTGTCCGGAGCCGAGGGCGGGTACGACGCCAGGGCGGCGTCCGGGGCGGAGGGGTAGGGCGGGAGGGCGTTGTCCGGTGCCGAGGGGTTGGACGGAAGTCCGGTGGCCGGTGCCGACGGGCTCGACGGAAGTCCGGCGCCGGGGGCCGGGGCGTGGGGGAGGGCGGTGCTGTCCGGAGCGGACGGGTACGACGGCCGGGCGGCGCCCGGCGCCGACGGGCAGGGCGGGACGACGGTGCCCGGGGCCGACGGGTGCGGCGGGGCGGAGGTGCCCGTAGCCGGAGAGTACGGCGCGGCCGAGGAGCCGGCCGTCAGCGCCGTGGGTGCGCCGGGGGTGCCCGCGTACGGCATGGCCGAGGCCGGTGCGTCCGAGGCCGTGCGCGGAGCCGGCGGGGCGATGCGCATCGTCGGAGGGCTCTCCAGTTCCGACGGCGGCCGGTGCGGCTCGAAGCCGCTCCCCTCGGGCAGCCCCGGGATCGCGGCGGCCGCCGGAGCCGCGCCCTGCGTGTACCAGGCCGGCGGGGTGTAGTCGATGGTGAACTCGCCCGTCAGTTCGGGCTCCGCGTCGGACTGATCGTCCGTCGGGACGTCCCACGTCCCGCCGCGCCTCTCGTTCCGATCGCCGCTCACTGGTCCTCCTGATCTGTCGAACACTGGTCCGGCGTCCCACCGCGCCACGCCGGCGCCCAGCCTAATCGTGTCCCGCAGCCGATATCCGCCCCCGTCCGCCCGACCCCGAGGCCGACCACGGGGTACGAGCCGCCTCCATCCTGCCCATACGGCAGTGTCCCGGGCCAATCCCCGCCCCTCCGACCCGCCACATCACCACGGCGGCCCCGCTCCCGACCTGCCCGCCGTGCCCTACCGCGCCTGGGCGGCCCCGGCATGCGCGCGCAATCCCCACCCCACCCGTTCCCGCCCTGCGGATCCCCAACCCGCCCGTACTGCCCCGGCACGCCCTTGTTGGCCTCACCTGTCCTGGCGCTGCCGGTTCCCGGCCTTGCGTCCCGGGGGTGCCTGCTCCTGGCCGGGCCGTCCCGGCTCGCGCGGTTCGGCCGGCCGGGTTTCTGGCCTGCGTGTTCCGAGTCTCCGGGTCCACCGGTTCCTGGCCCGCCTGCTTGCCTGCCCGCATGTCCTCATGCTGCTGGTTCCGGGCCTCGCGCGTCCCTGGTTTGCCTGCTCCTGGCCGGTCGGCCAAGCCCAACTCGGTTCGGCCTGCTGGTGCCCTGCCTGCCCATCCGGCGCTGCATGGCTCCGGGCCCGCCAGCTCCCGGCTTGCTCATCCAGGCATGTCGGTTCAGGCCCGTCGGATACTGGCACGCCCGTGCATGCTCCGCTGGTTCCCGGCCCAGCCCGCTCTTCCGGCCCACCTTCCGGCCCGTCGGTCCTCACCTGCCTGCCCAGTCCGTCGGTCCGCCGGTCTGCCGGTCCGCCTGCCTGTCCCGGTCCGCCCGTCAGGGGCCTGCCCGTACCGGCCCGGCCCGCCGGTTCCCGGGTCGTTCGGTTCCGTCCGCTGGTTCTAGGCGTCCCGTGCGGAGGCTCCCGTCTGCCGCCTCTGGGCGGGGCTCGTGCCGCGATTCCCGGTCAACCAGTTCTCGGCTTGCTCAGTTCGGCCTGCTGATCCTCGTCTGCCCATTCCGGGCCTGCCGGTTCTCCGCAGGTCTGAGCACGTTCTGCCGGTTCCCGGCTCACCCTCTGGTCCGACGGATTCCGCGTGGCCGTTCAGGGGTTGCATGCTTCCGAACTGCCTTTACCAGCACGCTCGTTCCGCCCACAGGTTCCTGAACCGCCGCTTCCCCGACCGCTGGGCTGCAAGCCTGGCGGCTTCCCGCACTGCCGTACTGCCGCTTCTCGGTCATGCCAGCAGTGGCCTGCCCGCTCCCGGCCCGTCGGAAGCCCGGTTCCGGTCCCTCATCAGGGCCACCGGCGATCTGGACCGCCTGCTGCGGCCCGCAGGCCCACCTGCTTGCGGTCTGCCCGGCGGCCCCGCACCTGTGCAGGCGCCCAACCGGCAGCCCCGAGCCGCCATCCCCGAACCGGTACCTCCCGAGTGCACACCCCGCGACCCCGAGTCCCCCGTGAGGCTGAACCTCGCGGTACTCCCGGGCTCCGCGGGCGAGCACCCCGACCTCCCGGGCTCCGCAGACGAGCACCCCGGGACCGCAGGGCTCCACCAACGCCAACCCGGTACTCCCCGGCTCCGCGGGCGAACGCAGAGACCGCCGGGCTCCGCCGACCGCCATCCCGGCACTCCTGGGCTACGCGGGCGAGCACCCCGACCTCCCGGGCTCCGCAGACGAGCATCCCGGGACCGCAGGGCTCCACCAACGCCAACCCGGTGCTCCCCGGCTCCGCGGGCGAGCACCCCGACCTCCCGGGCTCCGCAGACGAGCACCCCGGGACCGCAGGGCTCCACCAACGCCAACCCGGTGCTCCCCGGCTCCGCGGGCGAGCACCCCGACCTCCCGGGCTCCACCGACCGCCAACCCGGCACCGCCCGGGCTCCGCCGACCGCCAACCGGTACTCCCGGCTCCACGGGCGGCCGCACCCCCGCACCACTGGCCCCGTCACCGTGAAACGAACCTCGCGCCACCCCGCACTCCGCAGCCGAGCGCCCTGGCATCCTGCGCTGGGCCCGCCGGCGACCACGCGCCGCCCCGGGCGCCGCAGCCCCGGCCCCGCTCCGCCCCGTCCCGCTGCGGCAAGGCCCCGCCCCGGTTCAGTCGATGCGCCGCGCCGGACCCAGCAAGCCCGTCTCCCCGTCCGTCGGCTGCGTCATCACGAACTGCCGGTCCCGCTCCGTGCACCACAGCGTGACCCCGTCGCCCAGCGTCGGCAGCGACTCCACCGCCGCCGCGGGCAGCCGCATCAGGCGGCCGAGCTGCTCCGCCTCGTCCGGGGAGACCCGCTGGATGCCGACCAGGGAGGCGTTGCGCACCAGTCGGGGGGCCGCCGGGCTCAGGTACGGGAGCAGCGTCAGGACCGACTGCCAGGGTCCCGCCGCCACGCGCCCCCGCGGCGGACGCATGCCGCAGTCGCGGATCACCAGGACCGGACTGCCCGCCGACGCGCCCTGCGGCGGCACCCGGCCCACGTCGTGCAGGGTCACGCACTGCTGACCCCCGCCCGCCGCCTGCGCCAGGCCGGACCACACCTGGCCGCGCCCGGTCTCCACCGTCACCCGCGCGCCCGTGGCAGCCGCCCGCAGGGCCAGGACCTGCGCCGTCCACAGGCCGCCGATCAGCGTGACCTCGTACGGTGTCGGCCGGTTGATGCCGAGGACCGCCGGGCGGCCCGCGGAGTCCACGCCGATGACGACCCCGTCGTCCCCGACCGGCAGCGCGAGCTCGTCCAGGTCGGCCGCCTGGACCACGTGCCGCTCCCGCCGCGGGCCGACCAGCCCGAAGCCACCCCGCACCGAACCCGAACGAGAGCTAGTTCCCGTACCCGTACCCGTACCCGTACCCGTACCCGTACCCGTACCCGTACCCGTACCCGTACCCGTACCCGTACCCGTACCCGTGCCCGATCCCGATCGAGAGCCCCTCATCGCGCTCCTCCCAACGGGAGCGACGCCAGCAGCCCCGGCACCTGCTCCCGGTCCAGCCGCACCAGCCCGGCCTTGACTCCCCGAGCGGTCTGTTCCAGTCCGCGCCGTGCGGCGATCAGTTCCTCGTCGCTGCGCCCGGTGACCCGTACGTGCCCGGTCAGCGTGACCTCGTGCCGCGCGGCCGGGGTCATCGTCAGGCTGAAGTTCGTCGCCAGCGCCGGCAGCGAGGTCAACAGCGCCACGAACTGCGGCAGTCCGGCCCCGCTCCCGCCCAACTGGGGCCAGCGGCTGATCCAGTACGTGGTGTGCCGCCGGTCGTCGCAGCGCCAGGTCCGCGAGGTCTCCTCGGTACGCCGTCCCGTGGCCGCCGACCGCCCCGCCTGGGTGATCGCCATCGGGTTCGCGCACGAGGAAGTCGCCAGCGCGCCCGTCAGTTCCTGCTCCGTGAGCACCGTCGCGCGGAACCCGGCCCCCGCGAGCCTGCTCGCCAACTGGTCCGCGACCCGCACCAGACACCGCTGCGCACCCGGCAGCCCGCCCCCGCGCGCGGTGACCGCGTCGGGGCACAGCTCCGGATCCAGCTTGAGCGCGATCCACGTCAGGCGCACCGCGGGGCTCCCGGTCAGGGCCTGGAGCGGGGCGTAGTTGCGCGCGGCCATCGACTGGGCCGGCAGGTGCGGCGCCGGCGCCGGCTGGGTGTGCTGCACGAGCTGTGCGGACTCCAGCCGGATGCCGTCCACTTCGAGGACGTCCCGTACGAGGGCCAGCGGCAGCGGCCGCGCCCCCCGGTCGGGCCGCAGCGCGGTGGCGTCCGTGTCGACCTGGACCACCGCCGTCAGGAACGTGCCGTCGCCGACCATCCCGACGGGCCGTCGGTCACGGTCGCGCTCCCGGTCCCGCTCGCTGAACGTGAGCGTCCGCAACGCCGGATCGGCCTCGACGAGCGGGGCCAGCCCCGGCTCCGTACCGGCCCGCACCGCCGTGGCGGCGGCCCGGCGGCGGCGTGCGCGCAGCGCCAGCGCGCCGCCGATCCACTCGGGCAGCGAGCGCCGGTGCCTGCGTACGACCGCGAGCAGGACGAGGACCAGGGCGAGCACACCGGCCGGCGCCAGCAGCAGCGGCTCCACCACCCAGGCCGCCAACAGGGCCGCCGCGGCGACCTGGAGGAGCACCAGCTGTTGCAATCGGAACGGCCCGAAACGGCCGGGACCGGACTTGGGATGCGGGGTCACTCCGGCGCGCGCGGGTGCGGGCGCCCCGGTCCGCGGCCTCACGGCAGTGGCCATCACTCGCGCACCTCACCTTTTCGGGGTTCGTACTCCTGAGCCCCGGCAGCACGCGCGACAGCCGGCCGCTCGCCCCCGGAATCTCACCAATCCGCCCCAACACCCCTGTTTCCCCCGGCCCGGAAGGCGTGGAGCGGCTGCCTCAGCCTACCCGGCCCCCATCCACCCTCCGTCAAGAGGCATAGTAGGTGGCCGGTCGGACAATAGAGGCCCGGAGACCGTACCCACCGACCGGGCCGTGCGGGGAGAATCAGGCGGCCATGGCCTCACGACGTGACGAGCTCAACGCGTACACCTTTGCGAAGCGACGCACGGTGGCCGCGTTCCTTCAGCCTTCCGCGAGCGGATCCGAGGAGGGTGCTCCGCGACCGCTGCGCGCCGTCCTGCCCGGTGTGATCACCGCGGCGCTCGTCCTCGCGGCCTTCGGAGCCTGGGGGATGTTCAAGCCGACGGCCCCCAAGGGATGGGACACCCCCGGCGACCACGTCATCGTCGGCAAGGACTCGACGACCCGTTACGTCGTCCTGACCACCAAGGTCAACGGCAAGGACCAGACCCGGCTGCACCCGGTGCTGAACCTCGCCTCCGCCCGGCTGCTCCTCGACCCCTCCAAGGCCAAGGTCGTCCAGGTCGCGGACAAGGTGCTGGACGCGGGCAAGCTCCCGCGCGGTCCCATCATCGGCATCCCGTACGCCCCCGACCGGCTGCCCGCCCCGGCGGACGCGGGGAAGGCCAAGCGCTGGGCCGTCTGCCAGCAGCCCGGCGGCAACGGCAAGGGCGTGCAGACGGCCACCTTCGTCCTGGCCGACCGCGAGGCGCACCTGATGGACGACGGACGCCGGCTCTCCGAGTCCCAGGCCCTGTACGTCCAGAGCACCGGCCCGGGCAAGGCCCGCTACCTCGTCGACGCGGCGGGCACGAAGTACAAGTTCCCCGAGGGCACCGCGGACGCGCGCACGATGACCAACGCCCTCGTCGGCGGCAGCGCCGTCCCGCAGCCGGTCTCCGAGGAGTGGCTGGCCACCCTCGGCTCCGGCGACGAGCTGGCCTTCCCCGAAATTCCGGGTGCGAAGGCCGGGACGCCCGCCGGGGTCAAGGGCCTGGCCAGCACGGACGACAAGGTCGGCATGGTGCTGAAGGCCGTGACCGGCGCCGGCGCGCAGCACTACCTGGTGCTGCCCGGCAAGGTCGTCCCCGTTTCCGACTTCACCGCCTGGCTGTTGATCTCCTCGCCCGAGACCGACCGGCTCGACATGCACGGCAAGCCCCACGAGGTGGACCTCCAGGCCATCAACCCGGACCGCACGTTCTTCAAGGCCAACATGAAGTGGCCGCAGAAGAAGACCGAGCGGATCAACGTGGTCCGTGCGCCCGGCGCCCCCGCCGCTGGCGCCGAGGGCGACCGCGACACCGTCTGCAGCGTGCTGCGCTCGGTCGACGCGCAGGGCGCCCAGACGCTGAGCACCTGGGCCGGCACCGGATTCCCCGTCGACATCACCGCCAGCGGTACGAGCGCCTACGTCACTCCGGGCACGGGCCTGCTCTACACCCAGGCGCAGGGCCGCCAGACCACCGCGGGCGGCGCGCTCTTCCTGGTCACCGACACCGGCCTGCGGTACGCCGTCCAGGCGAACGGCGACAGCGACGCGGCCCAGCCCTCACCCGGGCCGAGCGCGAGCCCCGGCCAGGGCGGGCCGGTCACCTCCGACGGCCGCCCCGCGCCGAGCCAGGCCCAGGCCCGGCTCGGATACGAGAAGGTGGTCCCGGTGACGGTGCCCATCGCATGGTCGGAGTTCCTCTCCAAGGGCCCCCGCCTCGACAGCAACTCCGCCCGCCAGCCGCAGGGTTCGTGATGCGGAGCACTTCGAAGCCCGCCCTCGCCGCCCTGCTGGCGGCCGCCGCCCTCACGCTGGGCGCCGCGCCGCAGCCCTCGTACGGGACCGGGACCGGGACCGGGACCGGGAACGCGTACGAGGGCGGGCGCGAGGCCTCGTACCCGAAAGCGCCCCTGCGCCTCGCGGGCGCCGGCGAGTGCACCTTCCCGATGAAGAAGCAGATCGAGGACCGGCCCTGGGCGCTCCAGCGGCTGCTGCTCGACGAGCTCTGGGCGGACACCAGGGGCCGCTCCCAGGACGGGAAGAGCGTCCGCGTGGCCGTCATCGACAGCGGAGTCGACCGGGTCAACCCGCAGCTCAGCGACGCCCTCGACATCGGGGCCGGCCGTGACTTCGTCGATGCCAAGGGCGACGGAACCGGGGACACCGTCGGGCACGGCACCAAGGTCGCCGGGCTCATCGCGGCCCGCCCGAAGCTCGGTACCGGCTTCGTCGGGCTCGCCCCCGAGGCCACGATCATCCCCATCCGGCAGAACGACGGGCAGGGCAACGGCAACGCCGAGACCCTGAGCGAGGCCATCACGCACGCGGTGTCCAAGGGCGCCCAGATCATCAACATCTCGCAGGACACCGAGGTGCCGATGACCCAGGACTCCAAGCTCGGCCAGGCCGTCAAGAAGGCCGTCGAGGCCAACGTGGTCGTCATCGCCTCGGCGGGCAACGACGGCCTGACCGGGAAGAAGCGCGCCACCTACCCGGCGGCCTTCCCCGGCGTCCTCGCCGTGGGCTCCTCGGACCGCAACAACGAGCGCGCCGCCTTCTCCCAGCCCGGTTCCTTCATCGGGATCGCGGCCCCCGGCGTCGACATGGTCTCCACCGTCCCCGGCTTCGGCCAGTGCGTGGACAACGGCACCAGCTTCTCCGCCCCCTACGTCGCCGGGGTCGCGGCCCTGCTCCGAGCCAAGCACCCGCAGTGGACCGCGCAGGAAGTGATCTGGCAGCTCCAGAACACCGCCGAGCGCTCGGTCAACGGCCACGACGACTTCGTGGGCTGGGGCGTGGTCGACCCGGTCCGCGCGCTCACCCAGTCCGCCGTGGGAGCCGAGCCCCCCAAGGCCCCCGTGGCGGACCCCGGGCCGCCCCGCGCGGCGGCACCGGAGCCGGCCGTGATGCACACGAGCGAGACGGCGCGTGAACGCGACGAGCGGCTCGGCACGTACGCGCTGGGGATCGGCGGCGTGCTCATCGCCGTGATCGCGGGGACCGCCACGGTGGTCCGGGATGCCCGGAACCGAAGGCGCCGTTTGCTGTGAACGGTCACGGTTCATCAACAGAACCCCATGGGCTGTGTTGGGTCGGGCCGATCAACTGACTACAGTGTTCGGAGGCTTCACGACTGTGATCGGGGATTGTGCGTGAAGCGGAGGGGGATCCGGGGGCGCGTGGCTTGAAACCGCCTTCTCGTAGTACCGCTCCGCCGCGCGATCCGCCGGTTCTGTCTGGCGAATTGAGAGATGAGGAGCTTCGGATGACCAACAATTTCGGACTCGCTGATGACCCGGTAAAGCAGGCACTGAACAAGATTTCGGAGACCGCCGACAGCGTCACGCGGCAGTCCCGGGAGCTGGCGGACATCCTCGCCACCGTCAGCGCCGGCTGGACCGGTGTGGGTGCGTCGGGGTTCACCTCCGCGCAGACGGTCGTCAACGAGGACCACGACGAGATCCGCCGGCTGCTCGGGGTCCTGCACAACGCGGTCGGGCAGACCAAGAACCTGAGCAACGCGCAGGACGACGACGTGGTCTCCGCGTTCCAGGCGGTCAAGGCCGGCAGCGGCGGGGGCAACACCTCAGCCCTGAACGGGATCTGACCCGCTTCCGCTTCCCACCCACCTGCCCAGCCCCGTGCGAAGGAGAAGAGCATGACCGCGAACAACGGGCACACCAAGGTCCAGTACGAGAGCGTCCAGGTGATGGCGGACCGCATCCGCATCGTCTCGGACAACATCAAGAAGGACCTCGACGAGATGGGTGCGGCCCTGACGGTCGTCACCGACACCTGGGACGGCGAGGCGCACGCCCAGTACGTCGAGCTGCAGCGCAAGTACAACGGCAAGGCCGACCACATGCGCGCCCAGCTGCGCCTCGTCGCGGACCTCATCGAGCGCGGCAAGAACGACTACCGCGCCACCGACGTGAAGGCCTCGCGCCTGTTCACCGAGGCCCACTAGGCCCGCGGTACTGCGAAGCACCGCCGAAGACGGCGAAACACGAGGAAGGGGCGCGTCCGCACAGGGCGCGCCCCTTCCTCCGTCCCACGAGGCCGTACGAGGCCGTACGGGTCCTAGCGCGGACCCCGGTCGAGATCGAACTCCCCGTCCCGGGCCCCGAGTACGAACGCCTCCCACTCGGCCGCGGTGTAGCGCAGCACCGTGTCCCGGTCCAGCGAGGACCGCATCGCCACCGCTCCCTCGGGCAGCCGGGCGATCTCGACCCGCTCCTCGTCGGGAGAGGTGCCGGGCGGGCCCTCCCACTCGACGCCGCTGATGTCGAGCCCGTACAGCTCGTCCTTCTCCTGCTGAGTGCCCATGCGCGGCCTCTCCTTCGGTGGTGCGATCCCTGCCGATTATCGACGGTGACCCGCCGCGCGCGGGAGGCTTTCCACAACCCTCCGCAACCCTCCGCGGTCCTCCGCGACCCTGCGCCCGCGCGCGCCGGCCGGCGCCCCGCCCTACATCCCGGGCATCCGCCCGATCTGGATCAGCGAGGTCCCCCGCTTGCGCGAGACGAAGGAGGCCCGGCCCGGCGGCATGGGACGCGGCCGCGCGTTGCCCACCAGATCCCCCTCGGACGGATCTCCGGACAGTACGACGCCCTGCGCGCCCAGCTCCTTGATCCGCTGCATGAACGGCTCGTACAGCGAGCGCGAGGCCCCCGCCGAACTGCGCGCGATGACGAAGCGCACGCCCGTGTCCCGGGCGAACGGCAGGAACTCCACCAGCTGCGCCAGCGGATTGCCCTGGCTCGTGGCCACCAGGTCGAAGTCGTCGATGATGATGAACACGTCCGGGCCCGTCCACCAGCTGCGGTCGCGCAACTGCTGCGGAGTGACGTCCTGCGGCGGCTGCCGGCGGGCGAACACCCCGGCCAGCGCCTCCATGTGCATCTGCAGGGAGCTCGCCATCGGCGCGTACTCCAGCAGGTGCTCCTCCGGCAGCGCGCCGAGCAGGCCGCGCCGGTAGTCGCCGACCACCAGCCGCGCCCGGTCCGGGCCGCAGCGCTCCGAGATCCGCTGCGCGATGAGCCGCAGCAGGTTCGTCTTGCCCGACTCGCTCTCGCCGAACACGAGGAGGAAGGGGTCGGTCTCGAAGTCGACGAACACCGGCTCCAGCTCGGTCTCGTCGATGCCGATCGCGATCCCGCGCTCCGGGTACTCCTGGCCCTTCGGGAGCTGGTCCGCGTGGAGCAGCCGCGGCAGCAGCCGTACGCCGGGGGCCGCCTGGCCCGCCCAGTTCTGCTTGACGGCGTCCACGAAGGCGGTGGTGGCCTCCGACAGGTCGTCCGCCGCGTGCGAGCCGTCGATCCGCGGCAGTGCGCCAAGGAAGTGCAGCTTCTCCGCGACCTGGCCGCGGCCCGGCATCCCCGTCGGGACGTTCGCCGCGACCTTGCGGTCGAACTCGGAGTCCATGACGTCGCCGAGGCGCAGCTCCAGCCGGCTGAGGATCTGGTCCTTCAGCGCGGCCCGGACCTCCATGTACCGGGCGACCGTGATCACCACGTGGATGCCGTATCCCAGTCCGCGGGACGCGATGTCCGTGACGACCTGCTCCAGGGCCTCGTACTCGCCCCGGAAGCCGCCCCAGCCGTCGACGACCAGGAACACGTCGCCCCAGGCCTCCCCGGGCAGCTCGCCCGCGGCCCGCCGGCGCCGGTAGGTGCCGATCGAGTCGATGCCGTTCGCGCGGAAGAACTCCTCGCGCCGGCGCAGCACTCCGGCCACCTCCGCGACCGTGCGCCGCACCCGCTCCGGGTCCAGCCGGGACGCGATCCCGCCCACGTGCGGCAGTTCGGCGAGCGAGGACAGGCCGCCGCCGCCGAAGTCCAGCCCGTAGAACTGCACCTCGCGCGGGGTGTGCGTCAGCGCGAACGAGGAGATCAGCGTCCGCATCAGCGTGGACTTGCCCGACTGCGGACCGCCGACCACCATCATGTGGCCCGCGGCACCCGAGAAGTCCCGGTACAGCACCTCGCGCCGCTGTTCGAACGGCTTGTCGATGAGCCCGAGCGGCACGACCAGCCCGCCCGGCCGCGTGTACCCCTCCGCGTGCAGCCCGCGCTCCGCCGAGGGCGCCAGCGCCGGCAGCAACTGGTCCAGCGGCGGAGCCTGGTCCAGCGGCGGCAGCCACACCTGGTGCGCCGGCACCCCCTGCCCCTCCAGCCGTCCCACGATCACGTCCAGCACCGTGTCCGCCAGCGCGTCGTCGCCCTGCCCGGCCGGCTCGGCCTCCGCCGCCCGCGCCGACAGGTACGCCGGGTCCGGAGCCGCGTACACCACCGGTACCGGCGCCGCCGTGAACAGCACGGGCCGCCGCTCCACCGGGAACAGCCCGACCGACAGGTCCGGCCCGCCCGAGCGGTAGGTGCCCGAGACGTACGCCGCCTTGAAGCGCGTCATCTCGTCCGTACCGAACTTCAGGTAGCCCGAACCGGGCACCGACGGCAGGTGGTACGCGTCCGGCACGCCGATCGCGGTCCGCGACTCCGCCGCCGAGAAGGTCCGCAGACCGATCCGGTACGACAGGTACGTGTCCAGCCCGCGCAGCTTGCCCTCCTCCAGCCGCTGCGAGGCCAGCAGCAGGTGCACGCCCAGCGACCGGCCGATGCGGCCGATCTGGATGAACATGTCGATGAAGTCCGGCTTCGCCGTCAGCAGCTCGGAGAACTCGTCGATGACCAGCACCAGCGAGGCCAGCGGCTCCAGCGGAGCACCGGCCGCGCGGGCCTTCTCGTAGTCGTGGATGTTCGCGTAGTTGCCCGCGGAGCGCAGCAGCTCCTGGCGGCGCTGCAGCTCGCCGCGGATCGAGTCGCCCATGCGGTCCACGAGCGTGAGGTCGTCCGCCAGGTTGGTGATGACCGCCGCGACGTGCGGCATCTGCCCCATCCCGGTGAAGGTCGCGCCGCCCTTGAAGTCGGCGAGTACGAAGTTCAGCGTCTCCGAGGTGTGCGTGACGGCCAGCCCCAGCACCAGCGTGCGCAGCAGCTCCGACTTGCCCGAACCGGTCGCGCCCACGCACAGCCCGTGCGGGCCCATGCCCTCCTGCGCGGCCTCCTTCAGGTCCAGCATCACCGGGGAGCCGTCCTCGCCGACCCCGATCGGCACGCGCAGCCGCTCGCCGGCGGAGCGCGGCCGCCAGGTCCGGGCCACGTCCACGGCGGCCGCGTCACCCAGGTTCAGCAGGTCGGTGAAGTCCAGATTGGCCAGCAGCGGCTCGTCATCGTCCCCGCCGCCCGTCCGCAGCGGCGCGAGCTGCCGGGCCAGCGCTTCGGCCGCGGGCAGCGACAGGGTGTCCGGCAGGCCCTCGTAGGCGACGCCCGCACCCGACTCCAACCGCAGCCGGCCCGGCCGCACCACGACCGACAGCCCGCCGCGCGCCTCGTCCAGCTCGCCGGCCACCACCTCGACGACGGTGACCCCCTGCAGCCCTTCGGCCGCCGCGAACACCGAGTCCGGCGGCACCAGACCCCCGCGGGAACCCGAGTCCAGGACGAGGACCACGTGCGGCTGGTCCAGTACGGGGGAGCCCTCCCGGCTGAACCGGGGCCGCCCCTCCAGCCGGGAGCCCAGCATCCCCTCCAGCTCGGCGAGGTCGTCGCCGAACAGCCGCTTCGTACCGGCCCCGTCGATCTGACCCGGAACCTGGGTGTGCGGCAGCCACTTCACCCAGTCCCACTCCGCCACCGCGCCCGGCGCGGCCACCACGGCCACCATCAGGTCCTCGGGGGAGTGCAGCGTCGTCAGTTGGGCCACCAGCGCCCGCGCGGTGCCCCGCGCCGACTCGGGCTCCCCGGAGACCGTCACGTGGTAGAACGCCCGCAACGACACCGCCATCGGCAGCCCGTCCAGCGAGGAGTGCACCCGCAGGAACCGCTGCATGGCGCCCGCCGCCAGCGGTTCCAGCTCGTCGACCGGCGCCGTGTCCGGAGCCACCAGCGGCGTCGCCAGGCGCTGTGCGCCCAGCCCCAGCCGGGCCTGCCCGAAGTCCGGGTCGCCGACCCGCCGCTCCCACAGCCGCGAACCCTCGGCCACCACCGACCACAACTGCTCCGGAGCCGGGTGCAGATAGAGCTGCGCGTCACGCTGGACGCGCGCGGTCCTCCGTACCTGGCGGCGGGTTTGAGCGAGGTACTTGAGGTAATCCCGCCGGATGTCGGCCATTTGACCCTGGGTGCCGCGACGGTGCCGCATCAACTGGGCCACCAGCATGCCCACCGTCGACACCATCATCAGCACGCCCATGATGCGCATGAACGGCGCGGCACCCGGCATGAAGAAGAAGACGGCGGACGAGCCCATCCCGAGCATCGGGAGGAGCTGCATCAGCACGCCCTCCTGCTGCCCCCGGGGAAGTTCCGGCGGCGCCTCCAGCCGCAGTTCGTCCGAAGGCACTTCGGGCGGCAGCGACCGGGGCGGACGTTTGACGACGATCTGGCTCACCGGAGCATCAATCCCTCGAAAACAGACGGGACGTCGCAACCGGCGCCCTCAAGTCCCGGGCGCGAAGGGGGTCTCCTCCGCAGAGAGGTGATCCTACTTGCCGACAGTCATCCGCACTCCCGGTAGGGTGGCGCGCGCGGCATGCGCATCCGCGAATCGGCTGCGCACCGGCGGTCGGAGCACCGCCGCCGGCGCACCCACACGCACACCAGCGCACACACCCACCGGGGGGCATCAGGTGAACACCGCCGAGGCGACCGGCTTCCGCAGGGTCACCGTCGTGGCTCCCGACAGCCGCATAGACGTCGCCCTCCCCGAGGACATCGCCGTCGCCGACATCTACCCCGAGCTGCTGCGCCTCACCGGCCAGACCCAGCCCGTCGGCGCACCCACCGGCTTCCACCTGGTCCTGCGCTCCGGCACCGTCCTCGACGGCGCCCGCACCCTCGCGGCCCAGCAGGTCCTGGACGGCGAGGTGCTGAGCCTGCGCCCCTTCGCGGAATCGCTGCCGCCCGCCGTCTTCGACGACGTCTCCGACGCCGTCGCCGCCGCCGTGGTGCGCGACCGCCACCGCTGGAGCGACGACATGCTGCGCGGCGCGGGCCTGACCGGCGCCGCCGTCCTCTTCGTCCTGCTCGGATTCGTCCTCTGGTACGCCGACCCGGTCCTGCACGACATGCACGGACTGCCCGGCATCATCGCCGGCTCCATCGGCGCGCTCCTCACCGCGACCGCCGGCGTCCGCGCCCGGGTCTACCGCGACCGCGGCTCCGCCGTCGCCCTCGGCCTCGCCGCCGTACCGCACCTGCTGATCGCCGGCTCCGGCATCATCGCCCCCGCCGCGGGCCAGGGCCCCGGCCGGCTCCAGTTCCTCCTCGGCTGCGTCTGCGTGCTCGTCGCCTCCGTCGCCCTCGTCGCCCTCACCCTCGACGGCGACGCCCCCTTCGTCGCGACCACCTTCCTCGCCGCCACCGGGACCCTGGCCACGTTCGCCGCCATCACCGCCGACGCCGGCGCGACCTCCGCGGCGGCCGTCTGCGCCCCCGCCGCCATCGGCCTCGTCGCCTTCCTGCCCGGCCTCTCCGCCCGGTTCGCCCGGCTCCCCATCGGCTACGCGGCCCCGCAGAGCGCCACGGCCGAGTACGAGACCCCGGACCGCTACGAGAGCGAGCCGTACGGTGAGCGCTCCGCGACCGACGGCCACGACTCCGCAGCCCCGCTCGACGCCGAGGCCATCGCCGCCCAGGCCCGTCGCGGCCACGAGATGCTCCTCGGCCTCGTCGGAGGCTGCGCGGCCGTCGCCGTCGGCTCCGCCGCCGTCCTCGGCTTCTCGGACGACACCTGGGCCCGGCTCCTGGCCCTGGCCACGGGGCTCGCCATGCTGCTGCGCGCCCGCCTCTTCCGCTACACCTCCCAGGTCGCCTGCGCCCTCGTGGCCGGCTTCGCCGCCCTCGGCCTGCTCGTCCTGGGCCTCGCCATGCACCCGCCGGCCGCCCTGCTCAAGGACCTCGTCCTCTACGGGGACCACAGCGGCCTGGAGATCCGTACGCTCTGGCTCTCCGCCGCCGTCGCCGCCGGCGCGGCCCTCCTCGCCGGAATTGCATTGGTCATTCCCCGCAAGGGTCTGTCACCCTTCTGGGGGCGGATGCTCGACCTCACCGAGGCGGCCGTCCTGCTCAGCCTGGTCCCGCTGACCCTGGCCGTGCTCGACGTCTACGCCAAGGCCCGGGCTCTGACCAGCTGAGACGAGGGCCTGCGGCAGCCTGGTACGCTGTGTGACGGCCGTTTGTGTACGCGCCCCCGGAACCTTCTGGAGGCTGCGCTCAGCGGACCCCGCCTCCCGAGTTACGGAAGATCCCCAGAGAATTCGACCTGGGGCACTCGGTGGCTATGTAGACCTATTACAAGGAGTACGCGTGCCGCTCGACGCCGCAGTCAAGAAGCAGCTCATCGCAGAGTTCGGTGCCAAGGAGGGCGACACCGGCTCCCCCGAGGTCCAGGTCGCCATGCTGTCCCGCCGCATCTCGGACCTGACCGAGCACCTGAAGCTCCACAAGCACGACCACCACTCCCGTCGTGGTCTGCTGATCCTGGTGGGCCAGCGTCGCCGCCTGCTGCAGTACCTGGCCAAGAAGGACATCCAGCGCTTCCGTACGCTGGTCGAGCGCCTCGGCATCCGCCGCGGTGCGGCCGGCGCCAAGTAAAGACGCTGTGAAGGGAGCGGTTCCCACATTGAGTGGGCCGCTCCCTTTGCTGTACGTGCGCGACGGACCGGACGCTTTGTAGTCTGGAAGCGTCCACGTCGGAAGACGTGCACAACTGAAGAGGAGGAGCGCCCTCCCTACGCCGCCGGTCCTCGGTAGTGGCATCCGGAAAGCCCCACGTGGCTTCGCCCGGCTGCTTCGATCGAAGACCGGCCCGCACGCCAGGAGCGCTTCTCCGCAACCGTCCACCACCACACGGGTGGCGGACGGAGACGACGAAAATGGAGAAAACGCTAGTGGAGAACGAGACCCACTACGCCGAGGCCGTCATTGACAACGGTTCCTTCGGCACCCGCACCATCCGCTTCGAGACGGGCCGTCTGGCCCGCCAGGCCGCCGGCTCCGCCGTTGCCTACCTGGACGACGACACGATGGTGCTTTCCGCCACCACCGCGTCGAAGAAGCCCAAGGACCAGCTCGACTTCTTCCCCCTGACGGTGGACGTCGAGGAGCGGCAGTACGCGGCCGGCAAGATCCCCGGCTCCTTCTTCCGCCGCGAGGGCCGCCCCTCCGAGGACGCGATCCTCACCTGTCGCCTGATCGACCGCCCGCTGCGCCCGTCCTTCAAGAAGGGCCTGCGCAACGAGATCCAGGTCGTCGCGACGATCATGGCGCTCAACCCCGACCACCTGTACGACGTGGTGGCGATCAACGCCGCCTCCGCGTCCACCCAGCTGGCCGGCCTGCCCTTCTCCGGCCCGATCGGCGGCGTCCGCGTCGCGCTGATCCGCGGCCAGTGGGTTGCCTTCCCGACGCACACCGAGCTCGAGGACGCCGTCTTCGACATGGTCGTCGCGGGCCGTGTGCTCGAGGACGGCGACGTCGCGATCATGATGGTCGAGGCCGAGGCCACCGAGAAGACCATCGCCCTGGTCAAGGGCGGCGCCGAGGCGCCGACCGAGGAGGTCGTGGCCGCCGGCCTCGACGCCTCGAAGCCCTTCATCAAGGCCCTCTGCAAGGCCCAGGCCGACCTGGCCGCCAAGGCCGCCAAGCCCGAGGGCGAGTTCCCGGTCTTCCTGGACTACCAGGACGACGTGTACGAGGCCCTCGCGGCCGCCGTCAAGGGCGACCTCTCCCAGGCGCTGACCATCGCGGGCAAGCAGGACCGCGAGGCCGAGCTGGACCGCGTCAAGGAGATCGCCGCCGAGAAGCTCCTCCCGGCCTTCGAAGGTCGCGAGAAGGAGATCTCCGCCGCGTACCGCAGCCTCACCAAGGCCCTGGTCCGCGAGCGCGTCATCAAGGACAAGGTCCGGATCGACGGCCGCGGGATCACGGACATCCGTACCCTCGCCGCCGAGGTCGAGGCCATCCCGCGCGTGCACGGCTCGGCGCTGTTCGAGCGTGGCGAGACCCAGATCCTGGGCGTCACCACCCTCAACATGCTCCGCATGGAGCAGCAGCTGGACACCCTCTCCCCGGTGACCCGCAAGCGCTACATGCACAACTACAACTTCCCGCCGTACTCGGTCGGCGAGACCGGCCGCGTCGGTTCGCCGAAGCGCCGCGAGATCGGCCACGGCGCGCTCGCCGAGCGCGCGATCGTGCCGGTCCTCCCGACGCGCGAGGAGTTCCCCTACGCGATCCGCCAGGTGTCCGAGGCTCTCGGCTCCAACGGCTCGACGTCCATGGGCTCGGTCTGCGCCTCCACCATGTCGCTGCTGAACGCCGGTGTGCCCCTCAAGGCCCCCGTCGCCGGTATCGCCATGGGCCTGATCTCGCAGGAGATCGACGGCAAGACCCACTACGTCGCCCTCACCGACATCCTCGGTGCGGAGGACGCCTTCGGCGACATGGACTTCAAGGTCGCCGGCACCAAGGAGTTCGTCACCGCGCTCCAGCTGGACACCAAGCTCGACGGCATCCCGGCCTCGGTTCTGGCCGCCGCCCTCAAGCAGGCCCGCGACGCCCGCCTCCACATCCTCGACGTGATGATGGAAGCGATCGACACGCCGGACGCCATGTCCCCGTTCGCCCCCCGGATCATCACCGTCAAGATCCCGGTGGACAAGATCGGTGAGGTCATCGGCCCCAAGGGCAAGATGATCAACCAGATCCAGGAGGACACCGGCGCCGAGATCACGATCGAGGACGACGGCACCATCTACATCGGTGCCGCCGACGGCCCGGCCGCCGAGGCCGCCCGCGCCACGATCAACCAGATCGCCAACCCGACCATGCCGGAGGTCGGCGAGCGCTACCTGGGTACGGTCGTCAAGACCACCACCTTCGGTGCCTTCGTCTCCCTCATGCCCGGCAAGGACGGCCTGCTGCACATCTCGCAGATCCGCAAGCTCGCCGGTGGCAAGCGCGTGGAGAACGTCGAGGACGTGCTCGCGGTCGGCACCAAGGTCCAGGTCGAGATCGCCGAGATCGACTCCCGCGGCAAGCTCTCCCTGGTCCCCGTGATCGACGGCGAGGCCGCCGGTGACGACGCTGACAAGGACGACTCCGACAAGTGATGTCGCGTAGTTCCCGTGTGACGGCCCGCCCCTCTTCGGAGGGGCGGGCCGTCGCCCGTACCCAAACACTGCTCAAGGGCGCGAACGGCATCGGCACCGTCCGTCGCACGGTCCTCCCCGGCGGACTGCGCGTCGTCACCGAGACCCTGCCGTCCGTCCGCTCCGCCACCTTCGGGATCTGGGCGCACGTCGGCTCCCGGGACGAGACGCCTTCGCTGAACGGCGCCACGCACTACCTGGAGCACCTCCTCTTCAAGGGCACCGAGAAGCGCAGTGCCCTCGACATCTCCTCCGCGATCGACGCGGTCGGCGGCGAGATGAACGCCTTCACGGCGAAGGAGTACACCTGCTACTACGCGCGGGTGCTCGACACCGACCTGCCGCTGGCCATCGACGTCGTGTGCGACATGCTCACCGGCTCGCTGATCCTCGAATCCGACGTCGACGCCGAGCGCGGAGTCATCCTCGAAGAGATCGCGATGACCGAGGACGACCCGGGCGACATGGTCCACGACCTGTTCGCGCAGACCATGTACGGGGACACCCCGCTCGGGCGCCCCGTCCTCGGCACCGTCGACACGATCAACGCGCTCACCGCCGACCGGATCCGCCGCTTCTACAAGAAGCACTACGACCCCACCCACCTGGTCGTGGCGGCCGCGGGCAACGTCGACCACAACAAGGTCGTACGCCAGGTCCGCGCGGCCTTCGAGAAGGCCGGCGCCCTGACCCGCACCGACGCCGAACCGGTGGGCCCGCGCTGCGGCACCAAGCGGATCCGCACCTCCGGCCGCGTCGAGCTGGTCAACCGCAAGACCGAGCAGGCCCACGTGGTCCTCGGCATGCCGGCCCTGGCCCGCACCGACGAGCGCCGCTGGGCGCTCGGCGTACTGAACACCGCGCTCGGCGGCGGCATGTCCTCCCGCCTCTTCCAGGAGGTCCGCGAGAAGCGCGGCCTCGCCTACAGCGTGTACTCGTACACCTCGGGCTTCGCCGACACCGGCCTCTTCGGCGTCTACGCCGGCTGCCGCCCCAACCAGGTCCACGACGTACTGCGGATCTGCCGGGACGAGCTGGACAAGGTCGCCGCCGACGGGCTCACCGACGAGGAGATCCGGCGGGCCGTCGGCCAGCTGTCCGGCTCCACCGTCCTCGGCCTGGAGGACACCGGCGCGATCATGAACCGCATCGGCAAGAGCGAGCTGTGCTGGGGCGACCAGATGTCGGTCGACGACCTGCTGGCCCGGATCGCCGCCGTCACCCCGGACGAAGTGCGCTCGGTCGCGCAGGACGTCCTGGCGCAGCGGCCCTCGCTCGCGGTGATCGGACCCCTGAAGGAGAAGCAGGCGGCCCGTCTCGACGAGGCCGTCGCCTAGCCAGGCCCCACTCAGGAGCACGTCGCCCGGGCCCCGGGACAGGGCCCGGGCCCGTACGCACTTTAAGGAATGACATGAGCAAGCTGCGCGTGGCAGTTCTCGGCGCCCAGGGCCGCATCGGCTCCGCGGCGGTCAAGGCCGTCGAGGCCGCCGAGGACATGGAACTGGTGGCCGCCCTCGGCCGCGGAGACAAGCTGGAGACGCTGGCCGAAGCCGGCGCCCAGGTCGCGGTCGAGCTGACCACCCCCGCCTCGGTGATGGAGAACCTGGAGTTCCTCGTCCGCCACGGCATCCACGGAGTGGTCGGCACCACCGGCTGGACCGAGGAACGCCTCGCCCAGCTGAACACCTGGCTCGCCGCTTCCCCGGCGACCGGTGTGCTCATCGCCCCGAACTTCTCCATCGGCGCCGTCCTCACCATGAAGTTCGCCGCGCAGGCCGCGCGCTACTTCGAGTCCGTCGAGGTCGTCGAACTGCACCACCCGAACAAGGTGGACGCCCCCTCCGGCACCGCGACCCGGACGGCGCAGCTCATCGCGGCCGCCCGCGCGGAAGCCGGCCTCGGAGCGCAGCCCGACGCCACCGCCACCGCGCTCGACGGCGCGCGCGGCGCGGACGTCGACGGCGTCCCGGTGCACGCGATCCGCCTCCGCGGCCTGCTGGCCCACCAGGAGGTGCTCCTCGGCGGCGAGGGCGAAACCCTGACCATCCGTCACGACTCCCTGCACCACAGCAGCTTCATGCCGGGCATCCTGCTCGGCGCGCGCCGCGTGACGCAGACCCCGGGCCTCACCTTCGGCCTGGAAAACTTCCTCGAACTCGGCTGACGAGCAGGCGGCGGCACCCATGCGCGCGAAGATCCTCTACTTCATCACGGCCGCGGTCCTGGTCGTGTACTTCGTCCTGGTCGGCAGCAGGGGCCTGATGCTGATCCGGCACGGGACCTGGCTCACCGTCACCTTCGGGGTGGCCGTGCTGATCCTGCCGGTCATCGGCGTCTGGTTCCTCTGGAAGAACACCCAGTTCGTCACCAGGGCCAACCAGCTCGCGACCGAGCTGGAGGCCGAGGGCGGACTGCCCGTGGACGAGCTGGAGCGGGACACGTACGGCCGGATCCTGCGGGACTCTGCCGACGAGGTCTTCGCGCGCCGCAGGGCCGAGACGGAGGACGCGCCGGGGGACTGGCGGAACTGGTTCCGCCTCGCCGTCGCCTACCACGACGCCCGCGACACTCCGAGGGCCCGCAAGGCCATGCAGCGGGCCATCTCCCTGCACGACGGGAAGCCCGTACGGGCCTGAGCCTGTACGGGCTTCCCGTGCGGGTGACGCGCCCTCAGGGGCGGCCGGGCGCGCGCGGCCTCAGGCCGGTACGGCCCGGTACTCCTCGGCCCAGGCCTCGACGGAGTCGGCGGCCCGGTCGAAGGCCTCGGTCCGCGACAGGAAATCGGCGTTGTGGTCGGTCAGCAGCACCGGCAGCTCGGCCCCGCCGCGCGCGGCCACCGTCAGGGCCTGGCCCTGCACGGTCCTCGGCAGCCCGAGCCAGCGCACGGGCTGCTGCACCGTGCGGACCTCGCCGACCTGGCTCCACGGGATGGAGCGGGTCGTGAAGAACCCCGCCACGCGCAGCCCCTTGGGGCTCACCCAGACGCCCGTGCGCAGCAGCCGCAGGGCGGAGCCGACCACGGCGAGCGAGGCGAGCAGGCCACCCAGGGCGCCGGTCCAGGTGCCGGCGGCCACGATGATCACCGTGGCGAACAGCATGAACGAGCCCAGCAGGAGCAGCACCGCGGCGATGGCCACCCGCCAGGGCCCCGGGCGGTAGGGGCGACGCCAGCGGTCGGGGTCTTCGTAGGGGAGCGTCTCCCCGTTGTCGTGCGCGTCGAATGCGCTGTCGGCCGTCAAGAAGGGCAGGGGCACGGCAGGACCTCACTCACATGCACGTTCGGTTGGGCTGTGCCGTGAGGCTACCGCCCCTCGGAGGCCTCCGACTGCTGCGACTTCGCCGGTGCGTGGCTCGGCTGCAGGGCGGGGATGCCGAAGAGCAGGGACCCGACCAGGCCCGCCACGACGGTCAGTCCGACCAGACTACGGGCGGCGATCTGGGTCTTGCCCAGTCTCTCGCGCGGCGGCGGAGTGACGTTGCTGCGGAATCGGTCGGCCTCGGCGACGAAGGCGAACGGGACGGGTTCGCGCCGGCGGAACATCGGGGACGACTCTCCTCACGGTCAGGGCCCTGGGGCAGTGGGGGCAGGACGGACGGACGTTCTACCGGGTAGGACGTACGAAAGGCCCGATCGGTGCCGATTTTCGGGACATTAACCAAACTTTATGGCGCCGCGTCAGCTCCGCCGGCCACGAGCCCCGAGAACCGCCGGCTGCCCGTTCGGCCCTGCCGTCCGGCCCTTCTCCCCGCCGGAGCGGCTCCGGCGGGGAGAAGGGCCACGCCCTTCCCGCGGTCGACCGCAGTGCCCCGTAAGCCTGAATCAGGCGTTTCCGCACGGATGTACGGATCAAGTCCGAAGTGTCCGTATTGCCACGTTTCGTAAAGTTCATCTAGGCTGATCAAACGGACCCGGCACTGCTTGAACCCCCGAGCAGGCAGTGCCGGGCTCCAACACCCTCATCACGTCCCCCGAGGGGACACCGCGAGCATGGCAGCGAGTAGCGTGTTACCCATGGCTCCGATCTCGACTCCGCAGACCCCCTTCGGGCGGGTCCTCACCGCCATGATCACGCCGTTTACGGCGGATGGCGCACTTGACCTCGACGGCGCGCAGCAGCTCGCCGTCCACTTGGTGGACGCAGGCAACGACGGCCTGATCATCAACGGAACCACCGGTGAGTCGCCGACCACCACTGACGCGGAGAAAAACGACCTCGTACGAGCCGTACTCGAAGCGGTCGGAGACCGGGCCCACGTGGTCGCCGGCATCGGCACCAATGACACCCGTCACACCCTCGAGCTGGCCCGCCAGGCCGAGCGCACCGGCGCCCACGGCCTGCTCGCGGTCACCCCGTACTACAGCAAGCCGCCGCAGGAGGGCCTCTTCCGGCACTTCACGGCGATCGCCGACGCCACCGAGCTCCCGGTCATGCTTTACGACATCCCGGGCCGCAGCGGAGTCCCGATCAATACGGAAACACTCGTCCGGCTGGCCGAGCACCCCCGTATCGTTGCCAACAAGGACGCCAAGGGCGACCTCGGACGCGCAAGCTGGGCCATCGCGCAGAGCGGCCTGGCCTGGTACTCCGGTGACGACATGCTGAACCTGCCGCTCCTGTCGGTCGGCGCGGTCGGCTTCGTCTCCGTGGTCGGTCACGTGGTCAGCCCCGAGCTCCGCGAGATGCTCGAGGCCCACCTGGGCGGCGACGTCCAGAAGGCCACCGAGATCCACCAGAAGCTGCTCCCCGTCTTCACCGGCATGTTCCGCACCCAGGGTGTGATCACCACCAAGGGCGCACTGAACCTGCAGGGCCTGCCCGCGGGCCCGCTGCGGCTCCCGCTGGTCGAGCTGACCACCGAAGAGACGGCGCAGCTCAAGATCGATCTTGCCGCCGGCGGGGTACAGCTCTGACACCAGACTTCACAACTGAATAAGCGGAACCACACAAGACAACAGCAAGTGCACGAATGACATGCGCGCCATGTGCCTCGACGGGTACGTGGCCGCGCGTGGTGAAGGAGAACCTTTTGAGCCATCCGCATCCTGAACTCGGTCCGCCGCCGAAGCTCCCCAAGGGCGGCCTTCGGGTCACCCCGCTGGGCGGGCTCGGTGAGATCGGCCGCAACATGACCGTCTTCGAGTTCGACGGCCGCCTGCTCATCGTCGACTGCGGCGTCCTCTTCCCCGAAGAGGAGCAGCCGGGCATCGACCTGATCCTGCCGGACTTCTCGTCCATCCGGGATCGCCTCGACGACATCGAGGGCATCGTCCTCACGCACGGCCACGAAGACCACATCGGCGCCGTCCCCTACCTCCTCCGGGAGAAGCCGGACATCCCGCTGATCGGCTCCAAGCTGACGCTGGCCCTCATCGAGGCGAAGCTCCAGGAGCACCGCATCCGCCCCTACACCCTTGAGGTGAAGGAAGGCGAGCGCGAGAACCTCGGCCCCTTCGACTGCGAGTTCATCGCGGTCAACCACTCCATCCCGGACGCCTTGGCCGTGGCCATCCGCACCGGCGCCGGCATGGTCGTGTGCACCGGTGACTTCAAGATGGACCAGCTCCCGTTGGACAACCGCCTCACCGACCTGCACGCCTTCGCGCGCCTGAGCGAAGAGGGCATCGACCTTCTCCTCTCGGACTCGACGAACGCCGAGGTCCCGGGGTTCGTCCCGCCCGAGCGCGAGATCTCCAACGTGCTGCGCACGGTGTTCGCCAACGCCAACAACCGGATCATCGTGGCGAGCTTCGCGAGCCACGTGCACCGCATCCAGCAGATCCTCGACGCCGCGCACGAGTACGGCCGCAGGGTCGCCTTCGTCGGCCGCTCGATGGTCCGCAACATGGGCATCGCCCGCGACCTGGGCTACCTGAAGGTTCCCGCCGGCCTGGTCGTGGACGTCAAGACCCTCGACGACCTGCCGGCCAACGAGGTCGTCCTGGTCTGCACGGGTTCGCAGGGCGAGCCGATGGCGGCCCTGTCCCGCATGGCGAACCGCGACCACCAGATCCGGATCGTCCCGGGCGACACGGTCATCCTGGCCTCGTCGCTCATCCCGGGCAACGAGAACGCGGTCTACCGCGTGATCAACGGTCTGACCCGCTGGGGCGCCAACGTCGTGCACAAGGGCAACGCCAAGGTGCACGTCTCCGGCCACGCCTCCGCAGGCGAGCTGCTGTACTTCTACAACATCTGCAAGCCGCGGAACCTGATGCCGGTCCACGGCGAATGGCGCCACCTGCGCGCCAACGCCGAGCTCGGCGCCCTGACGGGCGTACCGAAGGACCGGATCGTCATCGCCGAGGACGGCGTCGTCGTCGACCTCATCGACGGCAAGGCCCGCATCTCCGGCAAGGTCCAGGCCGGCTACGTGTACGTGGACGGCCTTTCGGTCGGCGACGTCACCGAAGCCCACCTCAAGGACCGCAAGATCCTCGGCGACGAGGGCATCATCTCGGTCTACGTCGTGGTGGACAGCACCACGGGCAAGATCGTCAGCGGCCCGAACATCCAGGCCCGCGGCTCCGGCATCGAGGACTCGGCGTTCAGCTCGGTCCTGCCGAAGATCGAGGAAGCCATCGCCCGAGCCGCCGCGGACGGTGTGGCCGAGCCGCACCAGATCCAGCAGCTCATCCGCCGCACGATGGGCAAGTGGGTCTCGGACGGCTACCGCCGCCGCCCGATGATCCTCCCGGTCGTCGTCGAGGTCTGATCCTCGCCGTAGCGACCACACCGGAGCGGGGCAACCGGATTTGCATCCGGGGGCCCCGCTCCAGTACGTTTACGTCTCCACCTCGCACGGCACTCCGGCACAGATCTGTGCCCGGACGGTCCGATGCGGGCGGGTGGGAATCCAGACCGGGGAAACCTGATATTGTCTGGCTCGCCCGAAAGGGAATGGCTCTCCAAGGCCGTCCAATTCAAATCCAAGCCGGATAGGCGCGGAAATGATCTGGTAGAGTTGGAATCGCAGGAAAGGGAAACGCGAAAGCGAAGAACTGGAAAGCGAAACCCGCTTCGACCGGGAATCGGACACGAAAGAGTCTGATAGAGTCGGAAACGCAAGAACAGAACGAAAGCCCGGAGGAAAGCCCCAGTAATTGTTA